>NZ_MUKP01000037.1 GCF_002081715.1 Nocardia donostiensis | reverse complement strand
ATACCCGTCTGCGTGGTTCTATCGGTGATCTGTGACGTCACTCATCGGTGGATGTGGACGTCGGTCGGGATCGGGAGATGTTCGTATCGGCGGATTTTGACGTCGTGATCTTGGTTGCGGTGCGAGGATCGGTGTGCTTGGTCCCGGGTCCGGTCCTGGTGGAAGTGAGCCGCTGTTGCCTCGTCAGTCAAAGGTCGAGCTGTATGCCGCGATACGTCGGGATGCTCGGGCGGGGATGTCGGGGCGGGCGTTGCAGGCCAAGTACGGGGTCGGGTGGCGCACGGTTCAGGCGGCGACGAATATGGTGTGGCCGGCGGAGCGGAAGTCGTATCCGCGGCGGGGGTCGAAGCTGGATCCGTTCAAGCCGTTCATCGACGAGGTGTTGCGGGCTGATCTGGATGCTCCGCGCAAGCAGCGGCACACGGTCACGCGGCTCTATGCCCGGTTGATCGACGAGCAGGCCATGACCGGTATCGCGTATTAGACGCTGCGGGACTATGTCGCTGACCGCAAACCTCAGATCCGGGCAGAGGCGGGACGCGGCCCGGCGCAGGTGTTCATCCGGCAGAGCCATCGGCCGGGTGAGGAAGCCGAGGTCGATTTCGGTGATGTGACGATCCGGCTGCGTGGTGAGCTGGTCCAGGTCTATGTGTTCGCGCTGCGGTTGTCGTTTTCGGGAAAGTCGGTCCACCGTTGCTTTCTCTCCGGTGGCCAGGAAGCGTTTTTCGAGGGCCACGCGCACGCGTTCGCGGTGCTGGGCGGTGTTCCGTTCGGCAAGATCCGCTACGACAACTTGCGCGCGGCTGTCGCTCGGGTAATCGGGTTCGCCCGGCTGCGTGATGAATCCGACCGCTGGACCGCGTTCCGGTCGCATTACGGTATCGAACCGTTCTACTGTCAGCCCGGCATCGACGGCGCGCACGAGAAAGGCGGAGTCGAGGGACAGACCGGCTGGTTTCGGCGCAACCGCTTGGTCCCCGTTCCCGAGGTCGAGTCGATCGACGAGCTCAACGCCATGATCGATACCTGGGATATCGAGGACGAGCAGCGTCGGATCGGGGCCCGGCCACACACCATCGGTGAGCACTTCGCGACCGAGAAACCACTGTTGGCGCGGCTTCCGGACGAGTCCGCCGAGACCGGCCGCTGGTTCAGTCCCCGGGTCGACAAATTCTCCCAGGTCACCGTCCGCACCAACCGATACTCGGTGCCGGTCCGGCTGATCGGACGCCAGGTCAGGGTCCTGCTTCATGCCAATCACCTGGTGGTCTTCGACGGCCGCGCCGAAGTCGCCCGCCACGAACGCCTACTCGGCAAAGCCCAGTCACAGCTGGATCTGGACCACTACCTGGAAGGTTTGCTCCGCAAACCCGGTGCGCTGCCCGGCGCGACCGCGCTCGAACAAGCCCGCGCCGCCGGGAAGTTCACCCCGGTCCACGAAGCCTGGTGGGCTGCGGCTCGCAAAGCACACGGCGACCGTGACGGCACCCGTGCACTGATCGAAGTGCTTCTGCTGCATCGCCATCTGCCTCACGATCATGTCGTCGCCGGCCTGGCGGCCGCGCAGCAGGCCGGGGCACTGACCGCCGACGCGGTTGCTCTCGAAGCCCGCAAGATCGGCGAGACCCTGGATTGCGAACCTGCGGTGGTCGACCTCGATGCACCCGACTCGGTGCCGTCTCTGACCGAGCGCCGCCTGGCTCAGCTACCGCCGGATCGGCGCCCGCTGCCTTCGGTCGCGGCCTATGACCAGCTGCTACGCCGAACGCCCACCACGACGAAAGGATCCACCACCGCATGACAAACTCCACACCGCGTCGTCATGGCATGACCGAACAGGCCGCCGACGCCGCGGTCGACCAAGCCTGCCGCATGCTGCGGCTGCCCACCGTCCGGTCCCAATTCAACGAGATCGCCGAGAACGCGAGCCGCGAACAGATGACTTACCGGGCCTTTCTGGCCGAGCTGCTGATCGCCGAATGCGACGACCGAGCCCGCCGACGCTCCGAACGCAGGATCCGCGCCGCAGGGTTCCCCCGGGACAAATCACTGCGCGCGTTCGACTTCGACGCCAACCCCAACATCGACCCCGCCACCATCCACACCCTCGCCAGCGGAGACTGGATCAAGAAAGGACTGCCGCTCTGCCTGATCGGCGACTCCGGCACCGGCAAATCGCACCTGCTCATCGCGTTGGGCACCGAAGCCGCCATGCAGGGCTTCCGGGTCAAATACACCCTGGCCACCAAGCTGGTCAACGAACTCGTCGAAGCCGCCGACGACAAACAACTGACCAAGACCATCGCCCGCTACGGACGCGTCGACCTGCTCTGCATCGACGAACTCGGCTACATGGAACTCGACCGCCGCGGCGCCGAACTACTGTTCCAAGTCCTCACCGAACGCGAGGAGAAGAACTCCGTGGCCATCGCCTCAAACGAATCGTTCTCCGGCTGGACCAAAACCTTCACCGACCCCCGGCTCTGCGCCGCGATCGTCGACCGCCTCACCTTCGGCGGCCACATCCTCGAAACCGGCACCGACTCCTACCGCCTCGCCCGAACCGCCCAAGCCAAAGCCGCCGCGGGGTGACACCGGAGTTCACCGATACATCCCAGCCGACTCTCGCCACAGCGACGTCACGATTCACCGATACTCTTCACGGCTCGGTGCTGCCGAGCCTTCGTCAGCCCAGGGAGGCCGAGCATCCCCACACAGACCAGGAGTGCTGAATACTGCGACAGATGTCCGCACCTACCCTCTTCGACACACCAATACTGCACCGCCTGCACGACTGCGAACGGATCCTGATCGCTGGTGCCGGCGGCGGGCACGACCTGCTCAGCGGCCTACCCATCGCCTTCGCACTCCAGGAGCGACACAAAACGGTGTTCCTGGCGAATCTCACCTTCACCCCGGTCCACCGCACCACCGCGCAGCCGGTCGCGCCGGGACTGTTCGAAACCCACGCCGACACCAGTGGCCCACCTGGCTACTTCCCGGAGAAACACCTCGCGGCCTGGTTACGAGGCCACGGCTACCCCGACCGCGTATTCCTCATCCGCAAAGCCGGGCCCGCCGACATCCGAGCAGCCTACGCCTGGCTGGCCCGTGAGCTGCGCCTGGACGCGGTGGTGCTGGTCGACGGAGGCACCGACCTGCTCATGACCGGCGACGAAGCCGGTCTAGGCACTCCGGTCGAAGACATCACCAGCCTGCTGGCCGCCCACGCCCTCGACCTGCCGGTCAAACTCGCCACCTGCGTTGGGTTCGGCAACGACACCTACCATGGTGTCTGTCACGCCCACTTCCTGGAAAACGTCGCCGCCCTCACCAAACTCGGCGCCTACCACGGGGTGTTCGCGCTCACCCCCGGCATCACAGCCGTCGATGCCTGGCTGGACGCGGTCGACTGGGTCCAACAACACACCCCCGGCCGGGAAAGTATTCTTTGCGCCTCCACCACCGATGCCGCCCGCGGCGAGTTCGGCGACCACCACTCTCTGGCACGCACCCGCGCCAAAGGCGCCGAACTGTTCATCAACCCCCTCATGTCTATGGTCTGGGGATTCGACCTCGACGCGGTCGCCAACCGAGTCCTCTACCGCGACCACATCGCGCACGCCACCACGCCCTTCGAAGTCGCCGCCGCGATCGAAGCATTCCGCGACCACACCCCCCTGCGTCCTCGACGAACCATCCCCGTCTGACAACACCGACGCGCGCGACACACCCAGCAAGCGACGTCAAATTCCACCGTCACAAACCAGCGACCGAGCCAACAGCCGACACCCGAATCCACCGACCAACGACGCCCGAGTTCACCGGCATAACCATCTGCGGCTGAAGGTGTCGCCCAGCTGCCAGCGCGACCACGGTCCCATCCAGCATCACCACCAGTTGCAGCCCGCCGAGAACGACGATCGGCAGCCCCCACACCCGGCTCGGCCCCGCGCTGGTGACCGCGTCCGAGGGGATCGGAGCCAGCGCCGCTACCGGGCATTCGGTAGGAAAGCCGCCGTCCGAGCAGGTGCTCGTACAGCTCGCGGGTCCTCAGGATGCCACTAGCTTCCATGTCCGGCTGGCAGAAACCGGTGTCCATACACCGGAACCAGAGTCGGCACGCCCTGCAGCCACTGCCACGCCCGGTCCACCGCCTCATCGAGGTCGCCCACTGGCAGCCCGGCCGCAGGTTCTGATCATCGCTCCTCTGTCCTTGCTGTATGTGCTAACGAAGTGTGCGTACGCCGCCGAAGAACATCTCTCCGCTGCGGGTGTCCCTCTGGATGGCAAGCGTCACCGAGGTCGCCGCCCTAGACTGGGCAGCTCGCACGGTCGGCCCATCGAGGCGGAGAAGAAGTGTCTGCGGCACCGGTTGGGATGCGGGGACAGGTTGCAGCCATGCAGCTTTGAGATATGTGCTGTTCAGCTGCGCAGGGACCTCCGTACGGTCGACAGGAGGGGAATCGATACCGGTCGGCGACGTCAGGTGTGCCTCGATCACGACCGGTGCAGTGACCCCTACCAAGTCCACGGCAATCGTGACGCCGCCCGAACCGAGGTCGTCCGGCAGTGGCACGATGATCGTTGGTTGTGTGCCGTCGTCTGACCAGGTCAGTCGGCGAACGAGTTCGTCTCCGGGCCCCGCGCGCAGGGGTAGCGCGACGAGGGTGTCCGAGGTGAATCCGGTGAACTCGGCGTCGAGTGTGGCGGCTCCTGCCGCGGCGTAGCGGCTCGCGTAGTTGGTCTCCGGTAGCCAGTGGGCGTTCGCTTGATAATCCTCGAGCAATGCGCGGGCGGCCGCATCGCCTGTCAAGCTCGCTTGAAGGAACGCGTTCGCATACCCTTGCGCGAGGCGTTGCTGCTGCGCGGCCGGTAGCAGAAGGCCCGTGTCGATGAAATGTTTCGGCAGACCGTATCCCACGTCGTATGTGCCCCAGCGGGTGTTGAAACGTGTGTGATTGATGCCTTCTGCGTAGACGAGCGCCTTGAACCGCTCGGATTCGCCGCTGAAGCTTGTTCGCGTGAACTGGTTGAGCCCGCCGAAGCCGATGACGTCGGAGTCCTGTGCGCCCTGGAGCACCATATAGTTCACGTCGACCAAGGAGGTTGGTTCGTCGTCCGGTCGGTAGAGGCCGTCGGTCGGGGCGATCGCGAACAGGGCGTCGATCTGAAACCGCTCGTGTTCGGGTTGCTGCCCGTTCAGCCGCGTCGCGGTTGCGATGGCTTCCCCACCCCGAGAGTGGCCGATGAGCCCGATTCGATCGATATCGACGCGTCCCTGCAGCGGGCTGTCAGGGTCGACGGCCCAGTGCCGCCATGTTCGTAGGTGTTCCAGGACCAGCTGGCCTCGTGTGGCATCTGCACCGGTGAGGCCGCCGGAGCGGTCGAGTACGCTGGTATTCAGGAAGTTCTCGTCGATGGCAGCGACCACGAACCCGTTGCTGGCCAGGTGATCTGCGAGGTACTCGAAACCTTCTTCGGAGGCATCGACCGAGCTGGTGTTGCCATGCACGATGACAATCAGGGGGGCGGGTTCGCCGCCGACAGGCAGCCAAGCTCGGCCATTGATCGGAAGGTCTTGCGCACCGAATCCCCAGTGGGCGCTGCGCTGCTCGTCCCAACCTCCGAGGATCGCCGTTGCATCCACCGATATCGTCCGTAGGTCGACGCCCGACCCATACCGTTCGCGTGTGTCCGTGCCGCTGCCGTAGGTCAATGTCTCGATGCTGTGCGGGCCCCGCACTGTGGGGTCGAGAGACTGCGCCTCCTCGGCGGCCGTGTCGGGCGACACCGCTGTTCGGGAGCCGAACGAGCCCGGTGCTGATGCGCCCGCGACCGCAAGCCAGGCTCCGGGCACTGTCAATACCAGGAGGCCGGACACCGCGAACGCGGCTGCTGCGGTGACAGATCGGTCCCGGTCGCGGCGGGTGGCGAACAACCAGCCGACCCCTGCGCCCAGCAGTGTGGACCCGACCACCAGGACAGCGACCGCCAGATACCAGCCTGTGACACTTGCGCCAGCTCCACGGGTGCCGAGGATGAACACGCTTGCGAGCAATGTTGCGAAGAACGCGAGAGGTAAACGCGCAAAGCGGCCGACCGTGAGCTGGAGAAGTCCGGTGAGCAGCAGTGCAACCACCAGAGCCAGCATGAGGTCTGCACACAGGGAACGAAGCAGGATCTGGGTGAATCCGGGCTGTGTCTGGTCTGCGGTCGCCCACCCGGTGGCGAGGGCTGTGGTCGAGGCCAAGGCGAGGGCGGCGCCGGTCCACGGCTGGTGCAGGCGCGGTGCGGGTTTGCCGAACAGCCGCCGCCACGACCGGCGGAGCTCAGACTCTGATGTGGCGTTGACGCTCATACCTTTCAGCACATCAATCGGCGGGCCACGCGTGGAAGCACAAAAGGGTTGGAACCCACCATACGAAAGTAGGGGAAGTCGATACGAAGGGTCCGATGCTGCAGTCGGTTCGGTCGACGTCGTCGCGGCTGAACTACGTTGAGGGCCGTGGATGGACTTGCCCGTGGACCACGACATCTACGCGTCAACGGAATGGTCGTGGTCGTCGTTGTGGCGCTTGGAGCGGCGCGAGAGCTCGTCTTGCCCCAACAGCCGACTCGCCTGATTACCGCGTCATCGTGGTTCTACATCGCGATTGTGCTCATGTCCGCGGTGCTGCTTCTGTCCCGGGAACATCGTCCGGTGCGGACGGCGTGGGGGATCACCGCTCTGTCTCTGCTGAACCCTAACTACGCGTCGCTGGTTGCGGCCTACAGCCTCGGGGCGTCCGGTCGGCTGACTCCCCGTCGCTGTGCTGCCGCGGTCGCATTGACCGCGGGATGGGCTGTCGGCGCTGGAGTGTTCGCGATGCCCAGCGTGGAAGCGGCGACGACAGGCCCTGGTTTGATCGCCGCGGCCGTACTCCTGGGCCTTTATGTCGGTGCGCGGCGGAACCTGATCGACTCGCTTCGCGACCGGGCAGCGCGAGCAGAACGCGAGAAGCACTACCTCGCTGAACGAGCACGTGCCGAGGAACGGGATCGGATGGTGACCGAGATGCATGACGTGGTCGGTCATCGGTTGACGATGATGGTTCTCCAAGCAGGTGCGTTGAGCGTGGCCGCCGACGAGCCAGGAGTCCGAGAGGCCGCCGAACAACTGCGCCGATCAGGCCGCGAGGCGCTGACAGAACTGCGGGACGTTGTCAGGCTCCTTCATAGTGACCCGAGGATTTCGGCAGGACTCGATGTCGTGCTGGGCGAACTGGTCGCGAAGTCTGTGCAGGCAGGGATGGCAGTGGTGTTCACCCAGGAGGGCACCTGCACGTCCCTCGACGGACACACGGGCCATCTGGTGTTCCGACTCGTACGTGAAGGATTGACCAATGCGCATCGGCACGCGCCGGGCGCACCAGTTGAAATCACCGTCCGATACGGAGCCGCCGGAGCCCGCGTGGTGATCACCAACAGCGCGCCCACCGACCGCACGTGGGGTTCGGGCAGCGGCCTCGGACTGCGGGAACTCGCGCGCCGGATCGAAGACATCGGAGGAACCGTGGGCGCCGGCTCGGCGGCCGACGGCGGGTTCACTGTCGACACCTGGATACCCACAAGATCCACTCCGGTAGGGTCGGCCTATGATCCAGGTGCTCATTGTCGACGATGAGCACCTGGTCTGCGAATACTTGCAGTTGATCCTCCAGTCCGCCTCGGACATCACCGTGTCAGGCGCCGCACACAACGGTGCGGACGCGATCAAAGCGATCGGCCGACTCGCCCCTGACGTGGTGCTGATGGATCTGCGGATGCCAGAGATGGATGGACTGACGGCGATCGAACATCTGATGTCAGGTCCCGAACCTCCTCGGATCATCGCCCTGACGACCTTCGACACCGACGGCCACGTGATCCGAGCAATGAAAGCGGGAGCTGCGGGATTCGTACTCAAGTCCACGCCGCCACGCGATCTGATCGGGATGATCCGGGTCGTCGCCGACGGCCACACAGTGCTATCGGACGACGTGGTGTCACACCTGTTGCCGCGGGAAACCCCGGAAATCAAGCACACCCGAAACACCCTCGACACTCTCAGCGACCGGGAACTGAAGGTACTTTCGCTACTCGGGCGCGGTGCGAGCAATCGGCAGATCGCGGAGACTCTCTACTTGTCGGAAGCCACCATCAAAGGTCACGTATCGCAGATACTACGTAAGTTGCAGTGCCAGAACAGGTCCCAGGCCGGAATCCTGGTGCGCAGCATGGGAATGCTCTGAAGCAACTTCCCAAGGCGACCCCACCGCGCCGGCTACATCAAAGGCGTGAACACGAAACTGCCGAAAACCAACGGATATGGCGTAGTCACAGCTGACCGCAGGTGAGGACCGGTTCAGCCTTCGTTCGCCGACTGCTCGGACTGCAAGGCGGTAGTCAGTATCGGCGTTCGGCGGGTCGGAAGGTTTCACCGAGTCGGTCGTAGGCGTCGCGGACCTCGCTGGGGATGTCTTGCTGGATGTCACAGCGAGATGACCGGGGTGTGACTGTTGCGGTGACATGCCTCGCGTGTGGGTGCGATGCTCAGGAAGGGCTACGGTTCAGCGTGGACGTGGCACGTTCTCCTGGAAAGCCTCGCGAGTGTTGAGGTTGCCGGGCTCTTTGTAGAGAGCGACAACGAAGTGCTTGTTGTTCTTTGTGTCGAACCCGATACCGAGTTGTGTGCTGGCCTTCCACACCAGTTGTGTGAAATGCCCGGTCTTGTAGTCGAAGCCGGGGTTGTTGAAATCGTAGTCCTTGATCTCGTTGTACCACCCCTGCGTGGCCGCTTTGACATGTTGCACAGCGTCCGGGGTCCCACCGGATGCGAAGTAGAGGTTCTCTCCGGCGCCGTTCTTGTAAGGACACGAGTGATCGATCGTGCCCTTGCCGGCGTAGTACTGCGCGCATTGTTGGGCACGGGTGACCAGATCCTGGGTCAAGGCCATGGGCGGTGTCCCGTGGCGGGCTCGGTACATGTTGTGCGCCTCGAGTCCGGCCTGCGCGAACGGCGGGAAACCGGTCTGCCCGACGGCCGGCCCTCCGCCGGCGGCGAGCACGGCAAGCAACATAGAGGCGGTGATCGACACCAACCGTCCGACACGCACGACAACCTCCCTGAACAGTGAGCAATAACGAGCCAGAAGACCACCGGAATACCTACGCTCGATAGCGATCCGGGTGGCGGGAAGCATACCCGTGAAGTCTCTCGCGCTCACTTGTAACGATCCCAACGTGGGTGGATACCCGTGGAGCTTCCCGGGTCCTCCTTCCGCAGAGACTTCGCGGTCGGCCGGGGTGAGTGTGCACGAGCTCCGCGACCACCTTGTTCCGAACCGGCTACCCAGTTCTCAGAGCGTGGCGAAACCTACTCGGAGATGGCCGGTTTCATCGGTGGCCGTGCGTGACGCGAGCCGTCAGGACCGCGGTCGTCAGCGATCCGCTGGGCTTGTCATGAGTTATCCGAATGGATAACGTTATCCGGGTGGATAACGAACTCTGTGCTGCTGATCGCGGACATGTTGAGCCGCAACGCCGTCCACCGGTAACCCACCCCCTGGTCGGCAAGCAGGTGCGGTGGCCATGACGTCCCGTCAGGCAGCGACCGCTGCCCGCAAAGAGCAGATCATCGGTACCGCGATCACGCTGCTGGGAGAGCTCGGATACCAGGCCACCACCTTGGAGGCCATCTGCGAGGAGGCCGGGCTCAGCAGCAAGCGGCTGATCACCTACCACTTCTCCACCAAGGATGAGCTGTTTGCCGCAGTTGCCGATCACATCGCCGCCAGCGCCGAGACTTCCGTACAGTCCGCCCTCACGGCTGCGGCCAGCGACCGCGAACTGCTGGCCACTGTCATCCGGGCAAACGTGGCGTTCATCGCCGACCACTCGCCGCAGATGCGAGCACTCCAGCAGATCCTTCTCAACGGCGGCCAGGGTGTCTGGGAGCGACACCACATCGAATCACTGAACGGTCTGGCCCGCCTGTTCGCGCAGGGGCAGCGAACCGGTGCCTTCCGGTCTTTCGATCCGCAGGTCATGGCGGCGGCGCTGCGAGCCTCCATCGACAGTGTCACCCCTCTCCTTTCCGCTGGACTCGACCCTGTCTCGTGTGGAAACGAACTGGTCGAACTCTTCGACCGCGCTACGAGTGAACAGCCCCGACACGACGGCATCGTCGGTCCCTCGACCGGAAGGAAACAGTAATGACACACCCAGGGACTGCCGGACGAACGTATGTCGTTACCGGCTCCGCATCGGGTATCGGCGCCGCAACCGCGAAGATGCTGCGCGAGCGCGGCGCCAAGGTCATCGGTTGCGACCTCGGCGACGCTGATATCCAGGCAGACGTGTCCACGCCCGAGGGGCGGCAGTTGTTGGTCGACCAGGTGGCCGAGCGTGGGCCCATCGACGCAGTGCTCGCCATCGCCGGAGGCGGCAAAACCGGCCTCCTCGAGACGAACTACTTCGGCGCTGTCGCGACCCTGGAAGGGCTACGGCCGCTGCTGGCACAGAGCCAGGCGCCCAGAGCTGTGGTCGTGTCGTCGACCTCGTCGCTGGCCCCCGCGGACGAGCGTGTGGTGCAGGCATGTCTTGACGGTAATGAAGCCGCCGCCGTCGCCTACGTCGATGCGGATCCCTCCCTCGGAGGCGCTACCGGCGCCTATGGCATCGCCAAGCGCGCGCTGAATCGCTGGGCACGCAAGGTCGCCACAACACCCCCTTGGGCAGGAGCAGGCATCGCCCTCAACGTCGTCGCATCTGGTGTCGTCGACACTCCCGCAGCCTCCTGGATCTTCGCGAGCGACGAGACACGGACCGCGGTGGAGGCCGCAGCGCCACAACCTTTCGGCGGCTTTCCCGGACGACCGGAGTGGGTCGGCGAACTCATCTGCTGGCTCGCCGGTGCGGACAACCGCTTCGTGACCGGTCAAGTCGTCTTCGCCGACGGCGGGGCGGAGACAGCGCTGATCGGAGATCTCCACTGGCGCTGACGTTCACCTGGTTAGGCGCTCGAACTCGCCACCGCTGAGGCCGCAGCGCAGACTTGCGCAGGAGCGGGTGCCGCTGCGCCTTCCGGGTCGGCACGGGCGTATTCCTCAACCCGCTTACCGAGGTAGCTGTCCGCGTTCTTTCCAGCTGGGCAGGAAGCCGAGCGCCGTGACTGTTCGAAGTGGTGATCAGTCCTGGTCGGCTGGGCTACGGGTGGACCACACGTCGTGGACGGTGTGGTGGCTGGGTTGCTCGCCGAGAGCGGAGGCGAGCAAGTCGCGGCGGCCGCCGTAGAGGTGTGACGGTCCGAGGCGCCCGATCATGGCGTCTACGCAGTCGGCTGTCCACTGCACCTTCTGTGCGCCGAGACGATGGAGGTAGTAACGGAAGACGTCGAAGTCTTCGACGGTGATGTCGGTTTTCTCCGGATGCGCCGGAGTATCCAGTGACGGAACATTCTGGCCGGGCAGCAGCATCACCACCACCAGACCGTAGACGAAGCAGGGCTGGTGGGTGGTGTGGGTAGCCCAATTCTTCATCGCCAGGGTGTTCGCGCGGACCTGCTTGATCGGGTTGTGGTTGTAGCTGTTGCCGTAGACATCGGCGATACGGCCATCACTCATCGACCACGGGCCGTTCGGCGGGACCACCAGTATCCCGTCCTGGCGGCTGCGGAAACCTTTGACCTCGACAACGACGCACCGTTGCCGAGCCCAGATCAGCGCGTCGAGCTGGCGGGTACGCCCTCTGCTGGGAACATCGACGTTGAGAAGCGCTACCCCGGGTTGAGCCGGGCTCCATTCGATCCACTCGGCGAACCGTTGCTCAGCTGATGACAGCTCCACATCCGCCTCGACCAACAACAGCACAACAACCTCCCCGCCTGAAATGCCCACCTGCTCTGCCAGAGCATCCGGAGAATCAACGGAATATGTTCTGAATCAGCGACTTTCGCCGCTGCGTACCGGTGTCCTCTCCCGGCAGGTGAGTCCTCGCTGGCGTACGACGATGCGTTCAGGTGCATCAAGCGCGGTCGGTACGAGGTGAGCGCTGCCTGTCCCGGGGCAGTTATTTATTTCGGGCGCACCACGTTCCGGGCGAAACCGCACACCACGGCCATGATGCGAAACAATGCATGGCGTGCGCTCCCCAACTGACGACCCGCAACCTCCCCACCGCAACGACCCGGAACCGATACGCTCCCACAGCGCAGTCGTCGCCATCCCCGACACCGTCCGCACCGAACTACGTCGCGGCGTCCGCAGCGTCCTCATCGACACCGCCGCGCTACGACTCGTCCGCGAACAATTCGACGACCGGCAAGCCGGCGCGCTCGCCCGATACCTCGAAGCATCCCAATCGGCCAACACCGTCCGCGCCTACCGCACCGACTGGATCGCCTGGTCGGCCTGGTGCGCCGCCGAGAACAGACAAGCCCTGCCCGCCGACGCACTCGACGTCGCCGTCTACCTCGCCGCGGCGGCCGACACCCGCAACCCCACCGGCACCTACGCATTCAGCCCCGCCACCCTGGAACGCAAATCCGCCGCCATCGCCGCCGTGCACGCCGCCAACGGCCTACCCTCACCCACCCGCTCCGACGTCGTCCGCCTCACCCTGCGCGGTATCCGCCGCACCCGCCGCACCCAACCCCACCGCAAACGCCCGATCCTGCTGCACACCCTCGACGAACTCCTCACCGGACTCCCGGCCCCCGGCTGGCCCGGTGAACCCGCCCGCCGCCGAGACACCCTCGCCCTGCTGATCGGTTTCGCAGGCGCCCTCCGTCGCAGCGAACTCGCCGCGCTGCGCGTCGGCGACATCCACCTCGGCCAAGACCACCACACCGGCGAACCACTCCTGCTGATCCACTTGCCCACCAGCAAAACCGACCCCACCGGCATCACCGGCCATCGCGTAGCCCTCCCCCGCGGCCAACGACCCCGCACCTGCCCCGTCTGCGCCTACACCGACTGGGTGCGTCTCCTCGAAGCGCACACCAGCGGAACCGAACTACGTCACTGGGTCGCCGCCCACGCCATCGACCCCGGCATCCATCGATGCCACGCCTTCACCGGCACCACACTCCACCCCGAACATCCTGTGTTCCCGCAGATCACCCGCCACGGAACACTGCGCGCCAACCCCATATCAGGCCGAGCCGTCGCCGAACTCGTCAAACGCTACGCCGCCCGCGCCGGCCTGGACCCTACCCTGTTCTCCGGGCACTCACTACGCGCAGGCTTCGCCACCCAAGCCGCTCTCGGTGGCGCAGCCGACCGCGAAATCATGCGCCAAGGCCGCTGGTCCAACCCCCGCACCGTGCACGGCTATATCCGCACCGCCGACCCCCTGGCCGATAACGCCGTCACCAAACTCGGCCTCTGAGACAGGTATGAGGAGGAATTGCCTTCAATGCAGCACTGCACATCGTCGCGATGAGGGCTATGTCGCAGGTTGAGAGCACTTGACATTTTGGCGTATCGCCGTGAAATTCGCGTTCTACCTGGGCGATCCAGTGTTCCACGCACAAGACGCAACAATGTTGTGTTTTAGTGCAACATCATCGAGAGGGCTGATCTGCCCGGTGCGGCGCACCTTGTGCTTGCCGATGGTGTCATCTGGACCCTGAGCGGGTGGTGTTCGATGGATTCCGGTCTGTTGCGGGTTTTGCGGGCGACGTCGCGGTGTCGGTCTTCGGCCAGTGCGAGGGCGAGGTCCAGAATGAGGCTGTGCTCGGTGTGCTCTCCGGCGGCGATGCCGTGCAGGATCTTCACCGCGACGCCTTGTTGGAACAGGTCGTTGAGCACGATCAGTTCTTCGAGGAGGGTGCGGCCGAGGCGGTCGGTTTCCTGGGACGGTGAGCATGTCCCCGGAGCGCAGTAGCCGAGAGCGGCTTGGAGGCCGGGCCGTTCGGCGAGAGTGAGAGTGCCGCTGATCTTTTCTTCGAACTGGCCGGGCGTATCGGCGAGTGACCTGGTCGGACCGGTCGTTGCGTCTTACTGGGCCCGGGGTCAGGGTTGGTGTCGCAGGGTGGTCAGGATGGTTTCCAAGACGGTGAGGAAGCTGCTCAGTTCGGTGTCGGGGGTGTCGGTGAACAGGGCTTCGGCCAGGGCGTTGCGGCCGTTGCGCAGGTCGGTGGTGAAGTCGCGGCCGCGGTCGGTGAGGGTGACCAGCACGGCGCGGCGGTCGCTGGGGTGGGGTTCGCGGGCGATGTATTCGTCGGCGGCCAGGCCGTCGAGCAGGCCGGTGATATTGCGGGGGGTGACGGCGAGCAGGTCGGCCAGGGCGCGTTGAGTGGTGGGTCCGGTGTGGTGCAGGGCCCACAACAGGCGGGCACGGGCGGGAGTGAGGCCGTGTTCGGCCATCCCGTGTTGCATCATCGCGCCGAGGACTTCGGCGAGTTCGAACAGTCGGTCGGTAGCGGCCCTGGTGAGGTCATCACCACCCGCGATATCGTGTAGTGACTCCACTATGTAGTGGCCTCCTTTCTGTTCAGGGTAGCGCGGGCAGCACGGAAGGTCCGACCGGATTGGGTAGGTGATGGCTATGCCGCAGCAGATAGAGAAGGCCTCGGCCGGTGGCGATGGTGGTGGTGCGGCGCAGGGGTCGGTGCGGTTGCTGGAGCGGCTGGCCGAGCGGCTCGGGGCGAAGGCGTCGGTGTCGGCGGTGTTCGGGGATCCGATCGTGGCCGAGGGGGTGACGATCGTGCCGGTGGCGCGCAGCGGGTTCGGGTTCGGTGGTGGCTCGGGCCGCTCGACCGGTGACACCGAGACCGGTGAGGGCGGCGGAGGTGGTGGCGGGGTCGACGTGCGACCGCTGGGATATATCGAGATCCGCGACGGGCAGGCGGTGTACCGGCCGATCCGGGATCCCTGGGTCGATGTCGCGGTGCCGCTGGCCGCAGTGGTGATCGGTGCGGCCGCCCCACGCGCGATACGGGCCTGGTTCCGGCTGCGTCGCCGCACCCGTTGACCCTTCGGCCGGTGGCGGCTGGGTCAGGGTCGGCGGGTGCGTGCGGTGAGTGCGGCGGCGGGCACGACGGTCAGTGCGAGTAGGCCTCCGGCGAGGGCGAGGGTGGGGTAGCTGGCGGCTGCGACCATGAGTCCGGAGCCCATTCCGCCGGCGGCGCCGGCGATGGCGATGGTGACATCGACGGTGCCTTGGGTTTCGGCGCGGGTGGCCAGCGGTACCGTGTCGGTGATGATGGCCGTGCCCGCGACCAGGCCCAGATTCCAGCCGAACCCGAGCAGCGCGAGCGCTACCGCCAGCATGATGACGGAGTCGCCGTGTGCCGTCGCGGCGAGGATCCCTGCGGCGAGCAGGGTTACCCCGGAGGCAGCGGCGACCGGCAGGCGCCCGTAGCGGTCGACGAGCCACCCGGTCAGCGGGGAGGGCAGATACATTCCGGCCACGTGGACGGCGATCACCAGACCGGCGGCGGCGGTGCCGTGTCCGTGGTCGAGCATGTGGACCGGGGTCATGGTCATGATCGCCACCATCACCAGCTGGGTCAGCGCCATCACGAACCCACCGACCGCGATGCCGCGCCCGGAACCGGTGGCCGGCAGGTCCTCAGTGTTATCGGCGGCCGCCGAACCGGACTCGGAATCGGCCGCGCCGACCTTCCGGGCGAGCAGCAGCGGGTCGGGCCGCATCCACACCAGGAGCACGAGCGCGGCCAGGGTGTAGGCGAGGGCTGCAAGCAGGAACGGCCCGGCCAGATACGGGGTCCCTAGAGCACGGGCCAGGGCGCCGGTGGGGGCGGCGAGGTTGGGGCCGACCACACCGCCGACGGTGGTGGCGACCAGCACCGTGGAGACCGCGCGGCCGCGGTGCGAGACGGTGGCCAGGTCGGCGCCGGCGTAGCGGGCTTGAAGGTTGGTGGCGGTGCCCGAGCCGTAGACGAACAACGCGGTGAACAGCAGGATCGGGTTGTCGGCCACCGCGGCGGCGATCACCCCGACGCTGCCTGCCGCGCCGGTGAGATACCCGGCCGCCAGCCCAGGGCGGCGCCCGCGGGCCTGGCTGATACGGCCCACGGCGATCGCGGCGAGCGCGGAACCCGCGGTGAACAGGGCACTGGGAAGCCCGGCCAGACCGGTGGAGCCGAGCATGTCCTGGGCCAGCAACGCGCCGACGGTGATCCCAGCGGCCAGCCCGGCACCGGACAGGATCTGCGCGGCTACCAGAACGATCAGCGCGCGCCGTTGCGCGGAAACAACGGTGGCAGGCCGGTCGGGATCGGGGAGGTGGGTGATGGTGCTGGTCATGGGGACTTCTTTCACCGAAATGCCCGCACCGACCACCCCGGAGTGGGTGGCCGGTGCGGTGGAGGTCAGGCGTGGGTGTTCCAGCGGGTCAGCCAGTCCCGCTCCTGCTGTTGCTTCTCCTCGTGGAAGTCCGGTGAGGGTTCGCGCAGCTGCACCTGGGGGGCGGGTTCGGCCAGGAAATGGCCCTCGCCTTTGGCCGCCGAGCCGTCACCGAGTTCGACGTAGCAGGCGCCTTCGCCGGTGAACCGGGTGTCGGGGGCGTCATAGCCGAGGGAGCGGGCGGCCTGGTGCGCGGCCACGCAGGCTTGGGCTTCGGCGAAGATCGCGGCCTTCGGCAGCGGTTTGCCGTTGGGCAGCAGCAGCGCAGTGCTGTCCCCGACCGCGAACACTCCATCGGCTGTGGTGGCCAGGGTGGCCGGATCCACCGGGATCCAGCCCGCCGAGCCCAGCCCGGTAGAGGCGGCCGCGGCTGTGGGCGCGTGTGGTGGGACCACGGCGAGCAGGTCGAACTTTTCGGTCGATCCGTCGGCGAACGTGATCGTTCGTGCGTTCGGGTCGACACCGGTGGCGGCTTTGCCGCCGTGGAACCCGATTCCTTTGGAATCCATCAACTCCACCAGCGCGTTCCCGACATCGGGGCCGGCGACCGGCATCGGCAGCGGGTCCGGGGTGAACGCGTCCACCCGCACCCCGTCGGTGTGCTTGTCGCCGAGCTGGTCGGCGATGAGGAACGCGGCCTCGAACGGCGCGGCCGGGCATTTGAACGGGGTCGACGCCACCAGCACCATCACCCGCCCGGACTCCAGCTTCCCGATCCGCTGGTGCAGATCGGCAGCGCCGTCGACGGTGTAGAACTCCCCGGCCACCCCGGCATCGAGGGCGGCGGGCAATCCGGGGAGCGCGGCGGGGTTCAGTCCGGCGCCCAGGGCGATCACCAGGGCGTCGTAGCCGATCTGCCCGGACGCACCGCAGTCCACCTTCCGCTCCGCCACATCGATACCGGCGATATCCCCGGTCACCATCTGGACTCCGGGTAGCGCCGACGGGCCGGGTGCCACGGTGACCTGTTCGGGGGTGCGCCAGCCGCGCAGCACCCACAGCGACGACAACCCGAGGCTGCCGGTGAACGACCGGTCGACGAGCACCACCCGGTCCTCGGCCGGCAGGACGTTGCGTAGTTCGGCGGCGGCGGTCAACCCGCCTACCCCGGCGCCGAGCACAGCGACGGTTTTGCTCATGCGCTTCTCATTTCTCCCAGTCCGACGAGGGTCAGACGTTGATGACCTGGTCAGCCCAGGCGGTCCATTCGGCCAGTTCTGCCATCGAGGAGCGATGCGCCCCGTCGACGAGCTGGTCCTCGCTCATCCCGCGCGCGTCCATACACGCCCCACAGTTACCGATCACCCCGCCCTTGCCGGTCAGCGCGCCGGTCATCTTCGCCAGGTTGTAGAAGCCGTTGGGGACCTTCTGGCCCGCGGTCACCGCGATCACTGCGTCGGCGAAGTTGAACACCCGCACCGCGTGCCCGGCCTCCAACATCTGCCGCGCCCAGCGGATCCCGTTATAGGTGCGCTCGGTGCCATACGGCGGATCGTGCAGAACGAACAGATAGTTCACTGTGGGGTTCTCCCTGGTCGATGCCCCGGCACCAGCGTGCCGGGAGATGGGGGGCGGCGAATACAATCACCACATTCGACGTTATTCCAAAGAACTATGGAATAATCTATTCCAAAGAGTATTGGAGAAGCAAGAGTGGATGAGCCCACAGGCGGCAAAGCCGCCCTCTTCGACGAGATCGCCCGCGTCGGCAAAGCCCTCGGCAACGGTCGCCGCCTGCAGATCCTCGACCTACTCGCCCAGGGCGAGCGCACCGTCGAATCCATCGCCGCCGTCACGGGGATGAACCTGACCACCGCCTCGGCCAACCTGCAGGTACTCAAAACCGGCGGCCTGGTCGAGGCTCGCCGCGACGGCACCCGTCAGCACTATCGCCTTGCCGGTGCCGACGTCGCCCGCCTGTTCGCCCTCGTGCAAACCGTTGCCGACAATCATCTGGCCGCCGCGGCGCGCGTCGCCGCCGAGATCCTCGGATCTCCCGACGACGCCATCACCCGCGACGAACTCATCCGCCGCCGCGATACCGGTGAGATCACCCTGCTCGATGTCCGCCCCCACGACGAATACGCCGCCGGTCATATCCCCGGCGCCGTCAATATCCCAGTCGCCGAACTCGCCGACCGCCTCGCCGAACTCCCCACCGGCACCGACATCGTCGCCTACTGCCGCGGCAGTTACTGCGTGATGGCCCCGGAGGCCGTCCGTATCGCCCGCGCCGCCGGGCGCGAGGTCAAGCGCCTCGATGAAGGGCTGCTCGAATGGAGCCTCGCCGGCCTACCCGTGGACACACAGCCCGCCTGACGGTGCCGGTATTCGGGATTGCATCCTGTACCGGGGTACAGGCTTACCGTCGAGATACGACGACCACATCAGAGGTACCTGCGCGAATTCCGGCTGCGGAGGCGCGGCCGCCACCTCCTGACACCGGCGAAACCACAGTGCTCATGCTGTGTTCGGGGTTCGGGTGACGAGGGTGATGTCCAGTTCTTCGGCTCGGCCGCCCTCGGTCAGATGCTGGGTAGTGACGTCGGTGCCGAGCAGTTGCACCGCCAACCGCTTGCTGTTGGCTTCCGCGCGCCGATCGGGTGGCAACAGCAGGTGGCATCGGGCCCGGATCGCGCCGTCGATGCGGCCGAACTCGGCCGCCAGCTCCATCACCGTTTTTCCCGCGCGCACCTGCTCCACCAGGCGCCGGCACTCTGCTGTCAGCCTCGTCAAACGCTACGCCGCCCTGGACCCTACCCTGTTCTCCGGGCACTCACTACGCGCAGGCTTCGCCACCCAAGCCGCTCTCGGTGGCGCAGCCGACCGCGAAATCATGCGCCAAGGCCGCTGGTCCAACCCCCGCACCGTGCACGGCTATATCCGCACCGCCGACCCCCTGGCCGATAACGCCGTCACCGAACTCGGCCTCTGAGACAGCTTTTGGGCCCGCTGCACGCTCGAATCGACCGAGATGATCCACTCGACCTCACCCGAGCGAGCCGTTGTTGCCCGCTCTTGGGGGCTAAGGGGGTAGTGGTGCAAAACAGCGCTCACCGAGTTTCTGAACGTCGCGGAAGCAATGGGTCCGCTCATGGCAGCGACAGTGGTCGAGCTGAAGACCGCACGGCGCAGAATCGGCAACAGCGGCGTGCCGACCGTCCGCGCGGCCATCGGTGACTTCGTCGGCTCCCCGAAGATCAAGGGCAATGCCAACACGTTGCGCGCCTACACTAACGTGCTCAATCGGACCGCCGAGACGATCGGTCCCGGCCGCAAGCTCGCCGAGGTGGACGACACCGAGATCGGCGACGCACTCATCGAAGCTGGTCTGGCGCGCCGACAAGCAGCCCTGCGCTGCCCGGCTCAGCGGAACGACAGCGCGAGAACAACGACGACACCAAAGGCGATGTCGCGTTCCCGGATCGACCGACTCTGCCGGCGGCGCGACATACCGCAGGGATACTGCCGGGCAGAACGCCGGACGGGGTGCGCTGCCGGAAGGTCAGGAAGGATGGCTTATGGACTCCGGGAAAGGGTCTCCCACCGGGCCACCGGGAACAAACGGAGGAGTAGAGCCCGAAAGGCTCAAGTACGCGTCCACGCTTTCCCGCACCGATAGCCCGAACCGGTCCGGTGTCCGGGTAAAGGCCGATCGAGGCGGTGCGTCACGGTCCGTTCGGGTCGGCCAGCCGGCCTCGATCCAGGTGCGCACTACCCGATCGAAACATGCGCCCACGGCATCCGGAGCGATCCCGACCACCCAGTACGCGATATCGAAGAACTCGGTGGTGTCGTCCGGATCGTCTGCACGGTAGGGCAGTGTCACACCCCGGTGCAGTCGAGCCTGCGGGATCGCCGGATGTACCAATGACAACGCGGGTTTGCCCGGCAGCACACCCAGCGTTCGCTGGAGATGCCCGTACAGCTGATCCAGAGCCGCCGCTCGGGTAGGTTCGGAACTCATCACACCGCCGATCGTCTCAATGCTGCCGCGATATGTCTGCGGCGACCATCAGGAAACCAGATCGCCGCGCCCGGTGATAACGAGCCCGATATTCTGCGCTGCCGGATTGGTGGAGGCCAGGTAGAAGTCTGCACTATGGTCGAAACTGTTCCAGCGGTCAGGAATCACCGACGACGACTCGAGCGTCCTGGCACCGTACTCGGGGTCGGTGGGCAGTGGGCCGTGGGTGTCGGGCATCAGTTGCACGTGGTCCCCGGAAGCCATTGTCGAGAAGACGTGTTCGGCGGTGTTCCCCGGTGCGACGCCGCCGAGACTCAGTTCGCCGGCATTGTTCACTCCGGTGCCCCAGCTACCGATGAACACGATGTCGTCGGTGTCGAGTGTCGCTCCGCCGCCAGCAGAATGGCCGGCCAGGACACTGGCATAGGAGTGGCCGACTGTCGTGATGTGCCCTGACGAGCCGTCGTGCGTAGCGCGCAGGCCGGTGTGATACTCGCGCACTCCGGCAACACCATCCTGCGCGAACTGCGGGAAAATCGTTTCGACAAAGGACTGTGGTTGCCGGTAGACACCCCAGAAGGAGACCGCCGTTCTGTCACCGGGCGAGGTCAGCAACGCCAACTGCCGCAATTGTTGCGAGGTAGAGATTGCGTATTGCAGCGCGTCGCCCTCGCGACCGGCGGGCTCGAGCAGAACGGCGGTATTATCGGCGAAATCGGGGTCATCCAGTGAAAACGCGACCCTTCCGTTGTCGTCGAAATGGGAGAGGTAGATCCGCGGCTCACCGGTTTGCTGGGCATCGAGCATGCGACTGAGCTCGGAATAGGACATGGACCGATGGAAATCCTCGGATTCCCGGGCTTGCCGGGATATCTCGTCCAGGTTACGGCGATTGAACAGGTCTCGGTCCGCGTGTGGAATCCCATTCCGATTCCCCAGGAACGGATCCAATCGGAACAGTTCTTCTCTATCAGCTTCGGAAAGGTCTTCCCAGACCTCGCGCAGCTGCCGTGGATCGTGGGGTAATCCGATGTCCGGACGTGCGGGCCCGGACGCGGCGACAAACGGCTGTACCCGCTGTAGCGCCTCGAAAACCCGCGCATTGTCCTGATCGGCAAGGATGAAGTCGTAGTTACCGCGCACGACCGCATCACGAGTTCTTCGGTACACGGCCTCGGATACCCCTTCACCCATTTCCAGGATGATTCGCTCCAGACGCTGGGCAAGCAGCCGGGCACTGAAGATCGCAGGATGGTTCTCCTCCAGATACGAGTCGCCGGGATCCGGCCTGGCGCCGCGCATATCACCACCTCGACGAGCCGGTGATCAGATCCGGCTGGGCTGCCGATCGTGGCTCCGGGTTGGCTCGCAAGCGACACTGCGGACCGCCACGGCCGAAGCCTGGCAACTGAGCCAAGTGTGCCAGACAACACCGGACTGCGGTAAGCAGTGTCGCTAGCGCCGGATTCGGCGGATATGTTCCTCGACCCTCGTAAAGGACCCGCATCAGAGTGGGCCTGTATTCCTCGATCATGTCGTCGAGTCGCGACCGGTTTTTCCTTGGGCCGCCTCGCCGTCCAGCCTTGTACTGTTCTGCGAATACAGCCCGCACTCGATGCCGGACTGGCTGCGCCTACAACGCACCCGCGAAGGTATGGCCATTTCCGAATCGCTGCGCCTCACCCGGTGAACGGCGGAACGAACTCGCACGGCACCGGGCGCGGATGTTCTGGATCCAGTGCGTTGAGAACGAACGCCGCTGCTCGCGGGCTGCCCGCGATCCCGGCATGTTCGGAATAGTCCTGCGCACAGCCGTCCTGGACCACGATGTTGGTGGCGTTGGGTGCCTCGACGTACCCGCTGACGTAGGGAACGACCACCTCGTCGTATCGAGTCATGATGTTCGTGTAGGTGATGCCCGGCACCAACACACCCTCGCTGTTCAGCATCGTCAAGAACCGGGACCCGCTGACCATCTGGGTGCAGGCCTGACACAGCGACCCGATCACGGCCTCCGGGACATCCTCTGCGCTGAGGGCCCGCAGATACGCCATGATGTCGCCGGCCGCGGCTACATTCGAACCTCGGTACGCCGGTGCCAGCGACACGTGCTTGTCGATTTTGTCCGCGCCGCCCAGGAACTTGGCGTAATAGTTGGGGACGATCGTGCCTTGCGAGTGTCCGACGATGTCGACCTTCGACGCTCCTGTGGCCGCCAGCACCCGGTCGACAAAGGCGCTGACCTCCACCGCGCTCTGCTGAATCGGGCGCATCCCGCCGACGGCCGAGATCGGCCACGGCAGGTTTTCATACGCACCATAGGTGAGTGTGTAGACGCAGTAGCCCTCGTTCGCCAGCTGCGGCACATATACGCCCCAATTGGTCTGCCCGCCCCCGCCGGTGCCGTGTAACAGGACCACCGGGTTGGCATGAGCAACGCTCGGGCGGCAGTTCCAGTCGTTGCTGCCGGGCAGTGAGCCACCGGGATCGGCCAACTCCGCCGGAACGCCGGAGAAGAAGTTGTAGTCGACCGGCAGTCGGTCGTCGGCTCCGGCGATGCCGGTGGCCAACAACAACGTCGCCGCAAACAGTGCCGACACCCCGATGAAATGCATCCGCAACAACTGACCACCGCCGAATCACAGAATTACAACACGTTTCAATGTAGTGGCCGTTTCCGTTTCGGGGGACAAAACACCACATAAGGAACCCGGGCGGTAGAGAACACTTGCCCAGTACCTCGCACTGCACATCCGGTTGAACAGCGATTATCCGAACTTCATTGATTTTTCGGCGTTTACTCGCTCGGGGCGAAGACTGGACAGAAGGGCAATCGGAAGGAGGGCTTCATGTCCAAGTCCGGCGGCAAGAGCAGCGCGGACAAGGGCGGCGTGAAGCAGTAGCCGGCGCAGACCCCGCTCACGAGAGAGCCCCGGAGAACTCTCCGGGGCTCTACTCATCCTCTTAGTGACGGCCTTCTGATCTGGTCAGCCAACTTCGTTACCGGATGGCCGCGTCGTCACCGGGCAGCATGGTCTGTTCCGGCGTGATGGCTTCCAACTCATCGGCCCTGCGCTGCTTCGGCAGCTCCTCAGTGAGCCAGTTGCGGCAGTCGTGGAACAGTTGCGCTGCCTCGGTCTCGGTGAGGTGGTAGACCTCCGTTCCGCCTTCGGTGCTGCGGCGGTGTCCCCACGTGTCCTTGATGTATTTCTCGAGGGCCTTGTACTCGTCGGTTTCGATGGCGTCGAACAGGGTCAACGGCGCAGCGTGGGCCGTCTGGAGCGAACTGCGGCGTTTGGCTGGAGTCGTCGTGGTCTGCCCGATCTTGAACAGCCCTTGGTCCCCGAGACGAAATGCGTAGATGTATCCCGCCCTGAACTCCTTTGGTTCGCTACAACTTCCGCGAGCTGCTCACCCGGATCGCTTGCGGCGCGGGGGTTCACAGCCCACCGACACCAGTAGACAACGACGAAGCGCACGACGCCCCCAGATCCGTACATTTCAGGCAGACAGACGAAGGACACCCAGGCTCGATACTGCGGCAACGCTGACACGCCCCACGTCGCACTCACCGCGAAGTAGCCCCTGGCTCATGCTCACGCATGCGGGGAGAAGGGAGGCGCTACGCATTTTTCGGGCTGGTTTTGACCTTGCCGTCGCGGATGCGTGAGACGTAGGGACGGCGAGACGAAATCGAAGGCATCGAACTCACCCTTCGATGATGTAGAGGACATCGCGCTCGAGGATCTGCCCTACACCGAATTGTTCTGGGCGTCCCTGGCGTGCCCTGCCTGGACCGACGCCAAAGGAAGTTGGGGCGGTGTCTGGAAGCCGCCGATCTTCTGCTCGAGCAGTTCGGCCAGCCGCAGTGGGGTGCGGTCGGAGAACATCGGACCGATGAGCTGCACTCCCACCGGCAGCCCCTCGGGGGACAGGCCCGCGGGTATGGCGGTAGCAGGCAGGCCGGGCATGGTGGCCACACCGGCCCAGACAAGCTGGTCGAAGTACGGGTACTCGACGCCGTCGATGTCGATGTGTCGACTCTCCAGACCTCCGTTGTGGTCGTGCGGGAAGGCGGGAGTGGGCGTGATGGGGCACACCACGGCATCGAACTCGGCGAAGAGCTGTCGCCAGCCGTGGCGGTGGAGTTCGCGACGGTTGTTCGCCTCGACCCAGCCGCGGTGGCTGAGCACCATGCCGCGCCGCCGCACCGCATCGAGACTCCGGTCGTCCGCGCTCAGGGCAGCGGCGTGGGTCTGCAGCTGTTCGTACACGTCGACGGAAATACCTGCGGCGGCGTTCGACAGCATCAGCAGCATGTAGAGCGTCGCCGCTTCGGTCAGATCGGGCAGCAGCGGACTGCGCCGTTCGACGCGGGCGCCCTCGCCGACGAGCGCCTCGGCGACCCGGTTCACGCCCGCCCGCACCGCCGATCCGGTCGGAATGAGCGGATGGTCCTCGATGATCAGGACACGGAAGTCGGCCAGCCGCTCATGGCGCGCGGGCGGCAGCGCGACGTCGTAGGCGACACCGTGAGTCAGCGGGTCCGGTCCGGCCATCACGTCGAGCAGCAGCGCGAGGTCGCGGGCGGTGCGCGCCATCGGGCCGACGACGGCGAGGTCGAGGTCGGTTGGCAAGGTCGGCGCGGGTGGCGCGACCATGCCGCGGGTCGGCGCCAGCCCGAGTGTCGGCTTGTGTGCGTAGACGCCGCAGAAATGCGCGGGGGTGCGTAGCGAGCCGGCGAGGTCGGAACCGAGGGACAGCGCGCCGAAGCCGCACGCCAGGGCCGCCGCCGAACCGCCGGACGACCCGCCCGGCGTGCGGCCGTGGTCCCACGGATTGTTGGTGGTGCCGTAGATCTCGTTGAAGCTCTGGATGTCTCGCAGCATCAACGGCACATTGGTCTTACCGAGCACCACCGCGCCGGCGGTTTTCAGCCGCGACACCTGTACCGCATCCTGGGCAGGCACATAGTCCCGCTGCGCTGGCATGCCCCAGGTCGTGGGCAGCCCGGCGATGTTGTAGCACTCCTTGACCGTCACCGGAATACCGAGCAGCGGCCGGTCCTCGCCGCGGGCGCGCGCCTGGTCGGCAGCGCGTGCGGCGGCCCGCGCACGATCGAAGTCCGGTACACAGATCGCGTTGATCACCTTGTCGTCGCGCTCGATACGGGCGATCGCCTCCTCGGTCAGTTCCACCGAGGTCACCGCACCGACACGCAAGGCTGCTGCGAGCTCTTCGGCCGACTGAAAACTCCACTCCATGATCCGACGCTATTGGCCTGCGGCAGAGGACATAAAATGCCGCTTCGCACAACGGAAAAAGCGATCGGGCCACCTGCATTGGTGCAGTCACGCACTCGTTGTGCCATCGAAGATGGCTTACCCCAGGTCACAGCGTCGGCAGCGGGCCACTTCCGTTAGCGCAGGGCACGAAATGACACTGCGCACAACGGGACAGATGTCTCAATGCTCATCATGTTCCTTTCCGGCCACGGGCTGTTCGCCCGATCGTCGGGCCATGGCGACGTACGGTGGGATCGGTGTCGGCCTGGAAGTGCAGGAGACCTTCATCGCTTATCTGCGATAACTGCTTAGCGCCGGATTCCGCGCGATTGTCCCTCAACCCCCTGCTAGGACCCAGACTGCAGGACAGGTCTGCCGGAGGCCGCCTACCTGGTGGGGTGGTCGGCCGTCGCGGTAGTCGAGTTCGCTTCGGCCGCAGCCTAGAGAGCCCGAGCCAGCGCTTCGGTCAGCGCGACCGGAGACACTTCGAGTCGGTTGAAACGCCAGCCGTGCGCGGTGCGGCGCGCTTCGTATCGGTGGATCCCGGCCGCGACGGCCTCGGTCTTGTCGTCGATGACGAAGACCGCGACGTCGTGCGCCCGCACCTTCGCAGTGTCGCCGTCGATCTCGATGATGATGTTGCACTTGTTGTGCAGGGTACGGGCGTATGTCTCGTGTCCTTTGCGCACGAGTGCGTTGAGCGCCTCGATGCCGTGGGCCTCTCCGCGAATGGATGTAACCACGACATCCTCGGTGAAGAGGCGGCCGGTGTCGGCGAAGCCCTCGTCGACCCACAGGCTGTGGCGGGCGACCAGCTCGGCCAGTTCGATGCGGTCGGCGAGGTCGCGGATCAGGGCTTCGTTGCTGGTCATGACAGTCTCCTACAATCGGTTAGTGGCACTAACGTTAGTGCTATCAACGAACATAGATCGTTAGTGGCACTAACGCAAGTGCGGTACGCTTCAGCCATGGAGACCGGCGAGGAACTGCGGTTCGACCACGGCGACAAAACCCCGGCGCGGCTCAAGAGACAGCTCTCACGCCTCACCGCCATGACGGCCGCCCAGATGGGGCGCGTCTCACGCGACGCACTGCGAGCAACGGGCGCCCACAAGGACCACTTCGTGGTGCTGGCCGCGCTCGCCGAGTTCGGTCCGGCAAGCCAAGCGGCTCTGTCCGACCGAACCAGCGTCTACAAAAGCGACCTCGTTTCCGTCCTCAACCACCTCGAAGACGGCGGGTGGGTTCGCCGTGCTCCCGACCCCGCCGACAAACGTCGCAACGTCATCACCATTACCGAACGCGGCGAGCGCCGCCTCGCCGAACTCGACCGCGTCCTCGACGATGTCAACAAACACATCATGACGCCGCTCGACCACGACGAACGCACGCAGCTGTTCATTCTGCTCAACCGCATCAACGCCCACCTCGCCACAACAGCGGGAGGCACCCGTCCCGCCGGACCGGCAAACCCCTTGACAACCACCACCTAGGGATGGCACGGCATCCCCCTTGGGGTTCGCTGGGCGATCCCTGAGGTGTCTATTGCTGTGGGCCTGCAGAGCGGAAAGTCATAGGTATCCCGTTGACGAACTCCCGCACGAAGGAACCACTGCATGCAGTCGACCTACGTCCATCACGTCCGCAGGCAAGTTGCTACATACGGGCAGACCAGGTCCTACACCCACCTACGGGAGACCGGGAACGAACTCGGCGCGGAGACCGTCACCTACCGGGAACTCGACCGCGACGCCAGATCGGTCGCCGCATGGCTGGCAGGCCGGCCGGAAGCAGCGCAACCGGTCGTGCTCCTCTACCACGATGGGCTGGCGTTCCTGCGAGCATTCCTCGGCTGCCTGTACGCCGGTGTCGTAGCAGTGCCCGCACCCCTGCCGCACGACGAGCGCAGCGCCCACCGGCTGGCCGGGATCATCACCGATTCCGGTGCCCGGCTGGTGCTCACCACCACCGATGTCGGGCCGCTCATCGCCGCCGCCACCACCGCGACCGTCGCCACCACCGACCGCAGACTCGCCGACCCCGACACCTGGCGCATCCCCGATATCGACCTGGGAACGATCGCGTTCCTGCAATACACCTCAGGATCGACCGGGACACCCAAAGGTGTGGTGGTGACCCACCGCAACCTCATGCACAACGAGGCCACCATCGCCGCGATCGCGAGCGCGATGAACGATACCGCGACCGCGGTCAGCTGGATCCCGCACTTCCACGACATGGGCCTGATCGGCATGCTGCTGGGGGCGCTGTACTGCGGAGCGAACCTGGTGTTCATGGCGCC
Organism: Nocardia donostiensis; assembly: GCF_002081715.1. Taxonomy (GTDB): domain Bacteria; phylum Actinomycetota; class Actinomycetes; order Mycobacteriales; family Mycobacteriaceae; genus Nocardia; species Nocardia donostiensis. Next base: position 19,006 of record NZ_MUKP01000037.1, on the reverse strand, counting down.
GACGACATTCCTCAAACGCCCGGTGCGCTGGCTGCAGGCCATCGACAAATACCGCGCCACGGTCACCGCCGCACCGAACTTCGCCTACGACCTCATCACGCGACGCGTCACCGACGAGCAGCTGGCGGAACTGGACCTGAGCACCCTCGAAATCGCGTGCAGCGGCGCCGAACCGATTCGTGAACGAACCATCGAAGCGACACTGCAACGGTTCGCGCCCGCAGGACTGCGGCCCACCGTCTTCCTCCCCGCCTACGGCCTCGCCGAAGTGACACTGATGGCCCGCGCCGCAGCCATCGACGCAGCACCGGTGTACCTCGACATCGGCCGCGACACCAGGCTCGTCGGCTGCGGGCAACCCGCCCACGGTATCGACCTGCGCATCGCCGACCCGCACACCCATCAGCAGCTGCCACCGGACACGGTCGGCGAAATATGGATCCGCAGCGACAGCGTCACCGCAGGCTACTGGAACCGCGCCGAAGAAACCCAGGAAACCTTCAACGCCTACCTCGGCAACGAGGGGCCGTTCCTGCGCACCGGTGACCTCGGCCTGCTGCACGAAGACGAACTGTTCGTCGCAGGCCGCCGCAAAGACCTGCTGATCGTCAACGGCCGCAACATCTACCCCGACGATATCGAGGAGCTGGTGCGTGCGCTGCACCCGGCGCTCAACACCGGCGCGGGCGCCGCCGTCTGCGTGGACGTAGGCGGCCGAGAACGGCTGGTCGTGCTGCAGCCCTGCACAACAGCCCTGCAGGGCGACACCACATTCGCCGAACTGACCTCGGCGATCAAAATCGCGGTTGCCCGCGGCTTCGACATACCCGCACCGAATGTGGTGCTGGTAGAGCCACGATCAGTGCACCGCACCACCAGCGGCAAGGTCCAGCGCAGCTCGATGCGGACAGCGCTGCTGCAGCACCGCCTCGACGGTGTCCTGCACGAAGATCTCGAACCGGCACTGAGCCGATCCCTGACCATCTGACCGACCCACACCCGCCGAGGAACCGAACAATGCTCACCCCTGCCTTCTCCCGCCCGACAACAATCCACGAGTGGCTCATCGAACGCGTCGCCGACTACACCGACCGCGCCCCGCACCAGGTCGACCCGACCGTTCCGCTCGCCGAACTCGGCCTCGACTCGGTGTCGGCGGTGTCACTGTGCGGCGAGATCGAGGACCGGTGGTCACTCGACGTCGACCCGACCCTGGTGTTCGACTTCCCGACGATCACCGATATCGCCGCCCACCTGACCACCGAACTCCCCCTCGCCGCATGACCGATATCGCCATTGTCGGCCTCGACTGCCGGTTCCCGCAGGCCCCCGACCCAGCAGCATTATGGCAGCTGCTGATCGACGGGCGCGACGCGATCACCGAAGTCCCCGCCAGCCGCTGGAACGCCGACGACTTCCACGACCCGGCCGGCGCCCCCGGCACCATCAACACCCGCAGCGGCGGATTCATCGATGACGCCGACGCGTTCGACCACCAGTTCTTCGGCATCCCCCCGCGCGAAGCCGAAGCAATGGACCCACAACAGCGGCTGCTGCTGCAAGCCGCCTGGCGCGCCTTCGAAGACGCCACCCTCGACCCCCGCACCCAGGCGGGTTCGCGGACCGGCGTCTACATCGGCGTCATGGCCAACGAATGGGCGAACCTGCAGATGCGTGATTACCACGACTACACCGCCATCACCCCGCAGCACGGCTCGGGCAACGGCTACTTCATGACCGCCAACCGGCTGTCCTACCAGCTCGACCTCAAAGGCCCGAGCGTCGCGGTCGACACCGCCTGCTCCTCGTCGCTGGTCGCGATCCACCTCGCCTGCGCGGCACTGGCCAACGGTGAATGCGATCAAGCTGTGGCAGGCGGCGTGAACCTCGTACTGACCCCGGCCGTCGGCGTGTTCTACACCCAAGCTGGTCTTTCCGCACCCGACGCACGATGCAAACCGTTCAGCGGCGACGCCGACGGCATCGTCCGCAGCGAAGGCGTGGCCGTGCTCGTGCTACAGCGCCTGGCCGACGCCCAAGCCGCAGGCCTGCCGATCTACGCCGTCATCACCGGCAGCGCCGTCAACTCCGACGGACGCAGCAACGGCATCACCGCACCGAACCGGTGGGCGCAACAACAGGTGATCGGCGAAGCATGCCAGCGGGCCGGGATCACACCCACCGACATCGACTTCCTCGAAGCACACGGCACCGGAACAGTGCTCGGCGACATGATCGAAGTCAAAGCGCTGGGGGCGCTGCACTCGACCAACCGTGCCCGACCCTGCGGAATCGGCTCACTGAAGGGCAACCTGGGCCACACCGAAGGCGCCGCCGGTATCGCAGGCCTGATCAAAGTCGCGCTCAGCCTGCACCACAACACGGTGCCACCGACACGATGCGCCGACCAAGAAAACCCGAAACTGCGCATGCAGCAGCACGGGCTACGCCTGCTGGCAGAACAGATGCCGCTCACCAGCCCCGCCTACGGCGGAGTCAGCAGCTTCGGCGTCGGCGGCACCAACGCGCACATCGTGCTGGAAAGCGCCCCCACCACCGAAGCACCCGGCACCCCCGGCGGTGGAGTGCTGACCCTGTCCTCCACCAGCGAAGACGGACTGCGCCGCAACGCACGCCGACTGGCCGCTGCACTGGACTCGGCACCCCGAAACCACTTCGCCCAACTGTGCTGGACAAGCAACCACGTCACATCGTCCGGACGACACCGGCTGGCGATCGCCGCCACCGACCGCGACGACGCCATCGCACAGCTACACGACAACCCCGCCACCGGCACCGCGGGACCGGTCGACCTCGGCTGGATGTTCACCGGCCAAGGTACGCAATACACCGGAATGGCCACAGCCTTACACCGCACCAACGCAACGTTCCGCGGCGCGCTCGCACGAGTCGACCACACCATGACAGCCCACCTCGGACGATCGGTGCGCAACCTACTCCTCGACAACAACACCGATATCGACCGCACCGAACTCACCCAACCTGCGATCTTCGCGATGCAGTACGCCCTCGCCGAGACCCTCACCGCCACAGGCATCCAACCCGCATGGCTGATCGGCCACAGCATCGGCGAGTTCGCCGCCGCGACAGTAGCGGGCGTATTCGACCTCGACGACGCCTGCCGGCTGGTCACCGCACGAGGCCGACTGATGCAGCGGTTACCCGACGGCGGAACCATGCTCGCCGTCCGCGCCACCCCGGCAGCAGTAGCCGACCTGCTCGCACACGAACCCGCCGTCGCGCTCGCGGCCATCAACGGCCCGCGAGATCTCGTGCTCTCCGGCGACGGCACAGCGATCACCCGAATCCGCGCCGTGCTCACCGACCGTGCGGTGAGCACCCGAACACTCACCGTGTCCCACGCCTTCCACAGCCCACTGATGGAACCGATACTGGGCGAATTCGAGGCCGTCGCCCGCAACTGCACCTACCGGCCACCCCAACTGCCGGTCTACTCGACCGTGCACGGCCGCCTCCTCGACACCCACGAAACGATGGACGCCGCGTATTGGACCGAACACATCCGCGCCACGGTCCGGTTCGGCGACGCCATCACAGCCGCCCTCACCACCGAACCCTCCCACATCATCGAAATCGGCCCCCGCCGCGTCCTCGCCACACTCCTCGGCCGTATCCGCCCCGATATGCAGGCGCGCTGCCTGACACCCAGCCCCGGCCCAGCCGCAACAGGCCACGAACTCACCGAAACCCTCGCAGCGCTCTACCGCGACGGATTCAACCCAGACTGGGACCAGCTCTACGAACCAACCCAACACGTCCGCCGCCGGCTACCGGTCTACGAGTTCTCGACCGAACATCGGTTCTGGATCGAACCCGACACCCTCATCGCCCCCACCACCCCAGCTCCGCAACCCGAGGAAACCGCCATGGACCAGATGATCGCGCTCTTCCGGGAACAAAACGCCGTACTGGCCCGCCTCCTCGGCACCCCCACCGGCGAGGTCACCGCACCACAACCGGACACCACGCAGGCGACCACGGACCAGAACACGGTCGCCGCTGTCGTACGCGCAGAACTGGCACGGGTAAGCGGTTTCCCGGCCGAGCGGATCCGCGACAACCATACCCTCACCGACGGACTCGGATTCGACTCCTTGATGCTGACCGACCTGTCCGGTGGGCTCGTCCGCAAACTGCCCGGGCTGACCATCGACCCGTCCACCTTCACCGCCACAACAACACTCGGCGACATCACCACCTATGTCACAAACCAGGTCACCGAACCACCCGCCGCACCCGAACCCCCGACCATCACACCCGAGTACCAGATCAGCGACTTCGCCGAAGTGAAAGCGATCGCCGACCGGATCTCCGGCGCCGAATCACTCGGCCTGACCAACCCCTACTTCCTCGTCAACGACGGAATCACCGCAGACACCTCACTCATCGACGGAAAACCGGTCATCAACTTCTCCAGCTTCAACTACCTCGGCCTATCCGGTCACCCAGCCGTTACCGCAGCCGTACAGGACGCCGTCGCCCGCTACGGCAGCTCCTGCTCGGCCAGCCGAATACTCTCCGGAGAGAAACCGGTGCACCGCGAGCTGGAAACCGAACTCGCGACACTACTCGGCACCGAAGACGCAATCGCACTCGTCGGCGGACACTCCACCAACGTCACCGTCATCGGGCACATCGTCGGGCCACAAGACCTCGTCATCCACGACAGCCTGGCCCACGACAGCATCGTGCAAGGCTGCACCCTCTCCGGAGCAACCCGACGCCCGTTCCCGCACAACGACCACGCCGCACTGGACCGGCTACTCACCGATATCCGCCACCGATACCGCCGAGTACTCATCCTCATCGAAGGCATATACAGCCAAGACGGCGACATCCCCGACCTGCCCGCCATCATCGCCGTCAAAAAGAAACACAAAGCATTGCTGATGATCGACGAAGCACACAGCATCGGCGTCCTCGGCGCACACGGCGGCGGCATCGGCGAACACTTCGACATCGACCGGAACGACGTCGAACTATGGTCCGGCACCACCTCGAAAGCACTCGCCGGGTGCGGCGGCTACGTAGCAGGCAGCGCAGAGCTGATCCGCTTCCTCAAATACACGACACCCGGATTCGTCTTCAGCGTCGGTATGACACCCATGAACGCTGCCGCCTCCGCCGCAGCGATCCGACAACTGCGCACCGACCACGAACCGCTCGACCGCATGCACCGCAACGCGCGACTGTTCCTGCGGCTGGCCCGAGAAGCCGGCATCAACACCGGAGACAGCAACGACACCCCCATCGTCCCATGCATCGTCGGCGACTCACGCACAGCACTGAAACTCTCCCACGCGCTACTCAACCGCGGAATCAACGCCAACCCGATCCTGTACCCGGCGGTCCCGGAAAACCTCGCACGCCTGCGGTTCTTCATCACCGCCTGCCACACCGAGAACCAAATCCGCGACACGATCAAAATCCTCGCCGAGGAACTGGCACTGCTCACCGGACCCTGAGCACCCAGCACCCCGGACGATCTCACCACACCCGGACCGGATGAGCGACGACAGCGTTATAGAGACAGCCATGATCGTTCCACGGCACCGTATCGGGCTGAACATTGCCCTGGGCATCAGTGGCACGAACGCGGAGCCCGTGCTCGCCTGGGGTAGCGAGCCAGTCGATCTCCCAACGTACCCACGCACCGGCAATATTCGGCTCGAGTAACCGGGCCTGCCGCCAGGCCGCGTCATCAGCCTGCACCGCGACGCGGACGACGCGGTCTGCGCCGGAGAACGCCCGCCCACGAATAGTGCGCGCACCGGAGGGGATCACGGCGGGCCAGTCGAGTTCGATAACACTCATGGGCGGCACCACAGTGATAGGCACTCCCTCAGCGGGCCCCACCCGCGGATAGCCGGGGCCGGCGAGAACATAGTCGCGGGTGTTCCAGTACGAGTGCAGTTCTTCCGCAGCTACCTGAATCCGCCCCACCCATTTGACGCTGGCCGTCCCAACCCAGCCGGACACCACGACCCGTGCAGGAAACCCGTGGTCACACGGAAGGACCTCCCCGTTCATCGCCAGCGCCACGATCGTATCGTCGGCCATCGCCTTGGCCAGGGGCATCGGCCGATCGAAACGAAGCTCATCGAGCCCTTCGGGCATAACATCACGGGCATACACAGTCGGGCCGGCACGCTCGAGCAGCTCCCGCAACCGGACCCCGGTCCATTCCGCGGTACTCAACGCCCCAGTACGCCACTGGGTCCCCTCCGCCTCACGCCCGAAGCGCTCAGCGAAAAACACACGCCCGTTGCCCGCACACTGAATCGCACGGACCACCGAGGTGAGCGGCATCTCCCACAACTGCTCATACGAGAACACCACAGGCCGACGTACACCGCTACCATCGACACGCAACTGCCACGTCCGGGCATCGATCACCGGTGTCGCGCCATGGTTGCGAACAAAGAAGCGATCAATCGGCGTCAGATAACCAGGATGATTGGACAGACGCGTCCCGTAGTTCAGCCCGTCACCGAAGTCCTCCATCAACTCCGGTGGTGTGGGCTTGACCACCGCACGCGCGCCGGCGCGACTCATGATGATCCACCTATCGACGTCAGCCTGGATCCGCTTACCCGTTCGACTGCCGTCGAAACCACTCAGCAGCACTCGCCGGCGACGCCGGTGCCAGGTGAGGCACACGTAGCTACGCGACGGCTTGCCAGCGTAGTGCCTACAAGTGTGGCACGGGCGCCGAATTCCCCAAACCGCTTGTAGCAGCAGGGTATTGACGTGCACTATCGCCGATTGCAGTAGGTGCAAAGCGAGTATCGACACCTCACCTCGGCATGCTCACGGTCAGCGCCGGTGAGCTGAGAGCCTTTTGGAAGGTGTGCCCGAACTCGCCCGCGCGTGCAGCCTCCGCATTCACGCGCAGAGCAGGAGTAACCTACATGCAGCCCTTGTCCTCGAGTGTGGTTGAGGTTATAGCGTTCCTGGCGATCCGTATGGCGACAGGGAAGCTTCTTCATGCACATCGACATAGATTTGTCCGACATTCTGGCCAAGGTCAAAGTCCTGGAGTTCAGCACCGTAACCAAGTCGGGTGGCATGAACACCCGCCCCATGTCGGGGACGTGGCTGCCCGAGCGCCAACGCATCGTCTTGACCACCCCCGCGGCGTACCCGCAGAAGGCGCTGAACGTCCGCCGCGATGGCAGGGTCGCGGTACTGTATTCGGACTTCACCGGCAGCGGCCTTCCCCCGGCGCGAGCCGTCTTGGTACAGGGCATCGCCGACGCGCCGGACGTAGTAGCAGCTCCACAAGACCTTCCGGACTACTGGCGCGGGCTGTTCCGGAAGAATCCGAACTTGGCCGCAGAGGTGGCCGACCCTCAGCACCGCGCCACGATGGACTGGTATTACTGGCGGCTGCCCATCTTGGTGGAGCCACAGCGGATAGATGTGCTGCAGCCCACTGCCGCCGGAGGCGCGTGGGAACCAACGGTCCCCGATGGAACCCCCATGTGGGTTCAGCTGACTGATGCGCTGACGCGGTACCCGAGCGCCGTCTTCACCGCACAGGACGAGGAGGGGTACCCATATTCGGCACGAGCGTACGTCAGCCAACCCAACACAGCACCCTCGCTCCACGTGCACACGGAACAACCTTTCCGGGGAGTGCGGGGTCCGGCGAACCTCTTGTGGCACCGACACGACGGACATTCCGGCGAGATGGCCGCTCTGCTCGTGGCGGGCATCGCAACCGGTGAGGGTCAAGATTGGACGTTCACCCCCGAGCGCATGCCCGGCCTTCTGCCGTCCGGGCGTCACGAGCCTGCCTCCTTCGAAGAATGGATCGAGGACGGAAGAAGACGTTCTGCGGCTTACATGGAGAAATCCGGGATCGCAGCACCAACGATCGATTGGGCGGAACTGGCCAGCTTTGGCCATCAGTAGCTCCGAGCCGCCCAGCAAGCCCTCCAGGCGCGGCACCCCAGAACGGAAGAAAGGCTATTCATGAAGGCAGCAGCAATTAATTCGTACGGCGGCCCCGAAGTCGTGCAACTGCTAGAGGTCGAGACCCCTCAGGCAGGTCCGGGGCAGATCAGAGTGCGAGTCAAGGCTGCAGGCATCCAGCCGTTCGACTGCGCCGTCCGGCGGGGCCTGACCCTACCCGGCCAGGACCCGTCCTTCCCGAGGAAGATCGGCAACGATTTCGCCGGGTTCGTCGACCAAGTCGGTCGAGGGGTCACCGGCTTCGCCGTCGGCGATGAGGTACTCGGCTGGGCGCTGCTGGCCAGCCACGCCGAGTACGTGGTGGTTCCGGTGGAGCAGGTCGCGACCAAGCCCTCACAGATGCCGTGGGAAGACGCCGGAGCATTCTCGGCCTCCGCCCAGACGGCGGACACCGCCATCGAGGAATTGAAGATCAGGGCCGACGACACCATCCTGATCCACGCGGCAGCAGGTGGTGTCGGTACCATGGCCGTCCAGGTCGCCGTGCTCCTCGGCGCCACTGTCATCGGCACCGCCAGCCCGCACAACCACGACTATCTCCGTTCGCTCGGCGCTCTTCCAGTCGCCTACGGCGACGGACTCGTCGAGCGAGTAAGAGAGTCGGCACCCAGCGGCATCACGGCAGCGCTCGACAGTATCGGGGGCGCAGCGCTCGACGTGTCGCTGGAACTCGTCGCGGACCGGGGACGGATCGGCACCCTCACCGACTTTCACCGGGCCGATGAGCTAGGGATCCTCGCCATCAGTACGCAGCGCTCCGCAGAGCGCCTCGCGAAGCTCACCGGCTGGTACGCCGAGAGGAAGCTCCGCGTCGAGATCTCGCGCGTCTTCCCGCTGGCGCGGGCGGCCGAGGCGCATCGTGAGATGGAGACCGGTCACGTACGCGGGAAAGTCGCGATCGTCGTCGACTGACTGCACCGCGATCACCTCGAGTGGATGCTGGGAGCCGGGCGAATCCCAGAGGACACGCAGCCGAACCCCCGAAGACGGGGCCGTGGTTCACCGATCCACAACCGAATCGAACGGATACCGGCGCTCGACCCGAGAACGCTCGCGGTAGAGGAAGTTCTGCACCAAATCGTCGGCAACCTGAACCAGCTCGTCACGACCCTCCACCACACCAGCCCAACGCATCGGCAACGCGGACAAGCCATGGACCGCGCCGATCAGGTTGCCCGCTACCGCGCCCGTGGAATCGGAATCACCAGAATGATTCACCGCCAACAGCAACGCCCCAGCGATATCACCGGTGCTGTCCGCACACAACGCGCAATACACAGCGACGGCAAGACATTCCTCCGCCACCCACCCCGCGCCCACCCGCTCGACCATTTCCGGCGAAGCGGATCCCTCATCGGCACAGGACACTGCAAGGCGCAGCGCAGCCACAGTCTCTGCACTTCCGGGCACCAACTCCAGTTGCGCAATAGTGTCGCGCAGCGCAGACCGCAGCTCGGTTCCGCTCGTCACCCGGTCGATCAACGCCGCGAACGCCCCCGCAGCCAGGTAACCGGTCGGATGCCCGTGAGTGAGTTGAGCACACCGTGCGGACAGGGTGAACGCCATCTCCGCCCCGAAACCGGCGAGACCGAACGGCGCAGACCGCATCACCGTGCCGCAGCCCTTCGAATCAGCATTCACCGGCCCCGGCTCCCCGAGCGGCTTCGGTTCCAGATACTGACGGGACTGCTGGTTGAGTCCACTCATACACGCATTGCCCGGCGCGCGCACCGCGTACAGAAACGGCAGACTCGCCAACCAACCGTCCGGCTGCGGACCCGGCCCTGGTTCCTGCTGGGTCGCCAGCCACCGCAGATAAGCCCGCCGCAGCACCGGCACCGGGTCCGTACCGAGCTGCCAACGTAACAACCCTTCCGCGGTGAACAAGGTCATCTGGGTGTCGTCGGTGATCTGCTGCGGCGCACCGGGCACCCGTCCCGGCAGAAAATCCGTCACCCCCGCCTCGCCGTAACTGCTCCGGATCTGCGGCAACGAATAGAACTCGATCGGCCAGCCCAACGCGTCCCCGATCGCCCCGCCCAGCATCGCGCCACGAACCCTGTCGAAGATCTTCTCGTAATCGCGCACAGACCAATCCTTCCAGTTCCGGTCGGTGCCAGCATTCCACCTACCTGGGCCGGTAGACTGCGCACCGGCGTTGGCAGCACCGGTACGCCTCGGCCCGCACTTCCCGCGGGAAACGATCCCGAACGGCTCGCCGACGCACATACCGAACGCGTACTGGGACAGCAGGCGGTCATGATCTGGGGGTGAGCCGAACGACGCCTTCACTATTCACGTCGGCGAGCTCGATTGTCTGCCCGGTGTTGCGACCATCCGAATCTGTCATGGAAGGTGGCTGTATTCGGTCAGCCAGCAGCTCTTGGAAATGCGGGCACGTCATGATGTCGTCGTGCGGGCATTCCAGGCCGCCTTCGAGCATGGAGAGAGCGGCCTGTGCCCGAGCGATCCGCACCAGCAGCTTCTCGCGGTGGCGGGCCATCACCTCATGGCGGGCCGGCGCGGACCGAGCGGTGAGCATCGTCCGGATGTCGGCGAGTCCGAAGCCCGCCTCCTTCGAAATCAGGATCGCCACCACCCGGCACAGGTCCGCGTCGGTATAGCGACGCCGATCACCCGCGCGGGCCGGTGTCAGCAGTCCTTCCGCCTCCCAGTGTCGCAACACGTGTGTCGGCAACCCGAACTGAGCCGCCACCTCGCCGATTGACTTCATGTCGGCATTAACTCGCACAATAACGGCCATGTCCACACTGCTTACCCTCCTCGACGCCTTCGACGACCTACCCCAGGCGCGCAAACTGCGAGAACTCACCTACCAAGGGCTGGGCGACGCCGTTGTCGACGTCGGCTGTGGGAGCGGGCGCGCCGTCGGCGAATTGGCCGCCCGCGGGGTGAAGGCAATCGGCGTCGACTCCAACCCCGCCATGATCGAGGCTGCCATCGAGCGCTGGCCTACGAGTGAGTTCCACGTCGGTGACGCCACCGCGCTGCCGCTCGCCGACAGCTCGGTCACCGGCTACCGCGCCGACAAGGTCCTGCACGCCCTCGCCGAGCCTGAGCAAGCCGTCGTCGAGGCCCGCCGGGTCCTCGCCAGAAACGGCCGCGCGGTGCTCGTCGGTCAGGACTGGGACACATTTGTGATCGACTCCGACGACCCCGAACTCACCCGCACGCTCGTCCACGCTCGCGCAGACGGTATGCCAAACCCGCGAGTCGCCCGCCGATACCGGAACCTCCTGCTGGACAACGGGTTCGCCAACGTCACCGTCGAGGTCCATACGATCGTGTGGACCGACGGCGCGTGCCTGCCGCTGCTCGCCAACATCGGAGGAGAAGGCGCCTGGCTCGACGACCAAACCGCCAGGGCACGCAACGACCAGCTGTTCGTCGCCCTCCCGATCTTCCTCGCCTCCGGGACCCGTGCGGAATGAGTACCAGCCCACCGTCGACGTATTCGGCGGCGCTGCCCAGGGTTCGTCGCGTGGAAGGTCACGCGCCACTGAGGATCAGCAAGCTGCCCATGTTGAGCTCGACCTCTCCGTACGACAGATCCTTCGACCGGCGCGTGAACCTCCGATCGATGAATTCCACTAGGAGCAACTGGCTTCCGACTTGATTCCACCTACGATAATCGAGCCAGCTGACGACGCTCAGAACGATTACTAACCCACCCGCTGCGACAGCGCTCAATGCGCCGGCAGTTCAGCAGCCGACTATCGCTTCCAACTCTACGAACTTCCGGCGAATTCACCATCCCCAATAACGAAACAGCCTGGCGCAACACGCTCCCCGAGCCGGGACGTAGCACAGTCCACCTCAGACACGGCGCCGACTCCGTGGTGAACAGCGGGAAAGTGGCATCTCCTCTCATCCTTGATGCCTGGGGTTCTGTTGGGCTGGTTGTGGGGAGGAAGATTTGAACATAGTTAGATGCGCATATCTACTTATCGCATTATTTTGGCTTGGATTAAGTAGAAGCACGGCGTTCTCCTACCAGGTCTTCGACCGGCTGGCGTACAACGGTGGCGGCCCGGCCTCGATTCCACTCGGTTCCGTGAGATGGAGCCGAGACCAGCCCTGCCCTCCCCCACTGTCTTCCCAGGCGACGGACTCGGCGGCAAGACGAAACCAGCCTCAGCGGCTGCCACCAGTTATTACGCTGTCGCGTGGACCACTCGGAAATCGTCGCTGCCCGGCCCCCTAAGGACCCGCATTCCGAAGGAGATTAGATGCACTCCCCCAGTCGTCGACGATTCCTCGCCACCGCGGCTGCCGCTACATCGGCTGTGCTGCTCGGCGGCGCGATACCCGCTGCCGCCGAGCCTGCGTCGTCTGCCGCGCTGCCGCCGCTGGGCAGCGGTTTCCGCTGGGGCGTCGCATCGTCGGGTTTCCAATCCGAGGGCCATGCCCCCGACAGCAACTGGACACGGTATATCGCGGCAGGCAAAACCGAGGACCCGTATCTCGACTCCGTCGATTTCTACACTCGTTTCCGCTCGGACATCTCCTTGGCAGCGGAGCTGGGGGTGCGGGTGTATCGGATCGGTGTCGAGTGGGCTCGGGTACAGCCACGTCCGGGCGAATGGGACGAAGTCGCGTTCGATTTCTACGATGACGTGATCTCCGCAATCAGGGCCGCGGGTATGCAACCGATGCTCACTCTCGACCATTGGGTGTATCCGGGCTGGGAAGTCGACCGGGGAGGCTGGCGTAACCCGGCTATGGTCGGCGACTGGCTGGCCAATGCAGTCCGGGTCGTGAACCGTTTCGCGCACTACGACCCGCTGTGGATCACGTTCAACGAACCGGCGGTCTACATCGCGAATGAGCTACGGCACGGCGGTATCGGTGTGGCCGACGTACCCGCGATGCAGGACCGGATAGCGCAGGCGCACAATGCGGTCTACGACCATATTCACCGCGCTCAGCCGGGGGCAATGGTCAGCAGCAACGTTGCTTACATCCCCGCGGTCGAGGACGTGGTGAACGCAGCGCTGATCGACCGGATCGGCGCGCGGCTCGACTTCATCGGCATCGACTACTACTACGGCGTCTCCCCCGAAAGCCTCATCAGCAACCCACCCGATTTCGGCGCGCTGTGGCGGATGCCGTTGCATGCCGAAGGCATCTACTACGCGCTGCGCCACTATGCGCGGCAGTTCCCCGGTAAACCGCTCTACATCGTGGAGAACGGGATGCCGACCGAGAACGGCAGGCCCCGCGCCGACGGCTACGGGCGGGCGGACCTGCTCCGGGACACGGTGTACTGGTTGCAGCGGGCGAAGGCCGATGGGATGAAGGTGATCGGGTACAACTATTGGAGCATTACCGACAACTATGAATGGGGCTCTTATACGCCACGGTTCGGTCTGTACAGCGTGGACGTGCTGACAGACCCATCGCTCACCCGTCGTCCCACCGACGCGGTTCACGCGTACTCGGCGATCACCGGAGCCGGTGGTGTGCCCGGCGACTATCGACCGACTCGCCTTCCGGTTCGCTGCTCGCTGGTGGACGGCCTGGGAAGTTGTCTCGAGCCGGTGGCGGTGCCGGGCTGAGCCGAAGCGCGGTTCGCTGCAGGTCTGTCGCGGGCTGCCCGAGTCCGTGCCCCGTGCAAGACTGGCGACGTGAACGGGGTGAACGAACCGGTAGGCAGTAACAGCAGCGAGTCGGGTGCGGATGCGGTCGTGCCCGACAGAGGGGACGTGATCGGCTCCGGAGTGCTGTGGCTCGCCAAGTGGGCGCTGTGTGTGGTCGCGATCGCGGCCGGTGCGTGGGTGCTGGGGAATCTAGCGGCGAAGCTGTGGGTGATCCTGCTACCGGTGCTGCTGGCGATCGTGGTGTCGACGGTGCTGTGGCCGCCGACGCGCGGGATGATTCGGCTCGGTTTGCGGCCGGCTGCTGCGGCGTCGCTGTCGGTGCTCGGGTTTCTGGGGGTGCTGGCCGGAGTGATCGCGTTGATCGTGCCGTCGGTGGTGGACCAGGTGCCCGATCTGGCGGACAAGTCGACCGCGGGTATCAATCAGGTACGGGACTGGTTGCAGGGCCCGCCGTTGCGGATCCGCGACGAACAGTTGGATTCGGCGGTCGATGCGATCGTGTCCCGGTTGCAGTCCAGTGCCGAACAGATCGCAAGCGGTGTGTTCACGGGGGTGACCACCGCTACCTCGGCGTTGATCACGGTATTCCTGGTGCTGGTCCTGACGTTCTTCTTCATCAAGGACGGGCCGCGGTTCCTGCCGTGGTTGCATCGTATGGTCGGCAGCCGGGGTGGACGACATGTCGAAGAGGTGCTGAAACGGGTCTGGATCGTCCTGGGTGGGTTCATTCGCACGCAGGCGCTGGTCAGTTTGATCGACGCGGTGCTGATCGGGCTGGGGCTGGTGATTCTGGGGGTGCCGCTGGCGCTGGTGCTGGCTGTGCTGACGTTCCTCGGCGGTTTCGTTCCGATGGTCGGTGCGTTCGTCGCAGGTGCGTTGGCCGTGCTGGTGGCTTTGGTGGGCAAGAGCTTCACCACGGCGCTGATCGTGCTGGGCATCATCATCGCGGTGCAGCAGTTGGAGGGCAATATCCTGCAGCCGGTGCTGCAGAGCCGGAGCATGAAGATGCACGCGGTGGTGGTGTTGTTGGCGGTGACCGGCGGTGGCGCGCTGTACGGGATCGTGGGTGCGTTCCTCGCGGTGCCGGTGGTGGCGGTTGTCGTGGTGGTGCTGCGGTACGTGGGTGAACAGATCGATGCTGCCACCGCGCCGGCGGCGCGGCCGGAGAGCGAGGTCGATCCGGCCGATCAGTGACTCGACCTGACGCGTAGCCGGTGAAGAACTGTGCGAATGGTCCCGTTATTGCGTCGTACTCCCCTGGCGAATCATCGACTACTGGACCGAGGCCAGGTCGACCTGTGGCCCGAAGCCCGGTGCCCGACTCCACGAAACCTGGGAACGATATGCAGGAGTTCATGTATGCCCATAGATCGACGAACCGCGGTCGGACTCGTGGTGCCGGAGCAGGACTTCTACTGGAATGAATCGGACACGGCCCGATACCGCTTCGCCATCGGCCAACCTGTGGCCCAGGAGGGGGTCCTGCCGACATTCGCCATGACAGCGCCCGGGGCCTTCGGTGTCGCATCCCCGGATTTCTACCGCCCTGAGCCGCCTGAGATCCGCTTCCCTGGCATCTGCTTGGACCTGAACACCCTGCTGCATCAGGAACAACAGCTGACCGTGCACGGGCCTATTCCGCAGGTGGGGTATGCCCGGTGCCGCAGCGAGGTCGTAGCAGTCGAGGACCACGGCACCGCGGCGATCCTGGTACAGCGCACTACATTGCTGAACGCCGAGGGGGATCCCCTGATTTCCGGGATCTCCCGCATCCATGCACGCGGCGAAGGCACCGGCGAAGGATCGAACCACACGCGACCTGCGCGAACACCGGCACCGGACCGTGCTCCGGACAGGGAGGTCATCACACCGACTCTGCGTTATCAGGCCCGGTGGTATCAACGCTGCGGTCGCGGAAATTCGATGCACGGCAATGTGCACACCGATGCTGCCTTCGCCCGGGACGCCGGTCTCCCCGATCCGATAATGCAGGGTGTGTGCACCTACGCGATGGTCTGCGCTGCCCTGGTCGACGCTGCACTCGACGCTGACATATCACGCATGCGGCGCTACATTGCCCGTTTCCGCGGGATCGTATTCCCTGGTGAAACGTTGCATACTCGAATCTGGAGTGAAGGCGACAGTCATGTTTTCGCCACATCTGTTCCAGAGCGTACGAACAAGCCGGTGCTGACCGGTGTACTGCACGGATGAACCAGCCGCTCAGCCGCCTTCCAGAAAAGTGCGAACCACTTCCGCTACCGCTTCGGCGTTTTCCATGTGCAGGTGGTGTCCGCCCGGCAATGTCACCTCGCGCAGCTTCGGCACACTGTTGATCCGCTCCGGGTAGTAGGATTCGACCAAGGCGGTTCGTTCGGCCCGGACCAGCAGGGCCGGGGCGGTGACATTACGGAGAAAGGCCAGCACCTGGTCCTCGCCGAGAGTCGGGGTCATCCCACGGTTGAGGCGGATATCGTGACGCCACGAATAGCCGTCGGTCACTTCGACGAGGTCTCGTTCCACCAGCATCTCGGCTGTTTCGAGCAGGATATCGGCCAGCTGCACGCGAGTTTTGACGGCATGTGTCCGGCTTCGATAGACCGGATGTCGGTCGCCACGCAGATACGTCTCCAGGTAGCGAGCGGTTCCGGCCACAACCTGTTCCGGGTCGGCGGACAACGGCCCGATGGCGTCGATGAGCACCAACTGGTCGACCTTGTCGGGGTGGATGCCGGCAACGAGCGAGGATACTGCACCACCGAGCGAGTGACCGATCAGCCGAAACCGTTCCCAGCCCTGGGTATGGGCCAACTCCAGCACACAAGCCGCGTAGTCGATGTAATGGCAGGTTGTCGAGGGAACGGGGTCCGACCAACCGTGGCCGGGCAGATCGATGGCGATCATGTCTACATCGCTGAGGTGCTGCCCTAGCGGGTCGAAGCTCGCACAGTTGTCCAGGATGCCGTGTAAACACAATGTAGGTAGTCCGCGACCACCCCGAGTTCGTTTCCCTCGTATCGTGATGCCCGCACGGGGCAGCGCAAACGACACTTCTTCCATGGTCGTCACTGTTTATCGAGCCTGTCCAGCACCATATCGGCCAGTTGGAGGACGCTCGGGCCCTTCATCAGCTCCATGATCGTGACCTTGGTGCCCAGTTCTCGTTCCACCCAGGCGCTGATCTCGACTGCGAGCAGCGAATCGAGATAATCCATCAGCGGCATGTTCTTGTCCAGCGAATCCAGTGGTATGCCGAGCACCGCGGCCAAGCGGCTTTCGAGCGCGGTGGCTACCAGCTCGCCGCGAGAAACTCCGGTACGGGTCGCCAACTGCTGGCGCAGCGATCCGCCGGTCCCGGCGACCACGGTGGCGGATGCCCGGTCGACCAGATGCTCATACCTGGGGTGGTCGTCCGCGGTGATGCCGTGATGGCCGAAGAATTCGGGCCAGTCCATCGGGAGGACGCCGACCTGCGGCACGCGGGTGGCCCACAGGGTGGTCAGCGCCCGGTACGCCGTCGCCGCGGTGAACCCGCGCATACCCGTCGCGGCCACGAAACGGCCGATCTCATCGTGCCGCGCCACGTACCCGGTGTCGGAGATCGCACCCCAGTTCACCGCGAGTGCGGCCCTGCCCCTGGATCGCCGGGCATGAGCCAACTGGTCCAGGAAGGCATTGGCCACGGCATAGTTCGCCTGTCCGCGGTTACCGATCATCGACGTCGCGGACGAGAAGAGCACGAACGCTTCCAGTGGCAGGTGTGCGGTCAGCACGTCCAGATGCCAAGCGCCGTAGGCTTTGGGTGCGAGCACTTTTCGGATACGTTCGGGATCCATATCGGCCAACAGGGCGTCATCGAGCACCATCGCGCAGTGCAGCACGCCACGCAGTGGGGGGAGCTCGGCTTCGATGCGCTCGAGCAATGCCGAAAGCTGCGGCCGCGAAGCGATATCCACTGACTCGGCCGACACCTGTACTCCACGCTGCCGCAGGGCCGCTACCCGTCCGGCCGTTTCGTCGTCGCGAACCCCGGATCGACCGACCAATACCAGAGATCGCACCCCGGATTCGGCCAACGACTCGGCCATGGCGAGCCCGAAACCGCCGAGACCGCCCGTGATGAGCCAGGTTCCGTCCATGGCAGGTGGTTGTGGCGAGCGCAGCGCCGCGATCTCGCGCTCGTTCATGGACAGCACAACCTTGCCGATATGCCGAGCGGAGGCCAGATACCGGAACGCCGCCTCGGTTTGCGAGGGGTGGAACAGCCGGTACGGCAGCGGGCGCAGTTCGCCGGACACGAAGCGGCCCATCAGGTCCTGGAACACTTTCTGTGTGGCTTCAGGCCGGTCTACCAGCAACTGCCTCAGATCGAAAGCGAAGTACGACAGGTTGCGCAGGAAGGGACGTAGCCCCAATTTCCGGTCCTGCAACAGATCACGCTTACCGAGCTCGACGAACCGCCCGTACGGAGCGAGGCAGGCGATACTGCGATCCGCCGCTTCCCCCACCAGGGAATTCAGTACGACGTCTACGCCGACGCCGTCGGTGAGAGTTCGTATGCGGTCGGCGAAATCCGCCGACCGTGAGTCGAATACATGCTGTACCCCCAGCGTGCGCAATAGCTCTCTCTTGGCTGGGCTACCTGCGGTGGCGAACACCTCCGCCCCGAGTAACCGGGCGATCTGCACGGCCGCCATGCCGGTACCGCCGGTGCCGGCATGGATGAGTACCCGCTCACCTGCGGTCAGTCGCGCCAACTCGTACAGGGCGTACCAGGCGGTGAGGAAGACGATCGGGACCGAACCCGCCTCCTCGAAGCCCAGGTTTCGAGGCTTCGCGACGACATTGGTGGCGGATAGGGTGAGATGGCTGGCCAGCGCTCCCTGCGTGGGGCAGACCGCCACGACCGCGTCGCCGACCCGGAAATCGACGACCCCCTCGCCGAGTCGGGTGACTATACCGGAGCATTCCGCGCCGAACCGATATTCGGTGGCCGACTCCAGGGGCGGCACCTGGCCGAGCGCCATCATCACGTCCAGGAAGTTGAGACCGGCGGCAACCACCTCGATCTCCACCTCCCCCGCGGCAGGTGGCCTCCGGGGTCCGGCCTGATAACGCAGCCCGTCCAGCGACCCCGGACCCGATATGCCCAGCACGAACCCGTGGTCGGACGGCAACTCCGCAGCGGGCACGGTCTCGGGCCGCGGTGGCCACGGCCGAAGCCGTCGTACGAAGCGTTCACCGGCGCGAATCAGTACTTCCCGTTCCTGGTCGTCGGCGAGTAATTCGGCCCATAGGGCGTCGACATCCGCGGATGAGGGGGATGCGTCGAGGTCGACGACCGTGTAGCACAGCTGTGGCGATTC
>NZ_MUKP01000036.1 GCF_002081715.1 Nocardia donostiensis | reverse complement strand
GTGGGTGCGGAGCCGGAATTCCATCTCGACGGCCCGGTTCAAGCATGCACCCGGCTGCTGGAGCGATCCGGAATGAGCATCGGCGATATCGATCTGTTCGAAATCAACGAGGCATTCGCTTCCGTTGCACTGTCCTGGGCGCGCGTCCACGGGCCCGACATGGACCGGGTGAATGTCAACGGCGGTGCGATTGCGATCGGACATCCGGTGGGCTCCACGGGATCTCGTCTCATCACCACCGCGCTGCACGAACTAGAGCGCTCGGATCGCAGTACCGCAATGGTGCTCATGTGCGCCGGTGGCGCGCTCGCGACGGGGACGATCATCGAACGTCTCTAGGAGTTCTCCCAATTCTCACCGCGCAAGTTGAAGGCTCATCCCAGCCATGGTGAAACGTGTCGTACACCACACAATCCGCGACACAAGCCGCTAGATGAGCTGTCAGCTATCCTTAAGCTACCCATGGCCCGTCCGAGAAGAGCCCCGCGACGGGCCGTTACCTGCGGGTACCCGGATTTCGCAAGAAGCATTCGGGCAACCCGCAAACGCCACGCTCCGAGCCAGTTCTCCGGATGTGTACCTGGAAGCTTCAAGGAAATCCGGAATCAGGCGTAGGTTTTCAGTTACTTAGCCGCTAATATCAATGATACCTATCCGAGATAACGACTGTTAGTACAGCGAAGGGAATTGGGCGGCTCACAATGGCTGATTTCGCGGCGCGGCTGAACAAGCTGTTCGAAACCGTGCATCCCCCGGGGCGTAAGCCGCATACCAATGCGGAGGTCGCCGCCGCGCTCACCGCATCCGGGCATCCGATCTCCAAACCGTATCTGTCGCAGTTGCGGTCGGGTCAGCGCACGAATCCGTCCGACGAGACGGTCGCTGCGCTGGCGAAGTTCTTCAAAGTGAAGCCCGACTACTTCTTCAACGACATCTACGCCGCGAAGATCGATCACGATCTGGAGCTGCTGTCGCAGCTGCAGGGCTACGGGCTGCGGCGACTGTCCAGCCGGGCATTCGACCTGTCCGAAGAATCGCAGAATCTCCTCACCTCCATGGCGGAGAAGCTGCGGGCAAGCGAAGGCCTGCCTGAAATTCCTCCGGACGGAACCGAATAGTTTCTTACATGTCTGCGGCGCAGGCGTCCGAACGGACGCACCGCGCCGCAGACATGTAATGCGCCATGGTGACGTGTCACAGAATATTCGGGCACAGACCGGTAACGACACAGCGGCTACGACGAGAGCGCTTTCAGCACAGCGAAACGCCGCCTCAACCGAAATCACTGTGACGTAATAGGGCGAGCAAAACAAGCCCAAGCGCCGATGAAGGCTGCACAGCGGACCTTCAGTTATGTCTCATCTCGAGGTGGGTACTTCCGGCTCGGCTTCGAACGCTTCCGCAATGGCCCGCACCCAGCCTCGGGGTGTCACCCCGTCCGGCGGTGCGATCCAGCGCGCATCGACCACCACGTCGCCGAGCGGGTTACCCGCCCATTTCGCGACCCGATCGGCACGTTCGGTCACCGACGCAGGTGGGTCCCCTGCCGCGGCGAACTCCGCCCCGCCACCGGATTGCAGGTACAGCGCGTCCATAATCTGCGCGACCTGGTCGGAAGCCTTGAGCTGCGTGGGGGTTCCGGTCTGCTCATGAACCACCACTTCCGGAAAACGTTTCACCAGAACACGATGCAGCCGCCGCACCCGCCGCAACAGCAGCCGTGCCCGCACCCAGAGTTCGACGACAATCCACACCGCGCCGAACGCAATCAACAGACCGGCTATCTGCCACAGCGGCCACGCCCACCCCGGCTGCCCCGGATCAGCGCGGGGCGCCTCGACCACTTCCCGTTGCATCTGCCCCACCGCGAGCGCCACCACCAGCGCAGTGCCCGCGGTGTAGATCGCGATACCGCGTCCGAGCGCGGTCCAGCCCAGCGTGCGCAGCCCGGTGACAACAATGAAAACCCCGCCCACCGCGGTCACCACCCACCCGACCACGTGCGAAACCATAAGCGTGAGCACGATTTCGGCAGCTCCCAGCACATAGATGCCGCTCGCGATCTGACGCAGATTCCGCCGCGACACCACCGGCCACGCCGCCGACGCGACCACCGATGTCGCGGACGCGAACAGTACCCACGCCGACACCACAATGCCGTCGGAGAGTAGACCGGTCGGCAGCCCGGCCGGTAAGAGGTGGTCGACGGCCAACCCGACCTCGGGGATCGCCACAGTGACAGCGAGCGCCACCGCCGCGACGGCGACGACGATCGCGGCACGCGCAGTAGTAGCCGGTTTGACCAATACCCGTCCCACCCGTGCACCCGCCGCAACCCAGATCAGCAGTGCGGTCAACCAAAAGGTCATCCGAGAGCCTCATCGAATCGAAGGACCGAGACGCCCGCGCCCCGGCTGTTGAAAACACGTAACCGCGTCATCAGCATGGCGGCGAACGTTTCGGCCTCCCATTCGGCTTGCTCGTCCTCGCCGTCGTCGACGATGCGCTGATGCGCGCGCTGGCTCAGCATGTAGGCGATCAGATCGTCGCTGGCTTCCAGCGTCACCTCCGGCGCGGGTGCGCCTTCGTGGTCGAAAACAATATGACCGAGTTCGTGCGCCAAAGTGTGCTCGCGGTTGGGCAGCGCGCTCGCCAACACGATGACATCCTTGTCCGGATAAAACCGGCGCTGCCCGCACACACCCGGACCCAGTTCAGCGTCCGCGATCTCGATGGGACGGCCGCGTTCGGCGGCAATCGCATGCACCACCTCATCGAGGGTGGTGGCGTCGGCATCGGCGGCGACCGCGCAGACCGCATCGACAGCGGCTGCGACCCGGCGATAGGAACGCGTGCTCTGCGTTTTACTCTCTGTCACTCGATCACGCACCTGTTCCGAAGAATTCAGCCCGTGCAGCATCGATACGGGCCTGCTCCTGCGCTGCGCTCTGGAAACTCACTGCGGCGGAAGCAGCTCCGGCAAGCGCCAACGCGACCAGACCGCCGATCACCGACAGTACTTTCACATCGGGCAGACCGTCCTCGGCACTGGTGGGGCGGATATCGTGGTCCGGCTCCGCTGCTGAAGCAGGGGATTCGGGAGCAGCCAGAGCTGGATCACCTGGAGCAGGAGCACCCGGAACAGGGGCGCTCGGGGCAGGAGCATCTGGAGCAGGAGCACCCGGAGCGGGCACTGCCGGATCCGGGGCTGCGGGCACCTGCGCGGGTGGTGGCGAAACGTTCGGAGCTGGTGCCTGCGTGCCGGGTGCGTCTGGCGCAGGCGTGCCGGGAGCAGGGGAAGCGGGTGCTTCTGGTCCTGGCGGGGCGGGCGCCGCGGGTGCGGGCGCGGGTGGCAGGACGAGCGGCGGCACCAGGCCGAACGGCGGCACCCATGCGGGAGACCCCGTATATGGCGGCAGCATGGGATTGTTCTGCTGCGGCTGACGCGGCGTACCGTGCCATCCGGGTCCGTTCCCGAACGGCGGGTTCACGCCATTACCGAATGGATTTCCCGGCCCGTTCCCATGCGGTGACCAACCAGGGACGTGCGCCGAATCCCCATGCGAATTACGGTTCTTCGGCCCGCTGCCGTACGGCGATTCCTGCCCTCCCTCTTCGTTCAGACGCAACCCCTCCCCCTGCCCGCTGAGAGGTGAATCCCATCCATCGGCCGGTTGCCCGAACGGCGTACGCATCCCCGGGAGCCCGAACGGCGAGCCCGGTTCACCCACACCCTGCCCATCGAACGGGGCACCGAAGTCCTGCTCGCCGAATGACGTGCTATGCCCCGGCAGGGATGGCAGATCGAAAGGCGCACGGCCGCCGTGGGTTACTCCAGGCGAGGGAGGGGTGAACGGTGAGTTCTGTTCTCGCTCACTCTGCCAGCCGAACGAGGCGCCGGGACCAGCCGGGTCACCGTAAGGCGTTGGTTGGGCTTCCGCAGCGAGGGGAGCCAGTAGCGAGAGACCGGCAACAGCTCCAGCTACCACCATCACATGCGAGGCGCGACCAAAGGCCATGCACAAGCCAACCCTTCATCAGATATTGCGCATACTCCACCCGGCGAAGAGACGCCGACGGCCGTGCCCTGCTGAACACGACCGGTATATCGGCCCAATACCTTTCGCGGACCGGCCTACATAGTAGGCCGAGCCCCCGTTTCTCGCAGAAAGACGCTGGAAGCCAGCCCTCAGGCCCCGTATACGGGCTCCGGCGGCAAACCCTTGGCGATCAGGTCGGCAACCACGGGCCCGAGTTCGCTCGGTTCCCATTTCGCGCCCCGGTCCGCGGGTTCGCCGTGCCGCCAGCCTTCGGCGAGCGCGACCTTGCCGCCCTCGACCTCGAACACCCGGCCGGTGACTCCGGCGGATTCGGGGCTACCGAGCCAGACAACCAGCGGGGAAATGTTCTCCGGGGCCATTGCGTCGAATCCATCTTCGGGTTTGGCCATCATGTCGGCGAAAACGGTTTCGGTCATCCGGGTGCGGGCCGAAGGGGCGATCGCGTTCACGGTCACGCCGTATCGGGAGAATTCAGCAGACGCGGTCAGGGTCAGCCCGGCGATACCGGCCTTCGCCGCACCGTAGTTGCTTTGGCCTACGCTGCCCTGTAATCCCGCTCCGGAACTGGTGTTGATGACGCGAGCGTCCACCTTGCGCCCGGCTTTCGATTCGGCGCGCCAGTATTCGGCGGCATGGCGCATGGTGGCGAAATGGCCTTTGAGGTGGACGCGGATAACGGCGTCCCATTCGCCTTCGCTGAGGTTGACCAGCATCCGGTCGCGTACGAAACCAGCGTTGTTGACGAGGACGTCCAGCCCGCCGAAGGTGTCGATGGCGGTGCGGATGAGGTTGCGCGCGCCCTCCCAATCGGCGACGTCGTCGCTGTTGGCGACGGCCTGACCGCCGTTGGCCTTGATTTCGGCAACGACCTGTTCGGCGGGGGTCTCGCTGGTCGCGGCGCCGTCGAGCGCGGTGCCGATATCGTTGACGACCACATTCGCGCCCTCGGCGGCGAAGGCCAGCGCGTGCGCGCGGCCGATACCACGGCCGGCGCCGGTGATGATGACTGTGCGCCCGGCGCAGATGCCCTCGGTTCCCATGTCGTTCCTATCGTTGCTGGTGGGGACAGGTGATTAGCTGGTGTCAGACTTGTCCGGCGTTTTCCGCGTTGCCCGCGTCCAGGAAGGCGGGTCGTTCGCCGCCGCCGTGGAGCTGCAAGGTCGCGCCGCTCACATAGGACGCGAGCGGGGAGAGCAGGAAGGCGACGCTGCGGCCGATATCCTCGGGCCGGGCCAGGCGGCCGAGCGGAATGGTGCGGCCGACAGCGGCGACACCATCGGCGTCGCCGTAGTGCAGTTCGCTCAGTTCCGTTTCGACCGCCCCGGCAACCAGGGAGTTCACCCGGACCTTCGGCGCCCATTCCACCGCGAGCGAGGAGGTGAGGCTGTCCACGCCCGCTTTGGCCGCACCATAGGCGGCGGTGCCGGGTGAGGGCCGGTGGCCGCTGACGCTGGAGATATTGACGATGGACCCGCCGTCGGGCTGGGTCTGCATCACCACGTTGGCGCGCTGCGCGACGAGCAGCGGGGCGAGCAGGTTCAGCTCGACGATTTTGGCATGAAAGTTCTTACTGGCCTCGGCGGCGAGTGCGAACGGGGCCCCACCGGCGTTGTTGACCAGATGATCCAGCCGGCCGTGTCGTTCGACGATGGTGTCGATCATCGTCTGCACGGCATCGGCATCGCGCACATCGCACGGCAGGAATTCGACGGCCCGCCCCTGATATTCCACCGCGGTATCGGCGGGGCGGCGTGCACAGGCCACCACCGTCGCCCCGGCGGAGAGCAGCACCCGGCTCACCCCGGCGCCCACTCCGCGGACACCGCCGGTTACCAGAACGACGCGCCCGGACAGATCGATTTCGAGAGCCACCGTGCTAACCTACCAAGCAATTGCTTGCTTCGCCAAGACGCTCGAGATGGGACATGCGATGGGGATCAATCGCCATTCGGAGTCGACCGGCATCACCGTGGTCACGGTCGACTATCCGCCGGTCAACGCCATACCTTCGGACGGCTGGTTCGCCCTCGCCGACACCATTCGCGAGGCGGGGCGCGACCCCGAGACCCGCGTAGTGGTGTTGCGGGCGGAGAACCGCGGTTTCAACGCGGGCGTGGATATCAAGGAAATCCAGCGCAAACCAGGTCATCAGGCGCTGATCGACGCCAACCACGGCTGCTTCGAAGCGTTCGGCGCGGTATACGACTGCCCCGTCCCGGTGATCGCCGCAGTCCAGGGTTTCTGCCTGGGCGGCGGGATCGGTCTGGTCGGCAACGCCGACATCATCATCGCCGCCGATGACGCCACCTTCGGACTACCCGAAGTCGACCGCGGCGCGCTCGGCGCAGCCACCCATCTGGCGCGGCTGGTGCCGCAGCATCTGATGCGGGCGCTCTTCTACACGGCGGGCACCGTCACCGCGCAGCAGCTGCAGCATTACGGCTCGGTGTTCAAAGTGGTGCCCCGCGCCGAACTCGACGCCGCCACCCTCGACGTGGCCAAGGACATCGCTGCCAAGGACGGCCGGGTGATCCGGGCCGCCAAACGCGCACTCAACGGTATCGACGTCCAGGATGTGCACCGCAGCTACCGCTACGAGCAGGGCTTCACATTCGAACTGAACCTGGCCGGGGTGTCGGACGAGATCCGGGAACGGTTCGACGACGATCTGGCCGCACGCAAGGAAGACAAGTGATGGTGGAGAAAACCATGCGGGACAAGCGGATGTCACTGGACGCAGTGATCGGCGAACTGCGCAGCGGAATGACGATCGGCCTCGGCGGCTGGGGCTCGCGGCGCAAACCGATGGCGCTGGTGCGGGCACTGCTGCGTTCGGATATCACCGACCTGACCGTGGTCACCTACGGTGGACCCGACCTGGGCCTGCTGTGCTCGGCCGGGAAGGTGCGCAAAGCCTATTACGGATTCGTGTCGCTGGACTCGGCGCCGTTCTACGACCCGTGGTTCGCCAAGGCGCGCACCTCCGGACAGCTCATCGCCCGCGAAATGGATGAGGGCATGCTCAAGTGCGGGCTCGAAGCAGCGGCCGCGCGACTGCCGTTCCTGCCGATCCGCGCCGGGCTCGGTTCGGATGTGCCGAACTTCTGGGACGACGAACTGCGCACCGTCACCTCCCCCTACCCCGATGCCGACGGCCGCACCGAAACCCTCATCGCCATGCCCGCGCTGAAACTCGATGCGGCGCTGGTGCATCTGAACATCGGCGACAAACACGGCAATGCCGCCTACCAGGGCGTCGACCCGTACTTCGACGACCTGTACTGCCTCGCTGCCGAACGCCGCTATGTGTCGGTGGAGCGTGTTGTCGAGACCGAGGAACTGGTCAAAGCGGTTCCCACGCAGTCGCTGCTGCTCAACCGCATGATGGTGGACGGCGTTGTGGAGGCTCCGGGCGGCGCCCACTTCACTCTCGCCGGCGAAAGCTATGGCCGCGACGAGAAGTTCCAGCGTCACTACGCCGAGGCAGCCAAGGACCCGGAGACCTGGCAGACGTTCGTCGACACCTACCTCTCGGGTTCGGAAGACGACTACCAAGCCGCCGTCGCGAAGTTCGCGCAGGAGAACCAGTGACCCGGCACACGATTGGGGCGAACTTCGAGCCGAGCCGCACTGTGGTGCCGCTCGGTGTATCGGATCACAAGGAGGGCCAATGACCAGCACGGAGACGATTACGCGGGCCGAGGTGTGCGCGGTCGCGTGTGCCGAGATCTTCAGCGGTGCGGGCGAAATCGTGGCCTCGCCGATGACGCCCATGGCGCAGCTGGGCGCCCGGCTGGCGCGACTGACCACCGAACCGGACCTGCTGCTGTCCGACGGTGAAGCGCTGCTGCTCGCCGAAACCCCACCCCTGGGCGGTAAGTCGCCGATCGAGGGCTGGATTCCGTTCCGGAAGGTGTTCGATGTAGTGGCTTCGGGCCGTCGCCATGTGGTGATGGGCGCGAACCAGATCGACAGGTACGGCAACCAGAACCTGTCTGCGTTCGGTCCGTTGCATCAGCCGACGCGGCAGATGTTCGGGGTGCGCGGCGCGCCCGGCAACACCATCAACCATCCGACCAGCTATTGGGTGGCCAAACACAGCAAGCGGGTGTTCTGCGACAAGGTCGATATCGTCTCCGGCGTCGGCTACGACAAAGTCGACCCGGACAACCCGGCCTTCCGGTTCCTCGATATCCACCGCGTGGTGACCAACCTCGGCGTCTTCGATTTCGGCGGCCCCGGCCACACCATGCGCGCCCGCAGCCTGCACCCCGGTGTCACGGCCGACGAGGTCGCCGACAACACCTCGTTCGAGATCGCCGGACTCGCCGAAGCGGGCGAAACCCGCCTGCCGACCGAGGAAGAACTGCGTTTGATCCGCGAAGTGCTGGACCCCAAGCAGGTCCGCAACAAGGAAGTGCCCGCGTGAGTGGCTTGCGAACTGGGCCGGGCACACACCGGAACCGAGAAGGGATGGCGCACGAATGAGCGCACAACGCCCAGAGCAATACCGCGCCGCCGTTGACGCCGACCAGCAGAACACGAATGACCCCCGCGAGACCGCTTCCGCGACGACCGACGCATCTGATGCGCGTCCGGGGCAGGCGCGGTTGCGCACCCCCTTGACCGAACTGGTCGGCATCGAGCATCCGGTCGTGCAGACCGGTATGGGCTGGGTCGCCGGTCCCAGCCTGGTTTCGGCTACCTCCGAAGCGGGCGGTTTGGGCATCCTCGCCTCGGCGACCATGACATTCGACGAGCTCGAGGCTGCGATCGCGAAAACCAAGGCGCAGACGAACAAACCGTTCGGCGTGAACATCCGCGCCGACGCCTCCGACGCCGGCGAACGCATCGATCTGCTCATCCGGGAGAAAGTCGCCGTCGCATCGTTCGCGCTCGCGCCGAAAAAAGACCTGATCGCGAAGCTGAAAGACCACGGTGTCGTGGTGATCCCGTCGATCGGCGCGGCCAAACACGCGGTGAAGGTCGCCTCCTGGGGCGCGGACGCGGTGATCGTGCAGGGCGGTGAAGGCGGCGGCCACACCGGCCCCGTCGCCACCACCCTGCTGCTGCCCTCGGTGCTCGACGCCGTCGACATCCCCGTGGTCGCCGCGGGCGGTTTCTTCGACGGCCGCGGCCTCGCCGCCGCCCTCGCCTACGGCGCAGCCGGTATCGCGATGGGCACCCGCTTCCTGCTCACCCAGGAAAGCAGCGTCCCCGAAGCGGTCAAACAGGAATACCTGCGCCGCCACCTCCAGGACACCGTCGTCTCCACCAAGGTCGACGGTATGCCGCACCGAGTCCTCAACACCGAACTCGTGCAACGCCTGGAACATTCGGGCCGAGTACGCGGCCTCACCGCCGCCGTCGGCAACGCTATGCGCTTCAAGAGCATGACCGGCATGAAATGGTCCACCATGATCCGCGACGGACTCGCCATGCGCAAAACCAAAGACCTCACCTGGTCCCAGGTCATCATGGCCGCCAACACCCCCATGCTGCTACGCGCCGGCCTCGTCGAAGGCAACACCCAAGCAGGCGTCCTCGCCGCAGGCCAGGTCACCGGCATCCTCGACGACCTCCCCACCTGCAAAGACCTCATCGACCGCATCGTCGAGGACGCAATAGCGCGAATCGACACAATCGCCGCGCTACCCCAGCGGACCGGACCGTCTTCCGGCACCGCTGACTGACCGGACACCCCTTCGGTACCCAAAGGCCGCCTCCGGTTCCAGGAATCGGAGGCGGCCTTTTTGCTTCGCCAGTCCGACCGAAGGACCTCCCTCAGCTGTCATCTACAGGCTCCACTGCCATGCCTGTGGGTCCCGGATAAGCGTCTCGGCACCACCTCAGCGTTCGGTAAATAGGCGGTTTCCGTAGTCCACGGAAACCAGGTATTACCTGAACATGAGCGTTGTGAATGTCGACTCGGGCGGACCGGAGCGGGCGCCGGTGAGCCCGACGAGGTCTCCATCACCGTCTCTATCCTCGCCACCGATTGCATGGAAAGCCTTCGCACACAGGGCTTTCTCCAGCGTTGGCACTACTGCCTGACCAAACATCCCCCAGGACATGAAGGCCGCTCGATCAGGTAACCGCGGCGGCCTTTGCTCTCCGGCTCAGGCCGGCCAAGCGATGGTGCTCTGCCAGGACTCGCCCTATCGCCACTGGGTTATGCAGTCACGTCAGGCTCGAGCGTGACCCGGGCGGCGGTCAACGAACAAGGCTGCCTTCCCAACCCCGCTCCGGGTCGGTATCGTAGGTTTTCTTGGGGAACTTAATTAATCACTAGGAACAAATCATGCGCAGTTATAGCGAGTTGCGGTCAGCGGTCGAGGACGCCAGCGTGTACACAACGACGATGGAGACCTTGAAGGGAATCCAGGCGGCGGGTCGACTGGGCATCCACGTCCGCTCGGCCATCAGTCGAGCCCTGGCTTCGCACGGAATCGGTCACCTTCCCCCAGATCTGCCACCCAATCAGGACGATGAGGTCCGCCTCTACCTGCTGGGCACTCCCATTGCCGATGTGGTGAGCGCTGTCCTGAGCCCCAGTGAACGTGGGGACGCGACGTTGCGTTCCGTGGCCTCGTCGGATGCCCAAGAAAAGCTCGTCCAGATCCGCGATATCGTCTGCGGATCCTCGGCAGATGGGATCTGACATGATCGCCCCTGGCAATCACTATGGGGCGAGCCATGCACGCCTACATTGACGAGTCGAAGCGGGGTGATTACATCCTTTGCGCAGTGACGATCCTGCCCACTGACGTCGACCCGCTACGAAAGCAGATGAGGGACCTCTGCCCCAAGGGAAGCAGCCGGATCCACATGAAGTCTGCAGGGAAGGCTGCGGCGAAGATCGTGACCGAGGTCTCGAAGTTGGATGTGGAAAGCCGCCTGTATATCGTCAAGTCGCGGAAGCTCTCCGAGCGTGCAGCTCGGAACCTCACGCTGGGCGCTGCGGCACGCGACCTGGCTATCTCACCCGTTAGGCGTGTGGTGATCGAATCGTGCAACCAAGACCGTGAAGACAGGCTGGTCATTCGGGATACTCTGGGTCCCTGTGCCCCGTTCGACTACCTCCACGATCGACCAACCGAGCCGTTGCTCTGGCTTCCGGACGTTCACGCGTGAGCATGGGGCCGCGGAGGAACCATACGTAGCAAGATTGCTCACCGTATCGAGGCCATCATGCTATGAAATACGCGAAGACCCCTCCGATAGGAGGGGCCTTCTACGTATGATGGGCGCGCAAGGCTGGAAACCACCAGTGGAGCTGCCCACGAGGGGTACTTACGCTCCGGAGACCTCCTACACGAACCACTTCCCTCGACTACTTGTCTCGGGCACTTTGAACAGTACCACTCGAGTACGAGGAATAGGCCAAACCCTGTGGATCGTAGGTTGCCAGGAGACCTCGAAGGGCAACCAAGGACCGACCCGTAGGGCACCGCCGAATCCTGGTCTGCCAACGAGCCCAGCAGACACGTGCCCGTGCGCTGCCGACCGGTCTGCTGCTCCAGGGCGGCGTGAGACCGGCGGTGACGGAGTCCTGATCGCGGCGTGGCGCACGGCGGTGCGCCTACAGCAGTGGTGATCCGGGAGCTGGGGTGAGGTGGGTGGCGGTCACCTCGATGATGGTGGTCATGTCGAAACCCTCCATATCGGAGCGTAGTTCTGGGCTGGCCAGATACTGCTCGGTGATGTCGGCTGGGTCGGCGCCCGCAGGGAACGACAGCAGTGCATACAGTCTCGGCGCATCGGAGTTGTCGGTCCACAGACCGTGTAGGCCGATGCCGAATTTTGGGAAGTTCATCAGATGCCGGGGATAGTGGATATTCCGATACCGTTCCAGCGCATCTGCCGTCGATAGTGTGTATCTCCTGAGCTGATAGATCCTCATGATCTGGTTCTGTTCCTGTTCGCGAATAGTGGTGTGACCAGGGGTTCAGGCGGTCAGCAGTAGCGTTGCGGCCGTCAGTACCACGGCTGCGGTGGCGGCGTGTACGCCGTAGGCAGCCGACTTGGGGCCCTTGCTGCGGAGCACGATCGCCGCGTCCCCGATCGGGATGAGAGTGAGGGCGAGCATGAGCCCGCCGAGCAGCGCGGGTGTGCCGACGGCGAGCAGGATGAAAATGCACACCCCGCAGTTCATGTCACGGACCCCCTTGACGCGCAGCCAGGCGCGGAAGGCAGGGTCCTGGATGGGGGTGTTCGGGATACCGAAGCCGACCGCACCCTGCGGCGCCCAGAAGAAACTCGTGCCCATGAAGACGATTGCGATGGCGATGACAGCGGCAAGGGAGCTGCCGATGATTGACTGCATAATGAATTCCTTTGTTCGATAGGTGTTTCAGCGGATACTGCGCCGGGGTGATGGGCGTGACGATCTCGTCGTCGACCTCGTGCGGGTGGGCAGGGTCAGGCCGCGCGGACGCGGCGGATGTGGCGGGTGTAGCGGGGGCGACCGATGACGTGCCAGATGACGCGTACCGGTGCGGGGAGGGCGCCGAGGAGGGTGGCGCGTTCCACCTGGTTGGCCTCCTCCAGGACGAGGCCGAGGAGCGTGAGCAGGGTGAACTTGGGTGTGTTGGCCACCATGTGTTCGCCCGGGGAAGCCCATTCTTTTTCGGTGATGTACTCGGCCGCGAGAGGGAGCAGAGTGTCCTCTTCGTCGTCGAGGTGTTCGAGCAGAACCGCCCGGTGATCGACGAGAATCGCTACGAGGGTGTCGCGTTCGTCGGCTCCGGCCGTGGTCTCCCACGCAGGGACCGCGGCGTCCAGCCTGGCCAACGTGGCTTCGACGCGCTCATGTTGGGCCTGCATGCGCAGGATGACGTCCGTCCCCGGATCGGCCCGGGAGAGCAGCGGTGGCCACAGCAGCTCGTCCTCGCCCTCGTGGTGGTTCTTCAGCCCCAGCCGGTAGTCGCGGAAGTGGTCGGCGATCACCTTGGCGCGCGCCGTGTCACCTGGGGTGACCGCTGCGACGAGCTCGATCAGCAGCCGGGACTCGCGGCGGAAGGCGCGGTGGACGATTTTCATGTCCTGGGTATTGACGCTCATTGTTCCTGCCCTTCAACGGTTTCGGTTGGCTAGAGACTGCTCCCGAGGGTTTGGAAGGGACTGGGAACCGACTTGGAACGTTCGGACGCAGCCACGCGCGTACGATTGCCACGTCATGGTCTTCATCCGGGTATTGGGCTCGTTCGCGGCCGAGGCAGGCGGCGAAGCCCTTCCCCTCGGTGGACCGCGGCAGCGCGGCGTGCTGGCTCTGCTGGTGGCCGCGCGCGGACAGGTTGTGCCGGTCGACCGGATGGTCGAGGACCTGTGGCGCGGCGAACCGCCGTCGCGTGCCCTGGCGTCGTTGCAGGCGTACGTATCCAACCTGCGCCGCCTGCTGGAACCTGGCCGCCCGCCACGGGCGCCGGCTCGCATGCTGGTGAGCGCGTCGCCCGGCTACGCATTGCGGCTGCCGCGGGGAGCGGTGGACGCATGGCGTTTCGAGGAGCTGCTCGACGAGGCCCGCACGCTCGCCGATCCGCGTGACGCTCGCGGCCGGCTGGCCGAGGCGCTGGCGCTGTGGCGGGGGCCCGCGTTCGCCGAGGTCGCCGATGAGCCGTGGGTCGTCGCCGAGACCGCCCGGCTCGACGAGCTACGCCTGGTCGCCCGCGAACTGCACATCGCGGCGGGGCTGCGGCTCGGCCACCCCGCGACGGTGGTGCCCGATACGGAGAGCCTTACCCGCGACCATCCCCTGCGCGAGGAAGGCTGGCGCCTGCACGCCCTCGCGCTGTGGAGCAGCGGCCGTCAGGCCGACTCCCTGGCCGCGCTCCGCCACGCCCGCGCCACCTTCGCCGACGAACTGGGCTTGGACCCCGGACCGGACCTGATGGCTCTGGAAGAGGCGATCCTCACCCAACGCACGGACGTCCTCCGCGCGGCCGTCCCCCCGCCCCCAGCGGACATACCCCGAGCCGAGGCAACCGCGCCGCCACCTCCAACCGAAAAGCCTGGCACGACAACGTTCGTGGGCCGGGAGAGTGAGCTGGCGGCGATGGTGGCAGCTGCCGAGGAGGCCGTTCGTGATGGGGTGCGCGTCGCGCTCGTCACCGGGGAGGCGGGGCTCGGCAAATCGATGCTGCTCGAGCAGCTCGGTGCGCGGCTCGGACAGCAGGGGTGGCTTGTGGCCGCCGGGCGCTGTCCCGATGTGGACAGCGCGCCACCCGCATGGGCATGGGTCGAGGTCCTGCGGACGGTCGCCGAGAGCGTTCCGCCGGGGGAGTTCGCCGACGACCTGTCACCGCTGCTCTCGGACTCCGTGACGGTGAACGGTGACGCGGCGGCCGGACGTTTCCGGCTGCGGCAAGCCGTGTGGTCCTGGCTCGCGGCGACCGCCGCCGACCGTCCGGTCGCCGTCGTTCTGGACGACCTGCACGGGGCGGACGCCGCCACGCTGGAACTGCTCGGCGGCGGCGTCGACACGCGGGCCCCGATCCTGATCGTCGCGGCGTACCGCGCGGAAGAGAGCGAGCGCCTCACCGCAACACTCGCGGCACTCGCCCGCACCGCGCCCCTCCGACTTGACCTGCCCGGACTCGACCGTGACGCCGTCGCGGAGCTCGTACGCGCCGAGTGCGAGGCCGACGACTCGACCGTGACCGGGATCGCCGAGCGGACCGGCGGCAATCCGTTCTATGTGCGGGAGACCGCGCGGCTGCTCAACGGCGAGGGTGCGTTGATCGCGCTCTCCGAGGTCCCCGAAGGCGTACGGGACGTGCTGCGGCGCCGGTTCGCAAGGCTGCCAGAGAGCGGAGTGTCCGTCCTGCGGCTGGCGGCGGTGGCGGGCAGGGAAAGCTTGGTGGAGGTGCTCATGCGGGCCGCTGACACCGACGAGGACGGCGTGCTGGACGCGCTGGACGCGGGCGTCATTGCCGGATTGCTCGACGAGCCGGGGCCCGGGCGTGTTCGGTTCGTTCACACGCTGGTCAGGGACACGTTGATGACCGATGTCAGCCGGGTGCGGATCACCAGGATGCACGCGCGAATCGCCGCGGCCCTGGAGGGCTCCGGCGACGTCGCGGCACTCGCCCACCACTATGCGCGAGCGGGATCGCCGAAGGCCGTCGGCTACTGCGTGCGGGCCGCCGAGCTGGCCGAGGCGCGCTATGCCCACGACGTGGCGGCCGCGCTGCTCACCGACGCCGTCACCAACTCCAGCGACCCGGACGAGCGCGTCGGCCTGCTCGGCAGGCTGCTGCGCGCGCAGGTCAGAGCCGGGGCATTCGCCGCGGCCAGGCACACGCGCGAGCAGGCCGTGGAGTACGCCGAGTCGATCAGGCGCGAGGACCTGATGATCGCCGCGTTCACCGCCTGGACCGAACCCACCCCCTGGCAGGCCCGCACCTACGGCACGGTCGACCACCCCATCGTCGACCGCCTCAACCGTCTGCTCGAGCGGACCGATCTCGCCCCCGACGTGCGGTCCCACCTCCTCATCGCGTATGCCCATGAGCTGATGGGCGAGGACGATCCGACGGTCATGGCGGCCGCGCGGGAAGCGCTCGACCTCACCACCTCGCCCCACTTCCGGGCCGCGGCGCTGCTGGTCCTCGCACGCGAGTCCGGGCGGGAGGAGTACTCCCGTGAGCTGGTGGAGATCGGCGTCGAACACGACCTGCCCGTCTACCGCATGACAGGGCTGCTCAACCAGGCCGCGAACGCCGCCACGGCCAACGACCCGGCGACCATGCGCCGCGTGACCGGGGAGGCGCTCGATCTCGCCCGCGCCTACCGGATGCCGGAAGCGATCGGCGCCGCCGAGATCGCGCTGGCGACGCTGGTGCTCATCGAGGGACGGTTCGCCGCCGCCGAGCGCCTCTACGTCGAGGCCACCGAACGCATGGAACGCGCCGGATCGGTGCACGCCGCCGGCTTCCTCCGCCTCGCGCTGGCAGCGATCTGGATCAACGACGGCACGCTCGGCGACCACGTGGACGACGTGCGCGCTTTCCACCAGGCGCTCGGCCCGATGGTCACCGACCTGCTCACGCTCGCCCTCCACGCCGCAGGCCGCGGCGACGAGGCACACCGGGCCCGCACCCCACCGAGCCCGATCCGGCCCGACTTCTTCTTCACCTTCCTGACCAGCCTGCGAGCGATGGCGGCCGTCGCCTCGAACGACCGCGACGCTGCCGAGCAGATCTACGCGAACCTGCTTCCGCACCGTGATGGTCCCCCGGCGGGCGCGGAGAGCGTGTCGCTGGCCCTGCGCCCGGTCGCCCACACGCTCGGCGAACTCGCCCTGTTCCTCGGCCGCGGCGACGAGGCCGCCGCCCACTTCGCCCGGGCCGCCGTCATCGCCGACCAGTGGAACGCCCCCCATTGGTCCGCCGACGCCCGGACACACGCCGATCGCGCTGTGGGCGTCCATGTTTCGCCCCCGCGGCAACGCTGAAACAAGTTCGGCGTCGGGTGCCTCAGCTCGCCGCTTCCAGCGTTCCGGTTCGGCTCCAAGTACCTTCCAAAACGCCGGGAGCAGTCTCTAGCCCATCAGAACCGAACTGATGGAGGAGCGAAACATGAGCACACCCACCTTCCGGGCCGCCGTCGTCCGCACACCGAGCGGACCCGACTCGATCGAGATCATCGATATCCCCCTCGCCGAGCCAGGCCCCGGCGAGGTCCGTGTCGCGGTCGCGGCCGCGCCGGTCAACCCCACCGACCTCGGAGTCGTTGGCGGCTTCTTCCATGAGCTCGGCATGATCAACCAGCCTGAGCGCACCGGCCTGGGCTGGGACTTCGCCGGTACCGTGCTCGCCGCCGGTCCGGGCGTGGACCTGACTGTCGGCACTCGGGTGGCCGGTGTCGTCCTCGGTTTCGACCGCGACTTCGGTACCTATGCCGAACAGCTCGTCGTGCCCGCCGCCGACGTCGCCGTAGTGCCCGACGAGCTCGATCTGGTCGCGGCATCGACAGTGCCGCTCAGCGGCTTGGGTGCGGCACAGATCGTCGATCTGCTCGGCGACGCGCCCGCCGACGGCAACCGTCTGCTGGTGACCGGTGCAGCGGGTGCGATCGGGGCCAACGTGGCCACTCTCGCACCCGACCGCGGCTGGCAGGTGACCGGTCTGGCCCGAGCCGCGGACGAGCAGTTCGTCCGCGGTCTCGGCGCCGACTTCGCCATGGAGGCCGAACCGGGCTGGGACGCGGTCGTCGACACCACATCGCAGCAGGTGTGGGGCTTGACTCCGGTTCGCGACGGCGGAGCCTTCGTCAGCGTCCGGCCCAATATAGTGCCCGCGGCCGAGCGAGGGATCACGGTGAACGTCCTGGTGACGCAGTCGGATGGTCCTCGATTGGGGCAGCTGCTCGCCCACGCCGCGTCCGGCCGGTTGCCGACTCGAGTTCATGCTGTCATGCCGTTGACCCAGGCAGCTGACGCCCACCGGGCCGTGGCCAAAGGCGGGACGCGCGGTCGCTACGTGCTAGAGCCCTGACCGACTCGGCCACTGTGCCCCGTCCGACTACATAGGCGAAGGCCCCTCCGATACAGAGGGGCCTTCTGCACCATTCGGTATCAGCTGAGGCGTTCGATGATGGTGGCGTTGGCGGTGCCGCCGCCCTCGCAGATGGTGAGCAGGCCGTAGCGGCCGTTGATGCGTTCGAGTTCGTTGAGCAGGGTGGCGAACAGTTTCGCGCCGGTGGCGCCGAGGGGGTGGCCGAGAGCGATGGCGCCGCCGTTGACGTTGACGCGGTCGGGGTCGGCGCCGGTTTCCTTCAACCAGGCCAGGACCACGGAGGCGAAGGCTTCGTTGATTTCGATGACGTCGATATCGTCGATGGTCAGTCCGGCCTTGTCCAGCGCCCACTTGGTGGCGGGGATGGGGGCGGTGAGCATGTAGATGGGGTCGGCGCCGCGGGCGCTGACGTGGATGATGCGAGCGCGTGGTTTCAGACCGTATTCCTGGACAGCCCAGTCGGAGGCGAGCAGGGTGGCGCTGGCGCCGTCGGAGATCTGGGAAGCGACGGCGGCGGTCAGCGGGCTGCCTTCGGCGAGCGGTTTGAGCCCGGCCATCTTCTCCAGGGTGGTTTCGCGCGGGCCCTGGTCGATCCAGAAATCGCCGACCGGGACGATCTCGTTGTCGAAGCGGCCTTCTTTGATCGCGTTGCGGGCGCGTTCGTGGCTGCGCAGCGCCCAGCGCTCCATGTCCTCGCGGCTGATGCCCCACTTTTCGGCGATCAGTTGCGCGCCCTTGAACTGGGAGACCTCGCCGGTTCCGTAGCGGTGATCCCAGCCTTGCGCCCCGACGAACGGGGAATCGAAACCGTATTCCTTACCTGCGAGCATGGCCGCGGAGATCGGGATGGCGCTCATGTTCTGCACACCGCCTGCCACGATCACTTCGGCGGTGCCGCTCATGATGGCTTGGGCGCCGAAGTTGATCGCCTGCTGGCTGGAACCGCACTGCCGGTCCACGGTGACGCCGGGAACTTCCTCCGGGTAACCGGCTGTCAGCCAGGCGGTGCGGCCGATATTGCCCGCCTGCGGACCGATGTTGTCGACACAGCCGACGATGACGTCGTCCACCTGCGCCGGGTCGATCGGCTGCCGGTCGAGCAGGCCGCGCAGTGCGGCCGCACCGAGGTCTGCCGGATGTACGTCCGCGAGCGCGCCGCCGCGCTTGCCGACCGGGGTGCGCACGGCGTCGACGACATATGCCTCGCGCAGCGGGGCGTAAGGGCGACGGGACGCAGCGGATGAAGCCATGAAAGTTCTCCTACGTGGTGTGGCCGGGCACGGTCAGCCCATCGAGCACGATGGTGAGGTATTGCTTGGCGAGGGTGTCCACGGTGATCTGGCCGCCTCCTGGCTGATACCACCGCACCGCCACCCAGACAGTGTCGCGCAGGAACCGGTACGCCATGTCGATATCGAGCTCCGGGCGGAAGCTGCCGTCGCGGATACCGTTGGTCAGTACCTGCCGCAAGAGCTCGCGGAATTCCTGGTTGTAGTCGTCGATGTAGGCGAACCGTTCGGAGCCGCGTAGCCGTTTGGATTCGGCCTGGTAGATCGCGACCGCCGCATGCGAACGGTCGAACGCCTCGTAGGAGGCGCGGACCACTTCTTCCAAAGTGGCGCGGGAGCTCGAGCCGGCTGCGGCGATCTCGCGGTATCTGGCGAACAGTTCGTCCAGGAAGCTGCGCAGGATTTCGTCGACCATCGACTCCTTGGAGTCGAAATGATGGTAGAGACTTCCGGACAGGATTCCGGCCGCATCGGCGATATCGCGCACGGTGGTGGCGCGCAGTCCCCGCTCGGCGAACAGTTCGGCTGCCAAGGCGAGCAGTTCGTTACGCCGTGCTGATTTCGAGGGATCTGGTGCGGGCACCCGGCCATGATACAACCAAGCATTTGCTTGGTTCAATGGTGGACCGAGAACGGCTCATCGCCGCGAATAACGCAAGGGTGACGCGGTGGACAGATCCGCCAGCAATCTCTCGCAGATAAGCACCGGAGAAACACCGGCCCGCATCATCCGGGTAACCAGGGCGAGGCGGCGTTCGCAGGAATCCCATTCGACGGTCAACGGGTCACGACCCGGACCCGCGTCCACCGTCGCCAGCACCCGGGGCGGACCTGATGGGCGCGGTACCTCGGTCAACCCGAGGACCATCCCGCGCTGCCAGGCCCGGAAGGTGTCCATATCCGCACCGCTGACGAGTTTGTCCGCGGCGGCGCACAGACCCTTGGCGATCTGATCGGCGAAGGTGAGCCGGTCGAACCGGTATTCGCGGCAGCGCCGCACCAGATCGAGCAGATCGGAGCGCACCTCGAAGAGCAGTTCGAGTTGGCGGGTGCGGCGTTCGTCGGCTTCCGCGGCCGCATGGTCGCGGCTGTGGCCGATGCGGCGCATCCGTTCCCGGTCGTGCTGCAGGTCGGCGCGCAACGCGCCGCGCGGATCGCGGGCGATATCGCTTTCCTCGACCGCATGCCTGCCGAGTATGCGCACGGCC
Source organism: Nocardia donostiensis (assembly GCF_002081715.1). GTDB lineage: Bacteria > Actinomycetota > Actinomycetes > Mycobacteriales > Mycobacteriaceae > Nocardia > Nocardia donostiensis. Next base: position 29,656 of record NZ_MUKP01000036.1, on the reverse strand, counting down.
TGCGCCGCGATCGCTTGTTCACTGGAAATTCCGAGCAGTTCCGCGCCGAACGCCAGCGCCGCCAGCACCATGCTGTCCTGCCGCCGCCGGGACAATACGACCTCGCGAACCAGCTCCAACTCGAATTGTTCGTCGTCTTGCCGGTGCTCCAGCCCCATCGGCCATCACCCCTTAGGGGAGTGGGACCCCGCCTACTCTCAGGATGGCACACCGGCGCCGACGTAAACCCGGCTTTTCTACCGAGGTTGCTCAGCTCAGGCGCGCTGGCTGCTGATCGACACAACCTCGCCGGTCAAATAGGTGGTGTAGTCGCTGGCCAGCATGGCGATGGTGGCCGCAACCTCCCACGGTTCGGCGGCCCGGCCGAACGCTTCCCCCTCGGACAACCGGTCGAGCAGTTCGGTGGAACTCACCTTGTCCAAGAAGGCGTGCCTGGCAATGCTGGGCGCGACCGCGTTGATGCGCACCCCCAGTTCCGCGGCCTCGACGGCGCTGCACCGGGTCAACGCCATCACACCTGCCTTGGCGGCGGCGTAGTGGGCTTGGCCGTACTGGGCGCGCCAGCCGAGCACGCTGGCGTTGTTGACGATAACGCCGCCGTGCTGCGCCTCGCGGAAATAGTTGAGCGCGGCGCGGGTACAGCGGAAGGTGCCGTTGAGGGTGACGTCGAGGACGCGGTTCCACTGTTCGTCGGTCATATCGACGACCGGGGTCTCGCCGCCGAGGCCGGCATTGTTGACGAAAATGTCGACCTTGCCCAGCGCGGCCGCCGCGCCGCGAACCAGTTCGTCCACCTGTTCGGTGCTGCATACGTCACAGGCGATGGCCGCGACTTTGCGATCGGGGAATTCGCTGGTCAGCTCGGCGCGGGTTTCCTCGAGACGTCGTTCGTGCCAGTCCGAGACAACCACCTCGGCGCCTTCGGCAAGCAGCCTACGCGCGGTCGCGGAGCCGATTCCGGTACCTGCCGCAGCTGTGACGACGGCGGTGCGCCCCGTCAGCAGGCCATGGCCGGGAATCTGCGCGGGCGCCACCGACAGCGGCCCGGCGCTCACGGCCGTGTCTTCGCGGCCTTCGCGGGGCACTCCGTGGTTACGCAAGCTGCCTCCTCCGTGCCCGGCGCTCACGGCCGAGCCTCACGCGGCAAGCCGAGCACACGCTCGGAGATGATGTTGCGCTGCACTTCGTTCGAACCTCCGTAGATGGTGTCGGCGCGGGTGAACAGATACAGCCGCTGCCATTCGTCGAGGTCGCCGTCTTCGGCGACGAGTCCGGTCGCCCCGCGCACCGCCATGGCGAGATCGCCGAGGTCGCGATGCCAGTTCGCCCACAGCAGTTTCGCCACCGAGGCCTGGCCGCCGTCGTCGGCGCCGGTGCCTTCCATGGTGCGGATGGCGTGGGCGCGCAGCACGCGCAACCCGATCCAGGCCTCGTCGATGCGGTCGGCGAGCAGCGGGTCGTCGATGGCTCCCGTGCGGCGGGCGAGTTCTTCCACTCCGGCCAGTTCGCGGGCGAACCGGATCTGCTGGCCGAGAGTGGAGATACCGCGTTCGAAGGTGAGCGTGCCCATCGCGATCCGCCAGCCGTCGCCGGGGTCGCCGACGACGAGGCCCGCTTCGGTGCGGGCGTCGTCGAAGAACACCTCGTTGAATTCGGCGGTGCCGGTGAGCTGCACGATCGGGCGCACCTCGATACCGGGCTGGCGCATAGGCACCAGCAGATAGGACAGGCCCTTATGTCTGCTCGAGCCACGTTCGGTGCGGGCGACGACGAAGCACCAGTCGGCGACATGGGCGAGGGAGGTCCAGATCTTCTGGCCGTTGATCGACCATTCATCGCCGTCGCGGCGGGCGGAGGTGGTGATGGCGGCCAGGTCGGAGCCGGCGCCGGGCTCGGAATAGCCCTGGCACCAGAGTTCGGTGACGTTGCGGATACCGGGCAGGAACCGTTCCTTCTGTTCCTGGGTGCCGAAGGCCAGCACGGTGGGCCCGAGCAGTTCTTCGCCCACATGCGAAACCCGCGCCGGCGCGTTCGCCTTGGCGTATTCCTCATGGAAGATGATCTGCTGACGCACACTCGCCGCTCGCCCACCGTATTCGACCGGCCAGCCGAGGCAGGTCCATCCCGCGGCCGCCAGATGCCGATCCCAGGCCAAGCGCTCGTCGAACGCCTCGTGTTCGCGCCCCGGGCCACCGAGCCCGCGCAGGTCCCGGAATTCACCGTTCAGATTCTCGGCCAGCCATTCGCGCACCTGCGCGGCGAACTCCGCCTCGCTCAGTGCCGCGACGCTGCCTGCGCTGGATATGGCCGAAAGCCGCCCGGCGTCCGGGCCGGTGTCGGATTCTGAGGTCTGGATAGCAGCCACGTCGGTAGGATAACCTACCAAGCACTTGCTTTGTAAGCCTGCGGATCGACCCGTGACCGCACGACGGCGAGGACACACCGTGACACCCCCAGCGCAGACCACCCCGATGGCATTGCACGATGCCGCGCACACCTTCGGCGACGCACCCGCACTCGCCGACGGTCCGATCCGGCTGAGCTGGCTCCAGCTGCTGGAAACCGTGCAGGACGTGGCAAGGGCACTTATCGCGCGCGGCGTGCAGGCAGGTGACCGGGTGGCCATCTGGTCGCCCAATACCCATCACTGGGTGGTCGCCGCACTGGCCACGCACTATTGCGGCGCCGCGCTGGTTCCGCTCAACACCCGCTACGTCGCCGATGAGGTCGCCGACGTGCTGCGCCGCGTCGACGCCAAAGCCCTGTTCATCGCGGGTCCGTTCCTGCGCCGCGACCGCCTCGCCGAACTCCGCGAAGCCGCACCGGGCCTGGACATCGCCACCATCGTGGTCGTCCCGGTGGAATCCGAGACCAGCGCGGCCGCCACCGGCGACCCGGTATTCGACTGGTCGGAGCTGCCCGGCCTCGCCGAAGCGGTCACCCACGAACAGGCCAGGCAGCGAGCCGAAGCCGTCTCCGGCGACGACATCTGCGACATCCTGTTCACCTCCGGCACCACCGGCCGCAGCAAAGGTGTCCTGATCGCGCACCGGCAGTCGCTGTCGGTGGTGCGGGCCTGGATCGACTGCGCGACGCTGACCAGCAGCGACCGCTATCTGATCGTCAACCCGTTCTTCCACACCTTCGGCTACAAGGCAGGCATCCTCGCCTGTCTGATCGCCGGTGCGACGATCGTGCCGCAGGCGGTGTTCGATGTGCCGGAGACGATGCGGCTGGTGCAGGAGGAACGGATCACCGTCCTGCCCGGCCCACCCACCATCTATCAGACGATCCTCGACTTCCCCGACCGCTCCGGGTTCGATCTGAGCAGCCTGCGGGTGGCGGTCACCGGCGCCGCGACGGTGCCGGTGGTGCTGATCGAGCGGATGCGTTCGGAACTGGATTTCGATGTGGTCGTCACCGCATACGGTCTGTCGGAGGCGTCCGGTTTCGGCACCATGTGCCGGCCCGACGACGACGCGGAAACCATCGCGGGCACCTGCGGCCGCCCCATAGCCGGTTTCGAACTGCGGATCAGCGATGAGGGCGAGGTGCTGTTGCGCGGCCCGAACGTGATGCTCGGCTACCTGGACGACCCGCAGAGCACCGCCGAAACCGTCGACGCCGACGGCTGGCTGCACACCGGCGATATGGGCAGCGTCGACGAGCGCGGGTATCTGAAGATCACCGACCGGCTCAAGGACATGTACATCAGCGGCGGATTCAACGTCTATCCCGCCGAGGTCGAACAGGCACTGGCCCGGCTGGACGGGGTCGCCGAATCCGCGGTGATCGGGGTACCCGATACCAGGATGGGCGAAGTCGGCAAGGCGTATGTGGTGCCCAAGGCAGGCGCGAAGCTCACCGAGGACCAGGTACTGGCCTACGCCACCAGTGTGCTGGCCAATTTCAAAGTGCCGCGCTTCATCGAGTTCCGCGACCAGCTGCCCTACAGCGCCGCAGGGAAGGTGCTCAAACGTCGACTACGTGAGGAGAATGCGTAATGCCGGACAGCCGGGACAATCCAGCCGACCCGAATGCGACAGCAGAGGCCGGGGTGCCCTATGAACCAGACGTGGTGACCTATGAGCGCCGCGGCGCGATCGCGGTCGTCACCATGAACCGCCCCGACTACCGCAATGCGCAGAACTCGGTGATGACCTACGCACTCGACGCCGCCTTCGAGCGTGCGGTCGAGGACCCCGAGGTCAAGGTGATCGTGCTGGCGGGCAACGGGAAACATTTCAGTGCTGGCCACGACCTGGGCACCCCCGGACGCGACCATCACGTGCGGTATCAGAACAAAGCCACCCTGTGGTGGGATCATGTGGACCGGGTCGGCGGCGATCAGCGGTTCGCGCGCGAGACCGAGGTGTATCTGGGGATGTGCCGCCGCTGGCGGGAGATTCCGAAACCCACTATCGCGATGGTTCAGGGCGCATGTATCGCGGGCGGTCTGATGCTGGCGTGGGTCTGCGATCTGATCGTTGCCTCCGAGGACGCCTTCTTCTCCGACCCGGTGGTGCGGATGGGAATTCCGGGTGTCGAATATTTCGCGCATCCGTGGATGATCGGGCCGCGCGCGGCCAAGGAGTTCCTGTTCACCGGCGACCGATTCGACGCCGCCCAGGCCAAGGAATGGGGCATGGTCAACCGGGTCGTGCCGCGGGAACAGCTCGCCGACGAGACGATGGCGCTCGCCGAAAAGATCGCCGATATGCCACAGTTCGGGCTCGCGCTCACCAAGAAGGCGGTCAACCAGGCCGAAGACCTGATGGGCATGCGTTCGGGTATGGACTCGGTCTTCGGCCTGCACCATTTCGCGCATGCGCACAACGCCGAGGTCGGCGCGGACTCCCTGGGTGGGATGAACGCGAAAACCATGAAAGCTCAGGCCGGTTCGGCGGAGCCCGGAAAGAACGGGACAAAATAGATGGATCTGGACCTGGACGACAAAACCCGGGAATTCCAGCGGGAGGTGCGCGAATTCCTCGCCGCCAACAAACCTGCGCAACCCCTGCCGTCGATGGACACCGCGGAAGGGTTCGCTGCGCACCGGGAATGGGAGCGCACACTCGCCGAAGCGCGGCTGTCGGTGGTGTCGTGGCCTGCGGAGTTCGGCGGGCGGGACGCGTCGCTGCTGGAATGGGTGCTGTTCGAGCAGGAGTACTACGCGGCAGGGGCGCCCGGCCGGGTCAGCCAGAACGGGATCTTCCTGCTCGCGCCGACCCTGTTCGAACACGGCACACCCGAACAGCTGGCGCGGATCATGCCGCGGATGGCTCGCGCCGACGATATCTGGGCACAAGCATGGTCGGAACCGGAAGCGGGCAGCGATCTCGCCGGTATCCGCTCCACCGCCAAACGCACCGACGGCGGCTGGCTGCTGAGCGGCCAGAAGACGTGGAGTTCGCGGGCGGCCTTCGCGGATTGGGCGTTCGGACTGTTCCGCAGCGACCCGGAAGCCGAACGGCACCGTGGGCTCACGTACGTGATGTTCCCGCTCACCGCCGAAGGCGTCACCGTGCGGCCGATCCCGCAGCTCGACGGGGAACCCGGTTTCGCCGAGATCTTCCTCGACGAAGTGTTCGTTCCCGACCACGATGTGATCGGCGAACCCAATGCGGGCTGGAAGGTGGCGATGAGCACCTCCAGCAACGAACGCGGGCTCTCGCTGCGCAGCCCCGGCCGGTTCAGCGCGACCGCCGACCGGCTGATCGACCTGTGGGCGTCGGGCGAAGACACCGGCCCCGCCGCACGTAACGCCGTGGTGGACGCGTGGATCGGCAGCGAGGCCTACCGGCTGCACACCTTCGGCACGGTCACCCGCCTGGCCGAAGGCGGAAAACTGGGCGCGGAATCCTCGATCACCAAGGTGTTCTGGTCCGAACTCGATATCGCCATGCACGAAACCGCGCTCGGGCTGCTCGGTGACACCGCCGAGCAGGAAAGCAATTGGACCGACGGCTACCTGTTCTCGCTGTCCGGCCCGATCTATGCAGGCACCAACGAAATTCAACGCAATATCATCGCCGAGCGGCTACTCGGCCTACCGAGAGGGGGCGGCCGATGAGGTTCGCGCTCAGCCCGGAGCACGTCGACTTCGGCGCCAGTATCCGCAAACTCCTCGACTCCGGACGCACACCCGCCGCGATACGCGCGTGGGGTGCCGGTGATCCCGCCGCCGGGCGCAAGCTCATCGAAGGCCTGGCCGGTGCGGGCGTGCTCGGTTTGAATATCGCCGAGGAATACGACGGGCTCGGCGCGGAACCGCTCGACCTGGTTGTCGCCTTCGTCGAACTCGGACGGGCGGCGGCCCCCGGCCCGCTGGTGGAATCGGCGGCCGCCATCCCGGCGCTGCTCCAAGCGCTGCCCGACAGCGAACCAGCCGGGCGCTGGCTGCCCGGTATCGCCGAAGGCGCGGCGCTGGGCACCATCGCGGTAGCGCGACCGGGGCACCGTGCGGTAGCGCTCGACGCCGATATCGCCGGCTTGGTACTGGTCACTGACGGCACCCGGCTCAGCACCGGCAAGACCGGCGAACTGGTTCGCTCGGTCGATCCGGCCCGCCGGCTGTTCACCATCGAAACCGACGAGCTGATTGCGGAAGGACCGCAGGTCGGTGCGGCCGTCGCCGCCGCGTTCGACTTCGCCGCGCTGGCCAATGCCGCACAACTGCTCGGCGCCGGACGCGCACTGCTCGACTCGTCGACCGAATACGTCAAGCAGCGCAAGCAGTTCGGTCGTCCGATCGGCGAATTCCAGGCGGTGAAACAGCAACTCGCCGATGTGTTCATCGCCCTCGACTTGGCCGAACCGCTATTGCACCGCGCCGCCTTGACCACCGCGACCGCCAACCGCAGCCGCGACATCTCCGCCGCTGCCGTCGCCGCCATCGACGCCGCCCACCTCGCCGCCCGAACGGCACTCCAGGTACACGGCGCCATCGGCTACACCGCCGAATACGACTTGTCGCTGTGGTTGACCAGGGTCACCGCCCTGCGCACCGCGTGGGGCACCACCGATCTGCACCGCGCCCGCATCGCGGAAGCCTTGCGTGCGACGGCCGGACAGGAAACACCGGTCGGGGCACTCCAGTGAGCGCGATCGCTACGGGGGCACGCCGGCACACAGCGTGGCGGCAACGCGCGGGATCGTACCCACGGGTCATCTCGCATCGACGCGCAGCGCAGCCCCGCGCGGTGGCAACGCCGGCGATCGCGGTACCTCGGGCAATACAGAGCACCGGCAAAACACCGGGAACGGGCCTGTCCGTGCGGCGGGCGGTGCGGGCTCGACTGACCCGTGTCGGCTGTAACGCCCGCGATTGTGCGTCGAAGAGGACCGGGCGCCAGGCGGCGAGTATGGCTGGCAGCACCTCGTGCTCCTATGAGGTGACGGCTCCGCGGATCGCGTTGGTTGAAGTTTGGGAGAAAGCATGATCAGCGAGGAACAGCGGGAACTGGTTGCAGCGGTGCGGGGGCTGCTCACCAAGCGGGATGCGCGGGCGGGGATCCGGCAGGTGATCGACTCCGACCTCGGGTATGACGCTGCTCTGTGGAATCAGCTGTGTGAGCAGGTCGGGGTGGCGGCACTGGCGATCCCGGAGGAATACGGCGGTTTCGGCGCGGGGTTGGTCGAATCACTGCTGGTGGTGGGTGAACTCGGCCGCACCCTGGTCGGGGTGCCGATGCTCGGTTCGGCGGTGCTCGGCGCGCAGGCGGTGCTGTTGTCCGGGGATAGCGACGCGTGTGAGCGGCTGCTGCCCGAGGTGGCGGCGGGCACCCGCACCCTCGCGGTCTGCTGGGCCGCAGCGAGCGGCTGGGATTCGTTCGGTGTGCGTGCCGACGGCGCAACCCTCAGCGGTACCGCGCACTATGTGCTCGACGGCACCACTGCGGACACGTTGATCGTGGTGACCGAAGATGGGCTGTTCGAAGTCGATCCGACCGCCGACGGTGTCGAACGCCGCCGCGTGGCCACCATGGATCCCACCCGCGCGCTCACCGAGATCACCTTCACCGGCATGGCGGGCCGCAAACTAGGCAGCGCCGAACCGGGCCCGCTGATCGAACGCCTGCGCCGCATCGCGTGGGCCGCGGTCGCCGCCGAACAGGTCTGCGCGGCCGAACACTGCTTGGAAAGCACTGTCGAATACACTAAATCCCGCGTCCAGTTCGGCCGCCCGATCGGCAGCTTCCAGGCGCTCAAACATCGTATGGCGGATATGTACGTCCTGCTCGAATCCGCGAAATCGGTGTCCTACGCGGCCACCATCGCGGTGGCCGAGGACAGCCCGTCCGTCGCAGAAGACGTCTGGGTCGCCCGCAGGCACTGCTCCCACGCCTTCAGCACGATCGCCGCCGAAACCATTCAGCTCCACGGCGGTATCGCGATCACCTGGGAACACGACGCGCACCTGTTTTTCAAACGCGCACACGGCGACAGCCAGTTGTTCGGCGCCCCGAAGCGTCCGATCCCGCAACCCGCATAACGGCCCCCGGTCGGACAGTCCGATTCCGGGCTGTCCGACCGTCGCGTGCCCTCACCTCACTCGGTTTCTTTCGGATGCCCTGGCATGCAGCGTTCCAGCAACACCCTGCCCGCGTTCTTGCCGTCTTTTCCAGCAGGCTCCACGAAGTACCAGATTCTGGCGCCATCAGTGATCTTGTATTGAAACCATTCATAGGTACGGCCCTGGAATGTGCCGTAACGCAGGCCGCCACGCAGCGCATAGAGGCGCGCGGACTCGGCCGTCGGCTGTGTAGTCAGAACGCCCACGCGTCGACGGTGGCGTTGCGCGCAACCGCGAGCAGGTCGGGCCAGCCTTTCATCGCGTCGCGGCTGATGAAAGCGATGACGTATTCGGAGCGTTTCAGCGGGCGCGGGACAGTATCTCGACTCTTGCTCACGGCGCCTGCCGCGGGTCCGGAACTACTTCGGGAACCTCCAGGTGCTGCAGATCGGATCCGGGAACGAGTCTTGTAATACATAGTTAGCTTATGTAATAATATTTCGGTGCAGCCGGACCATGCGACCACCACGGACGCCACCGTCGTCGACCTGCTCGTCACCGCTGGACGGCTCACCCGGCTGGCCGGGATCATCAGTGGGGATGACCTGCCGCGGGCGGTCGTGCGGGCGTTGGCCGTGCTCGAAGAGCACGGGCCGCTGCGAGTCAGCGAGTTCGCCCGGATCGACCGATGTTCGCAACCGGCGGCAACAGCACTGATCGGGCGTCTGGTCGCGGACGGATTCGCGACCAGAAACAAGGACCCGAACGACTCCAGGGCCGTAGTCGTAGCGCTGACGGATATCGGGCGGGCGCGGCTCGCCGAGTCGCGGGGGGCGTTCGCCGCCGCGCTGGCCGACCGGCTGCCCGGCTTCGACACCGACAGGCTGAACCGGCTGGCAACTGATCTGAACGAACTGCTCGATGCCGTGCGCACAGCGGCGTCGTCGCATGATCCGATGAGGTAACACCGATGAGCACCACTACCAGTGCGCCACCTGGCGCGGCTGTCGGCGCACCCAGTGCGCCCACAAAACAACCGAAGGCCGTGTGGGCGGTCGCCTTCGCCAGCGTGATCGCGTTCATGGGGATCGGTTTGGTCGATCCCATCCTGAAACCGATCGGGGAACAGCTGAACGCGTCGCCGTCGCAGGTATCGCTGCTGTTCACCAGCTACATGCTGGTCACCGGTGTGGCGATGCTGATAACAGGTGTGGTTTCGAGCCGTTTCGGTGCGAAGAAGACGCTACTGGCGGGCCTGGCGATCATCATCGTTTTCGCGGCGCTGGCCGGGCTTTCCGATACGGTCGCGCAGATCGTCGGGTTCCGCGCAGGCTGGGGCCTGGGTAACGCGCTGTTCATCGCGACCGCGCTGGCGTCCATCGTCGGCGCGGCCAGCGGCGGCGTCGCCCGCGCCATCATCCTGTACGAGGCGGCGCTCGGGATCGGTATCGCAACCGGCCCGCTGGTCGGCGGACTACTGGGCGGGATCAGCTGGCGCGGGCCGTTCTTCGGGGTCTCCGTGCTGATGGCGGTCGCGTTCATCAGCATTGTTGTACTGCTGCCGGAAGGGCCGAAAGCGGCGAAACCCACCTCGCTGGCCGCCCCGTTCAAAGCGCTGCGTCATCGGGGACTGCTGACGGTGAGCGTGACCGCGCTGTTGTACAACTTCGGCTTCTTCACCCTCCTCGCCTACACCCCGTTTCCGCTGGATATGGGCACCTACGCGATCGGGTTCATTTTCTGCGGCTGGGGCATCCTGCTCGCGGTGTCGTCGGTGTTCGTCGCGCCGCGGTTGCAGCGCCGATTCGGCACACTGCCGATGATCGCGCTGGCGGTCGGGCTGTTCGCCGCCGACCTGGCGGTGATGGCGCTGTTCGCCGAACACAAGGCGGTACTGATCGGCGGTGTGGTGATCGCAGGCCTGTTCCTCGGCATCAACAACACCCTGATCACCGAGGCCGTGATGATCTCTGCGCCGGTGGAACGCTCCACCGCCTCGGCCGCCTACAGTTTCGTCCGTTTCGCCGGTGGCGCCGCCGCCCCATACCTGGCGGGTAAGCTCGGCGAGCAAAGCATCTCGCTACCGTTCTGGCTGGGCGCGACCTGTACTGCCCTCGCCGTCGTCGTCCTGCTCATCGGCCGCTCCGCACTCGCTCATATCGACGACCACGATCCCGCCCCGCACAGCGTGGACGAAGCGGAAGCGATCACCGTCGGCGATTGACCACATAAGGCGTAACCGCCGACTACCTCGGCCGGGTTCGCCACCACAGACCGTCGACAACGGAGTCGACCATCCGGCGCACGCCGGGGTTCCCGCCACGGCCCCGGCGTGCGCCGCTTTACGCGGCCCCGGTAGGTCGTGGTTAGGAGTACCTTCGGCGGTATGACCGGAAACGAGCGGGTGCGGGTCGAGACCAGTCCGAAGCGCGTGCGGGTCTATCTGGACGGGCGGCTGGTCGCCGACACATTACGGCCCGAGCTGGTATGGGAAAACCCCTACTACCCGACCTATTATGTCCCCCTGGCCGATATGCGGGCCAAGCTCGAACCCAACGGCACGACCCGGCACTCCGCGGAACTGGGTGAAGCCACCGGATATGACGTGATCATCGACGGACACAGTGCGCGTGGCGCCGCGCTGCGCTACCACGACTCCCCTGTTCCCGGTCTCGACGATCTGGTGCGGCTGGACTGGAACGCGATGGACGAATGGTTCGAGGAAGACGAACCCGTCTACGTTCACCCGCGCAGCCCGTATTCGCGGGTCGACATCCTCGCCAGTTCACGCCACATCCGCGTCGAGATCGACGGCGTGTCCGTCGCCGACTCCCACTCCCCGCGCATCCTCTTCGAAACCGGACTGCCCGCGCGCTATTACCTGCCGCTCACCGACGTCCGCACCGATCTGCTCGAACCGTCGGAAACCCACACCCACTGCCCGTACAAGGGCACCGCCGACTACTGGAACGCACGCATCAACGGCAACCTTCATCCGGATATCGTCTGGATCTACCGCACCCCGCTCCCGGAAAGCCAGAAGATCGCGGGCCTCGCCTGCTTCTACAACGAGAAGGTGGACATCTACCTCGACGGCCAACGACAAGAACCGCCGCGCACGCCTTTCAGCTGACCGCTACCCGGTTCGTGCCTGCCGAGCACAGGCGGTCCCGTACCGGACGAACAGACCGGCCGTCGGGTGACCGGTGCGGAACGCCGCTACTCAGGGACCGGAACGACACCTTCGTCTACGGCCCATTTGATGGTCCGCTGCAGGTTCTCGCAGGTATCGGGCTTACCCGGCCCGTTGCCTTTGGCACCGAGTTCGGCGAACACCGGGCAGCGGGCGGCGGGGTTCTCGGTCCACTGCACCGAGGTCTGCCGCGCGCTGCTCTTGCGCACCAGCACCTCGGCCTGGCAGGACTGACACCGCAGCGGTGTCAGTCCCTCTTCCAGATACCGTTGCCGGTCGACCACCGTCTGGGCCTGCACCTGCGCTCGCCGAGCCGGCTGGTCGGCGAAGTCGGGTGCTTTCGCCCATGTGGGCATCAGACACCCGCCTCCGCCTGCTGGGCCCCGGCTTCCTCGGCTTGCTCAGCCTCCCGTTTACGCCGCAGGTTCTCCTCGACCTCGGCCTCCCAGGCTTCGTTGGCCTTGGTGGTGTCGACCTCGAACTCGAAGCGCTGCGTCATCTTCTCGGTGACATCGGCGACGTCGACGTAGAACTGCTCGTACCAGCGGCGCAGCTGGTAGACCGGGCCGTCCTCCTCGCACAGCAGCGGGTTTTCGACCTTGGACTTGTGCTTCCAGATCTCCACGTCCTGCAGGAACCCGTCGCCGAAGAATTGAGTCATGCTCTTGGCGAGTTTCTCGGCGGTCTTGTCGTCGATACCCTTGGGCTTCTCGACGGTCAGGCCCCACTGCAGCATGAACGAGTCCTGGGTGACGGGGTAGTGGCAGTTGATCAGCACCACCTTGATCTCGTACCCGCCGTAGATATTGACCAACGGGTTGATCATGTACGAGGGGCCGAAATAGGACGCTTCCGATTTCAGCAGATTGTCCCCGCCGTACTTGGCCGCCACACCGACATCAGGGCGGCCCTTGGTTTCCAGGAACTGGGTCGCCACATGGCCTTCGAACACGTTCTTGAAATAGGTCGGGAAGGCGTAGTGGATGTAGAAGAAGTGGGCCATGTCCACCACGTTGTCGATGATCTCGCGGCAGTTGGCGCCTTCGATCAGCAACGAGTTCCAGGTCCAGTCCGTCCAGCCGCTGTCGAGTTCCTCGGTGGACGTGCCGTCGGCGTCGGTGTAGGGACCCTCGATATAGGGGATGGTGACCTCTTCGGGCGGTTCGTTGCGCTCGTGGTCGTGCCAGACGAACAGCTGCCCGTTACGTTCCAGCGTGGTCCATTTCCTGGTCCTGGCCAGTGGCGGCACCCGGCGCGCGTACGGAATCGAGGTGCATTTACCGTTGGCGCCCCAGCGCCAGTCGTGGAACGGGCAGGCGATATCGTCGCCCTTGACCTCGCCCATGCTCAGGTCACCGCCCATATGCCGGCAGTATGCGTCGAGTACATGCAGGTCGTCGTTGCTGTCGGCCCAGACGACGAGCTTGGTGCCGAAAGCATGCACCGAGTGCGGCTTGCCGTCTCGGAAAGACTTGGCCAAACCCAGGCAATGCCATCCCCGCGCGTAGCGGGTGGGGGTGGTGCCGACATCGAGCTCCCGGACCTTCGCACCGCTCCCCTTGGGGGTTACTGCCATCGCGATTCCTCCTCCTTATGTACTAGAACACGTTACAAAATGGCGGCGCTTCACGCCAGCGATTCGGCCCACTTCCAGCGTGGGCTACCTATTGCGGCGAGCCGGCTTCGGTTCTCGACATAAACAAGAACCTGTTCTAATCTCAGAAGCAAATGACTACCGGTTACCAACGACCAGGCAGGAGCGGGTCCCCAAGATGACGCAAGAAGTGACCGAGCGGATCGAAGCGCTGTTGCCGACGCTGCGCGAGCGCGCGCAGGAGGCCGAGGACCTGCGGCGCATCCCCGACGAATCGATGAAGGCGTTGCAGGAGACGGGCTTCTTCCGGCTACTGCAACCCAAGCAGTGGGGCGGCCACGCCGCCGATCCGGTCGTCTTCTACGACACCGTCCGCAAGATCGCCAGCGCATGCGGTTCCACCGGCTGGGTCGCGGGCATCATCGGCGTGCACAACTGGCACCTGGCGTTGTTCGACCAGCAGGCCCAGGAAGACGTATGGGGCGAGGACACCGACGTCCGCATCTCCTCCTCCTACGCCCCCATGGGTGCGGGCACTGTCGTAGACGGCGGGTACACCGTCAAGGGCTCGTGGGCCTGGTCGTCCGGCTGCGATCACGCCAGCTGGGTGGTCGTCGGCGGGCCGGTGATCAAGGACGGCAGGCCGGTCGACTTCGGCAGCTTCCTGATCCCGCGCTCAGACTACCGAATCGACGACGTGTGGAACGTCGTCGGTCTGCGCGGCACCGGCTCCAACACCGTTGTGGTGGAGGACGTTTTCGTGCCCCGCCACCGGTTCCTCAGCTTCAAGACGATGAATGAGCTGAAATCGCCCGGCCTGGAGCAGAACCCGGACCCGGTGTACAAAATGCCCTGGGGCACAATCCACCCCACCACCATCTCCGCCCCGATCGTCGGCATGGCCTACGGCGCATACGCCGCGCACGTCGAACACCAGGGCAAGCGGGTGCGCGCCGCCTACGCCGGGGAAAAAGCCAAGGAAGACCCATTCTCGAAGGTCCGGGTCGCCGAGGCGTCCAGCGATATCGACGCCGCCTGGCGACAGCTGTCGGGCAATGTGGCCGACGAATACGCACTCCTGTTGGCCGGTGAGGAGATCCCATTCGAGCTGCGGCTGCGCGCCCGCCGCGACCAGGTGCGCGCCACCGGCCGTTCCATCGCCTCGATCGATAAACTGTTCGAGAGCTCTGGCGCGACCGCGCTCGCCAACGGCACTCCACTGCAGCGGTTCTGGCGCGACGCGCACGCAGGCCGCGTGCACGCCGCCAACGACCCCGAACGCGCCTACCAGATGTTCGGCACCGGCGAATTCGGCCTGCCCGTCAACGACACGATGGTGTGATGCGACAGTGACTGCCACTTCAGAGATCACCTACGAATCGACATCCCGGTTCGCGCAGGTCCGCCCGGACCTGAAACTGCACTACCACGAGGCCGGTGTCGGTAACGGCCCGACGATCGTGCTGCTGCACGGCGGCGGACCCGGTGCTTCGTCCTGGTCGAATTTCTCCCGCAACATCCCGGTGCTGGCGCGCGATTTCCATGTGCTCGCCGTCGACCAGCCCGGTTTCGGCCAGTCGGACAAGCCGACCGAGCACCCGCAGTATTTCGTGCACAGCTCCTCGGCACTCAAAGACCTGCTCGACACCCTGAACATCACCGAACGGGTGCATCTGCTCGGGAATTCCCTCGGCGGCGGCGCGGCAGTGCGGTTCGCGTTGGACTACCCCGACCGCGCGGGCAAGCTGGTGCTGATGGGGCCGGGCGGTTTGAGCACGAACCTGTTCGCGCCGGACCCCACCGAGGGCGTCAAACTGCTGTCGAAGTTCAATATGGAACCGACACGGGACAACCTCGAAGCCTTCCTGCGGATCATGGTGTTCGACCAGAAACTCGTCACCGAAGAACTCCTCGAGGAACGCTTCGCCTCCGCCAACACCCCCGAATCGCTCGCCGCGACCCGCGCCATGGGCAAATCGTTCGCCAGCGGTGATTTCGAAAAAGGCATGCTCTGGCGCGAGGCATACAAACTGCGTCAGCCGGTGCTGTTGATCTGGGGCCGCGAAGACCGGGTCAACCCGCTCGACGGCGCGCTGGTCGCCATCAAAACCATCCCGCGCGCGCAACTGCACGTCTTCGGTGGCTGCGGGCACTGGGCGCAGCTGGAGAAATTCGCCGAATTCAACCGACTGGCAACGGACTTCCTGTCCGGCGTCGGTAAACAGGAGAAATAGATCATGGGCATTCGATCGCTCGGCTATCTGCGTATCGAGGCCACCGATATGGCGGCCTGGCGCGAATACGGCCTCAAAGTGCTCGGCATGGTCGAGGGCAAGGGCAGTGACCCGGACTCCCTCTACCTGCGCATGGACGAATTCCCGGCGCGACTGGTCATCGTGCCCGGCGACAAGGACCGGCTGCTGGTTTCCGGGTGGGAAACCGCCAATGCCGAAGAGCTGCAGGACATCAGGGACCGGCTGGACAAAGCAGGCGTGTCCTACAAGGAGGGCTCCGCCGAGGAGAAAGCCGACCGCAGCGTCTACGAACTCATCCGTTTCGAAGACCCCTCCGGCAATGTGCTCGAGGCGTTCCACGGTGTCGCGTTGCAGCATCGCCGGGTGGTCAGCCCGTACGGGCACCGCTTCGTCACCGAGGAACAGGGTCTCGGCCATGTCGTGCTCAGCACCTCCGACGACCAGGCGGCGCTCGAGTTCTACCGCGACGTGCTCGGCTTCCGGCTGCGCGACTCGATGCGGATGCCGCCGCAGATGGTGGGCCGCCCCGCCGACGGCGAACCCGCCTGGCTGCGTTTCTTCGGCTGCAACCCACGGCATCATTCGCTGGCGTTCCTGCCGATGCCTACCCCCAGCGGCATCGTGCACCTGATGATCGAGGTGGAAAACGCCGACGATGTGGGCCTGTGCCTGGACCGGGCGCAGCGCAAGAAGGTCAAGATGTCGGCCACCCTGGGCAGGCATGTCAACGACAAAATGCTGTCGTTCTACATGAAGACACCCGGCGGGTTCGATGTCGAATTCGGCTGTGAGGGTTTGGAAGTCGACGACCATAGCTGGATCGCGCGGGAATCTACCGCGGTGAGTCTGTGGGGCCACGACTTCAGCGTCGGCATGAAGTAACGACAGTAGTGACAACGGTGGCGGTCGCGGAACCGGCCGCCACCGGCCGAGACAGGGCGAAAACAACCGAGGACGGGGATGAACGTGACGGCAGCAGCCGAACCGGCGGATCCGCAGCAGACCGAACAGGTGGAGCAGGTGGACTACCCCGAGATCGATGGGCGGCAGTTCCGCAACGTGCTGGGCCAGTTCTGCACCGGCATCACCGTCATCACCACCTTCGACGACGAACAGGCCCCCATCGGCTTCGCCTGCCAATCGTTCGCCGCCCTGTCCCTTGACCCGCCGCTGGTCCTCTTCTGCCCTACCAAGGGTTCTCGTTCCTGGGCCGCAATCGAACGCAACGGCCGTTTCGCCGTCAACGTCCTCGCCGAGGAACAGCAACCCGTCTGCGCCCGCTTCGGCTCCCGCGAACCCGACAAGTTCGCCGGCGTCGACTGGCACACCTCGGACCTGAACCTCCCGCTCCTGGACAACGCCCTGGCCACCATCCAGTGCACGGTGGACCGCGTCGTCGACGGCGGCGACCACTACATCGTGATCGGCCGAGTACTTGCCCTGTCGGAATCGACCACCTCCGGTCGGCCGCTGTTGTTCTACCGCGGCCAATACACCGCCATCGAGCCGGAAAAAACCACCCCAGCCCCCTGGCGCGCCGACCTCGACCACTTCCTCACCACCACCACGCTGGACACCTGGCTCTGACCCGAGAGCTGCACCCGAAGGAGAACCGGGTATCTCCCGACCGCGCTATCCCATATCACGGCGCCGGAGGGCGAATAGTCCGCCTCCGACGCAGATCGCGGACAGTACGAGCATCGTGACGGCCGGGACAGGATCGAAAGGGTCTCCGGCGACGGTGTTGGGGATGAAGTGGAACGGTTCGACCGGTGTTCCGCCCCAACGCCCGTACAGCGGGCCCGCTATCCGTCCGAGGACGATTGTCCCGATCCAGACGATCCACGACGCGGCGACAGCCGCACGAGGCAGCAGACCGTAGCCGAGCATCGCGACGGCCCCGACGAGCCAGGCGGCGGGGATGGTACCCAGTGCGCCTGCGAAAAGACGGGGGATATCGGAGGGTCCGCCGTGGGCGAGTGCGAAGCCCACACCGAACACCAGGCCGGTGATCGCGAACAGCGCGGCGGTGCCGAGCGCGGTGACGAGCAGATGCCCCGCCGCCCAACGTAACCGGGTCATCGGCGTAGCGTGCAGTACCTCAACGCGGCCGCTGGCCTCGTCCGCGCGCAGCCGCTGGATCATCAACACCGGGTAGAGCGCAAGAACGTAGGCGGCGATCAAGATGAGCGCCCACACACCGTTGTCGATATAGGTCGCTTCAGGGCTGCCGCCGAATCCTTCCACCAGTTTCGTCGCCAGCTCCGTCGGCGTGTCCTCCAGTTGATCCACCAGAGTCATGGCGCCACTCGCGGCGACAGCGAAGCAGGCCATCGCCGCCGCCCAGGAGACCAGCAGGCCACGGTGCAGCCGCCAGGACAACCCGATCGGGCCGTGCAGACCCGGTGCAGTCGAGGGGCCGAGCCGCTCCGGAATGAACCCCTCACCGAGGTCACGGTGGCTCAGGAGCCGATATGCCACGGCGAGCAGGATGGCCGTGACCACGGCCGGCACCGTGAGCATCCACCAGCGGTTGTCCAAGTACGGCAGCATCAGATGGCTCCAGCCGAGCGGCGACAGGTACTTGAGCCAGTACTGTCCGGACGCGTCCCCGGCGTACCGGAGAACATAAGCGATTCCGAGCACGGACAGACTGATGTTCCGGGCCGTGCGTGCGCTGCGGGCCAACTGGACACCTACCGCGGCGAACGCGCCGAACACCCATCCGGCCGAGACGATGGCGAGCCCGTAGGCGAGGGACCCGGCCGGGTCAAGGCCCTTCGCGATCAGCGCCAGCGCAGGCAGCACACCCCCGGCGAGCGCGACCCCGCCGGCCACCAGCACGGCTGTGGTCAACCCGGCGTAGCGACTGACCACACCAGCACGAAGTAATTCGGTGCGGCCGGTTTCTTCGTCGGCACGGGTATATCGGATGACGGTCAGCATGGCGGCCAGGCCGTTCAACAGATACAGGAACCCCCCGCTCCGCCAGGCGGCCATATATCCCAGATCGGGCACGGTGAACGCGCCACCGAGCGCGCGGAAGAAGCTGTTGCGGTTGATCATCGAGGTGTATTCGGCCATCAGTTCCGGCGTGCCCATCGCGCGTTCGATGTAGCCGACCATGATCAGCGACATCGCTGCGAGCAGCAGAACCCACCACGGCGCGATGGTGCGCTCACGGCGCAGTGCCAGCCGCAGCAGCGGACGGGTTCCCTTGATCGCGTTCATCGGCCGACCTCGACGGTGGACGTCGCCTTCCGGTCGTAGTACCGCAGGAACAGCTCCTCCAACGTCGGCGGCCTACTGGTGAGGCTACGCACGCCGAGCAGGTCGAGATGCCGCAGCACCGTACCCAGCGCATCGTTGTCGACGTCGAAAGACAAGGCGTCTGCCTCGTAGCGGACGCTGTGCACACCGGGCAGTTCGGCAAAACCATCCGGGGGCCCGGATATTTGAGCCTGGACGGCGGTAGTGCTCAGGCGCCGCAGTTCGGCCAGACGCCCAGTGTCCACGGTGCGTCCGTCCCGAATGATCGTCACGCGGTCGCAGAGGGCGTCGACCTCGGACAGCACATGGCTGGACAACAGCACAGTGCGTCCGTCACGGCACTGTTCGCGGACGACATCGCGGAACACCGCTTCCATCAGGGGGTCCAAGCCCGAAGTGGGCTCATCCAGTATCAGCAGATCGGCATCGGAGGCGAAGGCGGCGATCAGCGCCACCTTCTGCCGGTTGCCTTTCGAGTAGGCGCGGGCTCTGGTGCGTGGATCCAGATCGAAACGTTCGATCATCTCGTCTCGCTTGGCATGGTCGGCGCGCCCGTGCACTTGCAGCAGCAGATCGATGATCTCCCCGCCGGACAGCCCCGGCCAAAGCACGACGTCGCCGGGTACATACGCCAGGCGTTCGTGCAGGGTGGTCGCGTCCCGCCACGGATCCCCGCCAAGCAACTGCACGCTGCCGGCGTCGGCCTCGAGCAGCCCCAGCAGGATCCGGATCGTGGTGCTCTTTCCTGCCCCGTTCGGGCCTAGGAAACCATGTACTTCGCCCGCCTCGACAGTGAGATCGAGCCCGTCCACGGCCACGGTCCGGCCGAAACGTTTAACCAAGCCGGTCACCGAAATCGGTTCAGCCATGACACATCCTTCTGCTATCGAGAGCCGGTCTCGGCGGCCTGCAACTGTGCCCGGAGCGACGCGGCCTCGTCCGGGGTGAGATAGGGATGGGAGTAGATATCCAGCAGGATCGGAGCCAGCACCGCCGCTCCGTCCGGGCCGAGCACATCCACACCGAGGTTTCGTGACACATGGTCATGAAGGATCGGGACCGCAAGCGACATGGCCGCACACACGGTCGCCCTGGCCCGTCGCGACACCACGGGCGGATCGGGACGTTCGGCATCCGCTTCTGCCAACCACTGTTCGGCCAGCTCGACCAGCTTGTCGAACAGGGCAACCGCCCGGCCCTCGGTCAACGCCCGCGACAGATACCGCTGATACGGGCCGAACGCGGCGATCGCGGTCGCCACATGGTTCGCTCCGCCCGTGGCATCTCCGGTCTGTACCTGATCGTTGATCCCGTGCAGCACCCGGGCCAGATAGGCGTCACAAGCATCCCGCAACGCTTCTTTGGCCCCGAAATGATGCCGCACCAGCCCTGATGACACCCCCGCCGCGTCGGCGATACCCCGGATGGTCGCCCGTTCGAAGCCGTGCTCGCCGAATTGCCGTAGCGCGGCGTCGCGGATCCGGGCTCGAGCTGTGAGGTCTTCGGGATCGGATGTGATCACCATAGCCCGCACCTACACAAATATGCACTTTCCTTCACGCACAGGCACATTACTACACATATGTATAGTTTGCCTGCCCACGCCCGATTCGCCCGGTGCCACCGAATTCGGCGCACGTAGGTCTTCCCATCTCCGGGCAAGTCGCCGAGAAGTCGGGGTATGGTCGATCGCGGACGAATTTCACACGCCAACGGGGGCTCGCACCAGCGGGCTGAGAGGACGGCTAGCCCTTTCGGGCGATCAGGGCTGTCGACCGTATGAACCTGACCGGGTAATGCCGGCGTAGGGAGGAAGATCACGATGAACTCACCTGTCGACAGCGTGACCACGGGTCCGATCGAAGGCAGCGTCAAGCACTACCACGAAGTGGATGACCTGCGTATTCCGGTGCGACGGATCAACCTGACCAATGGTGACCACTTCGACGTGTACGACACGTCGGGTCCGTACACCGACGAGTCGGCGACCATCGACCTGGAAGCGGGGTTACCGAAGCTGCGGGACGGATGGGCGAAGCCGGAGGTGGCGGGGCCGCGGACGCAGTTGGCGTGGGCGCGGGCGGGAATCATCACCTCGGAGATGCGGTTCATCGCCGCACGCGAAGGTGTGGCGCCGGAGCTGGTGCGCGACGAGGTGGCCGCGGGGCGGGCGGTGATCCCGGCCAACCACAAGCATCCGGAGCTGGAGCCAACGATCATCGGGAAGAAGTTCCTGGTGAAAATCAATGCCAATATCGGTAACTCGGCGGTGTCGTCGTCGATCGCCGAAGAGGTGGAGAAGATGGTGTGGGCGACGCGGTGGGGCGCGGACACCATCATGGACCTGTCCACCGGCAAGAACATTCACGAAACGCGGGAATGGATTCTGCGCAACTCCCCCGTCCCGGTGGGCACGGTGCCGATCTATCAGGCGTTGGAGAAGGTGAACGGCGACCCCACCAAGCTCACCTGGGAGATCTACCGCGACACGGTGATCGAGCAGTGCGAGCAGGGTGTGGACTATATGACGGTGCATGCGGGCGTGCTGCTGCGGTATGTGCCGTTGACGGCGAAACGGGTCACCGGGATCGTGTCGCGCGGCGGATCCATTATGGCGGCGTGGTGTCTGGCACATCATCAGGAATCATTCCTGTACACCCATTTCGAGGAGCTGTGCGAGATCCTGGCCCGCTACGATGTCACGTTCTCCCTCGGCGACGGTCTGCGGCCGGGTTCGATCGCCGACGCCAACGACGAGGCACAGTTCGCGGAGCTGCGCACGCTCGGCGAGTTGACGAAGATCGCGAAATCGCATGGGGTCCAGGTGATGATCGAGGGCCCCGGTCATGTGCCGATGCACAAGATCGTGGAAAACGTGCGGCTCGAAGAGGAACTGTGCGAGGAAGCGCCGTTCTACACCCTCGGCCCACTCGCCACCGATATCGCCCCCGCCTACGACCACATCACCTCGGCGATCGGCGCGGCGATCATCGCGCAGGCCGGGACGGCAATGCTGTGCTACGTCACGCCCAAAGAGCATCTGGGCCTGCCGAACCGGGACGATGTGAAAACGGGCGTGATCACCTACAAGATCGCCGCGCATTCCGCCGATCTCGCCAAGGGCCATCCGCATGCACAGCGCCGGGACGACGAATTGTCCAAGGCACGTTTCGAATTCCGGTGGCGTGATCAGTTCGCGCTGTCGCTCGATCCCGATACCGCGCGAGAGTTCCACGACGAAACACTGCCCGCGGAGCCGGCGAAAACCGCGCACTTCTGCTCCATGTGCGGGCCGAAGTTCTGCTCGATGCGGATCTCGGCGGATGTGCGGGAGTACGCGGAACGGCACCAGTTGACCGATGCCGCCGCCATCGAAGCGGGGATGGCGGAGAAGTCGGCGGAGTTCGCCAAGTCGGGTAATGCTGTCTATCTGCCGGTCGTGTCGTAGACCGCAGTCCCGCGGATAAGCCTTTCGATGGGCCGGTTTCCACGGAGGCCGGCCCATCGGATGCCCTCTGTCCTGATGTACCTATCCCGAGCCGTTCCCGGCCTGGGGTCGCCCTGCACGGCGCTATCGGTGTCCGCACCGACAGCCATTCTTCGCTGCGAACATCCGGCGCCGACTCACTGGGAGATACCCGGGGTTTCGCGCAGGTAAGTGCGGTCGGTGAGCTGGTCGAGCATGAACTCGGCGATATCGGCTCGAGCGATCTTCAACGACAACCCTGTTTCGCTGGCGGGGAAACCGTGGCGGTATGCGCCGGTGCGCGGGCCGTCGGTGAAGGCGCTCGGCCGCACGATCGTCCAATCCAGGTCGCTGGCCTGCACGTGCTTTTCCTGCAACTGGTGGTCGGCGTAGGCCGGGCGCAGCAGCAGGCCGAACATGACGTACTTCCAGACGAAGTTCAGATTGGACCGGCTGTCGCCCGCGCCGAGCGTGGACTGGCAGATCAAGCGTTTCACCCCGGTGCGGTTCATTGCCTCGATGACCGTGCGGGTGCCCTCGGCACGCACCACGCCCTTGCGCCCGTTACCGAGGGAGATCAATACCGCGTCCTGGCCGAGAACGGCCCGCTCGACTGCCGCCGGGTCGAGGACGTCTCCTTCGACGACGTGAAGGTTCTCGTGGGTGCGGCCGATTCGGTTGGCGTCGCGGGTGAGGGCGGTGACCTCATGGCCGCGTTCCAGCGCCTGCTCGACGATATGCCTGCCGAGGGTACCGGTGGCTCCGAAGACTGCGATTCGCATGATTACTCCTGACTCTCCGAACGTGCTGTCCCTGTGTTGCATCCAGTACAGCAACCAGAAGAGAGACGAACCATGGGTCAAACGCTCGGCAACATAAGCGCTCGTCTCCCTGAAGCAACGGCGCTGAGACTTCGACGAAAATCCGCCGACCGCGTCCTGCTCAGATCACTGGGGGGACGTTGCTCGGGCATGCCCTAGCCGTCGAACTCGGGCGAGCTCACGAGGCACAGAATGCGTGCGTTGAGATAACGCTGCTCGGGGAGGGTCAGGCACGCCCCAGAGCCAGGGCGACATTGTGCCCGCCGAAGCCGAACGAATTGGTGAGGGCGTAGTCGATGCGCTGGGTGCGGGCAGTTCCGTGCACGATGTCGAGGTCGGTGTCGGGGTTGTCCAGGTTGAGGGTGGGCGGTACCTGCTGGTCGCGGAGGGTGAGTGCGGTCAGCAGGGTTTCGAGGGCGCCGACCGCTCCGATGGAGTGGCCGAGGGCGGATTTGGGGGCGTAGACGGAGGCATCGGGTGTCACCGCGGCGATCGCGGTCGCTTCGGAGGCGTCGCCGATGGATGTCGAGGTGGCGTGGGCGTTCACGTGCTGGATATCGGCGGGGTCGAGGCCGGCGACGGCGATCGCTTTGCGCATGGCGCGGGCCGCGCCGGTGCCTGCGGGGTCGGAGGCAACGATGTGGTAGGCGTCGGAGGTGATGCCCGCGCCGAGCATCCGGGCGTGGATGCGGGCGCCGCGGGCGCGGGCGTGCCGCTCGGATTCGAGCACCATCAGCGCGCCTGCCTCACCGAATACGAAACCGTCGCGGTCGCGGTCGAACGGACGGGAGGCGCGTTCGGGGTCGTCGTTGCGGGTGCTCATGGCGCGCATCATGGCGAAACTGGCGATCGGCACGGCGTGGATATGTCCTTCCACACCGCCCGCGACGACCATATCGGCTTCCCCGGTGGCAATCAGCCGCCAGGCCTGCGCTACCGCCTCCGTCCCGGACGAGCATGCCGAGACCGGAGCGAAAGCTCCGGCACGAGCACCGATTTCGAGACTGACCGCGGCGGCCGGACCGTTCGGCATGACCATCGGCACCGACATGGGCGACACCTTGCGGTAGCCGCCCGCGCGCATCGCGTCCACGGCGTCGATCAACGCGTCGCCGCCGCCGAGCCCGGTGCCGATGGAGACGGCGAGTCGTTCCGGGTCCACTTCGGGTGTTCCGGCCTCCTGCCAGAGGCGCCTGCTCAGTACCAGGGCCAGTTGTTCGACGTAGGAATGCCTGCGCTGTTCGACGCGGGTCAATTGCGCCGCGGGATGCGTCTTCAGTTTGCCGCCGATCCGCACCGGGAGGTCGTACTCAGCGATGAAATCGTCGTCGA
Organism: Nocardia donostiensis; assembly: GCF_002081715.1. Lineage (GTDB taxonomy): Bacteria > Actinomycetota > Actinomycetes > Mycobacteriales > Mycobacteriaceae > Nocardia > Nocardia donostiensis. The sequence continues at coordinate 5,210 of NZ_MUKP01000036.1, read as the reverse complement.
GCGCGCCGATGCCGGTACTACCGCGCAGCAACTCGGCCCAGGTCTCGTCCATATCGTCGGCGAGCGAGGTGGTGGCCGCGTAGGCGGTGAGCACTACCGGTTCGGCAGCGCCCCGAGTTTCTGAAGCGGTTGTTACAGTCACGGGGACATGGATACCTGTACCGATCGCTACAGTCAACCCATGGCTCGCCCACTCGACCACGCCAAACGCGCCGAACTACTCGACGCCGTCGTCGGCTATATCGCCGAACACGGACTGGCGGATCTATCGCTGCGCCCGCTGGCCGCCGAACTGGGTACCAGCTCGCGGATGCTGATCTACTACTTCAACACCAAAGAAGAACTGCTGGTCCAAGCCCTGGCCACCCAGCGGCCCGATATCGAGGCGGTCTTCGCCGAGGTAGCCGACGCGGCCTCACTACGCGACCGACTGTGGGAGTTCTGGCGTGCGAACACCACTGGCAGCGGCGCGATCAGCGTCAAGGTGATGCTCCAGGTCCTCGGTGCCGCCTGCGCCCCCAACGGCCCCTATACCGAATACGCCCAGGACGCCATCGCCATCTTCGTCGCCGCGCTCACCGAAGGACTACGCGGCGTCGATACCGTAGACGACCCGGAGGTGGTCGCCACTCTGCTCATATCGGGACTTCGCGGCATCTTGCAGGACCAGTTGATCACTGGCGACACTCAGCGCACCGATCGGGCCGCGCGGCGGCTGATCGATCAGACCGTGCGCTGATCGCACGATGCTGCCTGCGGCCGACGACGCACGATCGCAGGACCCGTGCACTATGCCGTGAGCGAGCTGACCTGGCACGTAAATGTCACCCACGGTCCACGTAGGGTTGCCGCGTGAGATTGTTGCCGCTGGCGCCTACCGGGCAGACTCCGGTGCGGGCGCTCACCATCGCCGGAACGGACTCGGGGGGCGGAGCCGGAATTCAAGCCGATTCGCGGACCATGACCCTGTGTGGGGTGCATGCGCTGGTAGCGGTGGCGGCGGTGACCGTACAGAACTCCCTGGGGGTGAGCGGTTTCCACGAGGTCCCGCCGCAGATCGTCGCCGACCAGGTGCGGACCGTAGTCGGGGATATCGGGGTGGGGGCGGCGAAAACCGGGATGCTGGCCTCCACCGGCATCATCGAAGCGGTCGCTGCGGTGTGCCGGGAGGTCGGTATCGGCCGCGACGGCGAGATACCGCTGGTGGTTGACCCGGTGGCGGCGTCCATGCACGGTGACCCGCTGCTACATGCCGAAGCGCTGGACGCGGTGCGATACACCTTGTTCCCGCTGGCCACCATCGTCACGCCGAACCTGGACGAGGTGCGGCTGCTCACCGGGGTCGAGGTCACCGACAAGGCGTCGGCGCGGCGGGCTGCCGAGGCGCTGCACGCGCTGGGACCGCAGTGGACGGTGGTCAAGGGTGGGCATCTGCGCACCTCCGAGCAGAGCACGGATCTGCTGTTCGACGGTGAACGATTCCTGGAGTTCAGCTCCCCGCGGATCTACACCGGCAACGACCACGGCGGCGGTGACACCCTGGCTGCGGCGCTGGCCTGCGCGCTCGCCCACGGCTACTCGGTGCCCGATGCATTCGAGTTCGCGAAGGAATGGACCGAGCGCTGCTTGAAAGCCTCCTACGACCTGGGCAAAGGCCACGGCCCGGTGTCACCGCTGTGGCGGCTGGCCTGAACAAAACTTGTCGGAGCCCAGGAGCATACTGAAGGCGTCGCAGGCACAGCTGACCGCAACGGCGCGGCAGCGAGAACAGCGTGGTTCGCGTGACTGCTGCACCCACCGCCGCACGCCGGACGTCACGATGCACCCCTCGCGGCACCGTGGCGTCCGACGTACAGCACGCCCTGACCGGGTTTCGGCCGATAAACCCCATCAGGCGGGGGTGTAGCAGGAGTAGGCGATACCCGACCGGAAAGATTTCGTATCCAGCAGTCGTAACCGGGGCAGCTGGTATCGGTCGGGGAAGAGGCGGCGTCCCCGGCCTTGGACCACCGGGTAGACGAACAGCCGGTATTGGTCGACCAGACCCGCCGTGATCAGCGCATGGCAGAGCGTGATGCTGCCGGTGACGACGATGTCCTGGCCCGGTTGCTGTTTGAGGGCCGCGACCTGGTCGACCGGGTCGCCGGACAGGATCGTGGAGTTCTGCCATTTCGGTTCGGTCATGGTCGAGGACACCACATACTTGCGCACCTGGTTGAGGTAGGCGGTGATGCCGGTGGGGTCGTCGGTCTGCTCGGGCCAGTAGCTGCGCAGATCCTCGAAGGTGCGGCGCCCGGTGAGGAAGGCGTCGGCGGCGCTGTCCTGGCGGTGCAGCTCCTCCAGCAGGTCGGAGCTGTCTCCCTGTTGGGCTGGGTCGAACCAGTCGCCGAGCATTTCGATCGAGCCGTCGACGGTGATGTTCTGAGTGATCGCCAGTATGCGCACCGAGTCCTCCGTTTTCTGCTGTCGTCGTGAAAAAAACAAGCCCGGGAATTCATCGCGCACTACTGCAGACGGAACGGTTACGGGAAACTCATCGGTCCGGCGCGGCATACTCGAGGGCAAAGCCCACCGGTACGGGCGCACCTTCGGCAAGGTGGACCGCTGGCTCCCCTCGACCCGCATGTGCTCGGTGTGCGGAGCCGTGGGCGAGAAGAAGCCGTTGCAGGTCCGGGAATGGACGTGCACGTGCGGTGTCACCCATGACCGCGATCTCAATGCGGCCAACAATATTCTCGCGGCGGGACGCGCCGAGAGGTTGAACGCCTGCGGAGGGATGGCAAGTCCTGCCGCTTAGCGGGAGGCGCGCCCCAGCGAAACAGGAACCCACCGCAGCGGCGCGCGAGCGCCGCAGGAGGAATCTCCGCCCTTCATGGCGGGGAGGACGTCAAATCAGCCAGGCGACGGCCCCGACTACGGCGAGAACCGCGCAGACGGCCAGGGCGATGGACAGGGGCCGGGCGGTTTTCCACGTCGTGTAGACCCCGCCGAGCAGGAATCCGGCCAGGGCGAAGAGAAGGACTACGGCGACATCGGAGGACACTCGGCCCATTTTGCCTGGTCTCGGCCCGGCGGTTCGGGGCGGCCTCCCCGGACGAAGATCATTAACAAGCACGCGCGCTTGCTTTTTTACTGCCTGGCTGTGATGCTGGCCATGTACGTGGTACTGCACCGCTGGCGTCATAACCGGGTTGTTCGGCCCGCTACGACAGGAGGCATCTCCGCTGATGAGTAGGCTTGCGGCCGATCCCGGGGTGATCCGGATCGGCAACTGTTCCGGGTTCTACGGCGACCGCCTCGGTGCGATGCGGGAGATGCTCGAAGGCGGGCAGCTCGATGTGCTGACCGGCGACTATCTCGCCGAGCTGACCATGTTGATCCTGGGCCGGGACCGGATGAAGAACCCCGACCTCGGCTACGCGAAAACTTTCGTTCGCCAGCTCGAGGACTGTCTCGGTCTCGCGCTGGAACGCAATGTGCAGATCGTCGCCAACGCGGGCGGCCTCAACCCGGCCGGGCTGGCCGCGACACTGCGCACGCTGGCAGAAAACCTCGGACTGGACGTGCGGATCGGCTACGTCGAAGGCGACGACCTCACCGAACGCGCCGCCGACCTCGGACTCGGCTCCCCACTCGCCGCGAACGCCTATCTGGGCGCGTGGGGCATCGTGGAATGCCTGGAAGCGGGCGCGGACGTGGTGGTGACAGGACGGGTCACCGACGCCTCGGTGGTGGTCGGGCCGGCCGCCGCCCATTTCGGCTGGGGCCGCGCCGACTACGACCAGCTGGCCGGGGCCGTGGTGGCCGGGCATGTGATCGAATGCGGCACCCAGGCCACTGGTGGCAACTTCGCCTTCTTCACCGAACTGCCCGATCTGGGTAGGCCTGGTTTCCCGATCGCCGAGATCAGGGCCGACGGCAGCAGCGTCATCACCAAACATGAGGGCACCGGGGGCGCGGTCACCGTCGACACGGTGGCAGCTCAGCTGATGTACGAAATCCAGGGCGCCCGCTACGCCGGTCCCGATGTCACGACCCGGCTCGACACCGTCCGGCTGGCACAAGACGGACCCGACCGCGTGCTGATCGACGGTGCCATCGGTGAAGCTCCGCCGCCGCAGTTGAAGGTGTCGTTGAACACCCTCGGCGGTTTCCGCAACGAGATGGAATTCATTCTCACCGGTCTCGATATCGAGGCGAAAGCCGAGCTGGCGCAACAACAATTGGAGTCGTGGCTGCCGAAGAAGCCGGCCGAATTGGAATGGACGCTGGCTCGGCTCGACCGCCCGGACGCCGAAACCGAGGAGCAGGCCAGCGCGCTGCTGCGCTGCGTGGTCCGCGACCCCGATCCCAACACGGTAGGCCGTGCCTTCTCCGGCACCGCCGTCGAGCTGGCGCTGGCCTCCTACCCCGGTTGCAGCTTCACCACGCCACCGGGAAACGGATCACCCTACGGCGTGTTCAGCCCGGGGTATGTCGATGCGGCAGCGGTGCCGCATACTGCCGTGCTGCCGTCCGGTCGCCGGGTCATCATCGGCGGGAATCCGGAAACCAGAGCTCTGGAAGAGGTCCCCGAACCGGAACTTCCCGAACCGCAGACACCGGCGCCGACCAGCCGCGTTCCGCTGGGCACGATCGCGCTGGCGCGCAGCGGCGACAAGGGCGGCGACGCCAATATCGGTGTCTGGGTGCGTACCGACCAGCAGTGGCGCTGGCTGGTGCACACCCTCACCGTCGACCGGTTGCGCGAACTGTTGCCGGAAACCGCGCCGCTGCCCGTCGCCAGGCATGTGCTGCCCAATCTGCGGGCGGTGAATTTCGTGATCACCGGTCTACTCGGCCGAGGTGTCGCATATCAGGCCCGTTTCGACCCGCAAGCCAAAGGCCTCGGCGAATGGCTGCGGTCTCGCTATCTCGACATTCCCAGGGAGTTGTTGCCGTGAGCAGTGAATGGAATACCCCCGAACGCCGCGAGCTACGGGCTACCGTGCGACGTTTCGTGGAGCGCGAGATCCTGCCCGACCTGGACAACTGGGAGCGCGCCGGGGAAATACCGCGGGAGCTGCACAAGAAGGCCGGTGAGCTCGGCCTGCTCGGCATCCAGTACCCCGAACAGGTCGGTGGTGCGGGCGGGGACGGTATCGACGCCGCGATCGTCTGCGAAGAGATGCATCAGGCCGGCGCTTCCGGTGGCCTGTTCGCTTCGCTGT
>NZ_MUKP01000035.1 GCF_002081715.1 Nocardia donostiensis | reverse complement strand
GCCGGAAAATAGCTGACAAAAAACATCCAGTCCCTCACACGGGGGTATGAAGAACCGGAAACCAAAAACATTTGGCACTGACATTCATCGACACACTATTGAGTTCTCAAAGAACACACGCACACACTTCACAGCCGGTCTTACCCGGTATTCGGTGAGGCAGGTTTTCCAGCTTAACCAGTCAGTGGCTCAGAGTCAAACTCCGCTCTTCGACCGGTCCTGTCAGGCGCTCCTCGTCCAACCTCGTTTCCCGGGCTCTTGGGCTCCGGGTCGGTGTCCGTGTCGCTCTGACGTGGAATAAGTTACGCGGCGGAGAACACTTCGTCAAATCGCCACGACAACGGTGTGTTTACGCAGGTCAGAGGCTTGCATTCGGGCCGGAAAACGGCCTGAATCACACAGATGTGACTCAGGCCACCAAGATCAATTTCCGGAACCGCGGACAGCGCCGGCGAAATTGCGCTTGCCCCTGCGCAGCACGAGCCAGCGTTCGTGCAGGTAGTCGGCCTCGTCGGGGGTCCAGTCGGGGTCGCTGATCCGCTGGTTGTTCACCGATGCGCCGCCTTCGTGCACCGTGCGACGGGCCGCTTTCCTGCTCTCACACAGGCCGGTGGCGACCAACAGGTCGACGATCGTGTTCGAACCGGCGGGCGAGATCTCGGGAACCGCCCCGTCCACCGCGGCCTCGCGCAGTGCTGCGGCAAGGGTGGACTCGTCGAGATCACGCAGTTCCCCGCGACCGAACAGCGCCTGGCTCGCCAGCTGGACCGCGCGGGTGTGCTTCTCCCCGTGCACCAGGTTCGTCATCTCAGCGGCCAGCCTGCGCTGGGCTTCACGCGCATGCGGACGTTCGATCGTGGCCTGTTCCAGCTCGGCCAGTTCGTCGCGGTCGAGGAAGGTGAACCAGCGCAGGTACCGGACGACATCGGCGTCGGCGGTGTTGACGAAGTACTGGTACCAGGCGTACGGGCTGGTCAGCTCCGGGTCGAGCCAGAGGCTGCCACCGCCGGTGGATTTCCCGAACTTCTTGCCGTCGGCGGAGGTGACCAGGGGAACAGTCAGCGCGTGCACGTGCTCGCCGTCAACGCGGCGGTTCAATTCCACGCCTGCGATGATGTTGCCCCACTGGTCGGACCCGCCGACCTGCAACCGGCAGCCGTGTTCCCGGCGCAGCTGCAGGTAGTCGTTGGCCTGCAGCAGCATGTAGCTGAACTCGGTGTAGGAGATGCCCTCGCCTTCCAGGCGGCGTTTGACGGTGTCGCGGGCGAGCATGACGTTGACCGAGAAGTGCTTGCCGATATCGCGCAGGAAGTCGACGGCGGTCAACGACCGCGTCCATTCCATGTTGTCGACGATCTTCGCTCCGGTGGGCGAATCGTCGAGGTCGACGAAGCGTTCCAACTGAGAACGGATGCGCTCGGCCCAGTCGGCGACGGTTTCGGCCGAGTTCATGGTGCGTTCACCGACATCACGCGGGTCGCCGATCATGCCGGTGGCGCCGCCGGCGAGCACGATCGGCCGATGGCCGGCGCGCTGGAAACGTTTCAAGGTCAGCAAGGGCACAAGGTGACCCGCGTGCAGGCTGGCGGCGGTGGGGTCGAAACCGGCATACAGGGTCAGCGGGCCGTCGGCCAGCGCGGCACGCAGCGCGTCGAGGTCGGTGGACTGCGCGATGAGACCGCGCCAGGTCAGTTCGTCGATGATGTCGCTGCTCACGGTGCCTATCTTTGCGCATTCCCGGAGCGCGGGCGGCCACGGGATCTCCCCGGAACACGATGGCGCGCCCGATGCTGCTTCGGGCGGGCGCGGTGGCCTTCGAGTGGTCAGGCCGTTTTCTCTATCCGGGGAGCGCGCGGGCTGCGGCGATAGACCGAGACGGCGCTGGAGTCGGACAGCCACAGCCGCCATGGGCGATCCGCCGCGGTGCTGACCCCGACCCGCGGACCGGAGGCGATCAGCGCCGGGTCGATCGGTTCCCCCAGCTCCAGCCGAATCGACGACCGCGGATCGAACAGCGGGGTGCCGTAGTCGGCGAGTTCGATGCCGAGAGCACCGCCGAGGTTGCCCGGGCCTTTCGCCAGATCCGCGTCGGTGCGGGCGGGACGGCGGCGTTCGCGTGCTACCGCATGGCCCGCGACGACCTCCCCGGCGCGGATCAGCACCGCGCTGGCCACCCCGTCCGGTCCGCTGGTGACGTTGACGCAGGTGTGCATCCCGTAGCTCAGGTACACGTACAGCACGCCGGGCGGCCCGAACATGACCGCGTTGCGCGGGGTGCGCCCGCGACCGGAGTGCGCGGCGGGGTCGTGCCAGGGCCCGGCCGGGTCACCGCCGTATGCCTCCACCTCCACGATGCGCACCGCTACCTGACCCGACCACAGGGTCGCCCCCAGCAGACGGCGCGCGGCGGCCAGGGGTTCGACGTCTAGTTCCTCGGCGCTCACGCCCCGGATTGTCGCAGCAGTTCCGGACGAGGACGCCATGGAGGGGCCGCACGGTGCCTCGTTGCGGCGGGTGGGCCGAGACGAGCAGAGGCGAAATCAGGGTGCGGATCGGGGCTGTCCTGGATGTGCTCTACCTGCCGGAATTCCTACCGTCGCTCCATGTCTTACACCACGCGGCCACGAGGTAAGCGGCCACTTTTCGCCGGTCTGGGTTTGCTCGTCATCATGCTGATGGCGTTGGGGGTGGGCGGTGTCGCCGTGGTGTACACGCGGGCGGAGGTGTCCACGGTCGAAGCGGTGGAGTTCACCGAGGAGCTGGCGATCCCGCCGATGGCGCCGTCGCGGATCGATCCGGACGGGACCCGCGTCTTCGATCTGCAGATGCGCTCCGGGCAGCGGGAGTTCCGGTCCGGGCAGACCACCACTACCTGGGGCTTCAACGGTGACTACCTCGGGCCCACGCTGCGTGCCGCCCGCGGTGAACGGGTGCGGGTACAGATCCACAACGCGCTGCCGGAAGCGTCGACGGTGCATTGGCACGGTATGCATCTGCCTGCGGCGATGGACGGCGGTCCGCATCAGATGATCGACCCGGGCGGCAGCTGGGCACCGGAATGGACGGTGGACCAGCCTGCGGCCACGCTCTGGTATCACCCACATCCGCACGGCGCGACCGAAGGCCATGTACAGCGCGGGCTGGCGGGTCTGTTCCTGCTCGATGATGCCGCATCGGCGCAGCTACCGCTGCCGCGCACCTATGGGGTGGACGATCTGCCGCTGATCGTGCAGGACGTGCGATTCCGGGGCAGTGGATTCGACAGCAGTCACACGATGTTCCGCGATGTCGGTTTTCTCGGGGATCGGACCATGGTCAACGGGACACTCGCCCCGTACCGCACGGTTTCCGATGAGCTGGTGCGGTTGCGACTGCTCAACGCGTCGACTGCGCGCACCTACACTTTCGGTTTCGCCGACGATCGCGATTTCGCGCTGATCGCCTCCGACGGCGGGCTGCTGGAACGACCCGTGCGGCTGCAGCGGCTGCGGCTTTCACCAGGCGAACGGGGTGAAATCGTGGTCCGGGTGCGGCCGGGTGAGCGCACCGTACTGCGCAGCTACCCGCTGGAGGCGGGGATGAATTTCTGGACTCAGCGGTTCAGCGGTGGTGACGACACCTTCGACATCCTCGAATTGCGGGCGGCCGAGCAGTTGCGTCCCTCCCCCGCGCTGCCTGCCGAATTGGTGCCTGCCGCTACCCCCGACGGGTCGGATTCGGTGGCCGAGCGCCGCTTCGATCTGGCCTTCGCCACCGTGAACGGCCAGGAGATGGCCATGGACCGTATCGATCTGACCGTCACCCGCAGCACCACGGAAACCTGGGTGGTGCGCAATATCGACGGGATGCCGCACAACTTTCATGTGCATGATGTGCAGTTCCGGGTGCTGGAGTTCGACGGCGCCGCCCCACCACCGGAACTGTCCGGTCCGAAGGACACAGTGTTCCTGCCGCCGGGTAGTTCGGTGCGGCTGGCCCTGCGTTTCGACGGTCCCGCCGATCCGGATACGCCCTACATGTATCACTGCCATCTGCTCTGGCACGAAGACCTCGGAATGATGGGCCAGTTCGTGGTCGTCGAACCGGGCGGCGCAGCAGGAACACCTCCGCGCCACCACCATTGACCAGCCGGAACAACCCTTGTGCCTTGCGCGCTGAACACCCCGACGGTAAATTCATCGCATAATGAATTAACGCTCGACGAATCGAGACGGCCATGCCCGATCACACGACCTCCCCTGCCGTCGACGTCCGCGGCCTCACGGTCCGCCGGGGCAGGAAGGTGGTGCTGCACGATGTGTCGCTCACCGTCCCGCGGGGCACGATCACCGGCCTGCTCGGGCCGTCCGGGTGCGGTAAGACGACGTTGCTGCGCAGTATCGTCGGCACCCAGATCACCGAATCCGGTGAGATCGACGTGATGGGGCTGGCTGCGGGCAGCGCCGCGCTGCGCCGTCGGATCGGATACGTGACCCAGGCACCCAGCATCTACTCCGATATCAGCCTGCGCGATAACGTCGCCTACTTCGCAGCGCTCTACGGGCGCGACCGCGACGATATCGAGGCCGCGCTCGACGCCGTCGGGCTGCGGGAGTACCGGCAGCAGCGGGGAGACGAACTCTCCGGCGGCCAACTCACCCGCGCTTCCCTGGCCTGCGCGCTGGTGGCCCGGCCCGAACTGCTCGTCCTGGACGAGCCGACCGTCGGCCTGGATCCGGTGCTGCGCGTCGGTCTGTGGAAACAGTTCCGCGAGCTGGCCGCGGCAGGCACGACGCTGCTGGTGTCCAGTCATGTGATGGACGAAGCCGACCACTGCGACCAGTTGCTGCTGATGCGTGACGGCAGGCTGCTGGCCCAGCTCAGCCCCGATCAGCTGCGCGAACAAACCGGTGAGCAGAACCTCGAACGAGCCTTCCTCACCCTGATCACGATGGGAGAGCCGGTATGAGCACCGTCGGCGTGCGTGTGACGCCGTATACGGCGACCACGACCCGTATCCTGCGCCAGTTACGCAACGACCACCGGACCGTCGCGATGATCCTGGTAGTGCCTGCCCTGCTGATGACGCTGCTGTATTTCATCTACAAGGAGACACCGGCCACCTCGGCTTCACCGCTCTCGCTGTTCGACCGGGTCGGGATGAGCATGCTCGGCATTCTGCCGTTCATTGTGATGTTCCTGATCACCGCGATAGCCATGCAACGGGAACGCACCTCGGGCACCCTGGAACGGCTGCTGACCACCCCGCTGTCCAAACTGGACCTGCTCGGCGGCTACGGGACCGCGTTCTCGCTGGCCGCGGCCGCGCAGGCGGCGGTGGCCTGCCTGGTGTCGTTCTGGTTGCTCGGCCTCGAATCCGCGGGCAGTCCCGGCTGGGTGGTGCTGATCGCGGTGGTCGACGCTGTGCTCGGGGTCGCGCTCGGCCTGTTGTGCAGCGCATTCGCGCGCACCGAATTCCAGGCGGTGCAGTTCATGCCGATAGTGGTTGCGCCACAGATCTTCCTGTGTGGGTTGCTCGTACCGCGCGATCAGTTGCCGCGGTGGCTGGAGATCATCAGCAATGTGCTGCCGTTGAGTTACGCGGTCGATGCGTTGCAACAGATCTCGCTGTATCCGGAACCGACCGCGGTGATGTGGCGGGATCTGGCGGTGGTGGCCGGTTTCGCGGTGGTGGCGCTGGTGCTCGGCGCAGCGACGCTGCGACGGCGGACTGCGTGAGCGGCGGGCGCCCCGCTCGCTCCGGGCGCAGACCGGGACAGTCCGGGACGCGGGAGGCGATACTGGCCGCCGCCCGGGCCCGGTTCGCCGACAGTGGGTTCGACAAGACGTCGATCCGGGCGGTGGCGACCGATGCCGGGGTCGATCCCGCGCTGGTGCACCACTACTTCGGCACCAAGCAGCAGCTGTTCGCCGCGGTGGTGCAGATTCCGATCGACCCCGAGATCGTGCTGCGGCAGATCGATGCGGCCCCGCTCGACCGATTGGGCGAGACCATCGTGTCCGCCGTTGTCGGCGTCTGGGATTCGCCGGCAGGTGCCGGGGCTGTGGCAGAGGTTCGCAGCGTCATCGCCGGTGGGGAGACCTCGCTGATACGCAACTTCCTGCTGCAGGTGGTGCTGGAGCGGGTCCGGCGGCGGGTAGCGGGGCCAGGAGACGACGGCTGGCGGCGGGTGAGTCTGGTCGCCTCGCAGATGGTCGGTCTGATCGTGGCGCGCAAGATCGTCAGGTTGGAACCCCTCGCCTCGCTGCCGTTACCCGAGGTCGTTGCCGCCGTCGGCCCCACGCTGCAGCGGTACCTCACCGGAGATATCGGCTCGGTCGACGAGACACCCGGCTGACAGGTGCCTCGGAAAACTGTCAGTCTTCGGTGAACTGGGCGCTCAACTGTTCGTGTTCAGCCTCGTCGACGTCGCGGGCCTCGTCGACGAGCAGCACCGGGATACCGCTGTCGATCGGATAGGCGCGGCGGAGCCGGGGGTTGTAGAGGACGTGCGCACCGTCATCGGCGCGGACCAGATACAGCGAACCCTTGTCCTGCGGGCAGGCGAGCAGACGCAACAGAGTGGGGTCGATAACCGTTTCCTCCGACATACCGGCCAACCTACCCGACACCGGCCCGCGCTCGGCGTACGCCGCCCGGGGCCCGCATGGCCAGGGAGTACTCTGGGGCGCTTCCCCTGGGCGTCGGCGGGACAGGTGTGGATCCTTGTTCCCGGCTCGCACGGTGTTTCGTTCATACCTGGGCAGTCGCGAGTTCGCGGCCGGGGATGGGTGGGTCGCTGGTGTCCGGTGCCGGTGGGTCGCTGTTGCGGCGGTGTCGGCGGATATGCATCCATTCGAGGAGGGCGAGCCCGAGCACGCCGAGCAGGGCTGTTGCGGCGCCGATTTTCCAGCCGGGCGGCCGCCAGGTGAGTTCGAGTTCGGCGCCTGCGGTACCCGGTGGGATGTCGACGGTGACGAAGGAGTCCGCGACGACGTCGATCGGGATCGGGTTCCCGTCGAGGTGGGCGCGGTAGCCGGGCCAGCCGAGGCGGGCGAAGACGATGCGGCCGCCGTCGGGTGAAGTGACGCGCACGCGACTGGTGCTGTCGGATTCGGAGATCGAGGTGGCGGTGACGCCGTCGGTGTGGGCGATCCGGCCGTTGCGGGTGGAGACAGGGCCGGTCGTGCGTTCGAGGACGGCGATATGGGCCTCGTGGCCCGGATAGTCGACCCAGGTCCAGCCCGGCGGGGCGGGCTGGTCGCGGGCGTCCGGATAGAGGGCGCGGTGCAAGACCACCCGGTCGATTTTCATCAGATCCACGATGCGGCGGCCGGTTTCGGGTTCGGTGGCGAAGGCACGACGGTAGGCGTCGGGGCAGACGCTGGTGTCCCAGCGCATGCACAGCAGGTGACCGAAATGGAAATGCCCATTGGGGGTGTAGCCGCCGACGTAGTCCAGTTCCAGGTTCTTCGCATAGTTGCCGAAGGCGAGCGATCCGTAGGCTGCGTCGAGGGTGTGCTGTCCTGATGGGATCAACGCGCGATCGGCCAATTGCAGTGTGGTGCCGTCGAAATCAGGGAAGGCGGCCTTCATCTCCGAACGGCGTTCCGGCAGGTTCCAGCTCATCGGGGTCGGTTGCGCGGCCCGCACCTGCCAGTAGGCGATGGGGCCGACGGCGGCCACGATCAAGGCACAGGCCCATGCCGTGCCGCGGGTGCGGCCCAGACCGACCACGAGCGCGCCGAGTCCGCCGACCCCCAGGGCGGCGAGCAGATGCCAGGGCGCGTAGTGCGGTGCGGACCCCAGCGACCGCAACAGCAGCACGCCGATCAGCAGGCCGGCGGTGCTACCGCGACGGCGCCAACCGGCGGTGGTTCCGTAGCGGCCCAACAGCACGCACACCAGCACCAGCAGGGCCAGGGCCACCATCGGCAGCACCCGCACCGGCCAGCGCAGCGGGCCCATCGTCCCCGGCCCCGCTGCCCACAGCAGTGTCAGCACCGCGAACCCGGCGACAGCGCTGAGCTCGCGACCGGCCGCCGTCGCGCGCCGCCAGTCGACGAATGCCAGTGCCGGAATCAGGAACCACGCGATATAGACCATCGGCAGCGGCTGCACATACCCCCACCAGGAGGTGAACGCGGGCAATGTGCTCGGCAGGCTGGCGTTCAACGACTCCGACCACGGCACGGTGAGGAACTGGTCGTTGACGATATCGCCTGCACCGCGCCAAGTGACATCGGCGGTGAGCACACTGGGTAGATAGGTGGCCAGCCCGGCCAGCGCCGCGCACCCGGACACCGCCGCCAACCGCAACGACGGCACCCACCGGCGCTGGTGCACCACCTCTCCCACGACCACACAACCGATCAGCAGACCCGCCTCCACCGCCGGAAACACGTACTGCACCGATATCGCCAGGTACAGGAATACGAACACCGGAATCGGCCCACCACGCCCACGCACATACCGCACCGCCGCCGCCCACGCGTGCACCAGCCACGCGGTGCCGGTGAACGCGGTCATCCAGCTGGCCGCATCGAAGAACAGCACAAAACCGCTGAACGGCAGCGATACACCGGCCACCGCCGCCCAGGCGGGGTGGGCGCCGTAGGCCAGGCAGACCCGGTACACACCCAGCCCGAGCACGATCGCGAACACCAGCTTCACCACGGTGGCGTACAACGCCAGGTTGTCCACCGAAGGCGCGATCAGGTCGATCAGCAGCTGTGGCGGATTGAGCAGACCCGCTTCTTCGATCGCGTAATTACCGGCCAGCCAATGCTCGGGTACCAGCACCGGGAACCGGCCTGCGCGCAGCCGATCACCCAGCATCACCCATAGCGGGGCGTATTGGGATTCGGTGTCGTCGGTATAGAAATGCCGGGAGTTCGCCGACAGCACCGCCAGGTACCCGGTGAGCACACCCAGCACGCACACCGCACCCCACCGGAGCACGTCTCGCCGGCTGCCTGCTCGACCATCCGTCACGGGTTCCAGACCCTACCGCCCATCGCGCCGTCAGCGGCCGTAACGGCGCGTCTGCCGAAACCGCCCGAACTTCGCCGAAGTACCTGTTACAGTTCACGATCTCGGGCTCAGCCAGCGTCAACGAGCACCGGCACGCGTACCGTCGTCGAAAGTCGATCTCGCCAATGCCGTTTTCTGACAGCTCTTTTCCCTCCGGTCCGAATGCTTATTCGGCATCGCCCCGCTATCGCATGCGGGCCCGCGGCGACACCGTGTCCTCAGGGCCGCAGGCGGTTACCCGTCCTCGGTTGCCCGCTGTGTGCTCGGTGTCGGTGGTGATTCCGGTGTACCGGGGCGAACAGACCATCGCCGCACTGGTCGGTGAACTCGACCGGCTCGCCGCACCGACGGTCGCCGGACGTATCGCCTTCGCGGTCGAGGAGATCGTGCTGGTGCACGACAACGGTCCCGACCGTTCCGATATGGTGCTGCGGCAACTGGAGTACGACTATCCGCAGGTGCGGGTGATCTGGCTGAGCCGCAATTTCGGCCAGGACGCGGCGACCATAGCCGGAATGGCGGCGGCGCGCGGCGACTGGATCGTCACCATGGACGAAGACGGCCAGCACAATCCGGCGTTCATCGCCGATTTCCTGCACGCCGCGCTGAACGCCCGCGCCGATCTGGTCTACTCCAAACCCACCAACACCCGGCCGCACGGCCTGCTGCGCAATATCACCTCCCGCGCCGCGAAACTCGCGCTGGCCACGGTATTCGCGTTTCCGAGCTCCACCAGGTTCGAAAGTTTCCGGCTGATCCGCGGTGATATCGGCCGCAGGCTCGCCGAAGTCGCGAGCAACGGCGCCTACCTGGATGTGGCACTCACCTGGGTGGTGGGGCGATGTGTATCGGTACCGGTGATCTTGCGGGCCGAGGGCCGCGCCGAATCCGGGTACAACTACCGGCGGCTGTTCTCGCTGTTCTGGAAGATGGTGTTGTGCACAGGGACTCGCGGCCTGCGGCTGGTGAGCCTGCTCGGTGTGACGCTGGCGCTCGGGGGTGGCGCGCTCGCCGCCGTTGTCATCGGTACGGCGTTGACCAGCGGCGACGGGAACCCGGAGGGCTGGGCGTCGATCATCGTCGTACTACTGCTGTGCTCGGGGGCGATCCTGTTCTCCCTCGGCCTGATCGCCGAATATCTCGGGGTCGCATTGCACATCCTGGTCGGCAAACCGCTGTACCTCACCGTCGACTCCCCCACCCCACGGCCGCCCGAACCCGCCGGTGGTCGTCCTGGTTCCGGTGTGCGGGGGAAGGTCTCGGCGTCGTGAGCGCCGAACGGATCATCTTCAGCAGACCCTTCCGCACCGGCGCGGAACTGGCGAACCTGGCCGCTGTCCTGGATTCCGATCACAGTCACGGCGACGGGCCGTTCACCGCGGCGGCCAGCGCGAAGCTCGCCGCGATCACCGGCGCACCCCATGTGCTGTTGACGACCTCGGGCACCCATGCCCTCGAACTGGGCGCGCTGCTGCTGGAGCTCGGACCGGGCGACGAGGTGATCGTGCCCAGTTTCGCGTTCACCTCGGCGGCGACCGCGATCGCATTACGCGGCGCGACCAGCGTTTTCGCCGATATCGACGACACCACCGGCAATCTCGACCCGGCCGCGGCCGCGGCAGCCGTCACCGAACGCACCAGGGCGATCATGGTCATGCACTACGGGGGTGTGGCCGCCGATATGGCGGCGCTGCTGGCGCTGGCCGACCAGCACGGCCTGGCGATCATCGAGGACAATGCGCACGGTTTGGGCGGACGCTGGCGCGGGCGTGCGCTGGGCACCCTCGGCACCATCGGCGCCCAGAGCTTCCACGACACCAAGAATGTGCACTGCGGGGAGGGCGGCGCGCTGCTGTTGTCCGACGAGATCCTGCTGGGTCGCGCGGAGATCATGCGGGAAAAGGGCACCGATCGCGCCCGGTTCCTCCGCGGACAGGTCGACAAGTATTGCTGGCAGGACATCGGCTCCAGCTATCTGCCCAGCGAACTGAACGCGGCGGTGCTGGACGCACAACTGACTGCGTTCGGCACCATCCAGGCCAACCGGCATCGGGTGTGGAATGCCTATGCGGCGGCGCTGGCCGACTGGGCCGACCGGCACGGGGTGCGGCCGATGAGGGTGCCGCCGGACTGCAGGCACACCGCTCACCTGTTCTATCTGCGGATGCCATCCGAGGACGCCCGCGACGGCCTGATCCGGTATCTGGCCGAACGGGGCATCGTCGCACCGTTTCATTACGTGCCCTTGGATTCCAGCCCGGCCGGACTGAAATACGGCCGGACACCGGTACCGTGTCTGCGCAGCGCGGAGTTCGCCGCGACGATCGTGCGGTTGCCGTTGTGGCCCGCGCTCACCGAGGCACAGGTGGACCGGGTAATCGACGCGGTCACCGGTTACACCTGCTGTTGACTTCCTCCCCCGCCTGAAGGCGGGGGATTCCCGGGTTCACACCCGAGGTTTCCTGTTTCATCAACGGCTGCCTCCCCGCATCAGCTGCGGGGCGGTCTCACACCATCTCCGCAGGCGAGCACGGCCAGCCCGGCCGCGCGTATGTTTTTGGCCGCGTTCACGTCCCGGTCGTGGGATGCCCCGCACAGGCACTCCCACTCCCGGACGTGCAACGGCATCGTATCGGTGATCCGTCCGCAAGCCGAGCACGTCTTGCTGGACGGGTAGAAGCGGTCGACCGCTATGACGGTGCGCCCGTACCAGTCGGCCTTGTACTCCACCATGCCCCGGAACTGCGCCCACGACGCATCCGAGATCGCCCGCGCCAGCGAGCAGTTGCGAACCATGTTCCGCACGCTCAGGTCCTCGATGGCGATCACTTGGCTTTCGCGCACCAAACGAGTCGAGAGCTTGTGCAGATGATCGCGGCGGCAATCGGAGATCCGCGCATGAATCCGCGCCACCCGCCACCGCGCCTTCGCCCGGTTCTTCGAGCCCTTCTGTTTCTTCGACAGCACCCGCTGAGCCTTCGCCAACCGAGCGCGGTCGGTCTTCTCGTGCCGAGGATTCGACACCTTCTCCCCGGTCGACAGCGTATACAGCGAGGCGATGCCCGCATCCACCCCGACCGTGGCCTCGGTGGGGGCGTGTTCGCTGATGGTGTCCTCGACCAGAATCGAGACGTGATAGCGACCCGCCGAATCCTTCGACACCGTCACCTGCGACGGCACCGCCCCCTCCGGCAAGGGGCGCGACCAGCGGATATTCAACGGCTCGGACTGCTTGGCCAGCTTGATTTCCCTGTCGCGGTAGGTGAAACAGTTCGAGAAATAGGTGGCTGAGTCTTTCGACTTGCCTTTCTTCTTGAACTTCGGATACCCGGTCTGTTTGCGCCAGAACTTGTCGAACGCGCCCTGAAGGTTACGCAGAGCTTGCTGTAGCGGACCTTTCGACGGCTCCGCCAGCCACGCGGTGTCGGGGTCGCGTTTCTACTGCGTCAACATCAGGGACGTGTCAGCGTAGTTGACGCGCCGCTGTTGCTGGGTCCAGGCGCGGGAGCGTTCCGCGAGAGCCCGGTTGTACACGTAGCGGACACAGCCGAAGGTCACCGAAAGCTGTTGCATTTGATCGGGAGTCGGGTAAAAGCGGTACTTGTACGCCCGTCACCGCCGTAGCTCCCATGCTTGGCATGATAGGAGGTTATTGCGTCACAATCGAACTGATGCGCTATCCCCGCCCTGAAGGACGGGGTCTGCACGCTACGTTTTCTGATCAACTCAGCAGGGCGCGTCCGGTCTCTTCGGTCAGCTCCTCGTACACCTCGGTATCCGAGTTGTAACGCCAGGTAAGCGGGCCCGGCTCGGGCGCCCCTGCCGCCTGAACCGCTGCCGCCGACGGGCGGTACCACGGGCTGCGGGGGATATCGGCGACGACATACACCAGGTCGGGGCGTTGCGCGGGGGCCAGTGCGCGCAACGCCTCGGTGAGGTGTTCGGGTTCGAGCCGGAATCCGGGCCGGACGCTCACTGCCGCCACCGCCAGCGTCCGGTCCCGTGCAGTCAGGCCGTAGACGACCTCCATATCGACGGCGGTGATGTCGTTGAGCGCGTCGGCGATCGGCTGGGTGAACACCGGGCCACGCGGGGTGCGGATCACGGTGTCGGTGCGGTCGACCAGCCAGTAGTCGCCGTCGCTGTCGCGGCGGAACAGGTTTTCCGTCGGCATCCACGAATCCCCCGGGGCGAAAACGCCGCGCAGGCCGCCCGCGGACAGGTCGACCGAATCGGCGGCCGAACCGATCAGCAACCCGACCTCGTTATCGCCGCAGCGGCGGGCGAAACCGGACTCGTCGACGAGGATCTGCTGGGTCTCCGGGTCGTAGGCCACCAGTTCCACTTTCGCGGTGCCGGGCAGCGGCCTGCCCTTGCAGCCCGCCTTGTTGCCCGGCACGTTCGCCAGCACCACATCGCCTTCGATGGAGGCGTAGAACTCGACCACGCGGGCGGGCGCGAACTGTTCGGTGGTGCGTCGCCACAAACCCGCGGGCATACCGGAGCCGATGAACAGGCGGATCGGGTGGCGGTGCCCGGGCGGGAACACGTCGGCGTCGAGGATATCGCGCAGCATCGTCCACGTGTAGGTGACCACGGTGACGCCATACCGGTACACCTCCTCGGCGAAGCGGGCCGGGTCCATCGATCTGGCCAGCGCGATCCGGCTACCACCCGCGACCGCGCCGCCCAAGCTCACCAGCAGTCCGGACGAATGGTGCAGCGGGGCGAGGCAGTACACGGTGTCCCGGTGGTCCAGGTCGGCGGCCGAGGCGGTGCCGAACGCCGACAGCGCCCACCGGTAGTTGGTGATGTATTTGACTTCCAACCGGTCTCCGGTGCCGGTGACCAGGATGAACGCCAGTTCTCGCGC
Source organism: Nocardia donostiensis (assembly GCF_002081715.1). Taxonomy (GTDB): domain Bacteria; phylum Actinomycetota; class Actinomycetes; order Mycobacteriales; family Mycobacteriaceae; genus Nocardia; species Nocardia donostiensis. The sequence goes on along the minus strand of NZ_MUKP01000035.1, from coordinate 39,042 downwards.
CCGCCCCGGGTTGGGCCGGTACCAGGCGGGCAGCCGCACCAGGGCGGGGTCGATCTGTTCCAGGTCGACCAGGTTCGCGCCCAGCGGGACATCGAGGCCGCGGTTGTCGCCCCCGCCGAGTACCAGCACATCGGCGCCGGTACTCACCGCGTGGCGCACATTCTCCGGGTCGGCGATCACGATCTTGGCGCCGGTGCGGGCCAGCGCCTGTTTCAGTTCGCTGCCCGGCGCCAACAGCACCGCGACGGCGCCCAGCCGGGACAGCGCGGCCACGGTCACCAGCGCGCTCGGCCGGGTCTCCATGACCACGGCCACGCGAATGGCGGGCCGGATTCCGACGGAGATGAGCCCGCGGACCACATTGTCGATGCGCACCTCGACGGCAGCGTGGGTGTGCACCCGGTCGTCGAACAGGAAGCATTCGCTGTCCGGCGAGCGCCGTGCCTGCTCGGCCATGAGCCGGCCCAGCGAGATCCGGGTGCTCGGCTGGATCTTCCCCAGCCGGGTCAACCTGGGCAGTGCCCGCGCGGCCTCGCCGACCAGCCCGACCGAGCCGCGCAAGGTGTTGGCCGCGATCTGTTCCAGCGTTCGGCTCATGCTCGCGCCGGCTTCGACGATCCCCGCCGCGGTATGCGCGGCTCGGCGGCCCGCCGACCGGGGACGATTGACCGGCACATGTTCGGCCATAGGCACGATTTCCTCGGGCAGCGGCGCCTGCCCGGTCTGCCATCTGATCCAGTCGCGCACCAACGGCCAGGTGTGCTTGCCTGCCATACTGCCCGCGACGAGGCCGAAATGCCCTGCCACCAGGGTCGCCTCGTACACCTCTGCGTTCGGTGCGGCGCGCACGATAGCGCGCACGGCCGCAGGCTGGCCGATATCGTCGACCTCACCGACGAACGCCAGGATCGGGCATTTCAGTTCGGCCAGCGAAATCGGCTGATCCCGGATGACGAACCCGCCCGTCATGAGCCGGTTGTGCACCACGAACTGTTTGAGCAGGTCGGCGGCGGCCGGTCCGGCGTAGCCGACCCAGCCTTCGCTGTTGAGGAACCGCCGCTGGCGTTCTTTCGGCAGCAGCGCATCCCGGTCGTGCAGTTGCCGCAGGAAATCGATTCTGGCCTTGGCCGTTTTGACCGGATCCAGCATTTGGAACCCGAAGCGCACCATGGCGTCGGTGATCGGCAGTCTGGTCACCACATGATCGGCCAGGAAACCCGCGACATCGGAGACCATGTCATACGGGAGGCCGAACGGGATGCCTGCAATGATATCGACCGGGCTGCCGAAGGTGACGATACTGGCCACGCCCTTGCCGTAGCGGAACGCCGCCGTCTGGTAGGCGAACATCCCGCCTTGGGAATACCCCATCAGGTGCACGTTGTTGCCGGTGGCCGCGCAGACGGTGTCGATCGCGGAGTTCACGGCGAGCACGTGGTCGGCCAGATCGCGTTCCCAGCCGCCTTCCTCCGCCGCCGGGGAACCGAAGTCCACCACCCAGCAGTCGATCCCGGCCCGGTGCAGGATTCCTACGGCGCCGTCGTCGGTGTTGACGTCCCAGATATCGGCGCTGACCATCAGCGGCGGTACCAGCACCGCGACCGGGCTGCCCGGGGTGACATCGTCAGGGAAGTAGTGCCGCAACCGGTAGGTGCGCCGCCGCTCCACCACCTCGAAAGGTGAGGATTCGATATCGCTGCTCAGACCCCCGTAGCGGATCACCTCGAGACCGTTCTGCGCGGTCGCCATCAACCGCCGCACCGGTCCCGTCACCTCTGCCACACTGAACTTCACGATCCGCTCCCAGCCCTACCCTGAACATGACGGACATCACACACCCCGATATGTCGCGCCGAGCTTCCCATGCGCACCTCGCTCGCACTGCCGTTGTGTCATCTTCCATCATGGACCCGCCACCTGCTGGGGCGGTGTCACCGGCACGGATATGGTGGGGCGGTGACCGACCCCCTGGATCAACCGCTGACCGACCGCGAGACGCTGCCCGTCGAGCTCGTCGACGAGCACGGCCGCGCCGTCGGCGTATGCCAGGTATCGCAGGCGCACCGGGCGCCCGGCCTGCTGCATCGCGCGTTCTCCGTGGTGCTGTTCGACTCCGCGGGGTGGGTGCTGTTGCAGCAGCGCGCCCACGTCAAGACCCGGTTCCCGGCCCGCTGGTCCAACACCTGTTGCGGGCATCCGGCACCCGGTAAACCGGTCGCCGAAGCGGCCAACGTGCGACTGGCCGAGGAGATGGGCCTCACCGCTGAACTCATCCAAGCCGGTGTCTACCGTTACCGTGCCGAGGACCCGGCTACCGGCCGGATCGAGCACGAATGGGACCACGTGCTGGTCGGCCTGCTCGGCACCGAAACCCCGCGCCCCAATCCCGCGGAAGTCGCCGACCATCGCTGGGTGCACCCCGACGAACTCCGGGCCGCCCTGCACGAAGATCCCACGCGCTACAGCCCGTGGCTTCCCGGCGTTCTGGATGTAGCCACCACCCGAAGCGCCCCGGCCTGATCGATCGGCTCCGGCCGACATACCGCCCCGCTTCCTGTGAAATGTCGAGGTGTGCGCGCAGTGGCGCCATCATGGGCGAGGTCAGTTGGCGGCGCCCAGTTCGAGAGCCAGGACGCCGAGGACGACCAGGACGATACCGCCGACTTGGACGAGGGTGAGACGTTCGTTCAGGAAGAACGCGCCGATGGTGGCGACCGCGGCAACGCCCACGGCCGACCAGATACCGTAGGCGACGCCGATCGCCATCCCTCGTTTCAGCGCCTGGGACAGGAAGGCGAAGGCCGCTACGTAGCCGATCACCACGACGATCGAGGGCACCAGTTTCGTGAAGCCCTCGGATAATTTGAGCGCGACGGTCGCCGAGATCTCGGAGACGATGGCCAGCGCCAGGAACAGCATGGTCATCGTCGGCTCAACCCAGCCAGCTCCGGACCTCACCGACGGCGCAGCGCACCTCGTCGAGCTGTTCGGCGACCCGCACGCCCGCGGTCCCACCCCTGGCGTCGCGGGAGGCGACCGAACCTGCGACGGTCAGCACTTCCCGTACCTGCGGAGTGAGCGCGGGATCGATGCCCGCGAATTCCTCGTCGGTCAACTCGTCCAGGCCGACACCGCGCGCCTCGGCGACGCGCACGCAGGCGCCCGCCGCTTCGTGCGCCACCCGGAACGGGACCCCCTGACGGACCAGCCATTCGGCGATATCGGTGGCGAGGGTGAAACCGGCGGGCGCGAGTTCGGCCATCCGGTCGGTGTGGAAGGTCAGGGTGGACACCAGTCCTGCGATGGCGGGCAGCAGCAGTTCCAGCTGCGCGACCGAATCGAACAGGGGTTCCTTGTCCTCCTGCAGGTCCCGGTTGTAGGCCAGCGGCTGCGCCTTGAGCGTGGCCAGCAGGCCGGTGAGGTTGCCGATCAACCGGCCCGCTTTGCCGCGGGTGAGCTCGGAGACGTCCGGGTTCTTTTTCTGCGGCATGATCGACGAACCGGTTGACCAGGCGTCGGCGAGGGTGATGTAGCCGAATTCCGGGGAGCTCCAGATGATGACCTCTTCGGCCATGCGGCTCAGGTCCACCCCGATCATGGCCAGCACGAACGCTGCCTCGGCGGCGAAATCACGCGCAGAGGTGGCGTCGATCGAGTTGGCGGCGGCGGCGTGGAAGTCAAGGTCGGCCGCGATGGCCTCGGGATCGAGGCCGAGGGAGGACCCGGCCAGCGCACCGGAACCGTACGGCGAGACCGCGGCGCGTTTGTCGGCATCGCGCAGCCGGTCGATATCGCGCAGCAGCGGGTGGGCGTGCGCGAGCAGGTGATGGGCCAGCAGCACCGGCTGCGCAGCCTGCAGGTGGGTTTTGCCCGGCATCACGGCGTCCGGATGGGCTGCCGCCTGCTCGACCAGCGCGTCCACCACCTCGACCAGGCCTGCGGCCACGCGGCGGATCGCGTCGCGCAGCCACATTCGGAACAGGGTCGCCACCTGGTCGTTGCGGGAACGTCCCGCGCGCAGCCTGCCGCCGAGTTCCGGACCGACCCGCTCGATCAGGCCGCGCTCCAGCGCGCCGTGCACGTCCTCATCGGATTCGGCCGGGACGAACGCACCTGAGGCCACATCCGCGGCGAGCCGGTCGAGCCCGGCGAGCATACCGGCCAGGTCGGTCTCGGACAGCAACCCTGCGGAGTGCAGCACCTTGGCATGTGCCGTGGAGGCGCGGATATCGTAAGGAGCGAGCGCCCAGTCGAACTGGGTCGATTTGCTCAGTGCCGCCATCGCCTCGGCGGGTCCGGATGCGAACCGGCCGCCCCACAACGCGCCTTCGTTGGTGCCCACTACTTCTCCCAGTCGTTTCGATGACGATCGGCACATGGTTCGCCGATCACGGTATTCCGGCGTACCGGGTCGGCCTGCGCTGGTCCCGGCAGGGCACACAGCGGCGGGAACATGCGGAACCTGGTGGGTGCCGCACGTTCCCGGCGTGTGCCCCTACTTCTGGTTGAGGTCCCGGCGGGCGGCGACCTTCGAGGACAGGCCGTGGATCTGCACGAAGCCCTTGGCCAGGCTCTGGTCGAAGGTATCGCCCTCGTCATAAGTGGCGAGGTTGAAGTCGTAGAGGGACTGCTCGCTGCGACGGCCGTTCACCACGACGTTGCCGCCGTGCAGCACCATCCGGATCTCACCGGAGACGTGCTGCTGGGTTTCGGCGACGAACGCGTCCAGGGCACGCTTGAGCGGCGAGAACCACAGGCCGTCGTACACCAGCTCACCCCAGCGCTGCTCGACCTGGCGCTTGTAGCGGCCCAGTTCGCGTTCGATGGTGACCGCCTCCAGTTCCTGGTGGGCGGCGATCAGGGCGATGGCGCCGGGGGCCTCGTAGATTTCGCGGCTCTTGATGCCGACGAGGCGGTCTTCGACCATATCCAGGCGGCCGACGCCCTGGCGGCCCGCCCGGTGGTTGAGTTCGGTGATGGCTTCGAGCACGCTGACCTGGCGGCCGTCGATAGCGACCGGGACGCCCCGGTCGAAGGTGACGATCAATTCGTCGGGTGCCTCGAAGTTGACGGTCGGGTCGGAGGTGTAGTCGTAGACGTCCTTGGTAGGGGCGTTCCACAGGTCTTCCAGGAAGCCGGTTTCAACTGCGCGACCCCACACGTTCTGGTCGATGGAGAACGGCGACTTCTTGGTGACGTTGATCGGGAGCTTGTTCTCCTCGGCGAAGGCGATGGCCTTCTCCCGGGTCCAGGCGTAGTCGCGGACCGGGGCGATCACCTCGAGGTCGGGCGCGAGCGCGCCGATGCCTACCTCGAACCGCACCTGGTCGTTGCCCTTACCGGTGCAGCCGTGCGCGACGGTGCTCGCGCCGTGGAATTTGGCGGCCTCCACCAGGTGCTTGACGATGAGCGGGCGGCTGATTGCCGACACCAGCGGGTAGCGGCCCATGTAGAGGGCGTTGGCCTGGACGGTGGGCAGGCAGTAGTCGTCGGCGAACTCCTCGCGGGCATCGATCACGATGGCCTCGACCGCACCGCAGTCCAGGGCGCGTTGGCGCACCACGTTCATGTCCTCGCCGCCCTGTCCCAGGTCGATGGCGACGGCCACGACCTCGGCGCCGGTCTCCTTGCCGATCCAGCTGATGGCGACGGAGGTGTCCAGCCCACCGGAGTAGGCGAGTACGACGCGATCGGACATGTTCTGGTGCTCCTCGAAAGTGTGTGTAGTGCCTGGGTCTGTGCGGCTGCCCTGAGCAGTATGCTCGCCCATCGACAGCTCGGGCCAGTCCGAGTCGGTCCTGGCCGGTTCGGGCCTGTCCGAACCAGCGCGAGCCGGTCCGAGCCGGCCGGAGCCAACCCTGGGCAACCCGGGGCCGGGTTGGGCTCCCTCCATCGCCACAAATGATTATGCAGGATGATGCAATCTCATTCACACCCGGGGTCTACCGCCCACTACCTGCGCGAACCCGTCAGTGAACCCCTCGACTTCGCGGCCGTGACCCCTTGGCCGGACACAGAGGATATGGGACGCTGGTCGCATCCATCCTCGGAGGCCAAGGACGCCAACCATGGAGCAACTCAGGGAACAGTTACAACAGTTCGCAGAGGATAACTACGAGACGATCGGCTTCTTCGTCATCACCATCGGCAACGCCGCACTCACCATCGCCAAGACCGCGCTGGAGCTGAGCACGCCGCTCCTGCGGGACTTCTTCGCCACGTTCTAGTACTACCGACCGAAGACGCCGACAACGGTGCGGCAAGCATGCCTCACCGCAGCACTCCGCTGTCGCCGGAATCGGGGCACGACATCGGGAGACAGTGTCTCGGGCCGATCTACAGCTCCGAGTAGCGGGCCTGCAGCCCTTCGAACGTAATCAGCGGTCTCGCTGTCGCCCGGTGTTCGCCACGAAGCCTTACGCCACCCCGGCTACCGAGCTTGCCCGCATACACATCGTTCACCACATCGACCGACTACCCTTGCTTTCGCTCGAGAGTTTGCGGTGCGGACAATGCCTACGGCCGCAAACGGTGACACGCTATCCCCGCACGAGGTCATCATGCTTGTTCGCCGGGCAGCTGCTCTGGCTGCCGTCTTCGTCGTGTCGACTCTTCTGGTCGTGGCGCCGCCGGCGGCGGCATATTCGAAACCGGGGACATGTCGAAACCATTCCCTGACTGTCGCGCTCATCGAGGGGGCACCGAAAGAGCACACTCTCGCGGCGACGCTATGCCTACCGCAGGTATGGGCACCGGGTGAACACCAAGTCGACCTACTCGTGGCCGGCGGCAGCTACAACCGAATGTATTGGGATTGGCCGACCAACCCGGCCGTCTACTCCTACGTGGATCACACTTTGGCCGCGGGACGGGCGACACTGAGCTTCGACCGCTTGGGTTCCGGCGCCAGCAGCCGACCGGCGGCATCGGATCTCACTTCGTCGGTGGGCGCCTTCGTGATACATCAACTGGTCGATTGGCTACACAGTCAGGGTTACTCGGAGGTCAACGGGATCGGGCATTCGCTCGGCTCTGTCATCTTGACCGACGAGGCGTCCCGATGGCAGGACCTGGACCGGGTGGTGCTCACCGGACTTCTGCATCTTCCAGGTATCGGCAAGGACATCGGCGGACTGGCGACCAGCATGTATCCGGCGTTTCTCGACCCCAGGTTCGCCGGGGAGATCACCGATCCCGGGTTCCTCACCACCATCCCAGGGAAACGCGGTACCAGCTTCTACGATCAGCGGACCGCTGATCCCGAGATCATCGCGGCCGACGAGCGCAGCAAAGACGTCTTCTCGATTGCCGCAGCAGTCGAAGGCCTTCCCGTGGTGGTGGCTCCTCCGGCGCTGAACCCGTCCCGCACCATTACTGCGCCGGTTCTGTCGGTCATCGGCGCAGAAGACGGCATCTTCTGCAATCTGGCGGTAAATTGCCACAGCGCAGACGATGTGCGAGACAACGAAGCCCCTTATTACCCCAACGCCGCAGACTTCGACACCATCGTGGTTCCCCGCACCAGCCATAATCTCGCGCTGCATCCTTCTGGACCGCAGACCTTTCAGCAGATCGACGCCTGGATCGAAACCGGAAACGTGGATTGACGCTACGGCGCGCACAGTCGTTCGCCGATCCACCGACCTCGTCAGGCCAACTGTTCGATCTTGGCCGCCAGTTCCGCCCCGGTGAGCGGTTCCCGCGCGATGACGGCGATGGTGTCGTCACCGGCGATCGTGCCGACCACCTCCGGCAGCGCTGCCCGATCGAGTGCGCTGGCCAGGAAATGCGCGGCTCCCGGCGGGGTGCGCAATACAGCGATATTGCCGCTGGCGTCGGTAGAAACCAGCAGATCGCCGAGCAGTTTCGACAACCGGTCGGTGCCGCCGGTGACGCCGCGCACCGCCGGGCCACCGTCCTCGGGCACGACATAGACTCCGGCGCCGCCGTCCGCGGCCCGCAACTTCACCGCACCGAGTTCGTCCAGGTCACGGGAGAGGGTGGCCTGGGTGGTTTCGATCCCCTCGGCGGCGAGCAAGGCGGCCAGTTCGGTCTGGCTGCGCACCGCGTGCGCGGACAGCAGCGCGATGATGCGCGACTGCCGTCCGGCGCGGGTGGCGGCGGTGGTGGGCCCGGCGGTACCGGCCGCCGGACCCGTATGCGGACAGGAAGCTCTCATCGGCGGTCCAGCAACCACGCCAGCAGCGCCTTCTGCGCATGCAACCGGTTCTCCGCCTCGTCCCACACCACACTGTGCGGGCCGTCCAGCACCTCGTCGGTGATCTCCTCGCCGCGGTGCGCTGGCAGGCAGTGCAGCACCACGGCGTCGGCGGCGGCGCGGCCGAGCAGCTCGGCATTGACCTGGAACGGGCGGAACGGGCCGACACGGTCCAGACCGTCGTCCTCCTGGCCCATCGACGTCCAGGTGTCGGTGACCAGGGCGTCGGCGTTGTCGGCGGCGACCGCGGGATCGTCGGTGATCGTGACGATCGCGCCGGTTTCGGCGGCGCGGGCGCGGGCGGCCTCGACCACCCAGGGCAGCGGCGCGAACCCGGTCGGGGCGGCGATGGTGACGTGCAAACCCGCGGTGACGCCGCCGAGCAGCAGCGAATGCGCCATATTGTTGGCGCCGTCCCCGAAGTAGGCCAGCCGTTTACCGCGCAGCTCACCGAGATGTTCGGTGAGGGTGAGCAGGTCGGCCAGCACCTGGCAGGGATGGAATTCGTCGGACAGCGCATTGACCACCGGAACCGTGGCCGTGGCCGCCATCTGCTCGAGGCGGCTCTGCTCGAAGGTGCGCCAGACGATCGCCTCCACATACCGCGACAGCACGCGCCCGGTGTCGGCGAGGGTTTCCTCGCGACCCAGCTGGGTGGCGCGGCCGTCGACCACCACCGCATGCCCACCGAGCTGCGCGATGCCGAGCTCGAAGGAGAACCGGGTCCGGGTGGAGTTCTTGTCGAAGATCACCCCCACCCCGCGCGGGCCGGCCAGCGGCTGCCGCGCGAACGGGGAACGTTTGAGTTCGGCAGCGAGCGCGAGCACCTCGGCTTGTTCGGCGGGAGCGAGGTCGTCGTCGCGCAGAAAATGCCGGACTGCCGTACCGCCGGCCGCGACCCCGGCGTGATCGGACACGGTCATGCTGCCTCCTCCGGGCCCTGACACGGTCATGCTGGGTCTCCCTTCGCGTCCGCGACGGCCCGGTCCAGGATGCCGGGCAGGTCGGCGACGAAGCTGTCGGACTGGGTTTCGGTGAGCACCAGCGGCGGGGCCAGCCGGATCACGTTCGGTTTGGGCGGATTCACCAGGTAGCCGGCCTCACGGGCCCTGGCCTCGACACGGGCGGCGATATCGTCGGTGAGCACGATGCCGATCAGCAGCCCCGCGCCGCGCACCTGCGCAATAAGCGGATGCTTCAGCTGTTCGATCCCGTCGCTGAGCCGTTTACCGACCGATTCGACATGGGCAAGCAGACCTTCGTCGTCGATGGTGCGCAGCACCGCCAGCGCAGCGGCCGCGCAGACGGGATTGCCGCCGAAGGTGGTGCCGTGCATACCGGGGGTGAGCAGCTCGGCGGCCGGGCCGGTGGCCAGGACCGCGCCGATCGGCAGCCCGCCGCCCAAACCCTTGGCCAGGGTCATCACGTCGGGGGTGATACCGGCAGCGTGGTGGGCGAAGAACTTGCCGGTGCGCCCGATACCGGTCTGCACCTCGTCGAGGACCAGCAGCGCGCCGTGCCGTGCGGTGATCGCGCGGGCTTGCGCCAGATAGTCCGGAGGCGGCACCACCACACCGCTCTCGCCCAACACGGGTTCGAGGAAGACCGCGGCGGTATCGTCGTCGACGGCACGTTCCAACGCTGCGGCATCACCGAACGGCACGTGCACCACCCCGGGCGGCATCGGCTCGAACGGCGCCCGTTTGGACGGCTGGCCGGTGAGCGCGAGCGCGCCCATGGTACGGCCGTGGAACGCCTCCTCGCAGGCGACGATCTTGGTGCGGCCGGTGAGCCGGGCGATCTTGAACGCGGCCTCGTTGGCTTCGGTGCCGGAATTGCAGAAGAACGCCCGGCCGTCACCGTCGCCGAAATGGGCGAGCAGGCGTTCGGCGAGTTCGATCACCGGTTCGCTGACATACAGATTCGACACGTGCCCGAGCGTGCTCAGCTGCTTGGTCACCGCACCGAGCACCGCCGGATGGCCGTGGCCCAGGCTGTTCACCGCGATACCGCCGAGGAAGTCGAGGTAACGCTTGCCGTCGGCGTCGTAGACGACCGCACCCGCGCCGCGCACCAGCGCGACCTGAGGGGTGCCGTAGTTGTGCATCAGCGCGGCCGACCACCGCTGTTGTAGTTCTGGCGTGCTCATTGTGCGGCTCCGTATCCGTTCGGCTGCGCTGTCGTGCTCGTCGTCTCGGCGGCCTGCGTCGGGGTGACCATGGTGCCGATCCCCTCTCCGGTGAACAGTTCCAGCAGCACCGAATGTGGTACGCGTCCGTCGATGACATGCGCGCTGGGCACGCCGCCGCGGACGGCGCGCAGGCAGGCTTCCATCTTCGGCACCATGCCCGCGTCCAGGCTCGGCAGCAACCGCGCCAGCGCGTCGGCATCGATGGCACTGGTCAGCGACGAGCGGTCCGGCCAGTTGGTGTACAGGCCCGCCACATCGGTGAGGACCACCAGTTTTTCTGCGCCGATCCCTTCGGCCAGTGCCGCGGCGGCGGTATCGGCGTTGATGTTGTGCACCACGCCGTCGGCGTCGGGGGCGATGGTGGAGACCACCGGGATGCGGCCCGCGGCGATGAGGTCGAGCACGGCTTCCGGTTTCACCTCGGTGACGTCACCGACCAGGCCGATATCGGTGGGTTCACCGTCGACATCCACGGTGCGGCGGGTCGCGGTGAACAGGCGCGCGTCCTCACCGGAGATGCCCACCGCGTACGGGCCGTGCGTGTTGATCAGGCCGACCAATTCCCGGCCGACCTGGCCGAACAGCACCATGCGCACCACGTCCATCACCTCGGGCGTGGTGACCCGGAAACCGCCGCGGAACTCCCCGGCCAGGCCGAGCCGTTCGAGCATCGCGGTGATCTGCGGGCCGCCGCCGTGCACCACCACCGGATGCACGCCAACGGTGCGCAGAAACGCCATATCGGCGGCGAAATCGCGTTTGAGCCCGTCGTCGACCATGGCGTTGCCGCCGTATTTCACCACCACGATCTTGTCGCGGAACTTCTGCAGCCAAGGCAGCGCGCCGGCCAGCACCTGCGCGGTCTCCAGCGCGGACAACTGCGGGGTCTGTTCGGTCATGAGCTGTAGGCCGAGTTCTCTTCGACGTAGCCGTGCGACAGGTCGGTGGTGCGGATCGTCGCGGTGCCGTCGCCGAGCTGCAGATCGACGAGCACCTCGATATCGGCGCCGGACAAGTCGACGTCCCTGGCGCCGGGTGCACCGACGCCGTCCACACAGACGGGTGAACCGTTGAACGACACCGTGATCCGGTCCGGATCCAGCTCCACCGGTGCGATCCCGACCGCGGCCAGCACCCGGCCCCAGTTGGGGTCGGAGCCGAACAGCGCGGTTTTGACCAGGCTGTCGCGGGCGATGGCACGGGCGGCGACCAACGCCTCGTCCTCGGATACCGCGCCGGTCACGGTGATCAGCACCCGTTTGGTGACGCCCTCGGCGTCGGCCATCAGCTGACCGGCCAGGTCGTCGCAGACCGCGAGCACGGCGGCGTCGAGTTCGTCCTGGGTGGGGGCGACCTCGCTGGCGCCGTTGGCCAGCAGCAGCACGGTGTCGTTGGTGGAGCAGGAGCCGTCCACGTCGAGCCGGTCGAAGGTGAGCCGGGTCGCCTTGCGCAGCGCCTCGTCGAGTTGGGCGGGTGTGGCGACGGCGTCGGTGGTGAGCACCACCAGCATGGTGGCCAGCGAGGGGGCCAGCATGCCTGCCCCCTTGGCCATACCGCCGACGTTCCATTTTCCTTCGTGATGGAAGGAGGCTTCCTTCGGGACGGTATCGGTGGTCATGATCGCGTAGGCGGCGTCGGTGCCGCCGGACATCCCGCCACCCATCTCGTGCACGATCTCGGTCACGGCCGGGATCAGCTTGTCCATCGGCAGCCGGTCCCCGATCAGGCCGGTCGAGCAGACCGCGACCTCACCGGCGCCGGTTTCGGTGCCCCAGTTGCTCAATGCGGTCGCCAGTTCTTCGGCGGTGCGGTGGGTGTCCTGGAAACCGGCCGGGCCGGTGCAGGCGTTGGCGCCACCGGAATTGAGGACGACCGCGCGCAGCATGCCCGCTTTCAGCACCTGCTGCGACCACAGCACGGGTGCGGCCTTCACCTTGTTGCGGGTGAATACCCCGGCGGCCGCGTATTCGGGTCCTTCGTTGAAGACCAGGGCCAGGTCGGGTTTGCCGTTGGCCTTGATACCGGCCGCGATACCGGCCGCCCGGAAGCCGAGCGGGGCGGTCACGCCCTGGTTGTGGACCAGTTTGCCCTCGGTGTTCTCGGTTGTCGTCACGGTGCCACTCCTACGGTGGGAAGCCCGGCGGTCTCGTCGAGGCCGAGCGCGAGGTTCATCGATTGCACCGCGGCGCCCGCGGTGCCCTTGGTCAGGTTGTCGACAGCTCCGATCACGACCAGCCGGCCGGCTTCGGCGTCCACCGCCACCTGCAGGGTGACCGCGTTGGAGCCGAGCACCGCGCCCGTCTGCGGGAGTACCCCCTCCGGCAGCAACGTCACGAACGGTTCGCCTGCGTAGGCCTTGTCGTATACCTCGCGGGCCTGGGAGCCGTCGCCGCGCAGCGGGGCGGTGCAGGTCGCGAGGATGCCGCGCGGCATCGGCGCCAGCACGGGGGTGAACGACACCCGTACGTCGGCGCCCGCCAGGGCGGACAGGTTCTGCGCGATTTCCGGGGTGTGCCGGTGCGCGCCCGCGATACCGTAGGCGCGCGCCGATCCCATCACCTCGGATCCGAGCAGGTCGACGGCGAGTTTGCGGCCCGCACCCGAGGCGCCGCTGACCGCGACGATCTGCACGTCGGGTTCGATCAGGCCCGCGGCGACGGCGGGCGCCAGCGCCAGGCTGGAGACCGTCGGGTAGCAGCCGGGGACCGCGATCCGGTGCGCGCCGCGCAGCCGCTCCCGTGCGCCCGGCAGTTCCGGCAGCCCGTACGGCCAGCTCCCGGCGTAGGGGGTGCCGTAGTAACGCTGCCATGCCTGCTCGTCGGTCAACCGGAAGTCGGCGCCGCAGTCGATGACTACCGTGGTGGCAGGCAGTTCGGCGGCGAGGGCGGCGGACTGCCCGTGCGGCAGGCCGAGGAAGACGACATCGTGGCCGGCCAGCTCATCTGCCGTGGTGGGGCCGAGCACCCGGTCGGCCAGCGGCAGCAGATGCGGCTGCAGCGTGCCCAGGGCGGCGCCTGCGTTACTTCCCGCGGTCAGCGCCCCGATCTCGAGGCGCCCGGCTCGGTATTCCGGATGTCCGAGCAGCAGGCGCAGTACTTCACCGCCCGCGTAGCCGCTCGCGCCTGCGACCGCCACCCGGCGCACGGGGGCGGTCCGGTCGGACATAACCGTGGAATCAGCCATGTGATGATTATGCACAACTGTGCAATCTCATGCATCCGGGAGGGTTGCCCTGCGCGCGCACCCGCCCTCCGGGCCGGACTACCGGGGGGCGGGGTCGGAGTCCCTTCCACGCCCTGCGGCGGGTCGGCGACCACCACTCACCGACGTGCGCTGGTCGATGAAGGAACCGATACTGTCGAGCACTCGCGCCAAACCGAATTCGAACTGCCGCTCGGGTTGCGCAACGAATACCGAGGTGGCGAGCAATTCACTCACGTGCGGATACCGGCGCTCATCGATCACATCGGCCAGCGCTCGGACATAGGCGTCCGCCCATTCGTCGCCGCAGACCCCGGTCCGCTGCGCCGCACCCGCAGCTACCGACGCGTATGCCTGACCCAGCACATACCTGTTGACCAGCAGCACGACATCGGCCATTTCCTGCGCGCCAAGGCCGGTATCGGCCACCGCTTCCAACGCCGCCTCGAACCACGCCATCTCGTTCGGCCCCATCGCGCGCCGAGCGACAAGGACTTCCAGAATCCACGGATGCCGATCGAATATGGCGAGAATACTCACGGCCCAACTCTCGAGCCGGGGACGCCAGCCGTCGGCCCGAAATCGCGGCGGCGGACCGATAGCGGCATCAATGACGAGGTCGACCAGTTCGGATTTGTCGGTTACATACCGGTACAGCGACATGGTGCCGACACCGAGCCGCTTGGCCAGCTGCGGCATGGACAAGGCTGCCAGACCATCGGCGTCTGCCAGCTCGATGGCGGCCTGTGCGATCTGGGACACGGTCAGTTTCGGCTTCGGACCTGGCCGGTTCCCCGATCGCCGTCCCCACAGCAACTCCACACTGCGCGCAGGGTCGACCACCCGCGCACTCTCGGCTGCCCCGCGCTTGCTGTTTCGCACCGACCGAGTATAGGAACGCACCTTCCGTCGTCCGAGCATGCACACTCGACCGCACCGCCGCGACGATGATTCACCCCAGCCATAAGCGTATGGCATACCCAGATAGAGCGTAAAGTACCCCCGGTGACCGTCGGCAACACCGAACGAAGAAAGGGAATCGGCGATCGTGGTCGACCACCAGGAGGGAACACCACCCGTGACCAGAAAGTCGCGCACACGCGTACCGCAGCAGATTTTCGGACAACAGAGATACGGGCAATGCCGAATACCGGCGGAAGCCACCGACCGGACCGGGGTCGAGTAATGAGTTGGGCTTTTCTGATCACCTCTTTCGCGATCGTCGCCACTCCGGGCACCGGGGCGATTCTGACCGTCGCCAACGGACTGCGGGGCGGGCCGCGCTTGGCAGTCGTCACCGCCTTCGGATGCACACTGGGGATCGTGCCGCACCTGGTGGCCGCGATCACCGGTACCGCGGCCTTGTTGCGGGCCGGTGGGGTCGCCTTCGAAATCCTCAAGATCGCCGGGGTGCTCTACCTGCTGTACATGGCCTGGACCACCTGGCGCGACAAGGGCTTGCTCATCGTCGACGAGGCCCCACCCCGGCAATCGACGACCCGAACCATAACCGTGGCCGTCCTGGCGAATCTGCTCAATCCGAAACTGACACTGTTCTTCTTCGCGTTCCTGCCGCAGTTCGTCGATCCGGCGGATCCGAACTCGCTGATCCAAATGTCGCACCTGAGCGCGGTTTTCATGGCGATGACTCTCGTCGTCTTCGCGGGATACGGGTTGTTCGCCAGCGCCATGCGCAGGCGCCTGATCGAGCGTCCGCACGTGGTTCGCCGCATCCAACGCACATTCTCCCTCGGCTACCTGGCATTGGGCGCGAAGCTCGCCACCACTCGGTGACCCGCGGCCCCACCCGCCAGCGATCAGGTCCAGCCCGCGATACCGAGGTTGACCGCCGCGACTAATTGGGCATAGCTTACGCAATAAATGCGTAAGCTATACCCAGTCAAGCCCGCACTTCCGGAGGTACTGTGTCCACCGATATTTCTCGTCGCAACATGCTGCTCGGCAGCACGGCGGCCGCACTGGCGATCGGCGGCGGGGCCGGCGCCCTGCTCGGACGGGCAACCGATCGCCCGCAGCCGCCCGCGATTCGGGTTCCCGCCCCGCCCCCGGCCGGTGACTCGGCGTTCCTCTCCGGTGCGTTCACACCTGTCGAGGCCGAGGTCACGTCGTTCGATCTGGCCGTGACCGGCGCGATTCCCGCGGAACTCGACGGTCGTTACCTGCGCATCGGACCCAACGCCCTCGGCATCGACGACCCCGCCGCCTTCTACTGGGTCACCGCGCCGGGAATGGTGCACGGCGTAAGAATCCGCGACGGACGCGCGGAGTGGTATCGCAGTCGATGGATACGCTCGGCCGCGGTCGCCGCCGAACTCGGTGAACCGGCCAGGGGTGAGGCGTTGCCGATGGACCACGCCTGCAACACCCACATCATCGGTTTCCGCGGCCGAACCCTGGCTCTGGAGGAGTCCGGACCGATGCCCTACGAACTCACCGACGAACTGAGCACCGTAGGGCCGTACACCTTCGGCGGAACCCTGGAGGGCGCGTTCACCGCCCACACCAAGATCGATCCAGCTGCCGGAGAAATGCACGCCATCACCTACAACCCGCAGTGGGACCACGTGCGCCACCTGGTCGTCGACGACAGCGGAACCGTCGCCCGGCTACGGCGGATCCCGGTCGGCGACAAGCCGATGATGCACGACTTCGCGCTCACCCGGAACTATGTCGTCGTCTGCGACACCCCCGTGACCTTCCGGCCTGCGGCGCTCGAGCATTCCCCCAACCCGTACGCCTGGAACGACGACCACCCCGCGCGGCTGGGCATACTGCCGCGCGGCGGCGGCGCGATCCGATGGTTCGACATGCAGCGCGTCTTCGTATCCCACGTACTCAACGGATACGACGACGGTACGACGGTGGTCATGGATTATGTCGGGTTCCCCGCGTTCCACCCGGACCGCAGGTACGGACCCGCCGCGGACGGCCCGCCCACCCTGCGCCGAGTCTCGGTCGACCTGCACGACGGACGCATCCGCGAGCAGGTGATCGACGAACGCGCGCTGGAATTCCCCCGCCTCGACGACGCCCTCGTCTCGCGGCGGCACCGATTCGGATACTCCTGCTGTGCCGAGGATTTCGTCCGCGCCTACGTGCCGGATCACGCCCGGCTACCCGACTCGGCCTTCTCGAACGTACTGATCAAACACGACCTGGACGCCGGGCGCCGGGAACTACACCGATTCCCCCGCGGCGCGGCGGTCGGTGAACCGGTCTTCGTCGCCCGCGAGGGCGCCCGAGCCGAGGACGACGGATACATCCTGGCCTACGTGCACAATCCCGAGCGCGGAGCCGCGGCCCTGGTGATCCTGGCCGCCCAGGACTTCGGTGGCCGCCCACTGGCCGCGATCCACCTGCCCGCGCGCGTCCCGCTCGGCTTCCACGGCAACTGGATCCCCACCACGCCCGGCTGAACCGGCGCGGCCGGCGCTCAGTCCCACACCTCCGACGCGTACACCCGGAAATCGCGTAGCAGATTCTCCTCCTGCAGCAACGCCTCCCGCGCGTTACGCCCGAGCCTGCGCGCGACATCGGCGGCCAGTGCCTGCACCAGCGCGGTGAACGCGGTCATCGAACGCAGCACCGAGGCGGCCGAGGACTCGACATAGAACACGTCATCGGCCGGTTCGACCAGCGGCGACGCCGGATTGTCGGTGAGCACGACGACATGCGCACCGGCCGAACGGGCCCAGTGCGTTGCGCGTACGGTATCGGCCATGTAGCGGTGGATCGACATCGCGACGAACGTGTCACCGGGCCGCACCGCCCGCAAGTCGTCGGTCAGTGCTCCGGCCGCGGCCGTCACCAGCGCGACGTCCTCCCGCAACAGGCCGAGCAGATAACTGAGCAGGTAGGCGGGAGCATGGCATTTCCGCAGGCCCATGATGTGCACTTTGGGCGCGTCGGCGAGGTCACGGACCGCGCAGCGCCAGGCCTCCTGGTCGACATTGGCGAAAGTCCTGGCAAGATTCGCCTGGTCGTAGGCCAGCGCCCGCGGGAGCAGGCCACCGTCGGCGTCGGTCAACTGTTCCAGGGTGTCGAAGCGGCGCAGTAGTTGCGCCTGCTCCTGCAACCACTCCCGGCACAGCCGGGTCAGCCCCGGGTAGCCCTTGAGTCCGAGCACGGTCGCGAAACGCACCACGGTGGCCTCGTTCACCTCCGCGGCGGCGGCGAGTTCGGAAACGGTCATGAATGCCACCGTTTCCGGGTCCGCCATCACCCGATCGGCGAGTTTGCGATGCGAGGGCGAGAGGGTGCCGTGCCGCGCCCTGAGTTCGACGAGCAACTCGGCGTAGCTACGCGGGCCTGCGGTTTCTGCGTTCATCCCGGCCATTCTTCCCGCACCCTCCAGCGCCCACCTCCCATCGGGTGGACGGCCAACCAGCGGAAACGAACACATATTTGCATTCCCAACAGTGGGTGCAAATGAATTTGCATACCTTGGAGCTCACGGTGTTGGCTGTATCACAACCCCTTCTTCCCGAGTTGGATGCCCATGACGAATACTCCGACACCGCCCGCAGTCACCGACCTCCCCGTGATCTCGCTGCGGGCAGTCACCAAGCGATACGGCGCCACTACCGTGCTCCGTGGTATCGACCTCGATATCGCCGAAGGCGAAGTGGTGGTCGTGATCGGCCCCTCCGGATCCGGTAAATCCACACTGTGCCGCACCATCAACCGCCTCGAGCCGATCAGCGAAGGCACCATCACCTACCAGGGGCGGCCGCTACCCGCCGAAGGTGCGCCACTGCGCCGACTCCGCGCCGATATCGGCATGGTCTTCCAGTCGTTCAATCTGTTCCCCCATATGAACGTCTTGGACAACATCACGTTCGCGCCGATCCGAGTCCGCGGACTCGGCCGCGCCGAAGCCGAAGCAGCGGCGGTGGAACTGCTCGAACGCGTCGGTCTGGCCGACCGGGCCAGCGCCTTCCCGCCGCAACTGTCCGGCGGACAGCAACAGCGTGTCGCCATCGCGCGCAGCCTGGCCATGCGCCCCAAGGTGCTGTTGTTCGACGAACCGACCAGCGCACTGGACCCGGAGATGGTGGGCGAGGTGCTCGACGTGATGAAGTCGCTGGCCGCCGAGGGGATGACCATGGTCGTGGTGACCCACGAGATGGGCTTCGCCAAAGCCAGCGCCGACCGGGTGGTGTTCCTGGCCGACGGGGTCGTCGCCGAACAGAACACCCCGGACGTCTTCTTCTCCGCACCCGCCACCGACCGGGCCAAGGATTTCCTCGCCCGCGTCCTCCCTCACTGACCACCGGGAGCCGTTGTGCAACGCCTGCTCCGCCGCGGCGCGGTCCTGCTCGCCGCCCTCCTGCTCAGCGCCGGATGCGATTCCGGCGCACCGCCGATCTCGACCGAGGAGTATCAGCCGCCGGTCGACACCGACGTCTCCTTCCCACTCGACTCCACCATGTATCGGCTGCACGAGTCCGGCGAGATCCGGATCGGCACCAAATTCGATCAGCCGCTGTTCGGGTTGCGCAACCCGCTGACCGGCCGGCCGGAGGGCTTCGACGCCGAAATGGGCAAGCTCATCGCCGCCCGGCTCGGGATACCGGCCGAAGGCATCGACTGGGTCGAGACCGTCTCGGCCAACCGTGATCCGTTCCTGCAACAAGGCCGGGTCGATCTGATCATCGCGACCTACACCATCACCGAAGCGCGTAAACAGGTCATCGACTTCGCCGGTCCCTACTACGTCGCCGGCCAGTCGTTCCTGGTGCGGGCAGGCAACCCCGAACGCATCGGCACCCCGGAGGACTTGCACGGCAAGACGGTCTGCGCGGTAGAAGGCTCGGCGTCCTCCACCCACTTCCGGGAACGCGTTCCCGACGCCGACCTGGTGCTGTTCGACTCGTTCAGCAAATGCGCGCAGGCGGTGAAGAACGGCCAGGTGACCGCGATGACCACCGACAACACCATCCTCGCCGGACTACGCAGCCGCGACGAGGAGAGCTTCGATCTGGTCGATGTCACCTTCACCGAAGAGCCGTATGGCATCGGCGTGGCCAACGGTCGCAAAGACCTGGTGGCCTTCATCGACGACGTGCTGCGTACCGCGTTCGCCGACGGTAGCTGGGCCGCGGCATGGGATCGCACCGCCGGGCGCATCCTCGGTCCCGCACCCGAACCGCCCGACCTGGACCGCTACTGAGCGAGGCACGAACAGGAGCAACAACGGTGCACATTCTCACCGAACACGCCGGTCTGCTCGGCCGAGCGTTCACGATGACCGCGCTGCTCGGGCTCGGCGGCGGCGCACTCGCCGCCGCGCTCGGGCTCGCCGTGGCCGTGGCCCGGCTCGCACCGGTGCCACTGCTACGCCGCGGGGCAACCGGTTACGTCGAGATCATTCGCAACACTCCGCTGACGGTGGTGTTCTTCCTGATCGTCTTCGTGCTACCCGAACTCGGGGTGACTCTTCCCGGCTATCCGATCGCCGCTGTCGCCGCGCTCGGCATCTACACCGCGGCATTCGTGTCCGAGGCGGTCCGGGCCGGGGTGTACACCGTCGGCCGGGGCCAGGCCGAAGCGGCGCGCGCACTCGGGCTCTCGTTCACCGAGGGGATGCGGTTCGTGATCATTCCGCAGGCCTTGCGCGCGGTGGTGCCGCCGCTGGCCAGCGTGTGGATCGCCCTGGTCAAGAACACCTCCGTGGCCGCGGGCTTCGGAGTGCTGGAATTGACCGCCGCCGGGCAGCGGATCAATTTCCTGGCCCCCGGGTCGGTCGTCGTCGCGCTGCTGTGGATCGCGGCCGCCTACCTGGTGATCACCCTCGGCTCGGCCTACGGGTTCCGCCGGCTGGAGCGTCGATTGGCGGTGGCGCGGTGAACACCTCGTTCCTCTACGATCCGTTGGGTCCGCGTGGCCTGCGCCGCGCCCGCATCGTGTCCTTCGTGACGCTGGCGGTGGTGGCCGTACTCGTCGCGGCCGTCGTCCTGCGGCTGGAACACCTCGGCCAGCTCGATCCACGCCGCTGGGCGATCCTGGTCGACTCCGATACCGGAGTGCCGCAGGCGTTGTGGCGCGGCTATGTGGCGACGTTGCAGGCCGCCGGACTCGCCATGATCATCGCGCTGGCGGTCGGGCTCGCGCTCGCGGCCGGATGCAGATCACGCTTCCGCCCGGTGCGGCTGGCGCTGGGGGCGACCGTCGAGGTGCTGCGCGGTCTTCCGCTGCTGCTGATGATGCTGTTCGCCGCATTGGGGCTGCCGCAACTGGGCATCGAATTGAGCCTGCTGCAGGTCGTAGTTCTCGCCCTGGTGGCCTACAACGCGTCGGTGCTGTGCGAAATCTTCCGCGGCGGTATCGACGCGATCGATGCCGGGCAAACCGAGGCGGCCGCCGCACTCGGGGTCCGCCCCGGCGTGATCTGGTGGAAAGTGCTGCTGCCGCAGGCCGTGCCGAAGATGTTGCCGGTGATCGTCAGCCAGCTGGTGATCCTGCTCAAGGACACCTCGCTCGGTTTCATCGTCGGCTACACCGAACTGTTGCGTTCCGGGCGTTCACTCGTCGAGTACTACGGCAGCCAGTACTCCCTGCAGCTGTACCTGGGTGTGGCCGCCATGTACATCGCGACCAACTTCGCCATCTCGCTGCTCGCCACGAAACTCACCGGCCGCGCCCCACGTCGCGCCCGGTCCGGTCCCGCCCCGAGCAGCCCGGCGCCCACCGGTGCCGGGCTCACCCCCACCCCGGCGCTCACCGGCACCGACGAACCCACCCAGAAGGAGACCCACCGATGACCGATTCCGCCCACAACCCGAGTCAGGCAATCGAAACCTCCGGTACCGAACCACCGGTGCTGATCAGCAGGCACCGCGATACCGCGATATTGACGTTGAACCGACCGGACCGGCTCAACGCGGTGAGCGAGCAACTGTACCGCGAGTTGATCGCCGCCCTCCTGGTCGGCGACGCCGACCCCTCGGTGCGTTGTGTCCTGCTCACCGGCGCCGGGCGCGCGTTCTGTGTCGGCGCCGATCTGAAAGACCACCAGGCGGGCACCCGCACCGCCGACGACCGGCAACGCTATGTCGAACTCGGCCAGCAGGTGTGCAGGCAGATCCAGACCATGAGCACCCCGGTGGTCGCCGCGGTGCACGGCTACGCGTTGGGTGCGGGCGCGGAAATCGCGATCAGCGCGGACTTCCTGGTCATGGCCGCAGAAGCGAAGATGGGCTTCCCCGAGGTCAGCATCGGGACATTCGTCGGCGGCGGGATCACCCACCGGCTGCCCCGGCTGATCGGCCTGCGCCGGGCCACCGACCTGCTGATCCTGGGCGAACGATTCACCGGAGAACAAGCCAGGGACTGGGGACTGGCCCATATGGCGGTACCGGCAACCGAAGTCACGCTGGCCGCGACCGCGCTGGCCGCCGAACTCGCGGGCAAGGCGCCGCTGGCGCTGGCACGGATGAAGGAAGCGCTGCGTCGTGACGACCCGCCCGAGACAGCACTGGCCAATGAAGCCCGGGATCTGCTCGCCCTGATGGAAACCAGTGACTGGGCCGAGGGCGTCGCGGCCTTCGCCGACCGGCGTGACCCGGTGTTCCAGGGAAAGTAGGCCGAGGTGACGGAGACGAAAACAGCCACAGCCACCGAAAGCGATGCGCTACAGCGACTTCTGGTTCCCGAGTCCATCGCGGTGATCGGCGCCTCGGCCGACCCGGCGAAACGCGGCCACCAGATCATCCGGGCACTGCAGGAATCCGGATACGCCCATCCGGTGTATCCGGTGAATCCGTCCGCCACCGAGATCCTCGGCCTGCCCGTAGTGCCTGACGTCGGCGCACTGCCGCATGGGGTCGATATCGCGGTTGTCGCGGTGCCCGCCGCCCGGGTCCCGGAGGTCCTGCGCCAATGCGCGGCCGCCGGGGTGAGCGGTGCCGTGGTACTGGCCAACGGGTTCGCCGAAACCGGCGCGGCGGGCGCAGCGATCACCGACGAACTCGCCGCGGTGATCGCCGGCACCGGGGTGCGGGTGGTCGGCCCGAACACCTCCGGCCTGTTGAACACGGCGAGCGGGGCGAACCTGGTCGGGCTGCCCGACGTGCCGCACGGACCGATCAGCGTTATCACCCAGAGCGGCAATATGCTGCTGTCACTCGTCCAGGACAACCGGACGCTGCGCGGCCCGGGGTTCCATATCTACGTCGGCCTGGGTAATCAGGCCGACGTGCGCTACGGCGAATGCCTGACCATCCTCGCCCAGCAGACCGATACCCGCGCGGTGGCCGTGCACGCCGAAGGGTTCACCGACGGTCGCGCCTTCCTGACCGCGGCGACGCACGCCACCGCCACCACCCCGGTTGTCGTGCTGCGCGGCGGGCGGTCGGCGGCCGGGCGGCGCACGGTGCTCTCACATACCGGTTCGATCGCGGCCTCGGACGCGGTCGCCACGGCGGTGCTGCGTCAGGCAGGGGTCGAACTGGTGACCCGATCCGATGAACTGGCCGTCGTCGCGGGAGCGCTGGCGACCTGCCCACCGGTCCGGCCGGGACGACGAGTGGCGGTGCTCAGCGACGGCGGCGGCCATGCGGCGCTGGCCGTCGACGCCCTCGCCGGACAGGGCGTCGAACTCGCGGAACTGGGCCAGGACACCACGGCGGCGCTGCGCGAACTGCTCGGACCTGCCGCCGCCGTAGCCGACCCGGTCGATGTAGCGGGCGCGACCGATTCCGATCCCACCGTGTTCGCCGCCGCCACCGAGATCCTGATTCGGGACCCGGCGGTGGGCATGGTCGTGCTCATCGGCCTGTTCGGCGGATACCACCGGCGATTCGATCACCGGCTGGAGACCGCCGAGAACCAGACGGCCGAACGCCTGCTGCGGCTGTCCGCCGAATACGGGACACCGCTGCTGGTGCAGAGCTGCTATGCGGGCGACACCATCGCCAACCATGACATCCTGCGGGGCGGCGGGGTCCCGGTGGTCGCGTCGGTCGACCATGCGGCGCGGATCGTGGCGGCACTGGACCGTCGCCGCGCCCGGCTCGCCACCGCAGCGCAGCGCTCGTCACTGGAGCTGCCACCACCGGCCGAACCACTGACTCCGGTGGAGACCGTCAGCTCTCCCGCCGAGGTGACTCCGCCAGAATCGGCGTTCCCCCCGGCAGACGTTCCACGGGAACCGCTTGCCGATATACGACCGACGGGTGAGCTCAGCGCGACAGCCGCGCCCACACCCTCGAACGGCACCTCCCCCTCGAGCGGCGCATCATCGCCCGGCAGAGCACCGGGACCGGCTCCGACAACGACATCGGCCACCGCATACACAGCACCGGCCCGGGACACGCCCGCCGCGGCGACGGCAGGGACGGCGGGGACCACCGCGATAGACGAACCGCGGGCACGGAAGTTCCTGGCCGCTGCCGGTATCGACCCCGGGCCCTGGACGTTCGCCGCCTCGCCCAGCCGGGTCGCGGCCGCGGTGACGAGCTACGGCTGCCCGTGCGCGGTACGGATCGTCTCGCCGCAGGTGCTGCACAAGTCCGACGCGGGCGGGGTGCGGCTCGGCGTGACCGCGGAAACAGCGCTCGAGGTCAGCACGGGCATGGTTACGGACGTGCGCGCCGCGGTTCCCGGCGCCCGGATCGACGG
The DNA here is from genome assembly GCF_002081715.1 of Nocardia donostiensis. Classification (GTDB taxonomy): domain Bacteria; phylum Actinomycetota; class Actinomycetes; order Mycobacteriales; family Mycobacteriaceae; genus Nocardia; species Nocardia donostiensis. The sequence goes on along the minus strand of NZ_MUKP01000035.1, from coordinate 14,791 downwards.
ATTCCTGGTCACCCCCATGGCGGGACGCGGCGTCGAACTGTTGATCGGCGCAACCAACGACCCGACCTTCGGCCCCGTCGTCGCCTTCGGTAGCGGCGGCTTGCTCGTCGAAGCCCTCGACGATGTCACTTTCCGGGCGGCGCCGTTCACCGAGTTCGAGGCGGCGGAGATGATCGCCGAGACCCGTATCGGGCGGGTGCTGGACGGCTACCGTGGGCTGCCCACGGTGGACCGGACGGCGCTGGCGCGACTGCTGGTCCAGGTGGGCGAGCTGGTGGCCGCGCATCCGGAGATCACCGAACTGGACCTCAATCCGGTGATCGCCGGCGAATCGGGCATTGTTCCCGTGGACATCCGCATCATCGTGAGGGAGCAGAATTCATGAACGCACCTGTGCGCGTGGAACGCACCGGCGATATCGTCGTCTGGACCATCGACAAGCCGCAGACCCGCAACGCGATTTCCGACGCCGACACCGTGGCCGCGCTGGAAGACGCGGTGCACAAGGTGAACCGGGATCCGAGCGTCCGGGTGGCGATCATCACCGGCGCGGGCACGGCCTTCTCCTCCGGCGGCAACGTCAAGCAGATGCGCGACCGGGCGGGCATGTTCGGCGGGACACCCGCGCAACTGCGGCAGGGCTACCGGCACGGTATCCAGCGGATACCGAAAGCCCTGTACCACTGCGAGGTCCCCACCATCGCCGCAGTGAACGGTCCGGCCGTCGGCGCGGGCTGTGATCTGGCGCTGATGTGCGACATGCGTATCGCCTCGACCACCGCCACCTTCGCCGAGAGCTTCGTCCGGCTCGGCCTCATCCCCGGCGACGGCGGAGCCTGGCTGCTGCCGCGCGCCGTCGGGATGGCCAGGGCCAGCGAGATGGCGTTCACCGGCGGAACCATCGATGCGGCAACCGCACTGGAGTGGGGCATGGTCAACAGTGTGGCGCCGCCGGAGGAACTGCTACCCGCGGCGCACGAGCTGGCAGACCGGATCGCGGCCAACCCGCCGCATGCCCTACGGATGACGAAACGGCTGATGCGGGAGGGCCAGCAGTCCACCCTGGAGACACTGCTGGAGCTGTCGGCGGCGATGCAGGCCGTGGCCCATCACACCGACGACCATCACGAAGCGGTGGCGGCCATGCTGGAGCGGCGGGAGGCCCGGTTCACCGGGCAGTGACCACGGCCTCGGCATTCAGCGCTTGGTGACCACCCGTTCGCCTTCACCCGGCTTCCAGATGGTCACCAGCATCGTGTCGTCGGTGACCTCGACCGATGAGGCATTGCTGAGGTCGGCGACGAAGAAATGGTCGAATGGGGTATCGCGTAGGTCGAGGCCGCTGTCGTCGAACAGTTGCTGTGCGAAACGGGCGTGCAGGGCGGTGTCGGGGACATCGGTCACCCGGCCGAGGACTTTGGCATCGCCGTCGGCGACCCGGGTATCGACCGTGGCGGTGTGCAGGCAGAATCGGGGGTCGCGCAGCAGATCCTGGAATTTGGTGGTGCCCGGCATGCCGACGATCACCAGATTGCCTTCGAACACCATGGGCTCGACGGGGCTGATCCGCGGAAACCCATCCTTGCGCAGGGTGGCGAGCATGCACAGGTTCTTTGCCGCCCGATGCCGTCGCAGGAAGATTTCGCTGATTTTCGGCGCTTCTTCGGTGAATGCACTCCATGAAGTCATAGCGGCGACTCTAGAAGTAAAACCTGACATCTCCTGTCAAGGTTGTACAGCTAGTCTCGAACCGTGCGCGCAAGCAGGTTGGTGCAGCTTCTGCTGCTGTTGCAGACCCGGGGCCAGACCACCGCGGCCGAGCTGGCCGAGCATCTGGAGGTGTCGGTGCGCACGATCTACCGGGATGTCGAGGCGTTGTCGGCGGCCGGGGTTCCGGTGTACAGCGAGCCGGGCCGGGCGGGCGGGGTCCGGCTGGTTGACGGCTACCGCACCCGGCTGACCGGCCTCACCACCGAGGAAGCCGACGCCGTACTGCTCGCCGGTTTGCCGCAGGCCGCCGCCGACCTCGGCCTGGGCACCGTAGTCGCCACCGCGCAACTGAAAATGCTGGCCGCACTGCCACCGGAACTACGTGGTCGCGCCACCCGCATCGCCGAACGCGTGCACGTCGATATGCCAGGCTGGTTCCACCGCCCCGACCGGACCCCGGCGCTGGCCACCGTCGCCGACTCCCTGTGGCACGACCGCAGGATCGATATCCGCTACCAGCGCGCAGACCGGGAAGTGCACCGGCTGCTCGACCCGCTCGGACTGGTCCTCAAAGGCGGCACTTGGTATCTCATCGCGCGGGAGAAAACCGCGGTGCGCTCGTATCGGGTGAGCCGTATCCTGTCTGCCGAACCCACCGGCGAAACTTTCACCCGCCCAGCCGATTTCGACCTCGTCACCCACTGGGGCACCGCCAAAGAGGACTTCGCCCGTTCCATGCTGCGCGTCCAAGCCCGCTGCCGCGTCGCCGTCTCTCACCTGAGCAGACTGCGACTGATGAACGAACCGGCCGCGGTCGAGGACGCCTTGGCCACCGCCACCCCACCCGATCCCGAAGGATGGGTCGAACTGACCATCCGCTCCGAATCGTTCGACGTCCTCGCCAGCGCTCTGCTCCCGCTGGGTGAGTACGCGGAAGTGCTGGAACCACCGGAATTGCGCGCATCCCTCACCGCAACCGCCGCCGCCATGCATGCCCGGTATCAGCGGCGCACCTGACACAGCTACACATTTACCGTCACGTGCGCAAGGGCGGCTTCCACCCGGTCCTGATCGACCGCCTCGTCCTGCCCCGCCTGCTGTGCCGCCCTCGAGTTCGGCTGCTCGCGCTCAACACGGGCTCTGCTGCTGTGCCGCACCGCCTTCGGCACGCACCTTCGAGTACCGACCGATGCCGACGACCGGAGATCGCGGTAGCCGGGCCGAACGGTCACTTCCAGTCGAGCACCGGCGCCATGGCCGCCATGGAAACTCTCACGGGAACCAATCGCATCGCTGCATTGCGCGCGAGCACTGCGGGCTTCGACGACCACCTGGCCACAGCCCCCAGCCGATGGGCCCGGTCGGCGATCATCCGGGTGCGCGGGCGACGTTGCCGGTCGTAACTGTCGAGGGCGGTATCACCATTGCCGGCCAGACGGGCCAGCACGATTGCATCCTCCATCGCCTGGCAGGCCCCCTGGCCGAGGTCGGGTGACATGGCGTGCGCGGCGTCGCCGAGCAGCGCGATCCGCCCGCGGACGAAGGTCGGCAGCGCCGGGAGTTCGTATACGTCGTGCCGCAGCACCGTACTGTCCGAGGCGGCAGCAAGCAGCCGTGGGATCGGCTTGTGCCATTGTCCGAAGCGGCGATGCAGTTCGGAGAGGCCGGCGTCGTGGCCGCCTGCGGGGACGGCCGCGCTGCCGAAGCAGTAGGCACGGCCATCGGCGAGCGGCATATATCCGAAACGCTCACCGTGACCCCAGGTTTCGCCGCCCTCGTAGAGCTGTACCGGCGCGGTCACCAGTCGCCATGCGGTATAGCCGGTGTAGCGGGGCGCGACCGAGCCACAGACTGCCCGGCGGGTCACACTGTTGATACCGTCCGCGCCGACCACCAGATCCGCACTGCTGACACCTTTCGCATGCATCACTGTCCCGTCAGGTCGGACCTCGGTGACCGCGATATCGGTCCGCACGACGGATTCGGGAAGCGCCGCGCGCAGCAGGTCGAGCAGATCGGCGCGGTGCAGCACGATCGGGCTGCCATATCTGGCGCCGACCGCCGCCACGTCGAGGCGGACCAAGCGCCGCCCCTGTTCATCGCGGATTCCGGCGGAGACGTCGTCGACAGCTCGCGCTCGCACGGCCGCGCCGAGCCCGATCTCGTCGAGCGCGCGAACAGCGTTGGGCCACAGCGATATGCCCGCACCGACCGCCGTGAGTTCCGGCGCCCGTTCCAGCACCTGCACCGACCAGCCCCGGCGCAACAAGGCAATGGCGGCGGTGAGGCCGCCGATTCCAGCGCCGACAACAACCGCTTCGGACATGTTCTCCTCCGATTTCGCGAGCCCATCCACAGACACTACACCTGTAGTGTAGTAACTACTTTTGTAGTGGGTTGCTGGTGTAGATTCCCGATGTGCCGACGAAACGCGAACTGATCCTCGACGCCGCGATCGAACTTCTCGGCAGCCGTGGCCCGCGAGCCCTCACTCACCGCGCTGTCGACGAAACCGCCGGAATGCCGCCCGGATCCACATCGAACTACACCCGCACCAGGACCGCCCTGCTGTCCGCGGTCGCCGAACGCCTGGAGGAACACGACTACGCGGATTGGGCGTTGCTCAGCCGTTTCCCTCGCCCGACCACGCGAGCCCAACTCGTCGACGGTATGGCCCGATACGTCGTGCATGCGGTCACCACCGACCGCGCCCGGACCCTGGCTCGATATGCTTTGGTACTCGAGGCCGGAAACACACCTGCGGCGCACGAATCCGTGCTGCGCGGGCACATGCGATTGATCGCATGGTCGGGCGAGCTACTGGCCGGGCTCGGTGGCGACGAGACGGCGACCACGGCGCTGGTCGACTACCTGGACGGGGTGATCATGCACCAGCTGCTGATCCGCCGGGAGCCCGACTTCGATCCGCGGCCGATGCTGGACCGGATCGTGTCGTCTGCGCTCGACGGTCGCGACGGCTGACCACACGGGCCTGCTGTCCCGAGTCCGGGCACCACTCAGCCCGAGTTGCGCAATGCGGTGGCCAGTCCGTTCATAGTCAGCAGGATGCCGCGTTTCACCAGTTCGGAGTCGTCGCCGGAGCGCAGGCGGCGCAGGAGTTCCACCTGCATCTGGTTCAGCGGTTCCAGGTAGGGGAAGCGGTTGTGGATGGACTCGGCCAGCGACGGGTTGTCGGCGAGTAGGTGATCGTTGCCGGTGATGGCGGCATGCATGGCGACGGTGCGGGCGTGTTCGGCACAGATCATGCCGAAGATGTGATCGCGCAACTGCGTATCGTCGACGAGTTCGGCGTAGCGGGCGGCGATGGCGAGGTCGCTTTTCGCCATCACCTGCGCCAGATTCGACAACACTGTGCGGAAGAACGGCCAGCGGCGGTACAGATCCGACAGTATTGCCAGACGCTCCGGGTCGCCGCCGATCCAGTCCTCGAGGGCGGTGCCGGTGCCGTACCAGCCGGGCAGCATCACCCTGGCCTGGCTCCAAGCCATCACCCAGGGAATAGCGCGCAGGTCGGCAACAGAATTCGTGGGTTTGCGGGAGGCGGGCCTGCTGCCGATATTCAGGTCGCCCACTTCGGCGACGGGGGTGGACTGGCGGAAATACTCGACGAAACCAGGGGTTTCGTGCACCAGACGGGCATAGGCGGCGCGGGCGCGAGCGGCGAGATCGTCCATGATCGCGTAGGACGGTTCGGCGTCGGCACCCAAACCCTCCACATCGAGCAGAGTGGATTCCACGGTGCCCGCGATGAGGGATTCCAGGTTGCGGTGCGCGGAACCGGGTTCGGCGTATTTGGCGGCGATCACCTCCCCCTGTTCGGTGAGCCGCAGCGACCCCCGCACCGCGCCGGCGGGCTGGGCGAGGATGGCGTCGTAGCTGCGGCCGCCGCCACGGCCGACCGTACCACCGCGGCCATGGAACAACCGCAAGCGGATCCCGGTTTTGCGCGCGAGCTCAACCAGATCGAGTTCGGCCTGGTACAGCGCCCAGTTCGCGGCCAGATATCCGCCGTCTTTGTTCGAGTCGGAATACCCGAGCATCACCTCCTGCTGCATCCCCCGGGAGGCGATCAGGTTCCGATACACCGGGACCCCCAGTGCCGCGGCCAAGGTCGCTGCGCCCGCGTCCAGATCCTCGATGGTTTCGAACAGCGGCACGATGCCCACCGGACAGGTGGGCTCGGCATCCGCTGCGCCCGGTTCGAGCAGGCCGCCTTCTTTCAGCAACAACGCTGCCTCGAGCATATCGCTGACCGAAGTGCACATACTGATGATGTAGTTCGGTACCGCATCGGCTCCCAACGTGTCGATGGCATCCTTGGCAGCGGCGATGACACCGAGTTCTTTGGTGGCGAGTTCGCTCAGCTGAGCGTGCGGGCCCAGCAGGGGACGGCGGGTGCGCAGTTCGGCGGTCAACAATTCGACGCGCTCGGATTCGGGCAGGCTCCGGTAATCCTCGTGCACCCCCGCCCACGCCAGCAGTTCGGCCACCACCTGTTCGTGTATTTCGGAGTTCTGCCGCATATCCAGGCCCTGCAAATGGAACCCGAACGTTTCCACGGCGTGCCGCAGAGCGGCGAGCCGATCGTCGGCGAGCAGGCCGTCACCCGAGGTCCGCAACGCGGCGTCCACGGTGTCCAGGTCGTCGAGGAAAGCCTGCGGGGTGGGATAGGCCGGGAAACCGCTGTCGATATCGCCGGCCAGGGCAGCGTCGAGACCGTCCGGCAACTGACCGACCCCGAGGCGGGCGGCCACTCCGCCCGACAGGGAACGTGGCGTGGCCGAACCGGTCCCGGCCCCCCGGTCACGCTCACCGGCGGCAACGCCGAGAGCGCCGGTGACCAGCGCATATTTTGCGGTGGCGGTCACCCGGGCGCGGATGCCGTGTATCGCGCGACGATACGGTTCGTCGGCGTAGGAATCAGGGTCGGGATATCCGGCGGCGGCCAGGGCTGCGAGCCCGGGTGTCACCGCAACCAGCCGCGCCGACTGCGACAACCGCTTCTCCAATTCCACCAGGTCGCGCAGATATCGCCCGAACGCCACCCCGGCCGCCTGCCGCGCCGCGGTCCGCACCACCTCTGACGTCACATACGGATTGCCGTCGCGGTCGCCGCCGATCCAGGAACCCGGCCGCAGGATCGGCCGCGGCAGCAGCCCGGCATCGGGCCAGCGGGACTGCAATGCCGCACGCACCTGCGCATTGATCGCCGGGATCACATCGAGCAGCGTCAGCTCGTAGTAGCGCAGCCCGACCGCGATCTCGTCTTGAATCCGCAGCCGCGACAAACGAATCAGCGCCGTCCGCCAGAGCATCAGCACTTGACGGCGGATCTCCAGTTCCAGCGGCCCGCGCTCGCGTTCGGGGTAGCGTTGCCGCTGTCGCATCAGCTCGGTGATGCGTGTCTGGGTGTCGAAGACGGTGCGCCGCCGCGTCTCGGTCGGGTGCGCGGTGATCACCGGAGACACCAGCGCGTCGGTGAGCAGCTCGGCGACCCGATCCCCCGGCAGTCCCGCCGCGTCCAGTTTGCGATAGGTCGCGGCCAGCGACGAATCCTGCGGCGGTTCGCCCGCGCCTTCGTGCACGGCACGACGGCGGTCCCGTTGCAGGTCCTCGGCCAGGTTGGCCAGCAGGACGAAGTAGCCGAACGCCCGGATCAGCGGCAGCGCCACCGCGATGTCGACATCGGCGAGCAGTTCGGCGACCGCGCTGCGTCCCACCTCCTCACGGCGCACCCGGAACGCCTCGATCCGGGTCCGTTCGATCAAGTCGAACACCTCCGGACCCTCATGGTCGCGGATGGTGTCACCGAGCACGCCGCCGAGGAAACGGATGTCCTCGCGCAGCGGCCGGATGGCCTCATGCACGGTATCGGCCTGCGATTCACCCATGACCAGACAGTATTGCCGTTACCGGCGCCGCGGTAGGCGACGCCGCGCACAATCGTGTCGGGCGCTGGTCAGCTCGGCCACTGCGAGAAGCGCAGCTCATTACCCCACGGATCGCGGAAACCACAGTCACGCACCCCGTACGGCTGGTCGATCGGCTCCTGGGTGACCGCGACACCGGCGTCCCGCAGTCGCGCGAAGGTGTCGTCCACGGCGTCGGTGGTGAAGATCAACGTCCCCTGCGCCCCGCCGGCCAGCCGCGCCCGCGCCGCCTCCCGCATGGGCCCTTCCGGCGCTATCTCGGGCGTTTCGAGAATGAACTCGATCCCCGGCTGCCCCGCGGGCCCCACCGTTACCCAGCGCCACTCACCGAGCTCCATATCGGCGCGCACCTCCAAGCCGATCACATCCCGATAGAACTCCAGCGCCTGCTGCTGATCACCCACCAGCAATCCCACATGCGACAGCGCGAGATCTTTACCGTTGCTCATCGAATTCTCCTCTGTTGGTATCCGTTATCCGATTAGACACAGGCACACCGACAAATTCATCGGTCGAAGGGGTTGACGCCTCGGACAGAGATGGTTCAGCACGCAGTGCCGCCGAGGATGCCGAGCACCTCATCGGACAGGAAGAACGGTTCGAGTCGTTCCCGGATCAGCCCGGCGAGTACTCCGTCGCGTTTAGCGGCTTCGATGACGGCGGGACCGTAGCGCAGGATTTCGGCGGTGATGTCGTCGGCGGTGAGGCCGAGCTCCGGCAGCATCGCGGCCAGGGTGTAGTCGCCGTATTTGCTGTGGAAGACCTGCACGCATTCCTCGACCAGCAGGCCGAAGTACTCTTTTTCCCTGGTGGTGACCGCGATCTCGTAGCACAGCAGCACCAGATCACGCAGATCCTGCTGGGTGAGGTAATCCCGCAGACCGCTCACCGGTTCGTCGGCGTGCAGGTCCCAGAATTCCATTGCCGCGTCGTGCACGGGGGCGTCGCGCAGCATTTCCCGGATCGCGTTGTTGGTGCGGCGCAGCGCGAACAGTGCGCCCTTACCTGCCATATCGCCGAGGAAAGTGTTGTTGTCGGCGGCTTTGCGCGCCCGGCTGGCGGCCGACTGTCCCAGCGACATCAACGACGACATACCGGGGATCTTCTCGGCGCGTTCCCGGTTGGCCTGCATGAAATCGCTGAGCAGTTTGTCCACGAATTTCGCGGCCACGGTGGCCACCAGCGGACTTTCGGTGAGGCGGTCCAGGATGCGTTCCTGGGCCTGGTGCATGGCGAAGATCTTCTCCAGCAGCGCTTCCACCGGTTCGCGTTCGACCACTTCACCGAGGGTGTAGTCGTCGTTGCCTGCGATATTGTCGTAGATCGCGTCGGCGAACACCCCGACCATATCGGCGATCACCGGGCTGCCGCCGATCAAGTCCATCACAGTGGAGACGGTCTGCCCGGCCTGCTCGACGGGAGCCACTTCCCGGTATTCGATCGTGTCGGCGACCTGGAGCACCGCCGCCACATCGCGGGCGACGACATCGGCGAACCGGTCGCCGCTCACCTCACCCAGCAGGTACTCGACCTGCGCGTCGAGCAGCCGCTCCGCGATTCGCCGCGCATGCCCATGCGGCTCGGTCATGGAATCCACCCATCGTTACCGGCGCCGGGCCAGACCGTGGGCTCATTACGCGCGATCGTCACGCATCGACTTCCGTATCTGTTCCAGACGCTCACGCGCTGCTCTTTCGCGCGCCTCGAATTGTTCCTCGGCGCTGCGGCCCGCCGGGGACTGCCGGTCCAGTTCGCCCATGCCCTGGGACGTGCCGAAGCGCTGTTCGAGCTTATCCCGAACTGACTCGAAAGTAGGTACTCCACCTGAGGTGTACCCACCCACCCCGGCCGCGGTATCGGCCGATGCTTCCGATATCACACCGTGCCCGCCCCCGAGCTGAGGCACAACCGCATCGGGCCCGAGGTCGCGATAGCCGGAATCATTCGCAGTGCCGGGGGACACACCGCTGTCGGGCGCTCCCGCTCCCCGCTCGGCGAGCAGCCGGGTCAGCACCTCGTACACCGGCTCCAGCGCCGGACGTCCCGCGGTCACCACGCTCAGCACGGCCAGCAGTTGATCATCGGATAACGCCGCGAGGCGGGTAGCGAGCACAGCAGGATCGTCTTCGCGAGGATCACTCATACCGCCAGGCTACGCAGCGCCTCGCGCGCCCGCTCAGCGCCGCAGGGCACTCGGTTCACAAAGGCGGCAGCAGCGCTGACGCACGGTATAACAGCGTGCGACCGGCATGCGATGTGCCATCGATACAGTCCTCGGCCGCCCGCACCGACCGGTCGAGGAAGGCCGGTGCGATACCACCGGTTCAGCAGAGACCGTTGTCTCGCGCCCAACCGGTGATGGTCGCGGTCCACTCCGTCATCGCCTGCGCGATGATGTCGTTGTGCCCAGCACCTGGATAGATGACGAGCTGTTTGGGTTCCGGGGCGGCGGCGTAGATGCGGTCCGCGTGGCTCAGCGGGATCAGTTCGTCGTTGTCGCCATGCATGAGCAGCAGCGGGGCGCGCAACGCACCGATGCGGCGCAGGGTCGGGTAGGCGTCGGGGATCAGCGGTGCGGGTAGGAACGGATACAGCGACCGCGCCACGGCGCGCAACCCGGTGAAGGTGGACATCAGGATCAGCCCGGCGGGCGGATGCACCACCGCGAGTTCGGTCATCACCGCGCCGCCCAGGGATTTCCCCAGGTAAAGCACCCTTTCCTCGGCGACTCCCGGCTGTTCGAGCAGCACCTTCCTTGCAGCGCGGGCATCCAGCGCCGTACCGGGTTCATCGGGTCTGCCGGTACTGCGACCGTAACCGCGGTAGTCGAAGGCGAGCACGTCGAACCCTGCCTCGGTCAGCAGCGCATAGATCGGGACCCGGTCGCCGATATTTCCGGCGTTGCCGTGACCGAACAGCACGTGACCGACCGAGCGCGGGGAGCGTAACCACCATGCGTGCAGTGTCTGCCCGTCGGCGGTCGGGATGGACAGGTCGGTGTAGTCCAGCCCGAGCGCCGACGGAGTCTGCTCGATCCGTCGTGTCGGCTGGTAGGTCAACGCGTGCATCACCGGGCGGGCCGGATGCCCCACCCGGCGATACCGTGCTCCCCGCGCAGGCATCGGTCAAGAACGCAGCACCGCGCCGACCGCGGCCGCTGCGGCGGACACCGCGGCGTCACGGGCCGCGCTGGCTTCATCTTCGGTGAGGGTGCGATCAGGCGCCCGGAACCGCAGCGCGTAGGTGAGGGATTTGCGGCCCTCCCCCGCCTGGGCGCCCTCGTACACGTCGAACAGCGCGATATCTTCGAGCAGTTCGCCGCCGCCTGCACGCAGCGCGGATTCGACCCGGGCCGCAGGCATCTCGCGGTCGACGCTCACCGACACGTCCTGCAGCACCGCCGGGAACGGGGAGATCGCGGGAACCGGGCGCGCTTCCCGCAGTGGCAGCGCGTCCAGCTCGAGTTCGAAGGCACAGGTGCGAGCAGGCAGGCCCGCCCGCTCCAGCACCGCCGGATGCAGTTCACCCGCGTATCCGACGACCACGTCATCGACCACCAGTTCCGCGCAGCGACCCGGATGCCACGGCAGGTACTTGCCTGGGCGCCGCCGGATGGTCACACCGGCGGCGTCGGCGACCACATCGGCGAGGGCGAACGCGTCGGCGGCTTCGGCCTGACGGCCCGGCCCCCACGGCCCGCGCGGCTCCCGGCGCCCGGTCAGCACCACCGCGACATGCTGCGGCTGCTCGGGCAGCGACGCCAGCAGTTTTGTGATCTGTTCGTCGGTCGGGCGGCGGTCCACCGGCAGCGGCGGCACCGGCTTGGTCTGCGGACCTGGCAGCACCACCTGTGCGATACCGTACAGCGCGAGGTCGCGGGCGCCGCGGGAGATATTGCGGGCGGCCACTTCCAGAAGTCCCGGCAGCAGGGTGGTTGCCAGCTCGGAGCGCTCGACGTCCAGCGGGTTGAGCACCCGGGTGGTGTGGCGGCGCGGATCGTCGGCGTCCAGACCCCACACGTCGAACACGCCTGCGGGCAGGAACACCGGCGGCGGCACCTCGACACACCCCGCGAACGCCAACGCCCGGCTCACCGCACGACGGCGACGCTGGATCGGGGTGAGCCCGCGGCCTGCGGGAGCGGCGGGCAGCACCAGCGGAATCCGGTCGAGCCCCTCCAGCCGCAGCACCTCCTCGACCAGATCGGCGGGCTGCACCAGATCGGGCCGCCAGCTCGGCGGAGTGACAACCAGCTGGCCGTGTCCGGTTTCGCTGACGCCGACCTCGACGACACACCCGATCTGGCTGAGCCTGCGCGCCGACGTCCCCGTCGGGTACACCACCCCGGCGACCCGGTCTGCCTGATCGATATCCATCCGGATCGCGGCGGGCGGTTCGGTCGGCACCCGCACATCGGTGAGCGCGGGTACCACGGTGCCGCCTGCGATCTCGGCCAGCAGGGCGGCCGCGCGGTCGAGGGCGGCGAGATTGATCTCCGGGTCGACCACCCGCTCGTAACGTTTACTCGCCTCCGACACCAGCTTGTGCCTGCGCGCGGTGCGGTAGACCAGCAGCGGATTCCAGGTCGCCGCCTCGAGCACCACATCGGTGGTGTCGGCGCCGACCTCGGTGCTCGCGCCGCCCATCACACCGGCCAGCGAGACGACACCGGAATCGTCGGCGATCACGACGTCTTCGGGGTCGAGCACTCGCTCGGTGTCGTCGAGGGTGCGCAGCTTCTCGCCCTGACGCGCCTGCCGCACCACCAGCTCACCGGACAGTGCCGCGGCGTCGAAAGCGTGCAACGGCTGGCCGAGTTCGAGCATCACGTAGTTGGTGACGTCCACCGCGGGCGAAATCGGCCGCACCCCGGCCAGCAGCAGCCTGCGCTGCAGCCACCACGGGCTCACCGCATTCGGGTCGACCCCGGTGACTCGGCGCACCGCGAAACGGGTGCACTGCGATTCCGGCTCCAGCCGCACCGGCCAGGCAGCGTCGGCGGCGGGGTCGGCGTCGGGCAGCGAACGCACCGCGGGGTCAGCGAATTCCAGGTCGAAACCGCAGGCCAGTTCGCGGGCCAGGCCACGCAACGAGAAGCAGTAGCCTCGGTCGGGGGTGATGTTGAGCTCGATGACGGTGTCGTCGAGGCCGAGCAGCTCATTGGCGTCGGCGCCCGGTTCGGCGCTACCCGGCTCCAGCACCAGGATGCCGGAGTGGTCCTTGCCGATACCGAGTTCGGCTACCGAGCAGATCATGCCGTTCGAGATGTGCCCGTAGGTTTTCCGCGACGAGATGGCGAAACCACCGGGCAGCACACCGCCGGGCAGAACCACGACCACCAGGTCGCCGACCGCGAAGTTGCGGGCGCCGCACACGATCTCCTGCAGTTCGGGTTCGCCGATATCGACCTTGCAGAAGCGGATGGGTTTCTTGAACTCGGTCAGCTCGGTGATCTCGGCGACCCGCCCCACCACCAGCGGTTTTTCGATCTCGCCGCCGACCCGCTCCAGCTTGTCGACCTCTTCGACCTCCAGCCCGACCCGGACGAAACCGGCGTCGAGCTCTTCCGGGGTCACCGACCAGTCAGGGGTGGTGCGCCGGATGATTTCGGTCAGCCAGGACTGCGCTACTCGCACTTGGGTTTTCGCTCTCTCGATCGAAGGGGGTCAGGACCGGACACCGAAGGGCAGCGTGAAACGCACGTCACCTTCGACCATGTCGCGCATATCGGGGATGCCGTTGCGGAACTGCAAGGTCCGCTCCAAGCCCATCCCGAACGCGAACCCGCTGTACACCTCGGGGTCGATACCGCTGGCGATCAGCACCTTCGGGTTCACCATGCCGCAACCGCCCCATTCGACCCAGCCCGCACCGCCCTTCTTGTCCGGGAACCACACGTCGACCTCGGCCGAGGGCTCGGTGAACGGGAAGTAGTTGGGGCGGATCCTGGTCCGGGTCTGCGGCCCGAACAGGGCACGCGCGAACGCCTCCAGGGTGCCGCGCAGATGGGCCATGGTCAGGCCCTTGTCCACCGCAAGCCCCTCGACCTGGGAGAACACCGGGGTGTGGGTGGCGTCGAGCTCGTCGGTGCGGAAGGTGCGGCCAGGACAGACCACATAGATCGGCAGCTCCCGCTCCAGCATCGAGCGCACCTGTACAGGGGAGGTGTGTGTGCGCAGCACCTGCCGGGAACCCTCCGGCGCGATATGGAAGGTGTCCTGCATGGTGCGGGCCGGATGGTCGGGCAGGAAGTTCAGGGCGTCGAAGTTGAAGTGCTCAGTTTCCACTTCGGGGCCTTCGGCGACCTCCCATCCCATCGCGACGAACACGTCGGCGACCTGTTCGGAGATGACGGTGATGGGATGCCGCGCCCCGATCGGTGCGCGACGGGCGGGCAGGGTCACGTCGATGGTCTCGGCGACCAGCACCGCGGCGTCGCGTTCGGCGAGCAGCACCTCGCGCCGCGACTCGAACGCCTCCGACACCCGCTTGCGGGCCACATTCACGCGTTTACCGGCATCGGCCTTCTGCGCTTTCGGCAGCGAACCCAGCGCCCGCTGGGCCAGCGCCAGCGGCGCCTTGCCGCCGAGATGCTCGGTTTTCGCGACCGCGAGCGCGTCCAGGTCAGCAGCAGCGGCGAATGCCTTCTCAGCGGCCGCCGCGGCCGCGGCCAGCGCCTCCTCGGTCAGTTCGGGATGCTGTCCGTCGCCGGTCTGCGCGACTGCCTCGTTGTCGTCGGCCACGATCTTTCGTCTCTCCCCTGGGGATCGGTTGGCGGGCCCGGCTGGCTGCCTGCCCCGTATTCCATATTGCTGCTGGTCGAATCGTATTCGATGCGTTGCGAGCGGTTCATCCGGATTACCCGGCGGTGTGTCCTCATGTCCTCGGCTATGACCGGGACCGCCATGTCCGCGGCCGTCGCGACCACGAGAGGGGGCCGTGGAGCCGGTAGAGTCCCCGGGGATGAGGAACGCTCCCACTCGTACCGCCGTGCTCCCCGGAGACCGCACGCTCCCACGCGCCGTGTGGCTGCTACCGCTGCTGGCCGCGGTGTTCACCACGCTGTGCCTGACGGTGCCGCTGGGGCCGTTCCAGCAGATCTCCCGCGGATATATCGACCTCGAGGTGTA
>NZ_MUKP01000034.1 GCF_002081715.1 Nocardia donostiensis | reverse complement strand
GGAAGGTCAGTTCAACGCCCATCGTCGGTTCGTGCCAGTCGCCGAAATCCCACTTCTCGGCGAGCCGGCCGTCATCGCCGATCGTCAATGGGTAGTACATGACATCGGCGAGATGTTGACCACGCAGCTCGGCCACGACTGCTTCGAGGTGTTTCTCGGCATCGGGTATCGGCGGCGGTGGCGGCACCCTCGCCTGGCCATCCGTTACGAACGCCAAGGACACCTGTTCGCAGCCTTTATCGACCGACATTGCCGCCGCGCTCATCTGCTACAAGAAACTCCCCACATGAGACGTCCCCTTACAGTACTCGAAATGGGAAGAGCGGCACCGCAAGAACTCCGAATGTCCGGCATAATGCGCGGAATGAGCACGTCATTCCCGAGTTACGCAGGACCGACGGGGCAGGGACCGCAACCACCGAACGTGCCGGAGGAAGC
This sequence comes from Nocardia donostiensis, assembly GCF_002081715.1. GTDB lineage: Bacteria > Actinomycetota > Actinomycetes > Mycobacteriales > Mycobacteriaceae > Nocardia > Nocardia donostiensis. The sequence continues at coordinate 54,302 of NZ_MUKP01000034.1, read as the reverse complement.
TGGGGAGAACCGGCTCGCCCTCGCGGCCGTCACAGACGGATTGCTCGCCCTGATCATCGGTTTCGCGCTGTCGCAGCGCGTATTCCACGCACATGACAACGTCGGGCAGTTTCTGGCGACATTGGTCGGATGTCTGCTCGCGGTGTCGTTTGTCAATCATGTGGTCGGCACGTTGCTGTTCCGCGGCAGTCTCGCCAAGTGGCTGTTCGGTATGCGGGTGGTGCGGGCGAAGAACGGACAGCGCGCTGGTTTCTGGCGGACGCTGCTGCGGTGGTTGGTCGGATTCGTTGTCATCATCGGGCAGTACTTCCTGGAGGGTGAGAGCGTGGGGCAGGCATGCGGCCTGCGCACTATCCGCCGACGGGACGAACGACTCCTGGCCGCCGCGCTCCGCACGCGGTGACCCGGAAAACGCCTGTTCATTGTAGGTTCGTATCCGATCTGACGGTTGTGACGATCGCGTGGGTTGGTGCAGCGGCCGCGCTGGCCGGCGAAGGAAGAGAAACGATGCCTCCTGTGCCGACATCGAGCGCCACACGAGCAGCGGTCCCGGCTATCAGGCTGAGGCTCCGGTTGGCGCGGGAGCCCTCGAAAGGTGTGGTTTCGATCGAGATCTGCCCGCCGCCGATCCCGAGAAGATAAGCGAGCAACCGTTTCTCGTCCTCGGCGAGCCCGTCGCTGCCCGGGCCAGGCGACAGCGTACTGCTCACCGCCCAAGCGTACGAACCCGTCGTATTCGATGGCGAGTTGTTGGCTACTATTACGCTGGTCACCAGGCCTCCGGTGGTCTCTCCGGTTTTCTTGGCCGTTAACCAACTACCGGAGAGCTCACCTCGGACCAGCCCGTGATCCACACTCGACTTTCACAAGGAAGTTCGTTCCCGCGAAGTCGGCACGAACTCACTTCCCGGTACCGCAGCGGCAGACAAGATGGACGAAACCTCGAACGACGAGTGCACGCTTTTCACGCTGCCGAAAGGGGCGACAGGCTTCTTCTGGCCGAAGGATGGCCCCCTGCCCGAGACTGACCTGCGGGCATTTCGTACCGCCCTGTATGTCGCTGCCCGCACAGCCAGAGGCGGAGTAGGCGAGGTGGAGGAACAGGCGTACCCCCGGACCTTCCATACCGCAACGATTGTCGAGCACTCGGGCGAGACGGTCGTCCTGTGTCACGCCTACCACCCATGGATCGCATTCACCCGAGAACGTCAGTATCAGTACACAGATCAGTTCATTGCGCCACCGCCGTGGGCTTCGGCCTTCACCCACAGGGGGTTCATGGTCCTGATGAGCAAACAGCTCGCCACACCACTCCGTTACGTCGATACCGATGTGCTGTCGCAGAATGAATGGCGCGAGATCCGCTTCTATGGCATCACCACGCTAGGTGGGGTCCTCTTCAACGCCTGGGACTGATGAGCAAGTCCACAAGTGGGTCCGTACCAGCTTCATCAACACACAAATCTACTTCCTGAGCACGTCCTAGCTGGAATTTAATCTCTGAACTGCTGTTTTGACGATTTTCGGCGGGGTCGTGGCCTGGCAGTTCTGGAAGGTTTGTTTGCGGCGGTCTTGATATGCACGTCGTAGCAGGGCGCCGGTTGCTGGTTGCGGCGGCCGGCGGGGTGGCCTGGTCCGGGGCAGGAGGGTTTCGGTCACGATCCAGGCCCCGCCGCCGGTTACGAGTCAGGACTATTCGTGTTGGTTGCTCGCAGGGTCGATGGTTGTGCCCAGATGAGCGTTGACGATCGGCGCGATGCGGGAGGTGAGCTCGCCGAGGTCGGCGGAGGCGATCGGCTCTACCCGCAGGATGTAGCGGAGGTAGGCGATGCCGAGGAGCTGCGCCATCGCCAGGTCTACCCGCAACTGTGCATCGGGCTCGGGTAGCTCCGTCGCGATCTGTGCATAGACCTGTTCCTGGATGAACTCACGTACCAGTTCGGCGGTCTCTTCGTCGGTGGCGGCTCCACGTAAGATCGCCAGAAGTGGGGCACGCGAATCTGTGCGATCCCATGCTTCGAAGAACGTCTGTGTCAGCCGCTCGCCGACTCCGCTCCGGTCTCCCTGGACGACTCGCGCGGCGAGTTCTGCGGGCTCGAAGGGCCAGCCCATCGTGGCACGGAACAGCCCGGCCTTGCTACCGAAGTAGTGCCTGATCAGTGCGGGATCTACGCCGGCGTCGGCTGCGATCCGGCGCACGGTGGTCTTGTCGTATCCGGTTGCGGCGAATCTGTGCCGTGCCGTCTCTACGAGGAGTTCTCTGGTGTTGGGCGTTCCTGGGCGTCGTCCGATCGGAGGCATAGAACAGAAATTCTACAATCGTTGACTTTCTTTTCGCTGAGCCGATACGCTCATACTGGAATTCAACAAGCGAGGAGTTTCTTATGCCGGCACCGCGGTGGATCGCCCGTGCCAATCGCTACGGGCTCAATCAGGTCACCAGATTCGTTGCTCCATGGGCGCCGGGGTGGGCGGTCGTCATTCACCGGGGGCGCAAGTCGGGGCGTACCTTCCGGACTCCGTTGTGGGCGTTTCATCGTGAAGGTGGTTATGTGATCGCGTTGACCTACGGAACCGAGTCCGACTGGGTGAAAAACGTCGTCGCCGCCGACGGATTCGAACTCGAGACTCGACGTCGACGCTACGAGGTCGGCTCGCCACACCTCTACCGCGACGAGTCCGCCCAGGGGATGCCGCCGTTCATCCGGTTCATGTTGCGAAAGGTGATCAAGGCGCCGGACTTTCTCCGCGTCGACGTGGTTCGGGAGCTCGGCAAGGTTCACTGAACGACCGGGCGAAGCTGGCACAAATCCGGCTACACCGCGACAGCGGTCGATCCGACGACGAGTTCCGACACATTTCACGACAAGGACGTTCATCATGGACATCGTCAACGATCATCTGGCGGTCAAAGCTCGCCTCCTCACACCGACCGATAACGGGTTCCTCCTACTGGCTGCGGAGATCGGTGGCTGGGCAGGCCCGTTCCCGCTACCCGCACGTCCGCGCAGCCGGGTGCTCGCCCAGATCGGGCCGCTCTGCAGCCGGCTCGCCCGTCGTGACGACGTGGCCGAGGCAACGGCATTCAGCGCTGTGCTACGGCCGCCCGGCGAAGGCTCCCGGCTGCTGCACCGAGCCGGTGTGCGGCCCGCCCGCTACGACATCGTCGTACTGATCCGCACCGGGGGTGTCGCTGACCTCGAGGCGCTGCGCACCGACCCAGCACGTCTCGAACTCGTAGCCTTACTGGAGAACACCGGTCGGCACGTGCACATCACCGCCGCAAGCAACCCCGCCAGGATCGCTGATGTCGATCACAACGCGGACAGCTGGTTCCTGTTCAACTACTTCTATTGCCGAGACAGACAAACCGTCTTCGACGTATGGCAATACACCGCCGGCTGGTTCCAGCGGAAAACGGCTCTGCCGGACTCGGCCCTGATGCAGCCACTAACCGGCGAACCGGATGACTACAGCCTCATCAACCATGCCAGCTGGCCGAGTCTGCGCACCTTCTTGCCCAGTCTGCTGTTTCGGCCGACCTTCCGTTCCTTCGTCCTGGCCAACTTCTCCGCCAACGAAATTGCCGCCCAGCCGATCATCTACCGGCGACTCCGATGAACTCTGAGCAAACCAGCGCTCGTAGCTACGGCAGCTGCTGAGACTCCCAACCGCACCTATACGGCCGGGGCAACTTTCTTGCCGCGGAAATGGGTTGCCGCAGGCAAACACGGCACGCTCTCGTCTGGGGAACGAGTTACGCGGGCGCGCATGTACTGGTGGTGGCTGCCACCGACCGGCGGGTGCGGGCCGTCGTGGCCCAGGTGCCGTTGACTGCCGGCTGGTCTACATTCACCCGGCTGGTCCTCTCGGTCATGCTGCCCACCGTGCACAGGGAAGAGGGGCAGAACCTCTGTCAATTACCTGCCGGGCAAGGTCATCGGTGGCCGAGGTGAACTCGACGACTGGAACGAGAGGGCCAAGGTCGTGGGCGGCACTGCCGCTTCCCTCCCCGCACCTATCGCGGCGGATCGCAGGGCTATGAAGTTCGGTTCCGGCCCATCAGGTTTCGACCGGCCGGGCCGTGCTACCCTGACTGGTCTTCGACGACCCGAGTCCCGTCTGCGAAGCGATCGTGCCAGCCCTGTTTGCTGGGGCTGGAGCCGATGGTCACCGCAATCCCCAGGGCGGCGAAGAACCAGAGCACGCCGCCGATACACGGGATGAGATTGAGCAGCATGTAGGAGTTTCGGAATGCGGATTCCTTGAGACCGGGTTTGGTTGCCCCGCCGGCTCCTTCGACATGCAGCCCGAGCAGTTTCTTGCCGGGTGTGGCGCCGGTGGTCACCTCGAAGCCGAGGAAGTACAGGAAGGCGAAACCCGCGCCGGGCAGGATGGAAACCCATTCGGGGGTGCTGGTGGACTTGCTCAGTAACCAGAACAGGATTGCCCCGACAATGCCTGCGATCACCCAGTCGATGAAGCGGGCGCCGGCGCGCTTACCCAGACCGGCCGGAATAACCCCCACAGGGGTTCCGAGTCGGGGATCGTATCCTTCTGTGCTCATTGATTTTTCCTTGTGATAGAGACCACACGAGATCGAGCGGGCCGGGGTCCCGCCTGCCGAATGACCGGTCGCGCTACTTGCGACCCGGCGCCCAGCGGATACCCCACCGGTAGGCACGGTCGAGGTCGGCCTGGCCGCCGTTGACGTATTCGACCTCACGCCCCACGGTCAGGCCGCGGCCCGTATTCGTCAGCAGCGCGACCGCGCAGATACGTGCCCCGTCGACTGCGGAATCCAGGCGGATCTCGATCTGCGGCCCGGCTGTGGGGTACATGGTGACGACACCGTCGACCGCCGCCCAGTTCGGAGCTCCCTCGTAGATCATGGCGAAGACCAGGATCCGGCGGAACGCACTGGGGTCGGCGAGGTTGATGTGCAGATTCTCCCCGCTGGTCACGGCGCCGGTGCGGTCGTCACGATCCAGGGCGATGAATGGAGGCTTGTTCAGGTCGCCATAGCTGTTGCCCAGTGCCTGGACGACGCCCTTGGAGCCGTCGGCGAGTTCGTAGAGGCAGCCGAGGTCCAGGTCGATACCGCCGCTTGCGCCGAGCAGTTTCGCGAAGAAACCCGGCTTCCCGGCCGGCCCCGGATCGGTCCAGTTCAGGTTCACCCGCATCACGCCCTGGCGCTCGCCGCTTTTGGTGAGGTCGACGCTGCGTTCGTTCTTGGTGAGTGTCAGTTTGTTCGGGTCGGCCCCCCGGTTCACGTCGCCCGCCGCAGACGTTGCCTGATGTTTGGTGTAATCGATGGCCATCAGCTGTGCTCCCGATCGCAGGTGAGGTCAGATGTTCACGCCGTAGTCGCGGGCGATACCGGCCAGTCCGGACGCATACCCTTGGCCGATGGCACGGAACTTCCACTCCGCACCGTGGCGGTAGAGCTCCCCGAAGACCATAGCGGTTTCGGTCGAGGCATCCTCGGTCAGGTCATAGCGGGCCAGTTCCGTACCCGTCGTCCGGTCCACGACCCGGATGAACGCATTGCGGACCTGCCCGAACGACTGTTGCCGCGCATTCGCGTCATGGATCGAGACGGGAAAGAAGATGCTGGTGATCGTGGGCGGAGTGGCGACCAGGTCGACATTGATCACCTCGTCGTCACCGTCCCCCTCACCGGTGAGGTTGTCGCCGGTGTGCTCGATACTGCCCTCGGGCGAACGCAGGTTGTTGTAGAACACGAAATGCCGATCCGAGAGGACCTTCTGATCCGGCCCGGTCGCCAGCGCGCTGGCATCGAGGTCGAACTCGGCGCCCGTGGTCGACCGCACGTCCCAGCCCAGACCGACCGCCACCGCGGTCAGATGCGGTGCCTGTTTCGACAGCGATACATTGCCACCCTTCGCAAGGGTCACGCCCATCCTGTTGTACTCCTTCTCATGGTGAACGGCCGCGGTCATGGTGCCCGGCGAATGCTTAAGCCAGCATTAACGACGGTTCGGCGCGGCATCGCGGTACCCGCGCCGAACCGCTTCGACCTCGGTGTGAGAGCAACACGGTCGAGGCGGTACCCATGGCGTCGATACATACTGGGTGCCGTGCGCATACTGGTGGTCGACGACGAGAGCCGCTTCGCCGACGGGCTGCGGCGGGGGCTTCAAGCCGAGGGGTTCGCCGTCGATCTGGCCTACACCGCGACAGACGGCCTGTGGCGGGCGCGTGAGGTGCGCTACGACGCGCTCATATTGGATGTGATGATGCCGGGCATGAGCGGATACGCGGTGTGCCGGATCCTGCGGGACGAAGGAAACTGGGCACCGATCCTCATGCTCACCGCGAAGGACGGTGTATGGGATCAGGTCGAAGGCCTCGATACCGGCGCCGACGACTATGTGATCAAGCCCGTCGATTTCCCGGTGCTCGTCGCCCGGCTACGCGCGTTGATCCGCCGCGGCCGCCCGGAACGCCCGACCTCACTGCGGGTGGGCAGTCTCTGTCTCGACCCGGCCACCCGCGAGGTCCGGCGCGGTGACACTCCGGTGCGATTGACCGCCCGGGAATTCGCGATACTGGCGTTCTTCGCCCGCGAACCGGGCGTGATCCGCTCTAAGAGCGATATTCTGGCCGGAGTCTGGCACGGCGAATTCGATGGTGACTCCAATATCGTCGAGGTCTATATCGCGCACCTGCGAGCCAAGATCGACAAACCGTTCGCTCTCGATACCATCCGGACGATCCGCGGCGCGGGTTATCGGTTGATGCCCGATGTCTAGCCTGCGCCTGCCGTCGCTGCGGGTACGGATCACGGTGACGACCACGGCCATCGTGCTGGCGGTTCTGGCCTGCGGTGCGGTGAGTTTTCTGGCGTTGTTCCGCCACACCCTGATCACAGGACAGTCGAACGCCGCCGATATCCAGGCCGCGCAGATCGCCGCGGATGCGCAGCACCGGCGCGAGAACGCCGCGGGCCCGGTCTTGCTACCGGTCTCGGAAGTCGACGATGTGATCATCCAGCTACAGCAGGACGGTCGCGTGATCGCCACCGCCGAGGGGGATTCCGCCGGCGGACCGACGCTGCCCGTACCGTTCGCAGAACGCTTCTCCATCGGTGGGGACAGCTACGTCGTGCAATCGGCGCCGATCACAGGGGAGTCGGGAGCGGTGCAGTCCGTTGTCGTCGCACGCTCGCTCGAGGATGCCGACAGCGCGGTGCGATCGGCGGCCCTGCTCCTGGCCGCCGCGGTGCCCACCGTCAGTGCGTTTGTCGCGGCACTGATGTGGGCGGTGGTCGGCCGCTCGCTGCGACCGGTCGAGCGCATACGGCTCGATGCCGAATCCATCGGTGCGGATCTTTCCCGGCGGGTTGATCCACCCGCCGGGAAAGACGAGGTCGCACGGCTGGCCGCGACCATGAACCGGATGCTCGACCGGCTCGAGTCCTCACACCGGGCTCAGCAACGGTTCGTCTCCGACGCCTCCCACGAACTGCGCTCGCCCGTGGCCGCCATCCGCCAGCACGCGCAGGTCGCGTTACACCATCCCGAGGCGACCGATCTGGCCTCCCTGGCCGGGGTCATCGACAGCGAGGCCGCCCGATTACATGAGCTGGTGGACGATCTGTTACTGCTGGCACGTCTCGGGGAAGGGCCCGGACACAACCGCGGCGAGGTCGATCTCGACGATATAGTCCTCGCCGAAGCGAGCCGGCTGCGCCAACTCGGTGTCACCGTCGATATCGCGGCCGTGGGACCGGCCCGGGTGCTCGCCGACGAAGGACTACTGGCCAGGGTGGTCCGCAATGCCACAGACAATGCACGCCGCCACACCCGCAGTCGCATCGACTTCACGCTGCGCTGCGAGAACGAACAGGTTGTCCTGTGGGTCGACGACGACGGCGACGGCGTCCCGGATGCGGACCGTGAACGGCTTTTCCGCCGCTTCGAACGCAGCGACGACAACCGCAGCCGCGCCCACGGCGGTGCCGGTCTGGGCCTTGCCATCATCGCCGAAGCCGCCCGTCACACCGGCGGCAGCGCGCGACTGTCGAGTTCGCCCTACGGCGGCGCCCGCCTCGAGATCACCCTGCCCGAACACACCCATGACTGACTCACACAGTCGCCACCCCTCGAAACCGATCCCGCTCTGGCCTATGACCAGCCGGGCCAGCGGGGGTGGCGGGGCGTATGACATTTGTCGGCCTGGTTGGCGTCCCGTCTAATTGTTGGCGCGTTGGATGGAGCGTTGGACCAGGCTGCGGATTCCGGGTAGCCCGATGGCGCGGAGCATGAGTTCGCCGGCCCAGACGTGAGCGCGTGAGGGTGGGGCGAATCGGCTTATTCCTTTGCGGGCCAGCGCTTGTCGTTTGCGAACTTCGGGGCGCAACGAGGTCTCCCAGGAGTCGAGCGCGGTGGAAATATCGTCGCTGTGCGCTGCTACCGCGGCGCCGAGCCGGTCGGCGCCGTCGAGAGCGAGGGCAGCTCCGTAGCCGGCGAATACGGTCACGCACCATGCGGCGTCGCCGAGCAGGACGACGCGGCCGTGGCTCCAGTGGTCCATGACGACTTGGCCGACCGAGTCGAAATAGGAGGAGGTGGGGTCGGCCTCGAGTTGGCGCAGGGCATCGGCGACACCTCGGCCGAGATCTCCGAAGGCTCGGGTGAGTGCGGGTGCGGGGCCCAGAGCCAGTTCGGTGGCCGGATCGGGACTGCGGTAGGTGAAGAACGCCGAGGACCGGCCCGGCCCCAGGTTCATCACCGCGGCCGTGCGCCGGGGTCCGAGGAATGTCGTACCGGCGCCTTCGGGTACGTGCTCGGGAACCTGTTCGAGCGGGAACGCTCCCACCATGTGGCCCAGATCCACCAGATAGTCGGCCTCGGGGCCGAATACGAGTTCACGGATCCGGGAGTGCACGCCGTCGGCGCCGATGAGAAGTTCGGTCTGCATGCGGGTGCCGTCGCTGAGGGTAACGGCGACTTCGCCGGCGCTCTGGGTGACCGCCTGCACAGTGGTACCGAACCGGATGTCGACGAGATCGGCCACCGCGTCGTAGAGCGCCGACTCCAGGTCCCCGCGAAACAGGCTCAGCGCCCGATTGCCGACAGCGGCTTGCGCGACAGCAGCCGGAATCGCGAACTTCTCCCGGCCGTCCGCGTGAACCAGGACCGAGGTGAAGAACCCGATATCACGCGGAGTCAGCGTCGGCAGCAGCCCGAGCCGCTCCGCGGCGTCGTATCCGGGTCCGTGCAGGTTCACCAGATAGCCGCTGCTGCGCCGGGACTGCGCGCGCTCGACCACGACGACATTCCAGCCGTGCTGATGCATCCGCAGCGCAGCGGCCAGGCCGGCGATACCGGCACCCACGATTAATACCCGCTTGATCTCTGTCTCGGCGGCACCCGGCGCCGCGTTCTCGAAAGCCATCACTACCACTCCTGGATCGGTTCGTTATCAGCGAAAGCCAGGCACTGCACTCTCCCGCATTATCGTCAACTATTAGTTGACGATGGTGTGGGAGTCAACCTAAAGTTGACGAATGGATTGTCGGATGCCATTGCGCGATGTGATCGCCGCGATAGAGCGGGCCCGTCCCGGTATCACTCTGGATCAGTTGTCGGAAGCGGCGAACATTGCAGCGCACTGGCTGCGGCTGGCCGATGGTCTGCTCGACCATTTCGTAGACCAGGCACGGCAAGCAGACGTGCCCTGGGCCGAGATCGGTGCCTGCCTTGGTGTGTCGAGGCAAGCAGCGCAGAAACGATTCGCGGCCAGGGGCACAGCGCGTGCGGCAACAAATTCACAGCTGGGGGGAGCAGGATCGTGACGTGGCAGGATTCGCGCTCGGCCGGTGCTGACGTGCTGGTACTGCATTCCCTTCGCTGCATCGGCCACGCGAGCGTCGCTCGGGTAGCAGAAGCGACGGGCCTGTCGGAGTCTGTCGTGGAATCCGAGCTGATAGGCCTCGGCGCAGGCGGACATGTCACGCATACGCCCGGGGAGTTCGGAGGGTGGGGTCTCACGGCCACCGGTCGCGCTCTGGACGCAGAACGAATCACCGACGAACTGGAGAACGCAGGAGCCCGAACCGCCGTAACCGAGGCGTATCACAGATTTCTCGCGCTCAACCCGGAATTACTCGACCTGTGCGCAGCATGGCAGACGCGATCGGTCCACGAAGTCCTGACCGCGAACGACCACACCGACCCCGGATACGACGCCCGGGTTCTCGAGCGGCTGAGCGACTTCGACCACCGCGCGCAGGTCGTCTGCGCGCAACTGTCCGCAGCGATGGACAGGTTCGGGCGGTACGGGCTGCGTCTTGCCGATGCGCTCGCTCTAGCGCGTTCCGGCGCGTTGGAGTACGTGGCGACCAGCACCTCGTCGTACCACACCGTCTGGTTCCAGCTTCACGAAGATCTCCTCGCAACCCTGGGCATCCCGAGATTCTGAAGATGCAATACATTCACCCCCTTTCCGCAGAGGTCCAGGAGACCTCGGAAGTCCTGGGCGCCAAGGCGCACGGGCTCATCATGCTGCGACGCCTGGGTTTGCCCGTTCCCGCCGGTTTCGTCATCAGCACCGAAGTATGCCGCGCATTCCTGCGTGACGGGTGCTTTCCCGAGGGCTTCGCCGCCGAACTCACGGTCGCCATCGGTGACCTCGAAACTGCCACGCAGCGTAGGCTCGGTGGCCCCGAAAGGCCCCTGACGGTGTCTGTTCGCTCCGGGGCCGCGGTGTCGATGCCGGGCATGATGGACACCGTCCTCAACCTCGGACTCACCGCAACGGCCGCACGCGGATTGACCACCGAGACAGGCGAACCGCGGTTCGCGTCCATCGCCCGGTTGCGATTCCTGTCGAGCTTCGCGTCCGCGATCACCGACACCGGCGCAGCGAGCGCGGAATCGATGGTGGTCGAGGCGATTCAGCAGAATCTCGGCGACGAGCAGACGCGCATCCACCACGCGATCGAAGTCATCGAGGCCCTCATCTCAGAACAAGCCGGACAGCAGGTCCTGCACGATGCGTTCCGGCAGCTGGAGCTGGCGATCACAGCCGTGTGCTCCTCATGGGATACCCCTCGCGCGCGCACGTTCCGCGCGATTCACGATATCCCGCACGACCTCGGAACAGCCGTGATCGTGCAGGCGATGGTCTTCGGACACCGCGACCGGCACAGCGGGACCGGAGTCGCGTTCAGCCGCGATCCCAATACCGGCGAACGGGTCCCCTTCGGCGACATCCTGTTCGGCAGCCAAGGCGACGACGTCGTCTCCGGCAGATCGCCGACGCTGCCACTGTGCGAACTGGCCGATCGAGAGCCGGCCGTATGGGCCCAGCTCGTAGCGGCCCTCGATCGGATCGAAGCGCACTACCGAGACTCATGCTGCATCGAGTTCACCTTCGAAGGCGGCGAGTTCTGGGTCCTGCAAGTACACCGCGCCAAAGTGACCGCCGCGGCTGCCGTGCACATCGCGGTCGCCCTCGTCGAGGAGGGCGTGATCGGGCACCAGGAGGCACTGCAGCGAATCACCCCGCTACAGCTTCAGCACGCCCGCACACCCCGCATGATCCTCGACAGCGTCGCAGACATCCTCGCCCGCGGGCAAGGTGCCTGCCCGGGTGTCGCTGTCGGCCGCGTAGTGACTACCCCCGACACCGCGGTCCGCATGGCCACACACGGCCCGGTCATACTGGTGCGACCGGACACCTCTCCGCTCGACATGCACGGCCTGGCCGCCGCCGCCGGAGTCCTCACCGCCCACGGCGGCCCCACCTGCCACGCCGCCGTCGTCGCGCGAGCGATGGGCAAACCTGCCGTCGTCGGAGTCGCCGAACTGACCATTGACGCCACCACAATACGAATCGGTCGACACGTAATCCCCGAAGGCACCCTCATCGCCATCGATGGAACCGGTGGCGAGATAACCGCCGGAAACCCACCCGTCGGGACCACCACCGCCCCTCACGTGCACCGACTACTCGAATGGGCCGACCAGATATCCGGCGACAACACCAAACGCAGCGACGCCGAACGCCTCAGCGCCGCACACACGGCTCTCCGTCGCCCATAGTCGCCGCGCCAACCGACCCCGCCGACCCAACCAGGCCCAGCTCAGCCGGTATCGACTACATCGAGACGGCATGACCAGCGCATTCAACCGAACACCGGCCAAGCCTCACCCGCGGAGGGTGAGACGGCTGGTCATGTTCGATTTCACCTCACCGTAGGGCAGGACATGTTCCCAGAACAGCGGAGTCACCCCGCATTTGTCGGCCGGGGTGGTCAGGATGTCGCCGACGTCGGGGTCGTCGAGCAGGTCCTGGATCATGAGAGTGCTGACATAGACGAGGGAGGCTTGCACGATCCGCAGGCACTGCACGCTCAGCTCTTGTTCGTCGGCCCGGTTGGAAGCCATCGCCCCGATCTTGCCGTAGTAGATCACGCTGTGCGGCTTGCCGGCAATGGGGCACTATTGGGTGGTGGGCTGTGTTTACCGAGGGCGGCTACCCGCCTGCCCTTATCGCCTAGCGGCTTCGCGGTTGGGGGCGGCGAAATACCATCAGCGAAGTCGACGTCGGAAGCGCCCTTGACGATGGAGGGCGCGAGTCACCATGCAGGCCACCCGTCAGCAGTGCCAGGCGATCAGAGGTCGCGTGGTTGCCGGTTCATGGTGCCTAGCCCAACCGACCTGCGTAATAAATCGCCCACCCGTCGCTGTTGCAGGTGTGCTCATCTGCTGCCCCCAGTAGAGCCGCGACGTGCGGCAGGACTGCAAGGGGGGGCGATGCGTTGTTCGCGGATTCGAGCTTCGCTGACGGACGAGCTGCGCGCGCCGGCTTCGGTTTCTGTCCGGTCGCAGCTGCGGTTAGGCGTTCGATGTGGATGATCCGTCACACGCGGTGTCGAACGGCGGGGATGTTTTCAGTTCGCCGTCACCGTAGATGCGTCTACCGGATTCGCGGACGCCAGCGGCCAGTTGGGAATCCGCGCTGACGGCCACCTGGTGGGGAGCCAGTTGGCCGCCAGCGCAACCTGGCAGCAACAGGCGGGCGAGGGATTTCAGCTGTGGCTCGTCAGTTCTTCGAAAAGGCTCGAGAAACCCTGTTCGCCGTTGCCGCTGGCGACGCGGCGGTCCATCAGACGCTTGATTTCGCGCATTCGGACGGCTTCCACACCGACCGATTCCCGATGGTTGATCATGTCGTCCATCAGCGCCACTTGAACGTTGAGCGGGCCGAGGTCCGGTGGGTACTCGCCCTCGTGGACTGCCTTGCCGATCGAGGTCAGCAATGCCGGGAAGGCGGCCACCGATCCGGCGATGCGTTCGGCGAACTGCGTGACGTCGAACCCTTCGGCTCGCACCAGTTGAAGGGTGTGTAGGAAGCCGATGAGCAGTTCGTATGCCACCGCGACCTGGCCCATGAACTCGACTGCGGCCGCGCCGGGGTCCGTGCCGTGGTAGGCGATGGTGCCGAGTGCCCGCAGCGTCGACTCGTGGGCGTCGTAGGCGCTGCGGGATCCGCTGAACGGGAACATGATGTTCGGTGTGCCCACGTACGGCGGATCGCCCATGATCTTGCCGTCGAGGTACTCCGCGCCATGCTCGTTCGCCCAACGTTCGTTCGCCCGAGCCTGGGCAGGAGACCCACTGGTGACGTTCACAAGCACCTTGCCCGTGATCGCGGAATCGACCGACTGCAAAACCTCGTCGACCGCAGTGCTGTCGAGCAGGCACACCACGACAAGATCGCTCGCAGCCACCGCGTCGGCCGCGGTCACGGCGGCCGTTGCACCGATATAGACCAGGGGTGCGGTCCTGCTCGCGGTCCGGTTCCACACCGTGGTGCGGAAGCCGCGACCGACGAACGTCTTGGCGATCGCCGAGCCCATGGCGCCGAGTCCGAGAACGGTGACCGTGGGTGCGGTGGCGGTGCCGCCATCGATTGCCGTCATGATGCTCCTCGCGTTATCGAGTGGAAAGCTGCAGAACGACGCTATAAGCTCAACTTGACTTGAGGTCCAGTGTGATCTCCGCCGCCAGTCGGAAAGGCGCGTCCCATGTCACCGCGCATCACGGCAGCTTCTGCTCGCGCAAGCTGGGCTGGGCTGCCGGCCATGAGCGACTATCTGGATCTGCTGGCCGCTGCGGGGTCGAGACGATCCTGGTCAACGGGACCACCGGCGAGTTCGCTGGGTTGGCAATGCGGGAAAGGATGCAGGTGGTCGAGCGCTGCCGGGAGCGTTGGGGTGGCAGGCTGGTGGCGCATGTCGGTTCCTGTGCGGTCGGTGATGTGGTCGAGTTGGCGCGCAGATCGGTGGGCTGGGTGCTGCTGGTGTCATCATCGGCGCGGGTGGGCCCGTCGCCGAGCTGCCGGTAGCGATTGCGGCTGCGGTGGTGTCGGGAGACGCGGACGGGGCACGAGCACGGCAGCAAGAATTCGACCTCTACACTGATGCCCGTAAACGGCTATCGCTCAGCGATATCGCCTTCGCCAAGGCCGCGGCCGCTGCGCGCCTGCCCGGGTTCCCCACCCATGTCCGTCCACCGCTGGTCGTAGCGCCGCCTGTGTACGCCAGGTTGTAGATCCAGGTGCCGGTGCTGTCGTACCAGCCGCCGGCTCGACCATCGTCTGTTTTCGCGCAATCCGACCTCGTCGACGTACTCAGCGTGGACATTGCCGGCGGATGACTCTTCTCATTCCGGCCATAATGGATCAGGCAGCAGCCCTTCGACTGCGCGGAGGCGATCGGCGAAGGTAGCGAGCGACTGTAGAGAAGGCTCGCTGAGGTCTGCAGCGACGAGGAGGAGCCTGCGAAAGCCGAGGTCGGAGAATTTGATGATCCATGTCGGGTGTTCATCGGTTTGCCAGATCTGAGTATCGGCCTTGTCACCCGCCACTGCCGTTCCCCTTCATCATCGGTTCGAGCGAACAGCGAGATTTCACTATCGGTGCCGCCACCGTACTCGATACCCTCGAAGCTGCCGGAATAGTCAAGGGACTGGTGCTCTAAGTGTCCGAACCTGGACAAATGGCGCCATGATTCCGGGGACTTTGCTTTGTTGCGACGAGCTCACGGCAACCGCTGTCTCCGTCGATAGTTGGCGGTGATCCAGGCTACGCGCGATTGTGGATCACGAAGGCTCCGACGACTTGGTCGAATTTTTCGGGTTCGTCGAGGAAGAGGGCGTGGCTGCTGTTGTCGAAGGACGCCGTCCGCGCGCCAGGCACATGCGGACCGTGCCAGTCGAACACCTTGTCTTTACGGGCGACCAGGACCAGGGCGGGCAGGTCGAGGGTCGGCAGAAGGTCGCGCCAGTCGGCACGGGTGTGGTCGGCCATGACGGCGTTGCGGGCGAGCGGCCACGGCCGCCGCCAATTGTTCACTGCCACGGTCGGGGTCCAATTTTGCCTGGCACACTTCGATCACGCCGACGCCCGCCTCGGTGTAGTGCGCGATGTCTTGCTCGAAAATGCTTGGTGTGGCGGCGAATTGGTTCACTGAATAGTCGAAGGGCAACCGACTCATACCTGACTCCGCTCATAGGGTATCGGGGCGGCCCGCGCCGAGGGAGGCGATGAGAGCCTGCGAATAGCCGGCCTCGCGCAACGGGGTGTCCACGTCGCGTTCGAGATCGGGCAGGTAACCGAACAGGACATCGGCGGGACCGAGGATCTCGACCCACCCACATATCGCGGGCAGCAGCAGTGTTTGCGCGCTACCGAGTTCCTCCTGGAAGCCGCCGGTCCGCACGCGCACCGGCGCGCCGACATTGGTCAGGATCTGCGCGGTGGCGAACGTGTGCCGCACCGATCGCGTGCTGCCTGCCTGCCAACGCTCGAGCGCGAAATACGGTCCCGCGCACAAGAAAACCCGTTGCACCCCGTCATCGACGGCGATCTTCAAGCCGGGTTCGAAATCGGGTCGGTGATCGAGCCGGACCTCTTGTATGAGCAGATCGATATTGGTGTCGAACTGCTCCTCGCTCACGGGTGAGCCGTCCTCCATGTTCCAGTGCATGGCGTGCTGCTGGATATCGGAGGTCTGCTCGATCTCATAGATCAGGGTGCCCGGACCGAAACTGTGCAGGGTGCCACCGGGCACATAGATCGTCTGGCCCGCGCTCACCGGCAGTCGGCGCAGGACCGCGTCGAAATCCTGATCGCGCAGCGCTGCTCGCAATTGATCGCGCCCCACGCTGTCCTTGACCCCGCACAGGGCGGTGGCGCCTGGGGCGGCGTCCAGGATGTGCCAGGCCTCGGTCTTGCCGTTTCGCTGGCCCTCCACCCGTCGCGCCGTCTCGTCGTCGGCGTGCAGGTGCACCGGCAGAGTCCCGCCCGCATCGATGAACTTGGTGAGCACCGGAAAGTGGTCGCCGGTCCATCCCATCCCCATCAACTCTTCGGGATACTCGGTGACCAGGTGGCGCAGCAACTGCCCGGCCAGCGGACCGTTGGTCACCTGCGCGCCAACACCGTCGACGTCGCTGCACTCCCACGTCTCGGCGATACTCCAGTCCGGGATCCCGCATTTGCCGAGGCGGCGACTGATCGCGTGCCCACCGAACACCAGGGGTTTGGCGGTGATACTCAGCCGCAGCGGGTACAGCGTGGCCTCGCCGCCGGTCACAGGATCGGTTGCCCGCCGGTGACCGCGATCCGGGCGCCGGAGATGTAGCTGCCTTCACCGGCGGCGAGCAACACATACACCGGTGCCAGCTCCGCGGGTTGACCCGGTCGACCGAGCGGCACCTGCGCACCGAAGCTCTCGACCTGCTCGGTCGGCATCGTCGCCGGGATCAACGGCGTCCAGATCGGGCCGGGCGCCACGCTGTTGGCACGGATTCCCCGATCGCCGAGCATCTGAGCAGTGAGGCCACCATATTGGCGATGCCGGCCTTGGTGGCGTTGTAGGGCAACAGCGTCGGCGGGGGCGCATCGGAGTTCACCGACGAGGACCCGATGATCGACGACCCGGATGGCATGTGCGGCACCGCCGCCTTGGTCAGATGGAAGAACGCGCTCAGATTCACAGCCAAGGTGTGATCCCATTCCTCGTCGGGAATCTCTTCGATCGAGTCGCGGGTCATCTGGTAGGCCGCATTGCTCACCAGCACATCGACCCGACCGAATTCCTGTACGGCCTTGTCGATGACCTCCCGGCACTTCGCCGGATCGGCCAGATCACCCGACACCAGCACACACTTGCGGCCCGCGGCGAGGATCCACCGCTCGGTTTCGGCCGCATCCTCGTGCTCGTCAAGATAGGAGACCAAGACATCGGCGCCTTCACGGGCATAGGCGATCGCCACCGCCCGCCCGATGCCGCTGTCGCCTCCGGTGATGACAGCGACCTTTCCATCCAGCCGGCCGGATCCTCGGTAGCTGTCTTCGCCGTGATCTGGTTTCGGGTTCATTCGCCGGTTACCCCGGGAGGGGTTTGCTGCTGCGCAGGCAGGGACATGATCTCACCTCCACGTCGGTCACGCTCGGAATCTCTCGTGTCGCCGTGACGCGCTTACCCCAGCTGGTGCGTCTCAATCCCGGAATGGCTCCGACAGCCTGCTGTCACGTTTCCAGCGTGGACAGCGAGGACGACGCCGCCGCCTGCACGGGAGGAGATCAGCCGCGCCCTCCGCGACGGCACCGTGGCATCACTGCGCCACCCATCGGCCAGCAGGGCATCGACATCGGAACTCGCCGAGTCCAGCCCGGACCGCAGCTGACGAGCGATATCAGCGACGAACTGCCCTACCGCCCGAACCTCTTCCGGGACAACAACATGCCACTCGGCGGTATCTCCCCAGCGGAAACCACGTTCATCAACCTACCAGGAGATCCGGCCACCACCCAGAACCCGAACAACCACCAGCAGCCGGGACGCAGCAGACAACCAGGCCACAGCGGAAACATCCCGTAGACACTGTAGACAGCCCCTCCCCAACAGCTCATACAGGCGGCACCCAACCCGTGGCGACTCACTTCATTTCGGAGCTCGACCAGGTCCGGAGATGATCGTGCGGTTTGTCAAAGGCCATCCGCAGTACGCATTCCCTCCTGACCAGAAACATGCTCTGCAAGCTCAACCGCTACACGTAGTTTGAGGTTTCCGGGGTCGATCACGACACCAAGTATGCTCTCGATTCGTTGTATCCGCTGCGTCGTAGTATTTGGGTGCAGTCCTAGCCGGTGTGCCGTACGGCTAGGACTGCCGAGTGTGGCCAGGAAATGCCGAAGTGTGGGCATCAGCCTGTCCCTGTCTTGGTGGCGCATGAGCTGACCGAGTTCGTCGTCGACAAAGCGGCGAGCGAGGTCTAGATTTTGGGTAGCGAGAACGTGGACCGAGACATCAGGGAAGCGCACTGGACGTGCGGGTGTACCCGATATCAGTGTGGCGCTGAGTGTGGCTTCCTGGTGAGATTGGCGGAAGCCGTGCACACCGTGACGCGGAGCCCCTACTGCGAGGCCGAGACCTGCTGGCAGTGAGACTGCGGACAGTTCAGCATAGTCGGAAAGCTGGGTGGGGCTGAACCACCCGTAAACTGTGCCGGGCTGCGCGGGGATGGAGATGTGTTGCTGGGGGAGGGGTCCCAGAGCGCGTCGTGCCAGTTCGGGTAGTTCCGCGTCCCGATCTGCTGATGTAACCCATGCGACGTACCCGATATTAACGCCGCTGACCTTATAGCCTAGAAATTTCTCCAAGTTGTCCGGGTTCCCGTTCCCGGCCAGCACCTCACGAACTAGTTCGTTCTTCCGTGAGTTCTTCTCGCGTAGCACACGATCTTTAACGTAATTGTATTCGTCGATGGATTTACCTGTCATTGTCTGGATATACCCGAACATTCGGATGGAGCCGGTTTCCAATGACAGTGCACGTTGTGAAACCTCGAGGTCACGGCAGGACCGCAGGTACTCCATGAAGGTATTCCATATTGCTGCGTGCCCTAACTCGTAGGATCTGAGTAGCGCTGAGAGCGGAAGGCCGGACCGGGCCATCAGCCCGGCGAAGTCACGGGCCGTTCCCGGAAGGTCGACGGAAGCCATTTCGTCTTCTAGCGCCGCTTTCAGTCCGGGCAAGTGGGAAATGATGGACTCGCGGAGCGCCGGTCGTATCTTCTCTGGTCCGGCCCGCATTTCGCTGATGTGTTCCCAGAGATCATCGGTCAGTTGAGAGAAGTAGACCTCGCCGTGACGATCGAGCCAATCGGCGAACGGACCGGTACCCGCGTTTTCCCTGTGCTCGCTCGATGGCTCCATCGTCCCACTATGGCTGATCTGCGCAGTAGCAATCAACGTTTCGAATGAGTGCCGATCTCATCATTTTGCCGCGGCCTGGCCTTCGTGGGCCACGGGGTGCGGATGGTGTGGACGAGCGGGGGCTGATCAGGGCACCACTCGAGTTTCCGTTGGCTGTGCCGTGTTCCAGTTGGGCTCGGCGTGTCCGTCGAGACCGCGTAGGAGATCCGCCGGATCCGCGCCGCTTTCGTGTCGTCGATGCTGACGGGCAGGTCGGCGAGGCTCGCACGATGTCTCCACCAGTTGTCGCAATGACCTACACGTTCACGCTGTCGCGTCGTGTTGCCCGAGCCGTAGGTGCGGTCGGTGGCGAGCCGGTCGCTCGAGACCAGGGTGTCGGCCACGATCAGGTACCGGTGCCCGGTCCGCTGCGCCGAGCGCGTCGCGCGGGCGCGCGGTGCGTGCGGCAGGCAGGTGCACAGTGTCGCCGACGTGGGGCCTCAGGCTGTGGCCGTGATACAGCGAACCCGGCCCGCCATACCAGGGTGTTCACCCATGCCCGTCGCGGCACAGCGTGCTGGTCCCGCCGCGGCGCAGGGTCGCTCGACGCCAGCGCAAACGAGGGCTTGAAGGGTCTATGTGGCCTCGACACATATCGAAATGGGTTGAATGCATATTGTGTGCTCCACATCACGGAATAACGATGATGGGGTCACATAAGGAAAGGACACCCAAAGATGTCGAACCCACCGCCTACTCAGACTGTTGATGACCCGTTGAAAGGTTTGAAGCTGGCCGTCACCGTGGATGACCAGTTCCAGTGGACGGGAATTCCGTTCCCGCCCGGATACGGTCCCCAGCGTATCGCGAAAGCAATGATCGACGCATTCGCGGAGCATGAGGTGCCCGGCGTGTATTCCTTCAGCAGTACGGCGCCGACCGATGAGAATCCTGAGTATCTCGACGTTCTCGACGACTGGATGGCAGCGGGGCATTACGTCGGGAATCACACCCATCAACACATCAGTCTCAATTGGCTCGATGTTGACACCTATATCCGTGACGTAGAGGCGAGCGAGAAGATACTCAACCGTTGGATCGAGGCGTCTCCCACGCGTTATTTCCGTTACTCGTTCGGGATGGAGGGGGACCAGTTCGACAAGACCCTGTCTGTCCAGACGCATCTGACCAAGACCGGTTTTCTGTCGAATCCGGTGACCTTGTGGTTCTACGACGCACAGTTCATGGCAGCCCACCACCGCGCCCTCGCCAACGGTGACCGGGAGGCGCAGGATACGGTGGAATCTCTTCTCGTCGATACGGCCCTTGATCAGATCCGTCGGCAAGTGCGCGCTATCCGGGAGGCGATCGGCCGCGTTCCGCCCCAGATCATGCTCATTCACGGCACCGCAGTCGCCGGCGCGACAATCGGTCGAATCTGCGCGGCATTACGTCGGCAAGGTGTGGAGTTCATCACCTCAGAAGAGGCGATGGCTGATCCAGCCAATGTGATCGGTGCGCCGTATACGACGCGCCAGTTCAGGAACATGACACAGAAGTGGGCAGAGTACGCGGGCCGACCGGTGGAAGACATGCCTCCGAAGGTTCTCGAAGACGTGGAACAGATCGCGGTGACCGAAGGGCAAAGCTTCGACGAACTCCTGGGCAGGGCGATGGTGGAATGGGCTCGGCGACTCCCGTTCACCCCGGTCGCAAGCGATTTCCACTGAGTACCCATATGACGTCCGGGCAAAGGAACAACAAGCGATGACAGCAGATCCCTATGTTCAGTGTGGTGACGAACGGCGCTCACTGGCCGAGGTCAAGTATCGTGCCTCGCAGCTGGCGACCGGACTGCACAACGCCGGAGTCGGGGCCGGGGATCGAGTGGTCCTCTACTTGCGCAACGAGACCACTTTTCTCGAGCTCTGCTTGGCGACGGCGATGATCGGCGCGGCGCCGGTGCCCGTTAATTGGCACTGGAGCGGAGACGACCTCGAGCATGTGCTCCGAGACAGCAAAGCCACTGTCGCAGTGGGCCACACCGATCTCATGCCAGCGCTAGAGGCCCGAACGCCTGACGAAATCACTCTGGTCGAGGTCGAGGTGCCGGAAGCGGTTCGTCGCTGGTATGGGCTCGACAATGCACCAACCACCGGGCGGTCGGTCAACCTTTCGGATTGGTACCGGCTCGAACCGTGGACCGAGCCGGCTCCCTCGGCACCCATGAGTGTGATCTATACGTCCGGGACGACCGGGCGCGCCAAGGGAGTACTGCGTGATCCGATCGCTCCGGATTTGCGCGCCACAACTTTGCGCAACATCGCCGACCTATACCACTTGAAGCCAGGTGAAACAGCGATCGTCCCGGCACCGCTCTATCACTCTGCACCGAATGTCTACGCGACCTTCGCTGCTGCCCTGGGGATGTCGCTCATCATCATGCCCCGCTTCGATGCCGAAGAATTTCTCCGGCTCGTTGATGGACATCACGCCAACACTGCCCATTTGGTACCGACGATGTTCAGGCGCCTGCTGCGGCTTCCGAAATCGACTCGGAGCAGCTTCGATACCGACTCTTTGCATTCAGTCGTCACCGCCGGGGCTCCGTGCTCGCCCGAGCTCAAGGAGTCCATGATCGAATGGCTCGGCGCGATTGTTTACGAGTACTACGGTGGCTCCGAGGTCGGTGCCTGGACAGCCTGTGACTCCGAGGAAGCGCTGAAACGCCCTGGGACGGTGGGTAAGCCTATACTTGACGCGGATATTCGGATCCTCGACGACGAAAAGAATCCCGTACCTGTTGGTAAAGATGGTGTCGTCTACGGGAAAAACTTCACAGGTTGGCCGGATTTCACCTATATCGGTGATCCTGACAAACGTCGCCGGATGGAGGTAGATGGATACCTCACGCTCGGGGATATCGGCCATCAAGACGAGGACGGCTATCTCTATCTGAGCGACCGGCTCAACGACATGGTGGTCTCTGGCGGCGTCAACATCTATCCCGCAGAAATCGAGGCGTGCATCAGCCGCCTGTCCCGAGTGGCCGACGTTGCAGTCTTCGGAATCCCCGACCCCGATATGGGGGAGGCATTAGCCTGCTATGTCCAGCCCGTACCCGGCGCCCAGCTCGATGAGAACGAGATCCGTGAGCACGTCTCATCCCATTTGGCGCGCTACAAAGTTCCTCGGAAAGTGGTGTTCGTAGATGAACTTCCCCGTGAAGATACAGGGAAATTGTTCAAACGAAAGCTCAAACAGAAGTACTGGGAAAATTCGGAGACGAACACATGAGCAGTACAGCTGAAGGTAGCGATGGAACCGGCCACCGGAGTCACTCACTGGTGCGCTACGAGAACCCGGCGCAGGGAGTGGCCCGGATAGTGCTCGATCGCCCTTCTCAAAGAAATGCCCAGAACACTCAGCTGCTCTACGAGCTGGATGAGATGTTCATGAAAGCAGCCCAGGATGAGGACATCAAGGTCGTCATCCTCACCGGTGATGGACCCGACTTCTCCGCAGGCCACGATCTACGCGAGGAGGATCCCGCCATCCCGGGCCGTCCGGTCGCCACGCTTGAAAGTGATTCCGGCGCGCCCGGTGTCGAAGGGCGCCACGCCTTCGAATGTGAAGTCTACCTGGGGATGTGTCGTCGCTGGCGTGACCTACCCAAACCCACTATCGCCCAGGTTCACGGACGCGCTATCGCCGGGGCGCTCATGCTCATCTGGCCGATGGATCTGATCATCGCAGGCGACTCCGCTCTTTTCTCCGACCCTGTCGTGGCGTTCGGTCTCAATGGTGGGGAGTACTTCCTCCACGGGTGGGAAGTCGGGCCGAGAAAAGCAAAAGAGATGCTCTTCACCGGGGAACCGCTGTCCGCTGATGAGGCTCACCGACTCGGGATGGTGAACCACGTTGTGCCCGACTCCGAACTCGCTGAGTTCACTCTCGATATGGCCCGTCGAATCTGCCGGATGCCGTCGTACGGCCTGCGGCTGGCGAAATCTAGTGTCAACGGCGCTCTCAAAACACAAGGTCAAGAATCCGCCCTCGACACTGCCTTCGGGTGGCACATCGCAGGGCACGCCAACAACCTGCACCGACACGGCTCCATAATCGACCCTCGAGGAATCGACATGATACGAGATCTATCGAAGAGCCGATGATCGAATAGTTCTTTTTTTTTGGGGGGGGGGACAACGGTGATCCGGGATGGTCGCGAGAGAGTTTTCCGCGCACTCTGCGGCCACCTGGTAGCCGCGCCGAAGTTATTCCGCTTGCCTTGTCGGATACAGGGGCTCGCACGGCAATTCATTTCATTCACCAAGGAGTCTGATCTATGAGCAGCTCGTCCCGTGAGCCCGTCATCGTGGGCGCCGTCCGGACGCCGGTCGGGAAGCGTGGTGGCGCGCTTGCTGCCTGGCATCCCGCCGATCTGCTTGGCCACACGTTGAGTGAATTGGTAGCTCGCACTGGCATAGACCCGGCTCGCATCGACGATGTGATCGCGGGCAGTATCATGACCCACGACCAGAGTGCGAACATCGGCCGCCACGCGGTGCTGTCCGCGGGACTGCCGGAATCCGTACCGGCCGTTACGGTCGATCGGCAGTGTGGTTCGGCCCAGCAAGCCGTGACATTCGCGGCACACGGTGTTGCCGCGGGTTCCTATGATCTCGTCATCGCGTGCGGTGTCGAGTCGATGTCGCAGATGCCGCTCCCGGCGTCGCTGAGGCCGGGAGCGCCGCTGGGGCCGCACTACTCTCCGAGGGAGCTCGCCCGTTATAACGGTGAGCTCATGGTGCAAGGGCCGTCGAGCGAGTTGATGAATACTCGGTTCGATCTCACTCGTGAGGAGTTGGACGAGTTCAGTCGCCGGAGTCACGTACGTGCGTACGCCGCCACCCGGGACGGCCGCTTTCGGAAACAGATGGTCTCTATGGTCCGTGACCCGTTCGATGACACCAGCGAGCCGGTCACCGAGGACGAGGGCATTCGTGCAGAGCTCGACCCGGACAAGATGTCGCATTTGACGCCTGTTTTCGCCGAGGGCGGGCGAACCACGGCGGCGAACTCCTCTCAGCTCAGCGATGGCGCGGCGGCGCTGCTGATCGCCGAGCGCTCCTTCGCCGAGGCGAATGGTCTGACGCCCCGGGCTCGGTTCGTCATTCATTCAGTAGCAGCATCCGACCCCGTCATTCAGTTCACGGCAATTCTGGATTCCACCCGCAAGGCGCTCGACCGGTCCGGGATGAACGTCGATGATATCGATCTATTCGAAGTAAACGAGGCGTTCGCGGGAGTGCCGTTGATGTTCCAACGCGAATTCAACATTCCAGACGACAAACTCAACGTCAACGGAGGCTCCATAGCGATCGGTCACCCGCTCGGATCGACCGGCGCCCGCATGCTCACCGATCTGCTCTGCGAGCTCGAACGCAGTGGCAAACGATACGGCCTGCAAACCATCTGCGAAGCCCACGGCACAGCCAACACCACCATCATCGAGAAACTCTGAGGCCGGGGCGCCGGTCCGAATCACCTGCCTTGCACAGACGGCTACGTCGGTGTAACCGATGAGGCTCTGCCGCTCGTCGAGCCTACGTTTGGTGCGTGAACGGCTGCTCTATATCCTTGTCGATTATCCGGATTGGAAGAGAATCTCGTGAGAGATACGTCTGATGCTTCAGAGGTTTTGACCTCGAACGTTGCAATCTCGCCCCCGCCGCTAGATCCCGAGGCGCTGCTCGGGATCTATGCCAGTCCTGACGCCTGCACCGCGGACCTCATCTGCGACCGGCACCCGCCCGAAAACGTCGCGTTCACGATCATCGAGAGCGATCTGTCGAGCAGGGACATCACCTTCGGCGAGCTGCGCACGGAGTCGGAGAAGATCGCCGCGGCGCTGTCCCGGCTCGGTGTGGGCGTTGGTGATCGGGTGGCCACGCTGATGGCGAAGTCGGCCGACTTCGTGTTCACCCTTGTCGGTATCTGGCGCCTGGGTGCGGTGCACATGCCGCTGTTCACTGCGTTCGCGTGGCCGGCGATCGAGATGCGGTTGAACGGTGGTGACGCGAAGCTGATCGTCACCGATGCCGATCAGCGGGAGAAGCTCGCTGATACCTCGCTGCCGGTCGTCGTCGCCGGACTCGACCGGTGCCCCTCAGCGCAGGAGGGCGATCTCGACCTGAGAACCTTCGCCGACGCGGAGGAGCCGGGATTCCTGGCCGTCGCCACCGGGCCTGATGCCGGGATCGTCATGCTGTTCACCTCCGGGACCACGGGCAATCCGAAGGGCGTCGTCGTGCCGGTGCGGGCGCTCGCCGCATTCCACCAGTACATTGAGATCGGTCTCGACGTCCAGGTCGAGGATGTCTTTTGGAACGCCGCGGACCCTGGCTGGGCGTACGGCCTCTACTACGGTGTTCTCGGACCGCTCGCCGTGGGTCGGCGCAGCCTGCTGCTGCACGCCCGCTATTCCCCGGAGCTCGCGTTTGCGGTGCTCCAGCGCTTCGGGGTCGCCAACTTCGCTGCCGCGCCGACCGTTTACCGAACCATGCGTAGCAAGGCTGACGTCGCGCCGCCCGGCCTTACTCTGCGACGCGCCTCGTCGGCAGGGGAGCCGCTCACACCAGAAGTAATCGACTGGTCGATCGAGCAGTTCGGCTGCGAAGTGCGTGACCAGTACGGCCAGACCGAACACGGCATGTTCATCATCAACCCGTGGCACGACTCGCTTCGTCAGGACCTGCGCCCGGGATCCATGGGTCGACCGTTGCCAGGGTGGAGTTGCGCCGTGCTGGCCGCCGGCGCGGCCGTCTCGGTGCCGGTCGGCGAGCTCGGGCGCGTCGCGATCGATGTAGAGAACAGTCCGTTGATGTGGTTCACCGGCTACTACGAGGCTCGCGAGAAGACTGCCGAGCGCTTCAGCGCCGACGGACGCTGGTACTACACCGGCGACGCGGCGAAGCTGGACGACGACGGCTTTTACTTCTTCTCCAGCCGTGACGACGACGTCATCATCATGTCCGGCTACCGCATTGGGCCGTTCGACGTCGAGAGTGTGCTCTCCAACCACCCTGACGTCGACGAGTCCGCCGTCATCGGAGTGCCCGACGACCTCGCAGGCGAAGTGCTCGAGGCCTATGTGGTGCTCCGCGACAGGGAGGAAAGGGGCGACGACAAGGTTTCCGAGCTGCAGGACTTTGTCAAGAAGAACTTCGCCGCCCACGCGTTCCCACGCAGGGTGCACTTCGTCGACGAACTGCCCAAGACGCCCTCGGGCAAGATCCAGCGGTACCTCCTACGAAAAGAACGTACGGGACACTAGTGTCGTGAGTTGTTGATTCGTTGGCATTAGGCGGCGAGTATTTTCGAGGATGTCGTCGGCGGTTTTGGTCCAGACGAATGGTTTCGGGTTGGCGTTCCAGGCGTTGATCCAGGCCTGGACGTCGGCTTTGTGTTCGGTGAGGCTGCGGTGCGCCGAGCGGCGTAGCTTGCGGTTGGTCAGCTCGGCGAATCAGCGTTCGACGAGGTTGAGCCAGCTCGCCGAGGCCGGGGGAAGTGCACGTGGAAACGCGGGTGACGCAGTAACCTTTCTTCACCGCCGGTAGTTATCGCAGATCAGGTGGAGATCGAACTCGGTGCGATGCACGGGGGATGTACTCCGATGGCGGGCCCTTCGGCCGATCTCCACAGGGCTGGAAAACGCGTGCCCTTGCTGCGGCCACCCTGTACGAATGAGCGTCCTGAACGCCGTCCGGAAATCCCCGGCATCCTGTCATCTCGCCGCTGTTTCAGGCCGCATCCTTCTGGTTAGATGCTCCGGTGGCGTTCGACGAGCCGACCCTTGTCGAAAACCGCTCCGGCCCCGGACGAGGGCGACCAGGTGCGGGGCGTTGACGGCGCGCCAGCGGGCGTGGGCGGGCCTCGATCAGCTTGAATGCCGTTGCGCCGCGCGAGCCGGGCCCCTTGGTGACGCGGGTCGCAAACGCACTGTGGCGAAGGTGGATTCGATTCTGTGGTCGACCGGGGGAGTTCGTCGAGCTCGCGCAGGGCCATTGCACCAGTGTGCCCACCAACGACATCGACCGGCACACCGACGATCTGCTACGCGTCCCGGAGATCGCTGCCTTCACCACCGGCACCGATATCCCTGACCCAGCGGCAATCACCGAGCTGGTGCACACGCTCACCGCTCGGTTCACCGCCGCGATCTCTGCAGCTATGCCCGCGGCGGCCGTGCCCGGCCCCCACCCCCCACGTACTGGAACCCCGCTTTGCCACCTGGTGGAGCCGCGCCGACACGACGACCCGCGCGGATTCCTCAGGCACGCCGCGTTCTACGAGTGCCGCGACCCCGACCATCAACGGTTCCAACTCGGCCACAGCAGGAACCAACACCGCACCAAAGATCTACCAGAACCAACCAGCCCGAGTGTCGTTGCAGTACTAGAATAAGTGGGCAATCTTCCAGGGAGCGATCAGAATGCCAAAAAGCGTGGTCATAGTGGTCGACATACTATCGTTGGTGATCTGAAACGGTCGGTGGTGACCGACTGCGAGTCGACAATCAACGACGATGCCCTCGTGCTGGTGACAACCGCACTGTTTCGTTTCGGTACAAAAAGGCTCACTGTTCGTAAGTCGAATAGTGACGTGGAGCTGGGACCTGCTCGGGGGTGGGTCGCTGCGCACCTGGTTGGATGGCAACACAAGGTAGTGGCCAGTTATTGAAAGGAAAGCTGTTGCCGGGATTGCCCCAGGCATCGCAGATATGGCGTGAAGTACTTCGGCGGGCGAAAAGAATCATTGATGGCGTTGCTCATGCCCGCAGCGGTCCCATGAGGGAAACGGCCGAAGGTGTACGGGAGGTGGGCGGCACCGCGAACGCCAGCGACCGGGAACTGGCAGCACCGATCTCGGCACACACCTTTGACCACTCCACGACGGAAAAGGTGGCGACAACCACAGATGAAGACGAAAAGCATGCCCGGTTCGTCGAGGAGTACATGGCCAGAAACGAGCTGTGGCGCCATCCTGCACTGGATGATCCGATTCGTGGTCACGTCGACGCTTACCGATCGGACGGTGAGCCGGCTCTCCCCGACGGCTGGCAGTACCGATCCGTGCCCCTTGTGATGCCGACCGGGCCCGTGGAGGGCATCCAGCGCAAGTGGGCGAACTGCCACGTTGTCGCCGGACTCAATGCTCTGGGAAAAAAGGAACCCGAATCACTCGTAGACATGGTGTCCCAATCCGGTGGAAAGGTTGTCGTCCGAACCCACCTCGGCACCTACACTATGGATGCCACTCTCCCGTACACCGCGGAGGGTGTACCGGCCTACGCGGCAGCACCCGACGGCTCCACCCTCGTCGCCTACATAGAGAAGGCTGGTGCGGCCCACTTCGGCTCATACCGGGCCTTCGAGTACGGCAACGCTGCGGATTTCCTGTTCTGGGCCGTCGGCGATCGTTATCCGATACCCAACATGGTCGATGTTCGCGACATGTCCATCGACGACCTACGCGGCATCATCGACTCGGACTTCCCCACAGCGGTCAACATAGTCCCACCGGAGCGTCCGAAAGACATTCCCCCCGACCTCGCTGAATATGGTCTCGTCACGAAGCACGTCTACGTTCCGGACCAGCTCGACGACGATGGAGGCGTGGTCCTCGTCAACCCGTGGGGAAAGAAGCACTCCATCGGCATGACGCTGGAGGTCCTGCACAGGATGAACGCCACCCTTCACTGGGTGAGTACAACCCCCTATCAACGGAGCGGTCCTGGACCGGCTGGAGGCTCCTGATATGTCGGAGCCCTGGTGGATATCGACCCTTGTAACCCGGTCCGTACGACTCTGTCCTTCCTCGCGTAGACCCCGGCAGGCAGGGGTTTGGTTTTCACCCATTTACCGCAGGATTTCCTCGACGGTGAGAACTTCTACGGCTCCGAGGCCCTCTACCAGCAGTACGAGGTCGAGCGCGGGCTGTGGCGCTTCGGTATCGACCCCACACGTGCCGGCCCCTTCTGGGCGAATACGGCTTGCGCGTGGTCGAACAGCCCACTGCGCAGGAGTACACCGCCAGGTATGTGGCGCCCACCGGCCGGGATCTGCCGGTTTCGGAATTGGAGCGATCGGTGTACGCGCAACGCGTACGAGGCCCGCAGCGCCTGTGCCGGCGACAACCGGCAAGGCCGCTCCGGCTGGGACGAGCTGAATCCCGTCCCATTCCACGCAGGATGACACAACGAGTCATTCTGCTTCGGCGGCTGGGCGGGTGTCGGGGTACCAGAGGAATTGGATTCGTTCCATGACCTTACTCCGCTGGGTGTTGTGGAAGGCGGCCACCCGCCACACGTCTCCATCGCGAATCAAGGTATACGACTGCACTTTCGATGGAGACTCGGGAGGCTCTCCCTCGAAGGTGTCACCGCGGGTGAGCATCACGGCCACATCTTCGGTGAGGAAGCGCAGTGCCAGGTATCGGTCTGCGAGACGAGTGCCTGCCAATGGTCCGTCGAACAAGGCGCGGTGGCTGTTCACAATGTCCTCGCGGCCCGTGTAGACGGTGCCGACCCATGTTGTGTAGGTGGCGTTTCCGGTGAAGAACGAGCCGTACGCTTCGGCGTCATTGGCGTCCCAGGCATTTGTCAAGCCGGTCATGGTCGCGCAGATGCCTACTAGCGCCTGTTCGTCGGGTGCGTCGCCCGGCCCGCTCGCGGGCACCTCGGCGCAGGACGAGACGCCGGTATCGGCCACCGTCGACGTGGCGCCGAGCCAGGCGTAGGCGCTGGCGCCGGCGATAGCAACGAGAGCAACGCCCGCGCCGGCATAGTAGGGCCAGCGTCGGCGCTTCGTAGTCGCGGTCGGCCCCCGTTCGGCGTAGGCGCTGGCGGTTTTCGTGGGGCCGGCAACAGGCCGACGGGCAAACAATTTTCCTTGCACGTGTGCAACAATTGCAATTGTGCAGGATAGTGTCAAGCGTTCGGATGCTGAGGTCACACCCGACGCCTACCGCCGCTACCTGGCTGCCGTCGTCCAGTTCCACCTGGCCGCTGCCGAGGCGTGTGGCCTCGGTGCCACCGACTACCAGGCGGTCAGCTTGCTGGATGTGGACGGGCCGATGACGACCGGCCGGCTCGCTGACCGGCTCGGGTTGTCGGCGAGCGCGACGACCCGCGCGGTCGATCGTCTGATCGCGGCCGGGCTGGCCGAGCGGGTTGCCGACGAATCGGATCGGCGCCGCGTCCTGGTGCGGCACACCGGTCGGCAACCGGACGGGCTCGAGGCCTTGCTGGCCGGTGTACAAGCGCCGATCGGGGCCCTCATCGCCGGCTTGGACCCGACTCAACGCGCCGGACTGGCAGCCTATTTCGACGGGGCCGCCGACGCGTATCGCCAGGCGGCCATCGGTATCAACCGGGCATGACCCGTTCGCTGCCGAAATGGCGTCCTGACGCTTCCGCGCGCTTCCCGATCTGCCCTTCGAGCGGTCTGGTCGGTTTGCCGGTGTCAGGGTGGATGCCGGTGGTCATGGGTCTCGGTGGGCCCGGGAACCAGCAGTATCGAGCGCCGCGCATGGTTCGGATCGGGTGTGTCGAGACCGATTCACCGGCGACTCGGTGCAGCAGTGCGACAAGTCCGCTGCGGGAGGCGCGGACGATGATCATCTCGGCGTGCTCATCGTCGACAGCTTCTCCCTGCACACACGTGCAGAGGTTCGGGACCGGGCCGCGGCCAACAATGTGGAGCTGGTGTTCTTGCCCACCTATTCGCCCTGACTGAACTGGATCGAATCGGAATTCGCTGCGTTGCGGTACTTCGCACTCAACGGCACCGATCACCGCACCCACACCGAGCAAGACGCTGCGCTCGGCGCCTACATCCGCTGGCACAACCAGCACGCCCGCCCCCACCGAGAGTTCGCAGTCAACTCCCCGATCAGACGCCCTGATTACCTAGCCAACGTTGCTTGACGAGGCACTAGGGCGGGATCTGTGATGGTCGTTTCGTCCCGCATCCGCTGGCAGGTACCGGTTTTCGCGCTCGCGGGTTCAGGCTTGTGCTGGTCGAGTCGCTCGAGGTGCCGCTGCGGGTGTGTTCCGGGCCGGTCCTGATGAGAAAAGCCGAATGCCGATGGGAAGTACTCGCCTCGAGTGTACTGGTCAAGCCTGTATTGACAGGGAAAACCGGTTTACGACAACGCTTTTCGTGTGAGGATGTTACCAACTTTCGTTGCTCAGCGGTGTTGTGGATGACCGTGTAGCCAGTCAGGAGCGTAGCGTGCCGTCTGAAAACATTTCTGCCGTCTTCCCGTATCTGGAGGCGGACCTGGACCGTGTCCGCCTCATTCTCGGTCCTATACGGTTCGAGGGCAGGCCGGAGTTGACGGCACTCACCGACGAGGGGCCCGACACGTCTCGCCGCCTGGTCCGTCCCACGTTGACCTTGCTGTCGTATTACCTGCTCACCGATCCCACAGTCCCGGCTGAAGATCGGGCGGTGTGTGCGGCTGCCGCGGTGGAGTTGCTGCATCTGGGTTCGCTCTACCACGACGACGTCATCGATCACGCCTATCAGCGTCGAGGCCACCCCAACGCCAACGCGGTGTGGGGCTCGCATATGGCCGTACTGGGTGGAGACTCGGTGACGATCGCGGGTATGCACCTGCTGGCCGAACTCGGCCAGCGCGAAATTCTCGCGGGAACGCTCGCGAGCAAACAGATGTGTGCCGGCATGGTGATCGAGGCCGCCGACCTCTACGACGCGTCCCGCAGCGAGCAGAGCTACCTGGACGCAATCGACGGCAAGACCGCCGCGATCCTCTCGCTGGCCTGCCGCGTCGGCGCGATGCAGTCCGGCCGACCCGACGATCAGCAAGAGGCGCTTGCCCAGTTCGGTCGATACTTCGGGCTGGCATACCAGCTGCGTGATGACATCCTCGACCTGACCTCGACCGTCGACGAAATGGGCAAACCCGTCAACGCGGATCTACCCGAGGGGATTTACACACTTCCCGTGATCCGCGCGGCCGCCCGCGACCGTGATCTCGGCCGGCTGCTGCGCAAAGGAATGACGGGAGAGGAAGCCGCCCGTGCCCGTGAGCTCGTCATCGCCTCAGGCGCCGTGGATGAGGCACAAGCGTCGGCCGATGAATTCATGGACCAAGCTGCCGCTCAGCTTGCCGCCGTACCCGTCGACCCGCGCGCCTGCCACGCGCTGTCCGGATACGCCCGGTCCGCACTCGACCGGCGAACGCCTGGTCCCGCAGCCTCCTGGCAGCCGACCCAGCCACGCGGAGCGCACGATGACGCGGTTTCGCCGGAGGTCGAGCGTTGGTTGAAGAACTGGATGGTGGACACCGGCCTCGCCGCATCTCCCGCCGAGTTGGATTACCACCGGTGGTTAGGAGCGGTCCAGATCCCGGCAGCGGCCTTGGCCCCGGCAGCGGACACGGCTCGGGAACAGACCGCCTACGGCATGGGTGTGCTGGTCCTTGTCTGGGACGACCTTTTCGAGGATCCGCAACTAAGAGACCCGCAAGCTGTCACCGCGCTGCGGCGTGGTCTGGTGGCAATGGTGCGCCAGGACCCGGAGACGCTGCGAGGGAAGGGAGCGGTCCCGAAGGCATGGGGGAGTTTGTGGCCGCGTTTGCGGGAGGGCCGCAGCGCCCACTGGCAGGAGCGGTTCCTCGACGGCCTCGAGGAGTGGTTCGCAGCCGCCGAGCGCGAAGCGCACTACCGCATCGACGGCTACATCCCACCCACAGCCGATTATCTACCGCTGCGGATGTCGACAAGCGGGGCCGAGGTCGCCCTCGCCTGTATGGAGGTGTACCAGGACCGGGAGCTGCCGCCGAAGCTGCGCAGTCATCCCGTGATCCGCCGTCTGGAGGAACTTGCCTTCTTGGTGACCTTCGTGGAGAACGACGTGGCGGGATTGGATCGAGACGAGATCGAACACGTCCCTTACAACCTGGTCAGGGCGATCCGTCACGAGACAGGGTGCACGCGCGAGGAAGCCATCGAGCAGGTGCAGCGCCAGACGGCCGAGTATCGTGCCCAACTCGAGTCGGTGGCCCGCTACATCCCTGCGCTCCTGCACGCGCTTCCTGGCCTGTCGGGCCAAGGGAAGGAGTACGCGTCGATTTATAGAAATATGACGAACGTGGCGCTCTGGGGGCGCGAGAGCAGTCGGTACACGCCCTCTGCTTATGCGGAGCCGGACTTGGAACGCTTGCGCCGCGAGATCTACGACCCGGCGTACGCCGCGCCATGAGCCCCTGCTGTCGGTCGAAGAGGGTATCCCGCGCTATCCACTGGTGGTAGCGCGGGGCGGTAACGTCAATAGGGCAAACGTAGCCTGATGCGGCATTAGGCTGAGTTCGTGGCTGTAGTCATCGTCGGCGCAGGATTCGGTGGGGTGGCGATGGCGTTGGAGCTCGTGCGCTCCGGTCACCGTGATTTCATCGTCCTGGAGAAGGCATCCGAGGCAGGGGGAGTATGGCGGGAGAACACCTATCCCGGTGCGGCGTGCGATGTCCCGTCGCCGTACTACTCGTTCTCCTTCGCTCCGAATCCCAGGTGGTCGAGACGGTATCCGGAGCAGCGTGATATCAAGGACTACCTGAACCGGCTGATCGACTACTACGGTCTGCGCCCGCACCTCCGGTGCAACACAGAGGTAACCGGCGCGGTTTTCGATGCGGCAAAACGGCGGTGGCAAATCGAGACGAGCACTGGCGAGACTGTGTATGCCGATGTGTTCGTGCCCGCCACTGGCCAGCTGTCCCGACCGGCAATTCCGGCGATCCCGGGCCGGGAGTCGTTTGCGGGCGTCAGCTTCCACTCCGCGGAGTGGAATCACGACTACGAACTCGCCGGCAAGCGAGTGGCAGTTATCGGAACCGGTGCGAGCGCCGTCCAGTTCGTTCCGCGGATCCAGCCGGCGGTGGCCCACCTGACGGTCTTTCAGCGATCGGCTCCTTACATCCTGCCGAAGCCGGACGCCGCGTACGGTCGCTTGTACCGGTTGACTTTTCGGCGGAGGTCACTGTTGCAAAGTGTGGAGCGGCTGCTGTGCTGGTCGGGCGGGGAACTTGCCGCCCTGGGCCTTGCGGGGAATCGAAGCATCGCAAGATTTGTCGGCTGGATCGCGAAATGCAACCTGCGCCTCTGCGTTCCGGATGAGAAACTGCGGGCTGCGCTGACGCCGGACTATCCGATCGGGTGCAAGTGTGTGCTGTTCGGCAACAGCTTCTATGCTGCGCTCACCGAAACAAATGCGCACCTGGTGACCGAGCCCATCAGCGAGATCACTCCCCGAGGAATCCGGACTGCCGACGGTATCGAGCGCGACATCGACGCCATTATCTACGGGACAGGCTTCCTGACGCAGGAATGGTTGGCTCCGATGAGGGTTCGAGATCACAATGGTCGCGACCTGCACGATGTGTGGGCTGCGGGCGCACGGGCCTACCTGGGCATCGCGGTTCCCGGTTTTCCGAATCTGTTCATCATGTACGGCCCGAACACCAATCTCGGCTCCGGTTCGATCATCTATATGCTCGAACGCCAAGCACGCTACATCCGCCAACTCATCGAGTATCTCGGTACTCGTCCGGGAACCGTGCTCGACGTTCGCGCCGACGTCGAGCAACGCTACGACACCGAGGTGCAGCGCAGGCTCGCTTCGACGGCCTGGGCTTCCTGTGCGAGCTGGTATCGCTCCGAAACCGGTCGGATCTCGTCGAACTGGCCCGGTCTGGTCAGTGAATACGACCGGCGCACCCGCCGAGTCGAGATCGCGGACTACCGGCTCATGCCGTAGACAGGGGGTATGGGTGGTCCAGCAGTGCCCTGCCTCGTCCGGACTGTCGCGTACGACTGCCACTGACCAGGCTTGGGATCGCTTCGTCCAGTAGGGCGGAGTTGATCGGGTTGCGGTGCGGAACCACGGCCGGCTCGGCCCGAAGGATCTGTTCGGCTGGCAGGCCGACAACTCCGCAGACCGATCGACCACACCGCTGATCCGCCGTGACAGCCGGCTGGTCGAAACGGACTGGGACACCGCTATGGATGCCGTTGTGGGCCGTGCCAAAGAATTGCTGGCCGAGCGTGGCCCAGCTCGACCGGGTTCTACACCACCGGGCAACTGTTCCTGGAGGAGTACTACACCCTCGGGTTGATCGGGCACGGCGGTATCGGTACCAACCATATGGACGGCAACACCCGACTGTGTACGGCCACCGCGGCCGCGGCGTTGAAGGAATCGCGCAGACTGCTGTGGGGCCCATGGTGATCGTCGCTGTCGACCATACGCGCAGTCTCCTCTGCTGCGCGTCGGATTCGCTCGCCGGTTTCTGCCGCGCAGCGCGAAACTCCTGGTTGCGGCGACCCGGTGGTGCCCGGTGCGCCGGTGGATGGTGGGCGCCATCACCTAGTACTTGACTGGAGACGCGGTCCGCGCGACGCTCGTCTTCCTCGCCAAGTCCCCGCCGGGTAGCGACCTGGTTTTCACCCATTTGCCGCAAGACTTCCTCGACGGCAAAGCCTTCTACGGATCCGAGGCCCTCTACCAGCAGTACAAGGTCAAGCGCGGCCTATGGCGCTTCGGCCTCGACCTCATCGAGGTACCGGACTTTCTCGCCGAATACGGCATGCGCGTCGTCGAACAACCCACTGCGCAGGAAATCTCCACCCGTTATATGGCGTCCGTGGGCCGGAATCTACCGGTGTCAGAATTGGAGTGGTCGGTGTACGCCGAGCGGATACGAGACACGCAACGCCACCTCAACGAGCTGAGGCAGCTCCCAGTGCTGGACCCTTGAGGGAGACGCGGACCGGCAACAGAGTGCGTGTGGAGAGGTATACGAGTCCGGCCTCGGGCGAAGCTGCAAGTCGCCGATCCGCGCAGATCGGTTGCCGACCGGCATCCCGGCTCCACCGCTGCCCTCGGCTTCGAGCGGTGATAGTGATGAGAATTAGGCAATACGTTTGTATTGCACACAATACCTATGTATTGTCCATGTTATGGATTCGGACATCGGCGCCCACGTCCGCGCTCCGGGGGACCTGACGGCACGGGCCAGGATCAGAGACGCCGCCTTGGAACAGTTCGCCGAACACGGCGTCAAAGGCGCCACGATGCGCGGGATAGCGGAAGCCGCCGGTGTGTCACTCGGGCTCGTGCAACACCACTTCCGATCCAAAGACGCGCTGCGGCAAGCCTGTGACGATGTCGTCGTCGACGAATTCCGCCGGAAGCTGACCCGTAGCGCCACCGAGGACACCCTGGGCGAACCCGGACCGCTGGCCGATCTCTACGCGACCAGCGGCCCACTGCTGCGTTATCTCGCCCGGGCAATGATCGACGGCTCGGCCGCAGCGGCCGAGGTGTTCGACGAACTCGCCGCGGGTGCAGCGGATTTCCTCAGCCACACCTGGCCGGACCGCTTCCCGCCGGATTCGTCGCGGGTCCGAGATGCGGCCTCGGTGATGGCCGCCATGCACAGCGGGACGGTCGTACTCCACGACCACCTCGCCAGGCGATTCGGCGCAGACCCGCTCGACAGCGCACACGCGACCCGGATCGGGACGGCAATGCTGGACCTCTACGCCGCCATGGGCGAATTCGCTACCTCACCCACCGCAGAACGGATCCGGGACTCCACCGCGACATACCACCACAGCTTCCGTGACCACGCCGCCCAGACCGGAGAGCAACAATGACAACACACTCCATCGACCACCTCACACCTCTGGCGAAAACCCTGCTGATCACCCTGAAAGGCCGAGCCCTCGACAGCACGGAGAAGAAACCCATCCTGGGCGACGACCTGGCAGCCGAACTCGTCCGCCGGCTCGACTACGACCTCGACACGGTCAAGCTGACACTCGGCGTTCCGGCCGCGATCGCGATCCGCAGCAGCATGCTCGACCGAGCAGTCCGCAACTACCTACACGACTATCCCCACGCCGTGGTCGTCGAACTCGGCTGCGGCCTCGAAACACGCATGTTCCGCCTCGATCCACCCGACACCGTCGATTGGTTCGACATCGACTTCCCCGAGGTCATCGAGCTACGGAAAGCCCTGCTGCCGCAGCGGGCCAACGCCCACCAGATCGGCATCTCACTACTCGACCCGAACTGGACCGACACGATCCCCGCCGACCGCCCGACCGTCCTTGTTGCCGACGGCGTGCTCGGATTCCTCACCGAATCCGACAACAGACGGATACTCACCCACATCACCGACCACTTCGCCGGTGGTGAACTCGTCTTCAACGCCTACACCAAACTCGTCGCCCGGATGAACGGCCGCTACACAAAAGTAGTGGGAATGCCCGCAGATTACCGGGGTTTCGGGATCAACGAGCCACGAGACGTGGTCGCTCTCAACCCTGAACTCACCTTCCTCGAAGAGCAGTTCGGGGACGCCTCCCCGGAGGCCGGACAGCTCAACATCGGATACCGACTCCTCGCCGCGCTGTTCGCGCGCTGGCGAGCCCAGGCCCGCCGCGGCGTCTGGGTGGTGCGTTACGGCTTCTGACCGGAAGCAGGCACCTCGTCCGTGTCGGTTGTCCTGGCTCAGAAATTGTTGCCGCACTTGACTGATCCGGCTATCGGCGAGATCGGTTGAGGCGCTGCAACGGATGTGGGGATCAGTTCCCGACCGGCGGGAGCCAATCGCCAACTGCCTAAACGTAGACAGCGGGACTTCGAGCTGCAACGCGTGTCCCGCACCCGCGATGACCGTCGGTGTCCAGTCGGGCCGACGCGTCGACCAGTCGCCGATCCATCCTCGTGCGATCAGATGATCGGCCTTGCCCCACAGCAACAGTATTGGCGAGGTGACATCGCGCACAGCTTCTTGCACCTGCTGGCGCTCGACGAACATTGTGGTGAAGGTCGAGGCAAACGTCGTGATGCTGCTGCCCAACTGCTTCGGCCGTACCGCCCACAGCCCGTCACGTATGAGTTCGGACAACTCCGCCGACATCGACCGGCTTGGCCCCGACGCGGGTTAGGCGGTGTCTCGAAGTAGGTGTCGAGGTCACAACCATTGGTCGATGGCGGCGATCTGGATGACATCGAGGTAGCGGGTGGCGAGTTTCTCGTAGCGGGTAGCGACAGCGCGGTGTTGTTTGAGCCGGTTGATGCCACGTTCGATGGTGTTGCGGTGCCGGTAGATCTCCCGGTCGAAGGCCGGTGATCGTCCGCCCTGGCGTCCGCGGTTGCGGCGGTGTCCGGCTTGATCGGCCGGGACCGGGATCGTGGCATCGATCCCACCGCCCCCGTAGCGGCGCCACCGATTCACCCACTTGGACGCGCATGCCCGAGAGATTCCCATCTCGGCCGCCACGTGCGCCATTGGTCGGGTGCGGCAGCGCTCGACGAGCCGACGCCGGCCTTCGAAGCTCAGCGGCGAATTCCGATGAGTCATCGAACCTGACGAAGGTCCCCGCTGATGACCCAGAGATGTCCGAACGGGTCTTTGACCCTGCCTTGCCGCTTGCCGTACAGCCGGTCGTCGATAGGGATCACGATCTCGGCTCCATGACGCACCATGCGCTCCGCTGTCACGTCAGGGTCCGGCACTGTGAGCAGGATCAAGACGGGCGAGCCG
This sequence comes from Nocardia donostiensis, assembly GCF_002081715.1. GTDB lineage: Bacteria > Actinomycetota > Actinomycetes > Mycobacteriales > Mycobacteriaceae > Nocardia > Nocardia donostiensis. The sequence continues at coordinate 15,422 of NZ_MUKP01000034.1, read as the reverse complement.
CCAATTGATCGTGGATCATTCCATCCCCATTCCTCCACGCTCTGCGCTAGCGCGAACGCGACGGAGCCGAGTGTGAGTTCGGCGTGGTTGACGATGCCGTGGTTATCGGCGACTCGAAGTTGCACCTGGGCGTCGAGCGCCCGGGTGTAGTAGGTGATCGCTGCGTCGGCGTCGGAGACCAGGAGTTTGGGGAGCAGTTGGCTATTCATGCCCCTATCGTCATGGGGTGGGGCGCTGCCAGCCTTGTAGATTTCGGCCCTCTTCATCAAGCCAGGCGGTGGGACTCGTGCCCATCAGGTCACGGAAATCATGCACAAGGTGACTCTGGTCGTGGTAGCCGTACTCGGCGGCAACCTCGGCCCAAGAGCCCGCCCCTGCGCTAGCACCTATCAAAGCGGAACCCAAGCGTGCGACCCGAGAAGCGAACTTGGGGCTGACTCCCAGGGAGCGCTGCATCACATACCGTAGCCGCCGAGGGCTCAGGTGGGACGCTTGCGCCAAGTCTTCCACCGACACCGCACCTCGCGTGTCTCTGATCAGATCCAGTGCTCGGAAGGCGTCTTCGGGCTCGCCGCCGTGATCAGTCCGATGCAGCTGGTCGAGAAGCCTTGCACGCAAGACCGCCTCTCGTTGATCGACCGGCCGGTCGGCGAGTTCTTCAGACAGTGAATTCACCCATGGAAGAACCGCATCGGCGCTCACACCGCCAGCGTCTACCTCACTCAGCGGCACCCCGGTCAGACGTTGCAATGCCGATGGCGACAACTCTACGTAGGCGATCGGCTGCTGCGAACGCAGAGTCGTGGCCGCCGCCACGATTCCCGGACGCATGAACCCGGCGACGATTGCCCGAACGTGGCGGACCCTTGTGTCGTAGTGGACCTCGATCGGGCCGTCCAGGCTCACCACCAATCGAGCCGAGAGCCCAGGGGCGGCCCGATGCAGACGCGACGCTCCGTCGTGTTCACTGACAGCCACCGCGCCGATGCCCAGGGCGAGACATGCGTGACGTAGCTCCACCGTCACATAGTCGCACCCCTCGACAGCCTCACCAGACAGAAGGGACATCTCAACAACGTGTTGTCCCGCAACAACTAGTGCTGACCTCGGTGAAGATCGTGCTGGTCGCGATCGGGTCGCTCTGGTCACAGGTCCACACGCTGCTGACTCGGGCCTCCGAGCACGCCACCGCTCCAGACGACCGCAAAGCCTGCCGCATCGCGGCCCTCATGGCCCACGAGCTGCGTCACCCTGAACAGATCGACTACCGACGCGATATCAACCGCCGGATCATGGCAAGGTGGTCGCCGCACTCGAATGTGCCGATGCCGAGTGGATGCCCGAGCGGTGGGGCTATGACACCGACCTCGGGCTGATCAATGCCACCGGCCGGTTCGACATCCGCAAGGTCGAACGCAACGGTCGCAAGACCCTCGAGGTCCGCGATCGAAAACGTCCAGATGTCAGCCGTTGACACCGGTGTGTCCGTGACAGCGGCCCACCGAAACATGTCGGGAGCGCTGCACGGCCCGGTATCCTGGCGGGTGGGAGATCAGGCAGACGGGCCAACGAAGGAGCCCGGCCATGCCGAAATCAGGGTCGAATCGGTCCACGCGTCCTACGCTGCGTAATCCTGATGTTCGTCAACGATTGGAACGCGCGAGAGAACGCACTCGTGAGCGTCGTCAGCAGGCTCGGCACCGTGAACAGGTCATCACTGGTGCAGTGAAGCAGTACATCGCAGCGTGGGACGCGATCACCGCGTGTCAGATCGCACGCGACCGCGACGTCGAGGCACTGCAACAACAGATCATCGCTGTGCAGGCACGCGCAGCCGAGCAGATCGCCGAACACCAAGCGCGCCAAGCCTACGCCGCGGCCACGATCCGCGACCAAGGGCAAACCGACCACGAGGTCGCCGACCTGCTGGAAATCACCCCCAAGCAAGCCCGTCAGCTCATCAACGCCGCCCGCGCGACCACTGACGGTGATACCAGCGACCACCGGCCACCTCTATCTGCTGGCCGCACGTCGCAGCCTGTCGAAACTGGTCCAGACCCCCACCCGCCGTCGCGGTCGGCGGTGACGTTGGGCAGGGCAGCCGACGATGACAGCGCAGGAACGCCGGGATAGACGCTGCTCGGGCAGGCGCACTACGGGCCGTCTCACATGTTGTGACAGCACCGGCCCTGCACACGAACCAGCGAAACTGCGGCGGCGTAACCGCTACCTCGCAGAAACGCCTTCACCGAGGCGCGCCCCTTGAAACCAATCGTCTTCCGGCCGAGTCCAGATGCGGGCACCCAGCCGGTCAAAGCGCCGTGGGCATGTCGACACCGAGATCGTCGGCGACCTCCCGGCCGGCGCGCGCCAACATTCGTATACGTTCCGGTGGCAGGCCCGCTTGCAGTGCGGTGTGCACCAGAGCGGCCAGCAAATGCCGCGGGTCAGCGGTCAGCGCGGAGTCCAAGGCGATTCCCGCCAGTGGGCCGTCTCCGCGCGTATAGGCAAAGCAGGCTGGCGGCCTGGACGCGGTCCGAACTGGCCAGGACACGAGACAACCATGCACACACCTGTTCGGCCGCGTCGGCGTATTCGGTCTCGGTCACCGCCAATATCGCATTGCGCACCCGCAGGTCACGCAACGCCATCGCGATCTGCGCCAACTCGAGCATGAGGCGATGAATACCGAGCGCTTCCCATACGTCACCGGGTTGATGGCTGGACAGGAACCGGTACGACGGTGCCGTCTGGTCAGCGAGACGGACACCATCTCCTGCCCGGTTGCTACCGCTGCGATCACTTCTGGAGCCCAACGGGGACCGCTCACGATCCGGAAAAGAGGACCAACCGACCAACGGCCCCGGAGTGCCACAACACCACTGCGGCGATGCGCCCTCCGTCGAACTGTTCGAAGGCCTGTACCAAGCCATGGACTTGCCACCAGCTCTGACCGCGAAGGGGCTGGATGGTCAGGCGGCGGCCAGCCTAACGGCTCGTGGCGGCGAGGGGCGGCCGAACATGCCGGACCGATCAACCGACTGCTTTCGCCTTTGCCAGCTGAAATCGATTGGGCAAAGGGGTTACTCGGGCAGGTTGGGCAATCGAACAGCCTGGACGGGTCCTACCGGCCGCAAGTGGCGCGGGCAGCGAGAGTTGTCGAGCTTGCTGAAATATACGTCTGAACCCACCCGTCAGTTTCGCGACCAACTGCTCGATTGAAACGTGCAGGCCGATCACGATGTCGAGACGGGACCACCCTTCCGGTTGGAATCCTGAGGGCGACTAGAGCCTCTTGCTCCCGTCGGCGTCGAGGTTTGTGGCATCCACCTCACATGGTTTCGCCGCGATGCTCGCGCGTGGGTGCTGTTGCCCCTGATGGCCGGAGGGGACTCGACGCTATCCACGTCCGGACCGGAGCTCGATGGCGTCCAGGAACAGATCGAGTGCCACGTCGAACTGATCTTCCTGGTCTACTTCGGCCAGGTACGGCGCGACTGCGGCGATGCTGGGGTAGCGGGCCGGGGGCAAGGCAAGATATTCGCGGCTCCAAGCCTCCCGGTCGCCGGCCATGGCTTCCTCGGGTAGGGCCATGAGCGTGGCCTCCATTGATGAGTAGGCCAGTGCGACCTCTACCAGCGCTCGGTAGCACGATGCGGCTTCGCGGCCTTGCAGCCCGGCCCGTAGGAGGGCGCCGAGCACGATTTCGGCGCCGTCGAATTCAGACGCTCGTCGCGCGGTGCGGCCCGACACCGCGACGGCCAGCTGCGGATGAGCGCGACAGGCGAGCCGCACCCGCTGAGCGAGATCCTTGAGGGTTGCCCGCCAGTCGTCGGTTACCTCCACACCGCTGAGTGCTTCGGCCATCAGTCGATCGGCCAACGCCAGCATCAGTTCGTCCTTGCCGCGGAAGTGCCGCAGCACCGCGGTGTGATCGACTCCGAGCTCGGTGCCGAGCCGCCGGAAGGTGAGGGCCTCGGAGCCGTCGCTCTCGATGACGCCCATCGCCACCTCGATGATCCGGTCCGGGGTGAGCACACCTCGTGAACGGCGCTTCCGGGTCGAGGTCGCAGGGCTCGTTGGCATCGGAACAGCATACCGTCGATTTAATCACCACTGTTGACACCGGTGGTGTCGAATGGTTGCATTCCGGTCACCTCACAGGAACGGAGTGCGAATGTTCAAGCGAAGCCTGGCCGTAGCGGTGTCGGCGGCGGCGGTGTTGACGGCGCCATGGGCGGCCCCGGCGCAGGCGGACGGTGCCTTGCCGTTACCGCTGTTGCCGCATGTGCCCTTCTACTTCACCGACACCGCGCAGGCGTCGAACCGGCCGGAGCAGCTGACGGCTCGGGGGCTCACGGCTCTGGACGCGACCTACGTCTACAACGGCAAGACGAACACTGTCGCCGACTTCCTCCAGCGCTCCTCGACCAGGGGGTTCCTGGTCATGAAGGACAACCAGATCCTTGACGAGCGCTATTTCAACGGCTATTCGGCCACCAGCCGGTTCAATTCGTGGTCGGTGGGGAAGTCGATCACCTCGACCGCGGTGGGGATCGCGGTGTCGGAGGGGCGGATCGCCTCCGTCGATGATCCGGTGACCAAGTACATCCCGGAGCTGTCGAAGAGCGGTTACAACGGTGTGAGCATCCGCGACGTTCTGCAGATGTCGTCGGGCACCGCCTACGACGAGACCGACTACGCCGACCCGACGAAGGGGTCGACCGCCACCACCATCCGCATGGTCGCCGGCACGTCGCTGACCGACCAGGCCGAGGAGATCAAGCGGGAGCGGCCGGCGGGGACCACGTGGAATTACGACTCGATGAACACCTTCGTCCTCGGCTGGGTCGTGTCGAAGGCGACCGGGACGCCGCTGGCGGATTACGTGCAGGACCGGATCTGGAAGCCGGCAGGAATGCAGACCTCGGCGTTGATCGGTAAGGACTACCAGGGCAACGCCATCGGCTACTGCTGCTATCACGCGACGGTCCGCGACTTCGCCCGATTCGGGCTGCTATATCTGCGTGAGGGCCGGGCCGGTGGGAAGCAGGTCGTGCCCCAGCAGTGGGTCGAGGACTCGACCCACGCCTCAGCCCCGCACCTGCAGCCACACAACCTGCGTCCCGACAAGCCCGAAAGCTCGGAGAACAACTACGGCTACGGCTATCAGTGGTGGCTCGGCGACGGCGACCGCGGCGACTACTCCGCGATCGGCATTCTCGGCCAGTTCATCTACGTCTCACCCAAAGACGGCATCGTGATCGTCAAGACCAGCGAAGACCTCGACTCCGAGATCAACATGGGCGAAGCGATCCATGCCTTCCGCGCTATCGTCGGCGCCGCCGCCGAGCGATGACCTCGAAACCGTGAAGCTCACCCGATCCCGTAGCGCCGACACACGGGGCCGGGTGTGGCGCTCGTCTGGAGATCTGATGTCGACCATCGACGAAAGCCTTTGCGCACCTATGTACTCGGAAGGTGGCACCGCTGCCGCACTGAACGAGTTCGCGATTTCGCTGCTGTCCGGCACCCATGTCAACCTGTCAGTCGCCAGGCATTTCCGGATTCCGGCCACAAGCACTTTCCTCGTCGTCGCTGCTGGGTTCGCCGTTGGCCCGGATGCTGTGGTGGCGGACCGGGAGGCGATGGTTCCCGAGGCCCGGTTGAACGACATCCGCCGACGCCTGGCCGCCGACACCGGCCGGAAGATGATCGCCAACCTCGAATTCAATCCCCGCGCGGAACGTCCGAGCACCTACCCGGCGACGCACTGGAGAAGTGCCACCGGCATGCAGTCCCACACACAGGAGCGCGGTCCGCTCGCCGAGATAGACGAGCGCGCCGCCCCGTTTCGTTTCGGCTTCGCGATGCAGAAGTTCCTCCACGCGGGGGCCAAACCACCGATCGGTTCCGGTGCGGCCTATCTGACCAGTTTTCGCGACTCCTCGGGCGCCCACCTCGACGGGTCGAAGCAGTACGTGCTGCGGGTACCGCCCAAGGCTCCGATCCTGGCGTACTGGTCTGCGTCGGCCTACGACGCCGAGGACTTCCACTTCGTCACCACCGACACCCGCTGGCCGTCGATCTTGAGCGCGGTGGCCGGCAGATTGCGCTCGCCCTCGAGCCGGCCGTTGCCCGCCTCGGAGTCGATGAACTTCTGGATCTGGCCTGCCACGTGCGCCAGCGCCACACGCTGTTCGGTGGCAGCGGCGCCACGCTCCTCGGCGTGGCGGCACAGTGCGCGCATCAGTGTCGGTGAGACCGATTGCCAGAGTTGGGTTTCGCCCTTTTCGCACAAGAAGGATCAGCGACTGTACAGGGTCGAGATCTTGCGGGCGCAGCGCCAAAGCGCCTGCACGTCGCAAGAACGCACCGGACGCATCGAAGTGCCCACGGTCTCGGCGGACTTGTTGCGGGTTGCACGCAGGGTGCAGAACAGATACCTGGCCTTGCGCCTGGATCGCACAGACGCCACCAATGTTTCATTGACGGGATACGAAACCGTGGCGGTACTGACACTCGACCGACGTGATTTCCGCGCAATCAGCCCGCTCACCGGTGATGCCGCGTTCCGCCTGTTGCCCGATGATCTCTAGTGCCGTGTCGAGCAACATTCGGTAGGTAATCCGGGGTGGATTCTCAAGCCTGTGCTACGAAGGCTGAAACCGTGGCCGCGGTTGTCAAATGGATGCGTTGGTACAACACTCGGCGCCGTCATTCATCGATCGGGATGGTCGGCCTGGACTTGCGCACTGTGAGACATAAGCGAACACACCGAAGAGCGGCCGACGGCGTCACCCAGGGATTCGAACTTCTGCCGGAAGGCGTTCCGGCCGTGGGCGCGTCGGTAATCGTCCTAGCGGGAGCGATCGTAGTCCGTTCGGGCGCTCGGCGATCGAACTGCGGCGTTAGATGTGGTCGTGGCCAGAGCGGCGTTCGTGGTCGATTTCGTCGTCGCGTTCGCGGTCGCGCTGATAGTCGGTTTTGGCGTTCACGTTCCACGAGATCGGGTGTGCGCCGGGGCCGCAGTCCTGGCTGAACTGGATTGTCGATTCGGGGCGAATCCGTACCTCCTGGACCAGCGGGCGGAGGTCGCTGCACATTACGAATGCTCCGGCGGTTGCCGGGCCCACATCGGTATTCGTGCATTCGATATCGACACGACTGTCGACCGGAATCGCTGAGCAGAATGCGTCACCGGGCGGCAGCGCCCGAGCAGACCCCGCGCCGACAGTCGTCGATACCGCCACGGCCGCGAGACCGGATATCACCGCGCCCACGATCGATAGCCGCCGGGCACTTCTCTTGGGGATGGACACCGAATTTCTCCCTTTCGCTGCACTGCAAAGCAATTCCCGAAATCATATACATCGCGGAGCCGGATTCCCAACGGAAGGAGTTCGCACGGTAGTCATGTTTCCTGGCGGCACGCGGACGAGCGTTGTGGCCGGAGGAACTGTCAGAGGACCCGGACGCGCAGATCGCGCAACCACGAATCGGTCTCGAGAACATAGGCGATGCGATTGAGGTCGGTCCAGTCACTATTGTTGGCTACGCCACTGCGGCCGACGATGTCGGTGACTGCCGACGGATCGACGATCTGCCATACCGGAGCATGCCGATCGGCGAGCACCGCGCGCGCGGCATCGTATTGCGCGCGCTGGTAGGAGGCGGTCTGTGCCATCGGATAGCCGCTCTTGCGCCGGTAAGTGACCTCATTGGGCAGCAAATCGGCTATCGCCATGCGCAGGATGCCCTTCTCGATACCTCCGTGATTCTTCAGTTCCCACGGAACGTTCCATGCATACTGCACGAGCTCGTGATCGCAGAACGGAACCCGAGCCTCCACCCCGGCAGCCATGCTCATGCGATCCACCCGGTGCAGAAGATAATCGAGGTAGAAGGTGTAGGTCATCCACGAGATCTCACGTGCTCTGCGGTCGTCGGGGCTGTCGGTCGACAGCCGAGGAACACGTGCGCGCGCCGTGGCGTGGCTGTCGCGCGCATAGTCGCGGAACCGGGGACTCGAGGCGAACTCCGGACGCAGTAGTCCGACCGACTCACGGAAGACGTCCTGCCATGCAAATCCGTCGGCTGCCGTCGACCGCCACCACGCATACCCGGCGAACGCCTCGTCTGCTCCCTCGCCGCCGACCACCACAGTGGTGCCGGTGTCCCTGATGTGTCGGAACAACAGATAGAGCGAGACATTGGCCGGTCGATGCATCGGGCGGCCCCAGATACGCAACGTGTGTCCCTCGGCTGCGAGCAGGTCGTCGGTGTCGACGATGCAGGTCGAGTGGTGGGAACCGATGTGAGCAGCCACTTTCGCCGCCCACGGCGCGTCTCGATCGATATGCAGCGCTGAGGACGAGTAATTGGTGTCGCCCGGGGCGAAGTCGATGTCATACGTCGCCAGGGGCCCACCCGTGTATTCGGCCATCGCCATCGCCGACAACGCACTGGAGTCGACGCCGCCCGACAGCATGGCGCCCACTCGGACGTCGGAAACCAATTGCCCCGACACCGATTCTTGCAGCAGCTCACGGACGCGTGTCGCGGTCGCCGCGGCGTCCGCGCGATGCGGCCGGGCCTCCAGCCGCCAGTAGCAGCGCGACACCGACCCGTGTGGACCGAAGGTCATGATGTGCCCGGGTTCCACTTGGCGGAATCCGCGCAGCACGGCGCGATCGCGATTCACCATCGGCGCCATGCAGAACAATTCGGCCACCCCGGTCTCGTCCAACACGGGTTCGACCGTCGGATGGACGAGTATGGTCTTCTCCTCGCTGCCGAACAGGACCTGTGCCCCGTCGTCGAGATAGAACAAGGGCTTCACCCCGAGCGGGTCTCGGGCAAGTGTCAGCCGGTGCGCGTGCTCATCCCAAATCGCGAACGCGAACATGCCGGTGAACCGGTCGACACACTGTGGTCCCCACTCGGCGAAGGCCTGCAACACCACCTCGGTGTCTGAGTCGGTATGGAAGACCCGGCCATGGCTTTGCAAGGTGGAGCGCAGCGCGCGAAAGTTGTACAGCTCGCCGTTATAGGTGAGGACCAGGCGATGACCGGGTCGGTCGCCAAGCGTCATCGGTTGCGCCCCATGGGCGAGGTCGATGATCGACAGCCGGGTGTGGCCGAACGCGGCGTGGGTGCTCGTCCAGCATCCCGAGCCGTCCGGACCGCGGTGTTGCAGCTGCTCTGTCATTCGCGCGACAACAGCGTGGCCGTCGCGATGCAGGCCACTCCATGACACAAAACCGGTGATACCGCACATTGCCTTCTCTATTCACTGGACGAACGACCACAAGATGGTCAGCGGAACAGGGGGTCGAGGGTTGTCTCACCGGTTCCGGGGGACCGCTCGCGACGGTCAGGGGTGGCTGGATCGTGGCGCTCCGACCTAGCGAGGGGACCGCAGTTCGGCTCCGGCCGGCGACCCGGAATCCGATCGCCGGATGACGTCTCCGGGCGTCAGATCAGCGTGACGTCATAGTGGAGTCGCGCGAATGGCACGCCCGCCTCCAACAGCCGAAACAGGACGGCCCGCATCAGTCGAGGTGACCCGGCGACGTAGTAATCTGCGTCCTGGTGTACCGCTGCTGTGGCCTCTTCGCCCAACCGGCCGGACATGCACCTCGACGAGGCGCCCGCCATCTATCGGCACGGGGGAGAACACCCTGCTGTCGAGCCGAACGCGCGAGCGGTGACGGTGGCGTGCTGCCCAGGACGCACGTGATACTCGTCGTCCATCTCCACGCTGATCACCGAGATTTCGTCGGTGTGTCTGCGGCGTGCGACCAACCGAGCAGTTGTAGTCGGGGTCACGGCATCCGCCACGCCTGCGGCCATCGCGTCGGCCACAACCCGATAGATGCGACTCCAAAGCTCCGCTGTCTCCGAGGTCCATTCCGCTTCGTTCGCACGGACAGGGCTGCGAGTAGGGCCACACCGACCGGCGCGTAATGCAGCCGATCCGCGCCGAACACGCGGTGAGTGGAGCTGAACCCGCGCAACATCGGGACGAGTGTGGTGTGGTAGTCCGGTATAGATCCGCAGGTTGCCACCACTTGGGCGAGACGGTCGATCTTTGGAGTCACCACGCTGCGAAACAACGGCGCATAACGCTCGAGCGCGGCGTAATAGGCGGCGAAGAACTTGGTCGGTTGCGCGATGGCTCGTCGCAACGAATCGTTGACCTGCTGGTGCTCGATGGCCGTGAGGATGGTGTTGGAACCGAACGCCTGACCGGGCCCGATGCCCCAGGGTCAGTAGCGCAGCGTCGGTGACACGATCCTCGGATGAGGACACATTGCAGGGGTGCTGGCGTTGTTCGGACTGCGCCTGTGAAAGTCCGTGATGCAACTTCGATCCTGTCGAGCGTGGTAGCGATTCATGAGGTCGGCAATTCACCACGTGTGGTGTACTGCGGATGTCCGGGAGCAGCCGGAGAAATCCCGTTCGGAAATATCTGTCCAATTGCTGATAACAAGTTTCGACCAGGGCCGCCCCCCGGCCAAGTAGGGAAAACCCTGCATCCGCGTGGTGCCTGGATCTACTCCGAACCGCACGTGTTCGGTAGGGGTCGCGGAGGATTCTCCGGCCGGCTTCCCAGCCCGCGCTTGTCGATCACGCGTCGGACGAAAAGCCTGGAGCTCACAATCGGTCGGGCGGGCCCAGCCGGCAGGAATCAGTGCTGGAACTGCGCCGGACGACTTCTCGGGTATTGCACTCCAGTGCTTTCGCGGTGCGGGAATCAGCGGGCAGGAACGTTTCCAGCCGCAATTCGGAAATCGTGACGTGCACGGCGGTGGCGAAGGTGGTGATCGCGGTGATCAGGCTCAACTCGCCGAGGCTGGACCGAAGCCGTAGCGGGATGGCGAAACCGAAATGATCCGTGCCGACCGGGGCGGGTGCGGTAGATAACCCTCCAGTTCGGCCAGCCCGGTACGGGCGGACGTGGCGTGGTGGGTGCCGGGGGCGAGTTGGCGAGGGCGGTGTCGACGGTGAGGATCCCGGTTCGTGGTCCCGGGTGGCGGTGTCATCGACCCGCAGCGGCCGATCCGGTAGTCAGGCCGCCAGTATCCCCCGACCGCCAACAGTGCACCACACCCCTGACCTACGGCAAAGCCGCAGGGAGGGCCTCGGGCATCTCGAAGACGATCGGGCACGGCTGTTCCGTTGACCGGAATGCGTTCCCATGTTCGATGTGCCCTACAACCCCCGCAGGGTGAAAGCGGCTGACCTGGGCTTTCGTTATGAAGCTTCCTCCTGCTTGTCGGCTGGGGCCTGGCAGTCGTCGTGGCAGCGATGACCCGCGCCGGGAGGAGGAGCTACAACTGGACCGGCGGCTCATCCCTCGATGGCGTCGGAACGAGGTTCGTGCAATCCGTGTGATCTACGTGCCGTCGATCAGAAAGCATAGAGGCTCAGCTCCTTCCGGATCGCGGTGGATCAGGCGTCGTACTTCGCGAACGGCAGGCCGGTCCCGGTGGTGATCAACTGCGGCAGGCTCTTGGTGATGTAGTAGGTCCAGCCGCGGGAGCAGGCGTCGAAGCATTCGGATTCCGCGGCGGTCAGGCCTTTGTGCACGAAGTGCAGGGTCGTGCCTGTCCGGTCGGCCGTGATGTCGAAGACGACGTCGGTGCCGGTCCATTCGTCGCGGTCGTCGACGAAGCTGAGGTCGGAGTCGACGACGTGCCAGACCACCCGCTTGCCCGGCACCACCTCGGTGATCCGGAACCGGCTGAACCGGATGCCGTCCTTGTGCGTCCTGGCCGTCTCTCCCGCGTAGTTGATGTCGTCGGTGAAGACGAATTCGTCGCCGACGGCGGCGGTGTTGCCGATGATGTTCTGGTTCCACCATCCGCGCACATCGGTGACGGCGGAGAAGACCTCCTCCGGCGACTGGGCGACCGACATCGTGGCGCTCAGGTATTCGGTGTTCGACATTGTCTTGCCTCTCTCTCGGGTGGTTTTGCCCCACCGACGAAGGAGAGCGAACGGGATCGACATCGGCGCGAAAAAAGTTCTTCGAGATCTCGGGCAGGATGTGTCAGCACCCGCGGAGGCGTTCTTCCAGGTAGCGGCGCTCGGCTTCGGTGGGTGCAAGTTCCAGCGCCGCCTCGTAGGCTGCGGCGGCTTCGGTGAGCCGGCCGTCGCGGCGGAGGAGATCGCCTCGGGTCGCGGGCAGCAGGTAGTAGCCGTCGAGGCAGCCGGACTCGGCGAGCTCGTCGACGAGGGCGAGGCCGGCGGGGATGTCGTCGGCCATCGCCACCGCCACGGCGCGGTTGAGGTCGACAACGGGAGACGGAGCCAACCGTGCGAGTTCGCCGTAGAGTGCCGCGATCTGCGGCCAGTCCGTGGCCGCTGCGTCAGGCGCGGTGGCGTGACAGGCGGCGATCGCGGCCTGCACCTGATACGGGCCGGGACGACGCATGGCCAGCGCGTCGTCGAGCGTCTGCACGCCTTCGGTGATCAGCGCGCGATCCCATCGGGATCGGTCCTGGTTCTCCAGCGTGACCAGCACACCGTGGTCGGTGCGGTGCTCGCGGCGGGACTCGAGCAGCAGCATCAAGGCCAGCAACCCCCGCGCCTCGGGCTCGGTGGGCAGCAGCCGAACCAGGACCCGCGCGAGATGGATTCCCTCGGCTGTCAGCCCACGGGCTCCGTCCTCGTCGTCGTAGCCCTGGTTGAAGATCAGATAGAGCACCGCCAGGACGGAGGGGAGTCGTTCCGGCAGCAGTTCCGCAGGTGGAACGCGGTACGGAATGCCCGCCTCGGCGATCTTGCGTTTCGCACGCACCAAGCGTTGTGCCATCGCGGACTCGGCCGTCAGGAACGCCTTCGCTATCTCGGCGGTGCTGAGTCCCGCCAGCGTGCGCAACGTGAGGGCAACCCTGGCCGGGAACGGCAGCGCCGGATGGCAGCAGGTGAAGATCAGCCGCAACCGCTCGTCGGGAATCCTGTCCGTCGGCGGCTCGATCGGGTCCCGTGCCAGCACGACAAGCTGGCGCATCTTCGCGGCTGCGGCCGTGTCCCGGCGGAGCCGGTCGGTAGCCCGGTTGCGCGCCGTCGTTGTGAGCCATGCTCCCGGACGGCTCGGGATACCATCACGCGGCCACGTCGTCAGCGCCGCGGCGAACGCCTCCTGCGCGCAGTCCTCGGCGAGATCCCAATCTCCGGTGAACCCGATCAGGGTCGCGATCACTTGACCCCACTCGTCGCGAAACGCGGCGTCCACCGCCGCGCGTACTGCCCGTGGCGCAGTCATTCCCAGACGGGGCGGATCTCGATGCAACCCCAGCTCGCGTACGGATGACGTGCTGCTATGGCGATCGCGTCGTCCAGATCCGCGCAGTCGATGATGTCGATGCCGCCGACGAAGTCCTTGGTCTCGGCGAACGGTCCGTCGGACACGAGCGTTTCGTCCTCGCGGACGCGGACTGTCGTCGCGTCCGCCACCGGACGCAGGCGCGCGCCGCCCAGGCTGGCGCCGCGCCGATCCACCTCGTCCGCAAACGCCTGATACGCCGGGTCGGCGGCGATCTCCTCCATGGAGGGCGAAGTCGTTTCGTCGTCGCAGATCAACAACACGTACTTCATGCCGCCATCATGCCCGCAAGTAACGCATGTGGCACCGTGCTGGGCACGTTTCGATCTGCTGGTGAGTCTCCCCGACGGGCCGGTCGCCGCGGTCGCGCGTGTGGTTCAGTGGCGACCCAGGCGTCTACCGTGCCTTCCGGCGCCCAGATCGGGATGAGCCCGGGCCGAATTCCGGCGGCAGCCACATCAGCGCCATTCACCGGAGAATGCGGACCGTGACCGGCTGGCGGATCCGATGGGTTCGTTCGGCTTGGGGGAGATGGCGTTGGTGATGCGGTGGGCGAGGATGCGGAGGTGGTCGACGAGTTCGGGGGGCCGAGCACACCGAACCGCATACCTGTGACGATATGGACCCACCGCACGGTCGGCATCGCCGTGTAGGGCGGGTGTAGGGGACGGGTAAGCCCGACCGGCCAAGCTCGTGACCGGACCGACCTCAGCTGGAAGGGACTGTGATGCAGGCGACCGACACCGTGCGCGTCGCGAGCATCATCGGCAGCACCCGGACACAACGCTTCGGCCCGACCGTCGCCACCTGGTTTCACCCCGTCGCAGCGGAGCACGGCGGACTCGACCTCGATCTGATCGACCTGGCCGAGGTCGCCCTGCCGAGGTGCTTGCCGACCCGGATGCGGCGGTGACGGCCCTGGGCGAGCGCCTGGCCAGGGCGGACGCCTTCGTGATCGTCACGCCCGAGTACAACCACGGTTACCACGCTTCGCTCGAGAACGCCATCGACTGGTTCGTCGACGAGTGGAAGGCGAAGCCGGTCGCGATCGTCAGCTACGGCGGCATCTCCGGTGGCCTGCGGGGCGCCGAACAGCTGTGCCCGGTGTTCGTCGAGCTGCACGCCGTGCCGATCCGGGAAACCGTCAGCTTCCACTCGTGCTGGAACAAATTCGACGACGACGGACAGCCGCTCGACCTCGTCGGAACCGGCGCCGCCGTCAAGGCGCTGCTCGCGCAGCTCACCTGGTGGGCGCACGCGCTTGCCCTGCTGAGCAGGTCGGCGAACAAGCGCTGCGGGTAGGCAGGTCGGTACCGGTTGTAGAGTTCCGCCGTCCCGCGAAACAGATCCTCACGGTAACCGGGACGAATAGGCCAACTCGGCGGCATCGCCGCAGACGACGAGGTCTCGGTCATGCACCCATGATTCTCCCAATCCGAAGAAGATTCCTATCCCAGCCCAGAGCCGGTACCCTAACCCCGCTGCGGTCTCCAAGACGCCGCCTTCAGCGTCACTCACTGGCCGCTCCAACAGCTGCGAAACGATCGAGGACATCAACGCCGGTCGCGTATGTGCCTGGGGCGATTGCGGAAGCGGCCCGGCCACTGCCTTGCTATGTGCTGGTGGACCGACCGGGGGATAGGGGCTGGCGTGGTGCAGTGCTCGGGCCTCACGATAGTGCGATGGTCGAGAGCAACCCGAATCGTGTCGAATGGCATGAGCTGCCGCAGCAACTTCGGCGCGAGATCGAACACCGGCTCGGCGCGCGGGTCCGTTCAGCAGTGACACAACCGGGCGGTTTCAGCCACGGTATGGCCGCGCGCCTGTCCTCGGACGACGGCCGAACCGTCTTCGCGAAGGCGATCGACAGCCACACCCCACTGGCCGAGATGTATCGGGCCGAGGCAGCGACCGCGGCAGCATTACCGCCCACCGTCCCAGTACCTGCGCTGCGGTTCGCCCTCGATACCCACGGCTGGTTCGTCATGGTGTTCGACGACATCGAGGGCCGGATGCCCCGGTTCGACCGGCCTGCCGAGCTGGCTGCCGTGCTCACCACGGTCGACCGCCTGGCGCGTGCCCTGAC
>NZ_MUKP01000033.1 GCF_002081715.1 Nocardia donostiensis | reverse complement strand
AGTTGCTGACGCCGCCGCGGGGACAGCGGGGCTGACACGCTCGGGTGCGCTTTGTGCGTACCTGCGCGTTCGCTCCGGCCGTGCGCTTTGTGCGTACCTGCGCGTTCGCTCCGGCCGTGCGCTTTGTGCGTACCTGCGCGTTCGCTCCGGCCGTGCGCTTTGTGCGTACCTGCGCGTTCGCTCCGGCCGTGCGCTTTGTACGTACCTGCGCCTTCGCTGCAGCCTGCGCTCTATGCTGTTCATCGTGCGAGGAATCGGGTCTCGCGGCGATACCCGAACCCGGGTGCGGGCCGCGTCTGCATTGGCGACGGCCAGAGTCATGTCCAGGACGACCGGGGCGTTCTACGTTATGGGCGGCGTCATCGGGTTGGGGGTTACGGCGATCGCGCCGACTGCTGGGCTCGGTGGGGCCGATGAGGGGAACCGTATCCTGGTCGGTGGCGCTGCCCTGGTTGCGCTGCTGCTCGGCATCAGCCTGCTCGGCTGGGGGCCGCGGCTGCCGCACGGAATTCATCACGGATATGTGGCGGTCGCGACAATTCTGGTCACCGTCGCCGTGCATTCGTTCCCCAACACCATCGCCGCGATAACGCTGGCCTCGTTCTACGTTTTCATCGCCTGCGACGCGGCGCTGTTTTTCGCCTGGCCGCAGGCGGCCGCGCATATCGCGTTCGCGATGGCGCTGTGTCTGTGGGTGCTGCCGACCAGGGCCGGGCTGCCCTGGTGGTCGGGCCTCGTCCCGGCCGGGGTGACCTTCGGAGTGGGGGTGGTGGTCGGCATTCTGACCCGGATGGCCTCCGAAGCCGATATCGATGTGCTGACCGGGCTGCTCAACCGGCGTGGTTTCGACCGGGCGCTCAATACGGCCATCGAGCACGCGACCCGTTCCGGGCAGAGTCTGGCGCTGGTGCTGGTCGATCTCGACCGGTTCCAGAAGGTCAACGATCATCTGGGCCACCGGGCCGGTGACGCGGTGCTGCAGCGGGTCGCCGACACCTGGTCCACCCTGCTCGCCCCGGGCCAGCGGCTGGCCCGTTACGGCGGCGACGTTTTCGCGCTGCTGCTGCCCGGCACCACCGAGCAGGCCGCGATCCTGCTCACCGAGCAGTTGCGCGCGGCGGTGACCACCGGCTGCTCGGCGGGTGTCACCTCATGGCAGCCGGGTGAGTCGGGCTCGCTGCTGGTCAGCCGAGCCGACGTCGGCCTGTACCGGGCCAAGCAGGCGGGCCGCAACCGAACGGTGCTGGAGTCGTCGCGGCAGCTGCCGCTGGCCGTCGAGCTGCGCGAGGCCATCGACCAGGGCGCTCTCGACGTGCACTATCAGCCGATCGTCAGCCTCAGCGAGGGTGGCGGTAAAGCAGTCGGGGTGGAGGCACTGCTGCGCTGGTCGTCCAGCGCTCAACCCGATGTCACCACCGAAGGCCTGATCCGCGTTGCCGAGGAATACGACCTCATTTCCGACCTGGACGAGCTCGTATTGCGCCGCGCCTGTTCCGACGCCGCTCAACTGCAGGACACCTTCGCCCAGCTGGAGCTGACCTTGAACGTCAACGTCAGCGGGCTGGAACTGGCCGAATCCGGTTACGCCGACCGGGTCGCCGAAATCCTGTCCAGCACCGGCTGGCCCGCCGAACAGCTCGTGCTGGAGGTGACCGAGAGCGAACTGGCCGCAGAATCCGATACGGCCATTGCGAACCTGCATACGCTGCGGGAACGTGGGGTGCGCATCGCGATCGACGATTTCGGCACCGGGTACTCGTCGCTGAGCAGGCTCGCGACACTGCCGAGCGACATCATCAAGGTGGATCAATCGTTCGTGGCCGCTATCCGCTCGGATTCCCCCGCGCCACCCCTGCTCGGGGTGATCGCCGCGCTGAGCAAATCGCTGGACCTGCAGGTGATCGCCGAAGGGGTGGAAACCGAACATCAGGCGGCGGTGCTGACCGAACTCGGGTTCGCGCTCGCGCAGGGTTACCACTACAGCGACTCGCATCCGGTCGATGCGCTGATCAGCGACCTCAACAAGAAGCAGGGGCGGATCGGTCAGGACGTGAACGACCGCGAACTCGGCGAGGACTCCCACAATGCACCCGACGGCTGGGTGCCACTCGGATAATCGCTTGACGCCCCGCGGACACCGCACCGATGCTTGTCGTATGCGTTTGCTCATCTACGGCTGTTGAACCGGAACCAGTTCTGGTAGGACCGCTGTCCGCGCTCTGACGGTGCGGGCGGTCCTATTCGCAGGCACCGCCGATCTGATCCCGCTGTACGCGCTGTACGCGTTGCTGTTCGCTGATCACGGGCTCGACACCGGGCAGATCTCGCTACTGCTGGCGCTCTGGTCGGCGACGGCATTCGTGCTGGAGGTGCCGTCGGGCGCCTGGGCCGATACCGTGTCGCGGCGGCTGCTGCTCGTCCTCAGCGGTGTGCTCCTGACCGGTGCGTTCGCCCTGTGGACAGTGTGGCCGTCGTACGCAGGTTTCGCCGCCGGGTTCATGCTGTGGGGCGTGTCCGGAGCCTTGAGTTCCGGAACATTCGAAGCCCTGCTCTACGACGAACTCGCCGCCAGTGGCGCGGCGACCGAGTATCCGCGCATCCTCGGCTACACCAGGGCCGCCACCGAAACCGCCGGTTTCGTCGCCATTCTCGCGGCCGCACCCCTGTACCTGCTGGGCGGTTACGAGCTGGTCGGCTGGGCCAGCGTCGCCTGCGCCATCGGGCACACCCTGATCGCGACCACCTTGCCCGCCGCGCCCAAGGCGGTCTCGGCCGCCCAGATCGAGGATCTCGAAGAGGAGCCGGTACCGACGGCTGACAGAGGAGATGGGGCGGGGAAGTTCCCGACATCAGCAGTAGAGCCTCCGGAAACCATGAAAACCGCCGCGGTCAGGGCTACCGGCAAAGGCGGGGCAGATGCGGCGACCGGATCCTGGGCCGGGACCGAGGATGCTTCGGCGACCGGGGGTGCGTCTGTCATCACCGCAGCTGTCGCCGGATCGGTGCGAGTTGATGGACTGTCGACTGAATGCTCTGCCAAAGGGTCGGTGGCAGAGGCTGCCACTGGTGCTGACCGCGCCCAGGCCACAGTTGATGGCGTAGTGGACGGTCTTACTGCTTCGGCGTCTCTAGCAGGCGTGGTGTCGGTCGGAACGGCAGCGGCGGGAGATGACGCCGCCGGTCCGGATGTCGCCGGGGCGGCAGCTACCGACCGGCAGGGGCAGGAGCATGGGCAGGTGCCCGCAGCGACGGAGCGGCCGGTCGCCCGGTATCTCGCGATGCTGCGGACCGGTATCGCCGAGGCGATACGGGTACGCGCGGTGCGGCACGGTGTGGTGCTGGGTGCGCTGCTGTACGGCATCACGGCATTCGACGAGTATTTCGCGCTGGTCGCCGCGGCGGCCGGTGCGGCGACGTCGGTGGTGCCGGTGCTGGTCGGGGTGACCGTGGCCGGGTCGCTTGCCGGGTCGATGCTCGCGGCACGCACCGAGGGAATGCGTGCGAAGACAGTGTCGCTGGCGCTCGCGGTGGGCGGTGTGCTGTTCATTGCGGGTGCGGTGGTTGCCGGGCTCGCGGTGCGCTGGCCCGCGCTGGTGTACGTGCTCACCGGGATTGGGTTCACCGCGATCGGGGTGTCCTACGGCATTGTGTACAACGCGGGCGTGATCGCCGCGGCTCGGCTGCAGGACGCTATCGAAGGACCGGCCCGTGCCACCGTGACCTCGGTATCCGGGCTGCTGGAGGAGGTGGTGTCGCTGGCGGTGTTCGGATTTGTGGCGCTGGCGTCGGTGTGGCTGTCGATATCGTCGACGGTTGCGCTGCTCGGGGCAGCGATTCTGGTGATCGCCGCGCTGACCCCGGCGTGGTTGCCGGACCGTCGTCCAGCGTGATGAGGCCGGCACAACAGCCGTCGTCGGTAGGGTTCGGGAATGGTGTGGCGGCGGGTCGGACTTGGGCTGGGGCTGACCATCGGCGCGGGGGTTGCGGTGCAGGCGCGGATCAACGGGGCGCTGGGGGAGCGGCTGCACGACGGGGTCGCGGCCGCGGTGATCAGTTTCGGGACCGGGTTGGCAGCGTTGCTTGTTGCGGTCGCTGTCAGCGGGCGGTTACGGGCGGGGCTGCGGCAGGTCCGCAGGTCGGTCGCAACGCGTGAGCTGCGGCCATGGCAGTTGCTGGGCGGGTTGTGCGGTGCGGCGTTCGTGGCGAGTCAGGGGCTGACCGTGGCCGCGCTGGGGGTGACCGCGTTCACCGTTGCTGTGGTGGCCGGACAGGTGGTGAGCAGTCTGGTGGTGGACCGGCTCGGGCTCGGACCCAGCGGGCGCACCCCGGTCACCGCCCGCAGGATGGGCGGTGCGGGGCTTGCGGTGGTGGCGGTGCTGCTGGCCGGGTCGAGCGGTTCCGGGCCTGCGGGAGCGGGCGGCGCGATGACAGTGATCCGGGAGGTGCCCGCGTCGCTGCTGATTGTGCTACCCGCGCTGGCCGGGATCGGGTTGGCCTGGCAGCAGGCGGTCAACGGACAGGTGGGTACGGTCGGCGGGCCGATCGCCGCGACCCTGATCAACTTCGGTCTCGGGCTGGCCGCGCTGGTGCTGATCGAAGCGGTGGTGCTGACCCGGGCCGGGTGGCCGTCGGAGTTTCCCACCGAACCCTGGCTCTATGTGGGCGGCATCATCGGCGTCACGTTCATCGCGCTCGGCGTGCTGGTGGTGCGCTGGATAGGGGTGCTGCTGCTCGGGTTGACCTCGGTGGCGGGTCAGCTGTTGGCGTCGGTGTTCCTGGACTGGCTGACCCCCACCGGCGCGGGACTGTCTCCGGCGGCGCTGCTCGGCTGTGCCGTGACCCTGGTCGCGGTGGTGGTGGCCGCCGCCCGGTCCGGCGAACCGGTCAGCCGCTGACCTGTTCGCCGATCTTGCGAGAGCGCAGCTCATGGCCCTTCGAGGTCTTGCACCGGCCGGATGCCAGATCCCACTGCCAGCCGTGCAGATTGCAGGTGAGCGTATCGCCCTCGACCACACCGAACTTCGACAGATCGGCCTTGAGGTGCGGGCACCGCCGCTGCACTTCCCAGCCGTCGAGTTGCACCGAAGCCGAATCGTCGTGCGCCTCGGCGAACCAGCCGTCGGCGTAGGCGATGCGCTCGTCGGTGAGGCATTTGAAGAAGGTGTAGAGGAATTCGTTGTAGCCGCCGATCCGCCACGCCTGGAAGCGGGTGGACAGGAAGATGGTGTTCACCCAGTCCGGTTCCTGGTCGCGGAGCACGGTGCGCACCAGTTCCGGTGCGATGCGGAAGCCGTAGCGGTATTTGCCCTCGCCCTCGATCGGGGCGCGCACCACTCGTTCGGGGAAGTCCAGCACCACGGTTTCGGTGCCCATCACCAACCCCACCGGGTAGCCGATACCGTCGCAGATCAGGTCACTCTGCGCCATGATCGGCTCGAACAGCTCCTTGAGCGGCTCCAGCAGCGGCTCGCCTTCCGGCAGCGCCCACAGCTGTTTCTCTCGTTCCAGCACCGGGGCCATCCGCTGCGCCATCCGCTCGATATAGCCAGCTTTGTCGTCGTAGATCTGGGCGGGATCGAATGGGTGGGTCAGCTTCAGCTCGGCGCCGCGCACATCGGCGACCGAGCCCGGGATCATCAGGACGCCGCCGGAGTTGCCGTGGATGCGCATCTGCTCCAGGAACACCATCTGGTCGGGAAAGATGTTGCCTTCGTCACCGCGGTCGTCGTTGAGGTAGCGCAGCTCGTCGTCGAGGAACACCGGCGGACCGGCCGAGGGCACCACCCAGGTCGCGCCCACCTGCTCGATATAGCTGCGCGCCCGGTCCATCCCGCGCTGGCGTTTCTGCTTACCGAAGTTCGACTTGGTGCGGGCCGGGATGTCGTAGACCATCGGATACCAGATGGCGCCGGAATACTGCAGCAGATGGATATCGACATGACCGAACGCCTCGTGCAGAACGTCCATATCCACCGGCCGGGCGTCGTTCATATTGAAGCAGGTGGTTTCGCCGTCGGAAACCACCAGCCCGGAATCGCCGATCGGGCCGTCGGCGGGCGCGCGCAACGCGATGATCATCACGTCCAGCTCACCGCCGGGGCCGGTGACGGTCTGTTTCACCGAGTCTTCGGTTTCGATGAACTTGGTGAAGCCCAGCTTCTCCAGTTCACGGCGCAGGTCCGGCACCGGGTAGTCCGGCAGCAGCACGGTGGCGTTCTTGTTGACGTGGTCGGTCAGGGTGCCTGCGTCGAAGTGGTCACGGTGCAGGTGCGAGACGTACAGGAAGTCGCAGTTGCCCAGTTCGTCCCAGTCCAGCTCGGAGTTGTCCGGGAACGGGAACCACGAACCGAAGTAGGCGGGGTTGACCCAGGGATCGCAGAGGATCGAACCGGCTTTGGTACGGATATGGAACCCGGCGTGTCCGACGCTGGTGATCTGCACGAGCTTGCTCCTCCTGGCCGGTGACGGCCATCAAGAGTAGTTGGTCAGGGCGCGACGTCGCCGGTGCTGTGCTCCAGTCCCCACAGAACCCGCGGCTCCCTCGATCGACTCCGCACGTCCGGTTCTGTGTCGCACCGGAAGAGTGACCGGGGCCAGCACCGCACTATGAACCGGGCCGGATCCACTGCGAGGTGATCTGCTGGTCGGCGAAATCGGTGGCGCCGGTCGGGTGCGCCGGGTGTGTTCGCCGGCGGCGCGGGGACCGGGCTTCCGGTGCCGATGGGACCCCAGGTGGCAGGCGACGCCTTACAGATCAGAGGATACCGGGCCGGTCGCAGGACCGTGACACGGTATCGATGCGGGCCGGGCAGCGACTACGCTAGCGAAACTGTGGAACCCGTCTACCGGACGATCATCGGCCTGGCCCGAACCGTCTTCTTTCTCGAAGGTCTGAAGTTCACCGTCACCGGCGATGAACACATTCCGGCCGCCGGTGGTGCTGTGATCGCGATCAACCACACCGGCTATATGGACTTCACCTATGCGGGTCTGCCTGCGCGCACCCCGAAGCGCTATATCCGGTTCATGGCCAAGAAGGATGTCTTCGACAACAAGATTTCCGGGCCGATCATGCGCGCGCTCAAACATATTCCGGTGGATCGCACCGCGGGCGCGGAATCGTATAAGGCCGCCGTCGAGTATCTGCGTCGCGGTGAGCTGGTCGGGGTGTATCCCGAGGCGACGATCAGCCGCAGTTTCGAGATCAAGGAACTCAAGTCCGGCGCGGCGCGGATGGCGATCGAGGCGCAGGTGCCGATCATCCCGATGGTGATCTGGGGTGCGCAGCGGGTGTGGACGAAAGGTTTCCCGAAACGTCTCGGCCGCACCAACACCCCCATCTCGATCGCCGTCGGCGAACCGATCCACCCGTACGAGCCGGCCACCGAACTCACCGCCGAACTGCGCGCCACCATGCAGCGCCTGCTGCATGAACTGCAGCAGAACTACGTACACACCCCCGACGCGTACTGGGTTCCGGCCCGGCTCGGCGGCAGCGCGCCTACTCTGGAGGAGGCCGATGCGCTCGACGCCGCTGAAGCTGCGGCCAGGGCTGCCAAGAAGAACCCGGCTGCTGGAAAGGATACGGCCGCCAGCGAGTAGTAACAGGAGTTGCCGATGGCGCGGGAACCGGTTTACGACATTCTGACCGGATTGGTTCGCACCGTCATCTTCGCGCAGGGCTTGCGCATCGATATCGCCGGGCAGGAGCATATTCCGCGCTCCGGCGGGGCGGTGCTCGCGGTGAACCACACCGCCTACCTGGATTTCATGGAAGTGGGTCTCCTCGGCCGCAAATCGGGCCGCAATGTCCGGTTCATGATGAAAGCCGAACTGGAGCACGGCATCGTCGGCTTCCTGATGAAGCACTGCAAGGCCATCGGCGTCGACCGTTCCGCGGGCGCCGAATCCTACGGCCGCGCGGTGACCGCGCTGCGCGACGGCGAGCTGGTTGTGGTGTATCCGGAGGCAACGATCAGTCGCAGCTTCGAGTTGAAGGAATTCAAGACGGGTGCGGCGCGGATGGCATTGGAAGCCGACGCCCCGATCGTCCCGCTCGCCATCTGGGGCGCCCACCGTGTCTGGACCAAGGGCTTCCGCCGTCAGCTGGGCAGGCACAACTTCCCGGTCAATATCCGCGTCGGTGAACCCATCTCCCCCGCGGGCACTCCTGACGAGCTCACCAGCACGCTGCGCTCCCGGATGAGCGAACTGCTCACCGCTGCCCAGGACGGCTACCCGATGCCGGAGGGCGAACCGTGGGTGCCTGCCCGTTTCGGCGGCAACGCCCCGACTCTGGCGGAAGCAGCCGTGCTGGAGAAAGAGGAATACGCACAGCGTCAGGCCAAAGCGGCGCGCGGCGTGTGACGGCCAGGAACGGATCCCAGTGGTAGCTCCCACGACGAAGGGGACGGCACCTGCTCGGTGCCGTCCCCTGCTGTGCTGTCGAGCTACTGCGCGGTCGAGCGGAAACTACGCAACCGCAGGCTGTTGCTGACCACGAACACCGAGGAGAACGCCATAGCGGCTCCGGCGATCATCGGGTTCAACAGCCCCGCCGTGGCCAGCGGGATCGCGGCCACGTTGTAGGCGAACGCCCAGAACAGGTTGCCCTTGATGGTGCCAAGGGTACGCCGGGAGAGGCGGATGGCGTCGGCGGCCGCGCGCAGGTCGCCGCGCACCAGGGTGAGGTCGCTGGCTTCGATCGCGACATCGGTGCCGGTGCCCATTGCCAGCCCCAGATCCGCCTGGGCCAGTGCGGCCGCGTCGTTGACGCCGTCGCCGATCATGGCGACCACTTTGCCCTCGTCCTGCAGCCGTTTGACGGTGTCGACCTTGTCCTGCGGCAGCACCTCCGCGATCACCTCGTCGATGCCCACCTGATCGCCGATCGCGCGGGCGGCGGCGGCGTTGTCGCCGGTCAGCATGATCGGGGTCAGGCCGAGCGTACGCAACTGGGTGATCGCCTCGGCGGAGGTCGGCTTCACCGCATCGGCGACGACCAGCACACCGCGTGCCTTACCGTCCCAGCTGATCGCAACCGCGGTCTTGCCCTCGGCTTCGGCGGACGCCATAGCGCGTTCGAGGTCGGCGTCCAGGTGCTGCGACCAGTCCGCGAGCAGCCGAGCCCGGCCCACGATCACCGCGTGCCCGTCGACCACACCTTGGACTCCGAGGCCTTCGATATTCGCGAAGTCCTCGACCGGTTTCAGCTCGCCGATCTGCTCGCGGGCGCCTTTGGCGATGGCCTGGGCGATCGGGTGTTCGGAGGAATCCTCCAGCGACCCGGCCAACGCCAGCACCTCGTCTTCGTCCTCGCCGTCGGCGGCGATGACGTCGAGCAGGGTCATCTTGCCGGTGGTGACGGTGCCGGTTTTGTCCAGCACCACGGTGTCGATCCGGCGGGTGGATTCCAGCACTTCGGGGCCCTTGATGAGGATGCCGAGCTGGGCGCCGCGCCCGGTGCCGACCATCAGCGCGGTCGGGGTGGCCAGGCCAAGGGCGCAGGGGCAGGCGATGATCAGCACCGCTACCGCCGCGGTGAACGCCGCCGCCACCGAGCCCCCGGTGCCCAGCCAGAAGCCGAGGGTGGCCAGTGACAGGGCGATCACAACCGGCACGAAAATCCCGGAGATGCGATCGGCCAGCCGCTGGGCTTGGGCTTTCCCGGTCTGCGCGTCCTCGACCAGCTGCGCCATCTGCGCCAGCTGGGTATCGGAGCCGATGCGGGTGGCCCGGACCACGATCCGGCCGCCCACATTGACGGTCGCGCCGACTACTGTGTCATCGGGACCGACCTCCACCGGCACCGATTCCCCGGTCAGCATGGAGGCGTCCACTGCGGAGGACCCCTCGACGATCACACCGTCGGTGGCGATCTTCTCGCCCGGCCGCACCACGAACCGGTCGCCGACGGCGAGCTGGTCCACTGGAATGCGTTGTTCGACGCCGCCGCGCAGCACCGAGACCTCCTTGGCGCCCAGCTCGAGCAGCGCCCGCAACGCGGCCCCGGCCCGGCGCTTGGACCTGGCCTCGAAGTATCGCCCGGCCAGGATGAAGGTGGTGACACCGGCGGCGGCCTCGAGGTAGATGTTGCCGGTGCCGTCCATCCGCGCGATGGTGAATTCGAACGGGTGTGTCATCCCCGGCGTGCCTGCGGTGCCCCAGAACAGGGCATAGACCGACCAGCCGAGCGCGGCGAGTGTGCCCATCGACACCAGCGTGTCCATGGTGGCGGAACCGTGGCGCAGGTTGGTCCACGCTGCCCGATGGAACGGCAGCGCACCCCACACCACCACCGGCGCGGCCAGCGTCAGCGACAGCCACTGCCAGTTGGTGAACTGCAAGGCCGGGATCATCGCCATCGCGATCACCGGGACGGTGAGCACCAGCGAGACCAGCAACCGGGTGCGCAGCGAGGCGGTGGGATCCTCCTCGGCCGGTTCTGCGGCGGCCGCCTCGACCTTCGGTGCGGGCAGGGCAGCGGTGTAGCCGGCCTGCTCGACGGTGGCAATCAGATCGTCGGGCGCGATATCACCGGTGAAGTCGACGCGCGCCTTTTCGGTCGCGTAGTTGACCGTGGCCGTCACGCCGTCGAGTTTGTTCAGCTTCTTTTCGATCCGAGCGGCGCAGGAAGCGCAGGTCATCCCGCCGATCACCAGTTCGACCTGCCCGGTGGGCGGCGTGGTGGCGGTGGTCATCGTGGTGCTCCGTTCTGTGCGGCTCGAATCGGTCTGTGTCGGTGATGCCATTGTCTTCCTCCCTGCGTCAGGCCTGCTCAGTGGCCGTGGCCTGCGGGCGAACGTGCCCCGGCTTCCGTCGCTTCCCCGGGTGCGACGGGCAGCGTGAATTCGGCGGTGTGGACCTCGCCCCGGTGCTGGAAATCGAGGAACAGCCGGTAGTCGCCCGCGGTCGGGGCGGTCAGTGCGAACGTGATCGTCGGTCCGGGCGTGGTCACCCCGTCACCCGGGTGGCCTTCGGGATGAACGTGCAGGTAGCCGAGGTCGGCGGCGCGCAGGGCGACCAGGTGACCGTACGCTCCCAGATAGGGCTCCAGGTCGGTGACCGGCCGCCCGTCACGGGACACGGTGAGCCTCACCTGCACTGCCTGCCCCGGCACAGCGGTTCCTTCCAGCGCGACCTGGTATCCGTCGACGGAGGTGACGGTGGTGAGCGCCGGGAGCGGCCGCGGTGCGTAGTTCCCTGCGACTCGCAGATCCGCGCCGAGTATGTGGCTGTGCCCGTCTTCGGTGACGAAATCGGCGTAGACCCGGTAGTCGCCTGCCTGGGTCAGGTCCAGCGGCACCGTCCAGGTTCCGGTGTTGTCGAGCACCGGGTGCACGTGCTGGAACGCTGCCATATCGCGGCGGACCACGATCAGGTGCAGGTCTTTGTCGTGCGTGGTGGTGTAGCGGGTGACGGGGGTGCCCGTGTGGTCCTGGATACGAAACCGCAGCGGGGCGTCCGGCGCGGATGTGGTTTGTGTGTCCTCCAGAACCAGGGTGTAGCCGCTTTCGGTATTCGTCAGCCCGCTGAGTGTCGCGTGGTCCGCTGCTCCCGGGGTCTCGGCCTCATGCGAGTGCGGGCGGTCCGGTTCGGGACCGATAGCGGCTCCGGCTCCCAACGCGATCGCGAAGATCGCGGCCAGGCCGAGCGCGAAACCGGCGAACTTCGTTGCTGCGTTCATCGGGTGCTCCATTGTCGATGCCGTGTGGGCGGTAACTCTGTACTGACGTTTACCGTACCCCCCTAGGGTATATTGTCAAGTGTGTTCCGCCACAACTGGTGAAGAGGGCAACGTCCTCCCCAGAGCGCCTGCCCGGCGCGGTCACGCATCGGTTCCACCTGATCGTCGCCAGGTCAGGCGACCGTCCTGGCCGTCGTCTGTCGGTCTTCTGTCGCCGCCGGTCGTCCGTCTCGCCAACCTCGTCTGGTCGCTGCCGGTCGTCTCTCGCCGGTCGCCGGTTGTTGTCGGTGGCGAGGCGGTGGCGTCTGATGCGCTGAGCTCAGTCGGGATCGTCGTTCAGCTGGGGTCGGAACCGCGAATGGCCGAAAGCCAGATGGCGGTGACGGCGGCAACGCAGGTCGCGCCCGCGAAAGCGGGAACTCCACCGTTCGCCACATACACCCACAGCAGAGCGGCGAACGGCGCCGCGACGGCGGATTGGGCATCCAGGAGCAGGCGGCGGGCGGGTTTGGCCGCGGTGGCGGCGCGCTCCGCGGCATCGGGAGCCGGGCGTGACGGGTTGTCCACCAGACGGCCCGGTGGTTCGGTATCACGGAAGCGACCGGAGGGGTACAAACGCAACTCGCCGATGGTGATGCGTTTCGCCGTGATATGAGCATCGCCACCGGTCAAGGCGACCAGACGAGGGTCGAAGTACACGGGCACCCAGCGCGTGCGACCCCCGTCGCCGACCTCCAGCCAGGAGCGGCTGACCAGCCGATGCTGTTGCCGCACCCGCCGCACCGGCACCGTCCGCTGTCGGCCCGGCCCGCTCGGCACCCACCCGAGCGCCGTACTCACCCGGTACCCCGTGTAGCCCAGGATCCCCAGCGCAACGGTGACCAGCGCGCTCACCTGGTCCAGATCCGCGAACGGCGCCCAAGCGGCGATAACCGCCAGGGCGCCGAACGTCACGGTGAGCGGATAGGCCAGGGGATGGCCCGATCCGCGATTCACTTCAGGAAGCCAACGGTGGTGTAGTCGGGGGAAGCGAGGCCGAACGCGCCCCAGTTGGCGACTTCGTTGCGCTGAGCGACCGCGCCGGGCGACTGAGTGATCGGGATCGAATGCACTTCTTCGAAGATCATCCGGTCGGCTTGGTTCGCGAGTTCGATCGCCTTCTTCGGATCGAGTTCGGAGATGGTCTGCTCGATCAGCGCGTTCAGTTCAGGGGAACCGATACGGCCCTTGTTGGACAGCGGTGCTTCCGGATCGTAGGCGTAGATCTGCGGAAGCGCCGCGAGCGGCAGCACGCTACCCACCCAGCTGAACTGGGCGATATCGAAGTTGCCCGGGTCGATGATATCGGTGAAAAGGCCCTGCCCCGGGTAGGTTTCGATTTCCAGTTTCACCCCGATAGCGGCCAGGTTCTGCTGTGCGATCTTCGCGATCTGCACCCACAGGTCCTGCTGGTACATAACATCGCGCAGGATCAGCTTGCGTCCGTCCTTCTCCCGGACGTCGCCGTTGAGTTTCCACCCGAGCTCATCGAGTTCGCGGGCCGCCTGCTCCGGGTTGTAAGCGATGACGCCGGAGTTGTCCTGGTAGCCCTTCTGGCCCTCCATATAGATGTGGTTGTTCAGCGGCTTGGGATCGTCCACCACGCCGAGCAGGGTGGCCGAGGCGATGGCCTGGCGGTCGATGCCCTTCGCGATCGCGCGCCGCAGCGCCGGGTCCTCCAGGATTGATCCCGGCGCGCCGTTGAACGTGAAGTGGGAGAAACGCGGCAGCGGTGTGCGCAATACCTGCACGCCAGGAGTGTTGCGGGCCGTGGTGACCTCCGCGATACCGGAGATGTCCACCGAGTCGATCTCGTTGTTCTGCACGGCCGCGATGCGCGCCGGAATGTCGAGCACGCTGTAGGTGACCGTATCGAGTTTCGGGGTGTTGCCCCACCACTGGGGATTGCGGCCCAGGGTGATGCGGTTCTGCGCGCGATCGATATTGGTGACCATGAACGGCCCCGCACTCAGCGGCATACCGTTGCGGTAGAAATCGTCGAACGCCTGCGGTGTCGCGGTGGCGACTTTCGGCAGCAGCAGCCCGAACAGCCCCTGCCATTCGGCGTAGTGCTTGTTGAAGGTGACAACCGCCTGCCGGTCGTCCACACCCCGCTCGACCTTGGCGACCCGATCGAAACCGGAGGTGGCGGCGATCTGGTAGTTGGGGTCTCTTCCGCTCTGCGCGTGCGCTTGCGATGCCAGGTCTTCCCAGGTGATCGGGGTTCCGTCGGACCAGACGGCCTTCGGGTTGATCGTGTAGGTGACCACCTGCGGGTTGGTGCCGGTCAGCTCGATATCGGTGTAGAAGTTGTTATCGACGGTCAGTTTGCCCGCGGCATCGGAGCGGAACGTGCTCGGCAGGGTCCAGGAGACCACTTCGCCTGCGTCCGCGTCGGAATCGACGTGCAGTGGGTTGAAGATTTCCGGCATGGCCGAGATCTGCAGCCGCAGATTACCGCCGTCGCGCAACTCGCTCGGGTCGTGGGCGTTGATCTGGTTGTTGGAGCCGATGGCGATATCGCCGCCGTGGCCGTTGTTCGCGCTGCACCCGCTCAGGATCAAGCCGATCGCGGCGATCGGCACCGCGAGGCGGAAGCCGACGGATCGAATCCTCATGAAATGTCCTTCCTAACGGTTCACGACCGGCACCGGTACCGCGTCGATCAGCGACCGGGTGTACTCGTGACGAGGATCGCCGAAGATCTGCTCCGCCGGACCGTATTCGACGATCTTGCCGCGATACATGACGGCGATATCGTGGGCCAGATTGCGGACCACGGACAGATCGTGGGAGACGAACAGATACGACAGGCCACGTTCGGTTTGCAGATCGCGCAGCAGGTTCAGCACCCCCGCCTGGATGGAGACGTCCAGCGACGACACCGGCTCGTCCAATACCAGCAGTTCCGGGTCCAGCGCGAGAGCGCGGGCAATGCTGATGCGTTGTTTCTGGCCGCCGGAGAAATCGGCGGGATAGCGGTCGGCGTGCTCCGGGCGCAGACCGACCTGCGCCAGCAGCTCCGGCACCCGGCGCGAAATTTCGGCTTTCGGGCGTCCGTCGATCCGCAACGGTTCAGCAATGGCGTCGAAAACCGGCAGCCGCGGATCCAGCGAGGCGGTCGGGTCCTGGAAGACGATCTGCATCTTGCGGCGCAGTTCCCGCTTCTGCGCCTTGGTCAGCGTGCTGATCTCGCGGCCGAGGATTTCGATACTGCCCGCCTGCGGTCGCGCCAGGTCCAGGATCTGGGTGAGCGTGGTCGATTTCCCGGAACCGGATTCCCCCACCAGCGCCAGCGTGCGCCCGGCCCGGATCTGGAAACTGATGCCGTCGACGGCACGCACCTCACCCCTGCGCCGCCGGAACACCACACCCGAGGTGATCGGGAACGTCTTCACCAGATCCGATACCCGCAGCACCACCTCGGGCTCGGTGTCTGCCGTGGCCTCCGGTTCGGTGATCTCGCGGCGGTAGGCGTCGAACAGTTCCGTTGTTCCCACCTCATGGGTGCGGATACATGCGGCGCGATGACCTGGCGTGGTCTCGGCGAGCGGCGGTTCGGCATCGCGGCACTGCTGCACCGCGACCGGGCAGCGCGGCGCGAACGAGCAGCCAGGCGGTATGGCGTGCATGGCGGGTGGGGCGCCGACGATCGGGATCAGCGGGGTGCGGGCCGGGCTGTCCATCCGCGGAATGGAACCCAGCAGACCCACCGTGTACGGCATTCGTGGCTCGGAGAAAAGCGCGGTGGTCGTCGCGGTTTCCACGATCCGGCCCGCGTACATAACCGCGACCCGATCGGCGAGGGTGGCGGCGATCCCCATGTCGTGGGTGATCATGATGACGCCCGCGCCCGTGATATCGCGCGCCTTGCGCAACAGGTTCAGGATCTGCTTCTGCACCGTCACATCGAGTGCGGTGGTCGGCTCGTCGCAGATGATCAACGCCGGGTCGTTGGCGATCGCCATCGCGATCACCACCCGCTGGCGCATACCGCCGGAGAACTCGTGCGGGAACGCCTTCGCGCGCAGTTCTGGATCGGGAATACCGACCAGGTCGAGTAGTTCCACTGCGCGTGTCGCGGCGTCGGCTTTGCTCATATCGCCGTGCGCCAGCAGTGCTTCGGCGACCTGATCGCCCACCCGGTACACCGGGGTCAGCGCCGACAGCGGGTCCTGGAACACCATGCTGACCGAGCTGCCGCGCAATGCGGACAGCTGCCGGTCGTCGAGCCCGAGCAGTTCCCGCCCGCGTAACCGGATCGATCCGGCGACCCGCGCCTGATCCGGCAGCAACCCCATCACCGCCAGCGACGACACCGACTTACCCGAACCGGATTCGCCGACGATCGCCAGCACCTCACCGTCGGACACGGTGTAATCGACTCCGCGGACCGCCTCGACCCGGCCCTCCTCGCTGGGGAAGGTCACCCGCAGATCGGAAACCTCGAGCAGCGGGGCGCCGCCGGGCTCGCCGAGCCCTTTTTTCTTGTCACTCGAGCTGCGCTTTCCTGGCATGTGCGGGCGGCCTCCGTGGTTATGCTCCGCTGTCTCCTCCGGCCGCTGACCGCTCATGCTGTGTTCTTGGGGCATGTGCGGGCGGCCTCCGTGGTTATGCTCCGCTGTCTCCTCCGGCCGCTGACCGCTCATGCCCGGGCCTTCCGTGACCGTGCCCGTTTCGCGCCCGGGTCGAAGGCGTCACGCAGCCCGTCGCCGACCAGGTTCGCCGACAGCACCGTGACGATCAGCAGCCCACCGGAGAACAAGAACAGCCACGGATAGGTGAGCGCGGTATCGGTGCCTGCGGCGATCAGCGAACCGAGCGAGACGTCCGGCGGCTGCACACCGAACCCGAGGAAGCTCAGGCCTGTCTCGGCCATGATCGACGCGCCGACGGTGAGCGTGGTGTCGATGATCAGGATCGAGGCGATATTCGGCACGATATGGCTGATGATCACCGTCCGAGTGGGTGCGCCCATGTAGCGCGCCGCTCGCACGAATTCGCGGTCCCGCAGGCTCAACGTCAACCCGCGCACGATGCGCGCGCTGATCATCCACCCGAACGCCGCCAGCAGGATGATCAGCAGCACGATCGAGCTGCTGCCCTTGGTACGTGGCGCGAACAACGCGATGATGATGAAGCTCGGCACCACCAGCAGCAGGTCGACAACCCACATGATGACGCGGTCGGTCCAGCCACCGAGCAGACCGGCGATCGCGCCGCTCAGCGCCGCGATGGTGGTGGAGATGACGGCGACACAGAAACCGATGATCAGCGATTTCTGCAGGCCGCGCAGGGTTTGCGCGAGCACGTCCTGGCCGATCTGAGTGGTGCCGAACGGATGTTCGGGGCTCGGCGGCTGCAGTAGTGCCGTGTAGTCGAGGTCCTGATAGTCGTAGGGCAGGAACGGCGGTAAGGCGAAGCTGGCGAGGAACAACAGGATCAGCACAGCCGCACCGGCCACGGCCGGTTTGTTGCGCAGGAACCGCTTCCAGACGAGTTTGCGCCGTCCCGATGCGGCGACCTCCGGCGCGCCCTGGACGATGATCTCGGCTTCGGTCATGCTCACCCCACACGCACTCGCGGATCGAGAATCGCGTACACGATGTCGGAGAGCAGCCCCGACACCAGCACCACCAGACCGGCGAAGGCGGTCACGGTGACCACCACGTACACGTCCTGCGCGTTGATCGAGTCGACCAGCCATTCGCCGACGCCATGCCAGCCGAAGATCTTCTCGGTGAATGTCGCGCCGGTGATCAGGCCGCCGAGGCTGTAGGCGAACAGTGTTGCCATCGGGATCAGCGCGGTGCGCAAACCGTGCTTGTACAGCGCTTTGGTGCGGGTCAGGCCTTTGGCGCGGGCGGTGCGGATGAAATCGCTCTGCAATACGTCGAGCATGGCATTGCGCTGATAGCGGCTGTAGCCGGCCATACCGCCGAGCGCCAACGTCAAGGAGGGCAGCACCAGATGTTGCAGCCGGTCGACGAACTGCGCGCCGAAACCTTCGATATGGCCTGCCGAGGTCTCCCCGGTGTAGAGGAAGATCTGCTGCCCGGTCATCGAGTTGACCTCCAGCGCCCCGTATTTCAGCAGCGTCGCGAGCAGGAACACCGGAGTGGACAAGACCAGCAGCGAGACCACGGTCGTGAAATAGTCGCTGAACCGGTATTGCCGGATCGCTCCCGCCGCGCCGATCAGCACCCCGAGCACCGTGCCGACGATCGACCCGATGATCAGCAGCCGCAGACTCACCGCGACCCGCCGCGGCAGCTCCTCACTCACCGGCTGACCCGCCAGGGTGGTGCCGAAATCCCCGCGCACCGCCCCGGAAATCCAGATCAGGTAGCGCTGCGGAATCGGTTCGTTCAGATGCAGCTGCTCGGCCTTCGCGTCGATCACCGCCTGCGGTGGCCGCGGATTACGCTGCTCCAGGCTGTCCAGCGGACGAAATGTCAGTGACGCGACGCTGAACGTGAGGAACGATGCCAGCAACAACAACACGACGTAGTTGAGCGCGCGTCGTAGCAGAAAGCCGGTCATCGGTCCCCTCGAGTCCAGTGTCGGCCCCGATCATAGGGAGCACCGGCCAGCCGCGCGCGCCCGGAGGCCACGCAACGCGTGTCAACCATTCACCGGCCCGCGCCCACCCGCCCCAGCAACCGGAACCCGTTCCGGCAGCCAGAACCGTTTCTGCGTCCAGAACCGAACAGGCCAGGGGGCCGTAAACCCCGCCGTGCCGGAGGCGCGGCCATTGAACACAGGCCGCAAACCCACGCGCGCCAGCGCGCCATCACAATTGCATGGGTGACGCGCCTTCATCTGCCCAAGCCGAGTCTGGTCGCCTCCGATGTGGATGGCACTTTGATCGATCCGTCTGAGCGGGTCTCCGCGCGGACCAAGGCCGCGGTTGCCGCGGTTGTCGACGACGGGGTGCCGTTTGTGTTGGCTACTGGTCGTCCGCCGCGCTGGGTAGCGCCGGTGGTCGATGGTCTCGGGTATGCGCCGTTGTGTGTGTGCGGTAACGGTGCGGTTGTTTACGACAGTGCCACCGATCGGGTGCTTGCCAGCAGCACCTTGGATGTCGACACTCTCGCCTGGCTTGCCGATATCGCTGAGAGAACGTTGCCTGGCTGCGGGTTGGCTGCCGAACGTATCGGTGCCAGCGCACATGATGCTGCCACTCCGCAGTTCGTGAGCTCCCCCGAGTACGAGCATGCTTGGCTCAACCCGGACGACACTGCCGTCGCCCGGCATGAGGTGATCGATGCTCCTGCCATCAAGATGCTCATCCGGTTGCCCGGTGCGCTCAGTGGGGAAATGCGCGATGCCCTCGCCCCACTTGTCGGCGACCGGGCCGATATCACCTATTCCACCGACCATGGCTTGATCGAATTGTCCGCTCCCGGCATCACCAAGGCTTCGGGGCTTGCTGTGGTCGCTGAACGTCTCCGCGTGGACCCCAGCACCATGGTCGCCTTCGGTGATATGCCCAATGACGTGCCCATGCTCACCATGGCGGGTAATGGTGTCGCGATGGCCAATGCCCATCAGGAAGCTTTGGCCGTCGCCGATGAGGTCACCACGACCAACGCGGACAACGGTGTGGCGCGGGTGCTCGAACGCTGGTGGGGTTAGCGTCCGCGGCGAGCATGCCGTCATGGATCGCGTGCCGCCTCAGCGGGGGCAGCGGCAACGACCCGGGACGATGGCTCCCTGCCGTCTACTCGGCCGGGACGGGCTGCATGGGCGGCACGGGCTCGGTGGTCGGGGTCGGCGGTTCTGCTGGTTCCGAGGCTGTGCCGGGCTCGCCGTTCGGTGCCTGGTTCCGGCTGGGCTCATCGGCCGGCTCGGAGGCAGGTGAACCGGTTTCCTCGGATTGCGTGGGTTGTGTGGTGGTGCTGGGTGCCTCGGGGGCGGGTTGTGTCCCAGGTGAGGTATCGGTGGGAGCGGGCGGCGCGGGTTGGGCCTGCGGGTGCGGGGCGGGCGCGGCGACCGGTTTTCCGGCCATTTCCTGCTGGTAGGTGTCGTTGTAGGTCTTCCAGATCGTGGTGACGATGCCGGTGAGTTCGTTGAGGATCAGCGAACCGTTCTGAAAGTCGGTGCGCAGGCCGTCTGGGACGGGGTAGGGGTTGCTGGAGGGCAGGCCAAGCACACCGGAGTCGCCGCCGAGTTCCAGGAAGCGGTCGAGGATCTTGCCGACCACCTCGTAGGTATGGCCCTCGGGGGTGGTGTAGACGTGGCCGTTGACGAACTTGGCGTACTGCTGGCCCTGCGCGGCGGGCAGCGGTTCGGAGACGGCGTCGCCGAGCGGTCCCTGCGGACCGCCGGTCGACACCCAGTATTTGGCGATGATGTTGTCGTTCACCATGGTCAGCAGCTTTTCGGTGAGCGAGACGAGCGCCGCCAGATCGGATCGGTCCACCTCGCGTCGCGGTTGCGGACCGGAACCCGTTGCCCCGGCCGCGATATCGCGAATGCGGTCCATCTGAGCGTAGGCCGCGTCGCCGGGGCAGCTGGTGTTGCCGACATCGCGGTGCGCGAACACGATCGGCAGCCGCACCGCCTCACCTTGCGCGTACGGGGTGAACTCGGTGCCCTCGGAGTACATGGTCGTATAGCCTTTGGGGTCGAGCCCGGCGATCTTGGTCCGCCAGCCGACGAACCGCCCGGTGGCCTCGATGGCCCGGTCCGAGGGGGTTTCGGTCTCGTAGGTGCCCATGATGGCGACGCCGGAGGTGTTTTCGTTGAACCCGCCTGCGTGCGCGCCCTGTACCGGTTTGTCGAGACCGCCGTAACGTCCTTCGAAGATCTGCCCGTACTTGTCGACCAGTGCGTTGTATCCGATATCGCACCAGCCGAGCGTTTTCGCGTGATAGGTGTAGATCGCCCGGACGATGCCCGCCGATTCGGCCTTGCTGTAGTCGTTGCGGCCCGCGGTGTGGTGCACGGTGACGCCGCCGAGCGCGTCGTCGTAGGTGGGCTCCTGGCAGCGCAAAGATTCGTCCGCGCCCCACTGGCTCCGGGTGATCACATGTGGTCCGCCGCCTGGCAGTGCGGCGGCGACGTCTTCCAGTGAGCTATCGATGGCGCCTCGGCCCGGATCGATGAGCACGGCGGTGATATCGGCTGGTGGCTGGTCGGCGGGAGCGGCGGCCGGGGTGCGCAGTACCGGTTGCTCGGATGGCCCGGAAGGCTGGGACGCGGGTTCGGCGGGTCTGCGGGTGACCAGGATCTGCACGGCGTTGGTGGTGCCCACGTACACGGGTTCGGTGCCCTCGGTGCCGCTCGCGGGCGCTGCGCTGTGGCCGTCGATCGGCTCGGCCTGGAACCAGGGACCCCAGCTGCCGTCGGGTTGGCGGGCGCGAACCATGGTGGTGGTGCCTGCCAGGTTGTCGGCGGTGACTGCGACAACGCTGAACGGAGTTTCGCGAGTAAGTTCTTTGACCTGCGCGCCGACCTCGGTCATGAGCTCTGCGGGGACGACACCGGGCTGGAGCGCGGGTGGGTCCGTTTCGCTGCCCGCGGAGCTCGGGTCGGCGATGAGCTGAGTGGCCGGTGTCCGGCCCGGTGCGGTCTCGGTCGGCGGCGCTGAATTCTGGGACTGCCCGGAATTCAGCTGGGGTAACGGAATTTCGTCCGGTAACCGCACACCTGGCGGGACGGGCAGACCTTCCGGGACCGGAACAGACGCCGGTAGCGGAAGTTTACGAAGATCGGATAGCCGCAGGTCGGGAAGTGGTAGACCGGTGAGTTCCGCCAGCGGCAACACGATATCGGGCGCGTTGGCGAGTACGACTTCGGCGAGTTCTGCCGGGACGGCTGCCAGTTCGGTGTCGGTGGCCGTTCGGTAGTCGGGTGAATCGCCGGGTATCAGGGTCGCGAGCGGGGCCGCTACCGCAAGCGTTGTGACAACCGGGAGCATGTAGGAGCGTTTCGGCTTGCGGTAGGGCACGAGCATCTCCAATCGGGTCGAACCGGTGATCGCGAGTCATGCCTGCTTGCTTCTTGTTGTCTCACGCATCACACTAGTCACAAATGCCACATAGCTAAACCTCAGGTTGAGGATTAAGTGGTTGCTCGAATGTAGCTCGCTGATCGGATTCGGTCGAAACGACATGCCGGTCCGGACTGGGACCCGTCCAAGCGACGTAAAGTCATGGGAGCTCACGAATGTCGAAACCGCTCGGAACAGCTCGCGCGAAGCAGGCACACCGTCTCCGAAACTTGCTGGCAAGAACCCATAGGCCGCGTACAGTGCGGCGCCGTCGTTGCCTGGCGGATTCGGTGCTGACCATCGGTATCACCGTCGCCCTGACCGGAGGAACGCTGCTGTTCTTCGACGTGCCTGCGGTGTACCGGACGGTTGCCGGAGACGGACACGGACGTGGGATGAGCCAGCACGGCGCGCTGCGGAATGCGCAGAACGGCTGGACGGCCGAGCGCATCCTCGAGTACTACTATCCGGGCGCGACCATGGGGACCATCGGACCCACCACGGTTTCGGTGCGACTGATGGGCCGGGACGGCTCGAGCCTGGACGTCTCTGCCGCAGCGGGCGCACGGGTTGCGGGCCGGGTGCTCGAACCCGGGCAGGTCGCGCACCTGACGCCGCTGCCCGGCGGCGGAGCGAATGTCGTTGTCACCGCTGGCTGCTCGGGCGAAACGCTCTGGCAAACTTCCGTTGCCGACCCGTGGGTCTATCCGCTCGACCCCCGGCCGAACCGGCCCGCTGCCGAGCACCTGACGCTGTGCGGCGGCGGAAGCTACCGCGGCTCGCTCGGCGTCGCCGGCGAGAACGGCGAAGCGCGCACAGTCAACCGTGTCGGCATCCAGGACTATCTACTTGGCGTCCTCCCCGCGGAAGTGCAGCCGAACTGGGCAAACAAAGGCGCAGCCGCGGCGTTGCGCGCCCAAGCTATCGCCGCCCGCTCTTACGCTCTGGCCGAGCAGCGCTACCCCTACGCCCAGACCTGCGACACCACCGACTGCCAGGTCTACCCCGGTACCGCGCTCGAAGACCCACGCACCGCGGCTGCCGTCGCCGCCACCGACGGAACCGTTCTCCTGCGTGACGGCCGGATCCTGCGCGCCGAATACTCCACCGCCCCCGACGGCGGCACCCCGGCCGATATCCGCACCTTCGAAGTCGGCCCCACACCAGCCGAGCTGACTACCGCCACACCCGGCCTCGCCGCACTCCGCCCCCGTGCCGCCGACCCTGAGCCGAGCGCTCAGCCCGACACCACGCAGAACACAGCACCTGGCACCCCCACAGAAACAGCGCTAGACGACCTGCAACGCACTGCTCCTGGCTACCCACCTGCCGCCGTACCAGGGCCTGCGCGCGATACCGCACCAGTCACAACGCCCGGTGCTCAACCGGAAACGGTCCCGGGTGCGCCCCCGGAATATGCGCTGGGCGCCCCACCCGAGCCCGCCCCGGAAGCTCCCTCCGTCGCTATACCGAACAGTCCGCCGAGTACCGGGCCCGGCGAGCAGCCCGGCCCCACACCGGCAGGGCCGTACAGCAACATGCCGGGAGCACCTTCGAGCACTGTGCCGGAAGCCCCCTCGAGCACCATGCCGGGTGAGCCATCGGGCGAGGCACCGAACGCAGCGTCGTCCACTGTGCCGGGCCCATCGACGGGCATCAGGCCGGGCCCCTCGTCGGTTGAACGGTCGAGCAGCACGCCGGGCGCTCCAGCTGGACTTGCACCAAGCGATCCATCCGGTGCCGATCCGAACACTCCGGTTATTACTGCGCCGCCTGCCCGGGCAGGGCATCAATCTCCGATCGATGCCGAGTATGCGCGGATCGGTGGAGCTGACAGCGAGGTCGGCGAACCGATCAGCCCGCAGATGTCGCTGCCGGAGAACGCGGGCATCTATCGTATGTACACCAACGGCGTCATCATTTACACGCCGACGCTGGGGGCGCAGGTTGTCGATTTCACGACCCTGCTGCAGCTCGTTCCCGACATCGAGCAGGCGCCGGGCAGTGCGGACTCGCCCGAGGCGCAACCATCGAAGCCGGTCCCGGGCGCCCCTGCGATCCCGTCGGAAGCGGACGTCACCGGTAGGCCCGGCAGAAACCCGGCTTAGCACCGCTCGATCGCCTCGCCGGGGCACGCAGCCTGCCTTCTGGTCGCGATCTGTCCCGGGGCGGAGTGACGGGTTTCTGCCTGTCTGGGCCGTGCTGGCCGATCAGCGGAAACGCGCCGGTCTCGGTGCGGAGAAACCAACGGTTATCACCCTTGACCTTGACGTAGCGTCAACTTGCATGCTGGTTGCACCGACACGAAACAGGAGGAGGTCCGAGTCGTGGGTAGAGGTACCCGCGAGGGCGAGTGGTCCATCCAGGATCTGGCGAAGGCGGCCGGTACCACCAGTCGCACGCTGCGCCATTACGGCGAGCTGGGGCTGTTGCCGCCGAGCCGGATCGGGGCCAATGGTTACCGCTATTACGACCAGGACGGCCTCGTGCGGTTGCAACGCATCCTGTTGCTGCGGGATCTCGGCCTCGGCCTGCCGGTCATCGCCGAAGTCCTCGCCGGGGAACAGGAACCGGCGGCCGCGCTGCGTACACACCTGGAACTGCTGAGACAGGAACAGGATCGGATCCGGCGCCGGATCGAGTCGGTACACACCACGCTGCACAAGATGGAAAGAGGTGAACGACTCGTGGCAGCAGAAGCTTTCGACGGGTTCGACCACACCCAGTACAAGGACGAGGTCATCGAGCGCTGGGGCGAACAGGCCTACGAGAACAGCGACCGCTGGTGGCGTTCGCTGAGCGACGCCGACAAGAAAGCCTTCCAGCAGACGCAGTTGGCGATCGCCGCCGACTACGGCAAGGCGCATCAGGCCGGGCTGGCCCCCGGCAGCGACGAGGTGCAGGCGATCACCCAGCGGCACTACGACTGGTTATCGACAGGCTCCCAGCAGCAGCCAGGCGCCGGTTACTTCTCGGGCCTCGGCGAAATGTATGTCTCCGACGACCGTTTCCGGGCCAACTACGACGTGCACGGTGCGGGCACCAGTGAATTCATTCGCGACGCGATGAAGGTGTACGCCGAGCGGAACCTGGAGTGACACCCGGGAACCGGTGAACCGCAACGGAATGCCGTCAGCGCCCGCCTATGCCCAGTGTAGGCGGGCGCTGCTGGTTCTCATGGTCTGCGGCGCGATAGAGTTCGCGCCACGAAAACGAGAGGGGGGAATTCCCTTGAGCTATCCGTACGGCACCCCGGGGCAACCACAGAACTATGGCGCGCCCGGCTATCCGCCGCATCAGGGTCCGGCGCCCGGCTACCCGCCGCACCCCGCTCCGCCGGGCTATCCGCAGCAACCTGGTTACCCCGCTTACGGCGGTTACCCGGGCCCCGGCTACCCCCCGCCACAGCAGGGTGCCGGTGGTGGCACCGGTATCACCGCGGGCATATTCGCCCTACTGGGTGGCGGACTCAACGCGCTGGCCGCGGCCGTAGCGTTCGGCACATCCAATTCGTTGGCGCAGGTTCCGGTCAGCGGCGCCCGCGGCCGCGGTAGCCGCAGTTCCCGCGGTTCCGATGTCGATATCGACGTCGATCTGCCCAGCCCGGAGCTCATCGACATCCTGAGTATCGGGCTCGCCATCATCGCCTTCCTGCTGCTGGTCGGCGGCGTTCTGCTGCTGTGCCGGACCGCCATCGGGCGGGTCATGGTGATCCTCGGCAGCGCACTTTCCCTGGCCAACGTGGTGTGGGGAATGATCATCGGCGGCACGGGTACGGGTGTTCTCGGCGTCATCCTGATGCTGGCGACCCTGATCCTGGCCAGCGTGAGCAGCACCGGACGCTGGATCAGAGCCCGGCGCACCCACGCCTGATCAGCGCGTCCGGGCCCCCGAGCCGGGACGGGTGCAAGCGCTACCCAGGCGTGGCGATAACGAACGCCAGGCAGGACGCATCCTCGATCGACTGAACGCCGACCGACTCCAACCCGACCACGGCCGGACCGGCCCTCGTGCCCGCGATGCTTCCGGCCTGCCGCACCCGAGACGGCCGCGCGCGGCAGACCCCCATCCGAAGACGTGCGGCCGCACGAAACGTGGAGGTACGCGGTCCGCACGTTCGGCGCGAAGGCGGTGGATAGGCAGACCGCGCTCAGCCGTGCGTATGCGTGGGTAGGCATAAATGCGCATGCCCGGAGCGAAGGCGGAGGTACGCGGGCTGCGCGTTCGGCGCGAAGGCGGTAGCTAGGCAGACCGCGCTCAGCAGTGCGTATATGGGAGGTACACAGAAATGCGCATGGCCGGAGCGAAGGCGGAGGTACGCCTATATGTATCGGCTCGGACGGGCGATTGCGGTGGCTTCCGTTACGCTGGGCAGCCGTGACCGCCGCATCGTCTCCGGGTAACTCAGAAAAGACCAATACACAGTTCGATCTGATCGTCGTCGGCTCGGGTTTTTTCGGGCTGACCATTGCTGAACGCACCGCGAACCTACTGGGTAAGCGTGTGCTGGTGCTCGATCGCCGCCCGCATATCGGTGGTAACGCCTATTCGGAGCCGGAACCGGAAACCGGGATCGAAGTGCACAAATACGGTGCGCATCTGTTCCACACCTCGAACAAGAGGGTGTGGGACTACGTAACCCAGTTCACCGAGTTCACCGGCTACCAGCATCGGGTGTTCGCGATGCACAAGGGGCAGGCCTACCAGTTCCCGATGGGGCTCGGCCTGGTTTCCCAGTTCTTCGGCCGCTACTTCACACCCGATGAGGCGCGTGCCCTGATCGCCGAGCAGGCTTCGGAGATCGAGACCAAGGACGCGCAGAACCTCGAGGAGAAGGCCATCTCGCTGATCGGCCGCCCGCTCTACGAGGCGTTCGTCCGCGACTACACCGCCAAACAGTGGCAGACCGACCCGAAGGAACTGCCCGCGGGCAATATCACCCGCCTGCCGGTCCGCTACACCTTCGACAACCGCTACTTCAACGACACCTATGAGGGCCTGCCGGTCCACGGCTACACCAAGTGGCTGGAGAATATGGCGGCGAGCGAGCTGATCGAGGTGCGGCTCGACACCGACTGGTTCGAGGTGCGCGACGAACTGCGCGCGCAGAACCCTGATGTGCCCGTGGTCTACACCGGCCCGCTGGACCGCTACTTCGATTACCGCGAGGGCGAACTGGGCTGGCGCACCATCGATTTCGAAACCGAAGTGCTGCCGACCGGTGACTACCAGGGCACTTCGGTGATGAACTACAACGACGCGGACGTGCCTTACACCCGCATCATCGAGCCGCGTCACTTCCATCCCGAGCGCGAATACCCGACCGATAAAACGGTCATCATGCGCGAATACTCTCGTTTCGCCAAGACCGGGGACGAGCCGTACTACCCGATCAACACTCCCGAGGACCGGGCCAAACTGGCCGCCTACCGCGGTTTGGCCAAAAAGGAGACGGCGACAGCGAAGGTGCTGTTCGGCGGACGCCTCGGCACCTACCAGTACCTGGACATGCATATGGCCATCGCGAGCGCGCTGAACATGTTCGACAATGTGCTGCGCCCGCACCTGGAAACCGGTGCGCCGCTGGCCGAGGAGAACGGGGACGAATGACCTCCGCATCGTTGGAAGAGATGAGCACCGAAACCCGCGCGACATCACTGCTACAACGCATTATCCTGCCCAGGCCGGGCGAACCCCTGGACGTGCGCACCCTCTATCTGGAGGAGTCGGCGACCAACGCCCGCCGGGCGCATGCCACCACCCGCACCTCGCTGTCGATCGGCGCGGAGTCGGAGGTGTCGTTCTGCACCTACTTCAACGCGCTGCCCGCCAGCTACTGGCGGCGCTGGAGCGTTCTCGATTCGGTGGTGCTGCGGTTGGAGCTGGCCGGGCACGGCCGGGTTGATCTCTACCGTTCCAAGGCCGACGGCTCCCGGATCCATGTGCAGGGACGCGAGTTCGCGGTGGCGCCGGGCACCGACTCGGTGTTCGTGGAGTTCGAAACCGATCTGGGCCCGTTCGAGGACGGCGGCTGGCTCTGGTTCGATATCACCACCGACACCGCGGTGACCTTGGTGGCAGCAGGCTGGTATGCACCGGTCGAGGCGCCGGGTGAGGGCACCATCGCGGTCGGTATGCCGACGTTCAACCGGCCGGCCGATGCGGTGAAAACGCTGGGTGCGCTCGGCTCGGATCCGCTGGTGTTGCAGCAGATCAAGGCCGTGATCATTCCCGACCAGGGCACCCGCAAGGTGGTCGACGAGCCGGGTTTCGCGGGTGCGGCCGCAGTGCTCGGGGATCGGTTGTCCATTCACGATCAGCCGAATCTCGGTGGTTCCGGCGGTTACAGCCGGGTGATGTACGAGGCGCTGAAAACCACCGACGCCCAATACATCGTCTACATGGACGACGATATCGAGGTCGAACCCGATTCGATCCTGCGCGCGCTCGCCTTCTCCCGGTTCGCGAAATCGCCGGTGCTGGTCGGCGGTCAGATGCTCAACCTGCAGGAACGCTCGCATCTACATGTGATGGGCGAGGTGGTGGACCGCAATATCTTCATGTGGACCGCCGCGCCGAATGTCGAATACGACCACGATTTCGCCAAGAACCCGCTGCGCGACCGGGACAATTCCAAGCTGCTGCACCGGCGTATCGACGTCGATTTCAACGGTTGGTGGACGTGTGTGATCCCGCGGCAGATCGCCGAGGAACTCGGTCAGCCGCTGCCGCTGTTCCTCAAATGGGACGACGCCGAATACGGCCTGCGTGCCCGCGCAGCC
Organism: Nocardia donostiensis; assembly: GCF_002081715.1. Taxonomy (GTDB): domain Bacteria; phylum Actinomycetota; class Actinomycetes; order Mycobacteriales; family Mycobacteriaceae; genus Nocardia; species Nocardia donostiensis. Next base: position 34,518 of record NZ_MUKP01000033.1, on the reverse strand, counting down.
GGTTATCCGACCGTCACGCTGCCCGGTGCGGCCGTCTGGCATATGGCCTGGAGCGATAAAGACGACGCCATCGATTGGCAGGCCTACTTTCATCTGCGCAACCGGCTGGTCGTCGCCTCACTGCACCTGCCGGGCAACGGCCGAGCGATGATCGCCAATACGGTCAAGGCGACGCTCAAGCATTTGCTGTGCCTGGAGTATTCGACGGTCGCCATCCAGAACCTGGCCATCCGCGATTTCCTCGCCGGACCGGAACGGCTGTTCGAACTGCTTCCCAGCGCGCTGGGCGCCGTACACGAACTGCGCAAACAGTACCCAGACGCGGTGATTCTGCCCTCGTCCACCACCCTGCCGCTGGCCAGTCACGCCGAGGTCGGTGCGGTGGGTGAACCGGCCAACCCGATCGCCAAGATCGTGCGGCTCGGCAAGGGGGTGCTGCACAATCTGCGGCCGGCCCGTGCCGAGCATCATGAGCGTCCGCAGTTGAATGTGCCCACGCTGGACGCGCGCTGGTTCCTGCTGTCGCAGGTCGACGGGGTCACCGTCACCACCGCCGACGGGCGCGGCGTGGTCTACCGCAAACGCGATCCGCGCCAGGCCTACGGGCTGTTCAAGGAGGCGATGCGGTTGCGTAAGGAGCTCGCCGCCCGTTTCCCGGAGATGCAGCAGCGCTACCGGGCCGCGCATCCGCAGCTGACCAGCACCGCCGCCTGGGAAAAGGTGTTCGGTATCACTGACCTCGAGGAGTCCGACCGGTGAACGCGGTGAATCCGAGCCTGCGCGGGCCAGGTAGTAACCGGCCGCCGGAAGTCGCGGCCATCACCAAGGTGCAAGAGGCGATCGCCACGCCCGCCGTTGTGTCCGCTGCGCGCGGCATGTCGCATTTCGGCGAGCACGCGCTCGGCTGGGTCGGGATCGCCGCTGTCGGCGCGCTGGCCGACAAACCGCGGCGCAGGCAGTGGGCCGGTGTCGCGGTCGGTGCCCTCGGGGCACACGCGGCCTCGATCGTGATCAAGCGGATCGTCCGGCGTCCCCGCCCACACGATCCATCGGTCCAGGTCAACGTATCGACACCGAGCAAACTCAGCTTCCCGTCGTCGCATGCGACGTCCACGACGGCGGCGGCCGTGTTGCTCGGCAGATTGACCGGGCTACCCTTGCCTGCGGTGCTCGTACCACCGATGTTGCTCTCCAGAGTCGTGCTCGGGGTGCACTATCCATCCGATGTGCTCGCCGGTTCCGCGCTCGGTGCCGCATCTGCCGCTGCCCTGCTCGCCGCCGAAAAGAGACTCGACAGTGACCGCACAAGAAGAAAAGGCGCTGCCCGTTATGAGTGAAGAGCCGACCGGCGCTGATCTGGCCGACGCCGTCGTCAAGGGTCCGCCCAAGACGCTGGCCGGTGGTCTGGTCAAGGCCGTCCGGCCGCGCCAATGGGTGAAGAACGTCCTGGTGCTGGCCGCACCGCTGGCCGCGGGCACGGTCACCGACCTCGACGTACTTGCCCATGTCGGTATCGCCTTCGTCGTCTTCTGTATGGCCGCGTCCGGCATCTACCTGGTCAACGACGCGATGGACGTCGAGGCCGACCGGGCGCACCCGACCAAACGGCACCGCCCGATCGCGGCGGGTGTCGTGCCGGTCAACCTGGCCTATGTGCTGGCCGTGCTACTGCTGGTCGGGTCGCTGCTGGCGTCGCTGCTGGCCGCATGGCAGCTGGCGGTGGTGATGGCGGTGTACATCGGTATCCAGCTGGCCTACTGCTTCGGCCTCAAACACCAGGCTGTACTGGATATCTGTATTGTGTCGTCGGGCTTCCTGCTGCGCGCGGTGGCGGGCGGCGCGGCCGCGGATATCCCGCTGTCGCAGTGGTTCCTGCTGATCATGGCGTTCGGTTCGCTGTTCATGGCGGCGGGGAAGCGGTACGCGGAACTGCAGATCGCGCTGGGTACCGGCGCCAAGATCCGCAAATCGCTCGAGTACTACACCCCGACCTATCTGCGTTTCATCTGGACGTTGGCGGCGACCGCGGTGGTGGTGTTCTACGGCCTGTGGGCTTTCGAACAGGGTCGGGCGACCGACACCGAGTGGTTCGCGATCTCGATGATTCCGTTTACTATCGCAATCCTGCGCTACGCGGTCGACGTCGATGGAGGCGAGGCCGGTGAGCCGGAAGAGATCGCGTTGGGGGACCGTGTCCTGCAGTTCCTCGCCATAGCCTGGATCGGAGCGGTAGGTGTCGCTGTCTATCTCACCTGACGAGACGCTGGTAGCGGGAGCGGAGCGAACCGAATACGCGGACGGGCGCCGTGGCGACGAGCAAGCGCGCCCGCTCACGCGTTTCGCGCGACTATCCCGCACCGCATTCGTCGGTGGGATCGTGCTCGCGGTCGGCCTGTTCGCCTGGGGCGGCTGGCAACGCCGCTGGATCGCCGACGACGGCCTGATCGTATTGCGCACCGTCCGCAATCTGCTGGCGGGCAACGGTCCGGTGTTCAATGCGGGCGAGCGCGTGGAGACCAACACCAGCACGGCCTGGACCTATACCGTCTGGTTTTTCAGCTGGGTTTCCCAGGCCCGGCTCGAATACGTGGTGCTCACCGTCGCGCTGTCCCTGTCGGTGGCGGCGGTGATGTTCGCCATGCTCGGCACGGGCAAACTGTGGGGCGGCACCTCGTCGGCGTTGCTGCTGCCCGCGGGGGTGATCGCCTATATTGCGGTGCCTCCCGCTCGTGACTACGTCACTTCCGGTTTGGAGAACTGCCTGGTCATCTGCTGGATCGGGCTGCTGTGGTGGCTGCTGATCCGCTGGAGTCGGGCCGAGCGAGTGCGTCTCGGTGCGCTGTTCGGGCTGGTTTTCCTCGCCGGGCTTGCGCCGCTGATCCGGCCGGAGATGACGGTGGTCGGCGGGCTGGCGCTGCTGCTGATCTTCTGCTCGCCGATGCCTGCGTTCCGGTTCGGTCCGGTGGCGCTGCGCGTGCTGATCGTGGCCGTCGCCGGCCTGGTTCCGTTGATGTACCAGGTGTGGCGGATGGGTTACTACGGGCTGCCCTACCCGAATACCGCTGTCGCCAAGGATGCGGGCGGTGCGAAGTGGGGGCAGGGCTTCATCTACCTGTGGGATCTGGTCGGTCCCTACTTCCTGTGGGTTCCGCTGCTGGTGCTGCTGGTCGCCGGAATCGCCGCGGCACGGGTAGGCAGGCAGGCCCCTACTGCGACCGAGCCGAAGCAGGGCTGGTCGGTGCACCGTGTGCGCGACCGGCTGCGCACGCCGGGTGCGGTGGTCGCGCTCATGCTCGGTTCCGGTCTGCTGCTCACCGTGTACGCGCTGCGTGTCGGCGGCGACTTCATGCATGGACGCATGCTGCTGCCGCAGTTGTTCCTGCTGCTGCTACCGGTCGCGGTTGTGCCGATCCGGTTGCCGCAGCTGCGGAAGCTGCGTGAGGGCGGGTGGAGTTTCGCCGCGGTACGCCGTGCGGGGCTGTCGTTCGTGGTGCTGGTGCTGGCGTTGGGCGGCACGGCGGTGTGGGCGCTGTGCGCCGCGGGCACCACCGCGATCAAAACCGGCACCAAGATCAACGCGTCCGGCATTGTCGACGAACGCATCTACTATGTGCTCAATACCGGTCACGATCACCCCATTCTGGCCGAGCACTACCTGGACTACGCGCGGATACGCCCCATGGTCGAGGCCATCCGGGACAACCCGAACGGCGGTTTGCTGCTGAACTCGCCCTCGTTCATGTTCTGGTATGTGGCTCCGCCGCCGCTTCCGATTCCCGAAGGCGGTGTGGGACATACCGTCTACTTCCTGAACCTTGGCATGACCAGCATGAATGTTCCGCTGGATGTGCGCGTCCTCGATCCGATGGGCCTGGCGTATCCGCTTGCCGCCCACACCGATCGGCTCACCGACGGCCGGATCGGCCATGACAAGAGTCTGTACCCGGACTGGGTGATCGTGGATACCGGCATGGTGGACCGCAAACCGTGGATGCCCTGGTATATGGACGAGAAGTGGGTCACCCAGGCCCGTACCGCCATGTCCTGCCCGGACACTCAGGCCCTGCTGCTGTCCTACCGTGACCCACTGGACTGGGATCGGTTCAAGCACAACCTGCGCAATGCGCTGCGGTTCGCTTCCTACCGCATCGATCGGGTTCCCAAATACGAAATCCAGCGTTGTGGTTTGGTCGATCCGTTCCCGGAGCCGCCGCGCTGATCAGGCGGTACCGATCCCGGCGTATGCGTCCCGGGAAATTGTGTGCGACTTCGTCTCGATGAGATAACGCAGCCTCTCGTTCGCGGGTTAGGCTGCGGTGGTATCCCATCCAGCCCGGCTGACCGGTCAGTGCGCACCCGGGCGGGTCGACGCAGTGCGGCCAGGGGCCGCTGGACGAAAGGCCGAAAACATATGCGAGGCGTAATCGGGCGGGGGCGCCCGGGACGGCGCGGAATCGGGACCTGGATACGACGTTGTGCACTGCTATCGCTGGCCGTTGCGTTGCCGCTCGCGGCATCGGTGGCGGGACCGGCTGCGCCGGCATCAGCAGCCTTCGACCCCAGCGGTTTCGACTTCTGGGTCGATTCGGAGATGGGGCCGATCAAATCCCGGATCTTCCGTGCCGCCGACGGCAACACCCGCCGGGTGGTCTACGCCCTGGACGGAATGCGGGCGCGAAACGACCTGAACGGCTGGGAAATCGAAACCGATGTCGCGCGTGAGCTGACCAAATGGAATATCAATGTCGTCATGCCGGTCGGTGGCGCATCCAGCTTCTATGCCGACTGGAACGGGCCGAGCAACTTCTTCGGCCTTGGCAGCTCCGGCAGTGCGAGCGGCGCATCAGGTTCCGCATCTTCGGGTTCAGCGTCCGGGTCCGGGCTCGCTTCCGGCTCGGCGGCCGGGCTCGGCAAGTCGAACACCTACAAGTGGGAGACGTTCCTGACCCAGAATCTGCGCTGGGCGCTGCGTGATCGGCTCGGCTTCAACCCGAACGGCAACGGTGTGTTCGGCCTGTCCATGGGTGGCAGTGCCGCGCTGACCCTGGCCGCCTACCATCCCGATCAGTTCCGGTATGCGGCTTCGTATTCGGGTTATCTGAACGTCTCCGCACCGGGTATGCGGGAAGCTTTGCGCTTGGCGATGCTGGACGCCGGTGGCTACAACATCGACGCCATGGCGCCGCCGTGGGGCCCGCAGTGGCTGCGGATGGACCCGTTCGTCTTCGCACCCCAGTTGCGCGACAACGGCACCCGGCTGTGGATCGCTGCGGGCAGCGGCTTGCCGGGTAACGGCGACGGTCTGAACATGCACACCGTCAACGCGATGGGACTGGAAGCGCTGGCGCTGGCCAACTCGCGAGCTTTCCAGGTGCGGATGATGACGCTCGGGGCGCACAACGCTACATATTCCTTCCCCGCGGTCGGCGTGCACAACTGGCGGTACTGGACCGAAGAGGTCTACCGGATGATCCCGGACCTGTCGGCCCATATCGGCTGAAACCCGCCTTGCCCGGTTCGGGCACTCCCGGGTGGCTCCGGCAACGAATGCGCATACCGATCGGCCTCGGTAGTTGTGGGTTGGGTCACTTTCCCGCAACATAGAGGTGCTCGTAGTTGATCGATACACCAAGCATCTGCGCCAGGTAACGGCGATCTCGACACGTGATCCGCGCCGCTTCCCGAGAGTCCCATGCGGGGGACGGTAGCGTTGCTGTTGGTTTGCTGACCTGCTGTCCAGGCGAAAGGTCTAGTCGAATGCTAAGTGCGTGGAGACCGTTCAGGCACGGCACAACGAGGCGATCAGGTAACTGGGCGAAGCGGTGGGTGCTGGGGATCGCCGTAGCCATGCTCATCCCGCTCGGGGTATCGATCTCGGGCGCCGGGTTCGACTTCTGGGTCGACTCCGATATGGGGCCGATCAGATCGCGTATCTTCCGCGCCAGGGACGGCAACACCAACCGCGTCGTCTACGCCCTCGACGGGATGCGCGCCCCTGAGACGCATAACGGCTGGGAGATGGAAACCAATATCGCCCAGGTGTTGACCGACTGGAACATCAACGTCGTCATGCCGGTCGGCGGTATGTCCAGCTTCTATGTGGACTGGGCTGCGCCGAGTTCGTTCTTCGGCATCCCGCCGACCGGCTCCACCTCGAACTCGGGCGCGCTGAACGTGTTCTCCGGCGGACCGGGTAAGAGCTACCGCTACACGTGGGAAACGTTCCTCACCCAGAATCTGCGCTGGGCGCTGCGTGATCGGCTCGGTTTCAGTCCGTATCGCAACGGCGCGTTCGGATTGTCGATGGGCGGCAGCGCGGCACTGATGTTGGCTGCCTATCACCCGGACCAGTTCAGCTTCGCCGGCTCCTATTCTGGCTACCTGAACATCTCCGCGCCCGGTATGCGCGAAGCGATCCGCCTCGGCATGATCGAAGCCGGCGGTTACAACGTGGACTCCATGGCGCCGCCGTGGAGCCCGCAATGGCTGCGGATGGACCCGTTCGTATTCGCACCCCGGTTGCGTGACAACAACACCCGCCTGTGGATTTCCGCGGGCAGTGGACTGCCCGGCCCGGCCGACGGTTTCAGCGGCAATACCGTCAACGGTATGGCTTTGGAAACGCTCGCCCTGGCGAATACCAGAGCCTTCCAGGTGCGCATGATGACGCTTGGCGCGCAGAACGTCGTGTACTCGTTCCCGGCCGTCGGCATCCATGCCTGGACCTACTGGCAGGAAGAGGCGTATCGGATGGTTCCTGATTTGTCCGCCCATATCGGTTAGCTGTCCCGCTCACCGGAATTCGGCTCCGCTGGATGCGCCGGGCCGCGTCCGGTGGGCCGTTGTGTCCGCATGGCATGAGCGGTGGTGAGTGCTACCGATCGGTACTTTCCGCATTTCCGGCAAAAGAAGATCTTGAAAACGTGCGATGCCGGGTCATCGAGGGAACCGGAGACGATCCGCCGCCGTCATGCGGGTGCCGATCTCTGCCCGAGCGGCGCCGAACTGGCGAAATTAGGATAACGAACAAATAATGCGAACCCAGCGCGACATCAACGAGCGGACGCGGTAGGGTCACCGCACGATCACAGTTGGTGTTCGAGCGGATTTCGGTTACCGAAAGAACCTCGGCCGCACTTAGGCTTGCTAAGCCTCGGGGCGGTCGAATATCGTCCAGCGAAGCACATCTGTGACCAGATCGTTGTAGAGCTGTCGGTCGTGCCCGGAGGTCGGGTATCGGGTATCGACCGTGGGCATCTCGTTGACAGGAACGGGTGTCACCGCACCTCGGGTGGCGGAGGCACCACAACAGCAGAAAGAGAGCAGGATTCATGCGTTTCGGCAGGGCGGCCGCCCCGAAAAGAAGTACGGGACGGCGAGGCGCGCCTCGCGGTTGGCGTAACAGGATTCTGGCTGTCGGTGCCGCAGCGCTAGCGCTGCCGGTCGCCGCTGGTATTGCGGCCCCGACCGCCGCGGTGGCGGCGCCCGCGCACGGTCCGGTGCTGCGCGCGCCCGCGGGCGGCTACGAGGAACTGATGGTTCCCTCCAGCATGGGCCCGATCAAGGTCCAGGTGCAGTGGGCGGCGCGCGGCGGCGATGCGGCGCTGTACCTGCTCGACGGTCTGCGCGCCCGCGAGGACCGCAACGCATGGTCGTTCGAGACCAACGCGATGGAGCAGTTCCGCAACGACAACATCACGCTGGTCATGCCGGTCGGCGGTCAGTCGAGCTTCTATGCCGACTGGTACGCGCCCAGCAACCTGAACGGCCAGAAGACCACCTACAAGTGGGAGACCTTCCTCACCAAGGAACTGCCCGCGTTCCTCGCGAACTACGGCGTCTCGCCCACCAACAACGCGATCGCCGGTCTGTCCATGGGTGGTAGCGCCGCGCTGACCCTGGCCGCCTACCACCGCGACCAGTTCAAGTCGGCCGCCTCCTACTCCGGCTACCTGAACATCTCCGCACCCGGTATGCGTGAGGCCATCCGCATCGCCATGCTGGACGCGGGCCGCTACAACGTCGACGCGATGGCCGCCCCGTGGAGCCCGCAGTGGCTGCGCATGGATCCGTTCGTGTTCGCACCGCAGCTGCGCGGCCTGCCGATGTACATTTCGGCGGCCAGCGGCCTGCCCGGCCCGTACGACTCGCCGAATTCCGCGGTCGGCCTGTACAACACCGGTAACGCGATGGCGCTGGAAGCCCTGTCGCTGGTGAACACCCGCGCCTTCCAGGTCCGGCTGAATTCGCTGGGTATCAACGCTCACTTCGACTTCCCGGCCGTGGGCACCCACAGCTGGAAGTACTGGGAAGGCCAGCTCTTCGCCTCCCGCAAGATGTTCCTCGACTCCACCAACGGCTGGTGACCTAACCCCCTTGCCCGTCGGTTGCTGAGTCAGCAGTAATACCCGCAAACGGCGCCACTCGCTTCCTCGTCGAAGCTGGTGGCGCCGTTTTCGTTTCCGTGCCACCGCGGTTCCCGCCTATTCGCTCCCCGCGCGTCTCCCCGGAAATCCGCTCCTGTGACGGTACAAACATTTTGTGGCAGGGATAACACGCAGTAGCGGGGGTAGTCGTGGCGGACGCGGTACGCGACCGGCCCGCAGGTTCCTGATCGGGCTGGCGACGGCGCTGGTGTTGCCGCTCGCCGCAGGGCTCGCCCCCGCACAGACGCCCGCCACGGCCCAGCCCGCCGCGACGGCCGCAGCCGCGGCGACATTGCGCGATGTGGTCTGGCTGACCGACCGGCAGGTGCAGCTGTGGGTGAACTCCCCAGCGATGGGCGCCCCGATCCAGGTGCGGCTGCTGCTGGCCAAGGATTGGAATACGCGGCCGGACGCGCGGTTCCCGGTGCTGTACATGCTCGACGGTCTGCGCGCCAACGAACAGACCAGTGGCTGGCTAGAGGACGCGGGGGCAGCCGACTTTTTCGCCGACAAGAACGTCACCGTGGTGTTGCCGGTCGGCGGGCAGTCCAGTTTCTATTCCGACTGGTTGAAGCCGGACAACGGCAAGAACTATCAGTGGGAAACCTTCCTGACCGAGGAGTTGCCGTCGCTGCTGGAGAGCCAGTGGCGGGCGACGAACGTGCGCGGTATGGAGGGTTTGTCGATGGGTGGCACAGCCGCGATGTTCCTGGCTGCCCGCAACCCCGATTTCGTCCGGTATGCGGCGTCGTATTCCGGTTTCCTCACCACGACGACGCTCGGAATGCCGCAGGCCATCCAGTTCGCCATGCGCGACGCGGGCGGTTTTGATTCGACCGCCATGTGGGGGCCGCCGACCCATCCCGCGTGGAAAGCGCACGATCCGTATCTGCTGGCGGACAAGTTGAAAGATGTGAGCCTTTACATCTCCAGCGGTAGCGGCACCACCGGCACATACGATCAGCCGACGAGCATTCCCGGTGTGAGCACCAACCTGGCCGGGATGGGCTTGGAGATCCTGTCCCGGCTGACCTCGCAGAATTTCGTAACGAAACTGCGCGAGCTGTCCATTCCCGCGCAGGTGAACTACCGTGCCGCAGGCACCCATTCCTGGCCGTACTGGGATTTCGAGATGCGCCAGTCCTGGCCGCAGGCCGCTGCCGCGCTGGGAGTACCCGCGCAGGAGGCGCCATGCGAATCCGGTGGTGCGATCGGTGCGCTCGCGGCGACCAACGGCTGGCTCGGTGGTTGCCTGACCGGCGAATATCAGGTGGACGGGGGCGTCGCCCAGGACTTCCGGGGCGGTCGGGTGTTCTTCTCACCACAGACCGGCACGCATGCGGTGGGCGGCATGATCGGCGGCGGATATCAGGCGGCCGGTGGACCTGCCGGGGTGCTGGGGCTGCCGACGGGCGGTGAACAGCCGCTGCCCGACGGACGCGGCCACTTCCAGCCGTTCCAGCACGGCGCGCTGTATTGGACCCCGCAGACGGGTGCCCAGGTGGTGCGCGGCGCGATCTTGGACGAATGGGGGCGGCAAGGGTTCGAACGCGGTCCCGCAGGCTACCCGGTCGGCCCCGAGGTGGCGACGCCGAACCGGGAAGGTGCGGTGCAGAGTTTCGAGGGTGGGCCGTTCTATTTCAGCCCCGGCACCGGCGTGCACCGCGTGCAGGGGCTGATCCTGGGCAAATACGCCGAGATGGGCTTCGAGAACAGCTGGCTGGGTTTCCCCGCCACCGATGAGCAGCCATTGAAGGACCTGGGCTGCTATTCAGGCTTCGAAGGCGGGAATATCTATTGGAGCCCGCTGTCGGGCGCCTGGGCGGTACGCAACGGCCCGATCATGGACGCCTGGCGCGATGCAGGGTACGAAAACGGCCGGTTGGGCTACCCGATCAGCGATGAGTTCGCGATCCCCGGCGGCGTCCAGCAGAACTTCCAGGCCGGTTTCATCACCGTCCGTGACAATCACACGGAAGTTCACGCTGCCCTCTGACCCGCCAGCAGACCGCAGGGCGCAGGTACTCAGGCTTCAGGCGGGTGTGCCTCCTCGGGGGCAAGAACCCCGGTTCACCCCCGCTAGCTCGCGTTTCTTCCCCCTGCCGTTAAGAGCGCCGGGCGGATAAACGTCCGACCCTCGCGCGTGCGTTGAAGGGCGGCGCAAGCCGCGGGCACGGAAAGGCGAGCCATAACACGTGGAAGACCACGCTGCCGCCTGACCTGATGGTTGAACGCAAGGGCGGCAAGCCGCGAGCGCTGAAACGTGAGCCACAGTAGGTGAAAGTTCCCACCGTCCTCCGATCCGATAGCCGACCGGATGACGGGCAAGTGCCCAGGTTTCAAGTCGGGTATTACCCTCGGGGGTCAAGAACCCGGATCCCCCAGGTTCACCCCCAGCCAACCCCGTCCGGTTTGCGGCCCGGCTCGCGTTTCAGCCCTCGCAGCTAGGAGCGCCGGGGCGGACGAACGTCCGACCCTCGCGCATGCGCCGAAGGCGTAAGTCGCGAGGGCGGAAACGCGAGCCACAAGGGGGCCGCAAACCCGCCGCGCCGGAGGCGCGGCCATCAAGCACAGGAGATTTATGTATCGGACCCGAGGCAAGGTGCTCGGTGTGGCGCTGGCGGTTGCTGCCTCCGGTGTGCTCGTCGCGTGTGGTGACAACGATTCGACGGCGTCGAAGACGCCGACGTTGTCCAGTTCGGCGTCGGCTACGCAGCAGCCGAGTGCGACTACGGAGGCTGCCCCTGCACCGCAGGGCGAGGAGGCTCAGCCGCAGCAGCCCGCTCCGCCTGCTCCGCCCGCCGAGGAGGAGCAGCCGGAGCGGCCTGCGCCGGTGCCGCCGCCGGATACCGCCGAGCAGGGCGCGGATCTGGGTGAGAACGAGCAGAAGTTCATCGATGAGCTGAACAAGCAGGGTGTCACTCCGTCGAGCCCCGATATCGCGTTGAGTATCGGCAACTACGTGTGTCAGGGGATTGCGCAGGGTGCGTCGGATGAGCAGATGACGACCTTCGTCACTGCGATGGCCGGTTCGGATCCGGCGTTCGATCCGGCGAAGATGCCGGTTGAGCAGGCCGGGCAGATCTACATCAGTACCGCGAAACAGCACTACTGCCAGTGAGTGTGCGTCGCGGTGCCCGATCCCGCCGGTCCAAACCGGCGGGATGTCTGGTGTTGGTCCTCGTCGCTGTTCTGCTGGTCATTGTTGTGATCGTGGCGTGGTATCTGCTTGCCGGGTTGCCGAAGAAGCCGGGGCCGGGGCCGGAGCCGCCGGAGCGGCCGTCCAGTCAGCCTGCGCATTGCCCGGATGTGCAGATGGTTTCGGTTCCCGGCACCTGGGAGTCGAGCAGCACCGACGATCCGTACCACCCCAGCGCGAATCCGGCGTCGCTGATGCTGAACATCACCGGCCCGGTGCAGGAGCAGTACCCCGACAAGGGCAGGCTGGACATCTACACCGTCCCGTATGTGGCGCAGTTCTCCAATCCGATCGCTTTCCCGCCCGATGGGCAGCAGTCTTACAACAACAGCCGAGCCGAGGGTTTGCAGCGGACGCTCGATTTCCTGTCGCAGCGGCACGATGAATGCCCCTTGACCAGCTATGTCCTGGCCGGTTTCTCGCAGGGCGCGGTGATCGCGGGCGATGTTGCCGCGCAGATCGGCGCGGGCGACGGCCCTGTTCCGGCGGATCTGGTGCTCGGGGTGACGCTGCTCGCGGATGGCCGCCGGACCGGCGAAACCGGGCCTGGTCAGGCGATGCCGGTCGGTGTCTCGCCGCCAGGTGTGGGCGCGGAGGTGGCTTTGGCGGGGCTCAACGTGCCCGGTATCACCATGACGGGTCCGCGTCCGGGTGGCTTCGGTGAGCTGGCCGATCGCACCTACACCATCTGTGCGCCCGGCGATCTGATCTGCGATGCGCCGCGGCAGGCGTTGAGTCCGTCCAATATCTTGGGCAGTCTCGCTACCCTGGTCCAGGCGGCAGGTAATCCGGTGCACAGCCTTTACCACGGTTTTGTGGTGGATCCCAATGGAACGACCGCGACGGGCTGGACTGTCGACTGGGCGAACGGCCTGGTTGCGGGCGCGCCGCATCCGCCACATTCGTGACTGTCGGATGTTGTGACAGTCAACGCCACACAGCGCGTTCGTCTGATGTCCGCAGGCTGTAAAGTGCGCTGGTGATCGCGCGCCGCCGCGGGTCCGTAGGTGGGCGCGCGCAGCAATTTTTCCGATAGCCAGGAGCATGAGTTCATGACTGAAGCCGCCGCACCGGCAGGTGAGTTGAGCGCGCTGGGTACTCCGCTGCGTAAGTTCCGCTTCGCGGCTGCGGGTGAGGGAAACAAGCAGGAGGGCGGCGCCCGTAAGTTCATCCAGACGGCGCAGCAGGCCGAGGAGTACGGGTTCGACACGTTCGTCGTCCCGGACCATCTCGGCGACCAGATCGGCCCGATTGCGGCGCTGGGCGCGCTGACCCAGGCCACCGACAAGATCCGGTTGGGCACCTCGGTGCTGGCCAATGGCTTCCGTCACCCGGTGGTGCTGGCCAAGGATTTGGCGACCATCGACGTGCTGTCCAAGGGCAGGCTGGAGGTCGGTCTCGGCGCGGGCTGGAAGCAGGACGAATATCTGGCCGCCGGGCTGGAGTACGATTCGCCGGGTAAGCGTCTGGCCAAATTGGACGAGGCGCTGACCATCCTGGATGTGCTGCTACGTGGCCAGGAGTGCACGTTCGAGGGGCAGTACTACCAGGTGCGCGGGATCAAGGGGACGCCGCGGCCGCGGCAGGGTCCGCGGCCGCCGCTGTGTACCGGCGGCGGTGGTCCCAAGATGCTGCGTCTGGCCGCCAAGCACGCCGACATCATCTCGGTTGTCCCGGTCACCACCAAGAACGGCAAGGGACTGCTCTCGGGGATCACGATGGAAAAGACCATCGAGAAGGTGAACCTGATCAAGGAGGCGGCCGGGGATCGGTTCGAGCAGATCGAACTGAACTGGGCGATCACCGCGATCGTGATCACCGATGATCGGGAGAAGACCGCCGAGATGGCGTTGTCGGCGCTGGACCGTGGTCTGCATCCCGATCTGGAGGTCGACGTGAAGCTGTCGGTCGAGGAGATCCTGAACTCGCCGTATGTGGCGATCGGGACGTTCGAGGAGATCGCGGACCAGATCCGGCGGGTGCGTCAGCTCACCGGTATGTCCTATGTCGGTGTGTTCCCCACGCAGATGGATGCGTTCGCTCCGGTTATTCCGCTGCTGCGGGAGGAATGACTTGGTCTTCTCTGTAACATATCTCTGGTTTGAGAACATCTAGCCGATAGGCGGTCACCGCGCAGACCGCAACCAAAATCTGCTGGCCGGCTCTTGCATGTAGAGCACCCGCGGGCGAAAGCGAGTCGGGGCCTCACAGGTGAAAGCGGCGTTGCCGCCGTCTTGCTGCGTGTGCCTCGGAGGAGAAGGAATGGACGAGACTTTCGACGACTACCTGGACGAGAGTGGGAATATCACAATTCCCGACGATCGCACCCTGGTCGACCACGTCGAGAAGCACACGAGGAACGACGCGAACACCCTCGCGTACCGCTACATCGACTACTCGCGTGAGCGTGACGGTGAGGTGCACGAACTGACGTGGCGTGAGTTCGGTATCCGGCTGCGCGCGGTGGCCGCCCGACTCCAGCAGGTCACCAGCCAGGGTGACCGAGTCGCGGTTCTCGCGCCGCAGGGGCTGGATTATGTGATTTCCTTCTTCGCCGCCATCTATGCGGGCAATATCTCGGTGCCGCTGTTCGATCCCGATGAGCCCGGCCACACCGATCGCCTGCATGCCGTGCTCGGGGACTGCAAACCGTCGGCCATCCTCACCGCGAGCTCGTCCGCGGCCGGGGTTCGTCAGTTCTTCCGTTCGCTGCCCGCCGCTCAGCGTCCGCGCATCATCGCTGTCGACGCCATCCCGGACAGTGTCGGTGAGAGCTGGGTGCGTCCCGATATCGCTGTCGACGATATCGCCTACCTGCAGTACACCTCCGGTTCCACCCGGACTCCCGCCGGTGTGGAGATCACCCATCGCGGGGTCGGCACCAACCTGCTGCAGATGGTCGACGCGATCAATCTGGACGAGAATTCGCGCGGAGTCACCTGGCTGCCGCTGTTCCACGATATGGGTCTGCTGACGGTGATCCTGCCCGCCGTGGGCGGTAAGTTCATCACCATCATGTCGCCGAGCGCGTTCGTGCGGCGGCCTTACCGCTGGATCAAAGAGCTCGCTGCCGCTTCCGACGGTGCGGGCACCTTCGCCGCGGCCCCGAACTTCGCTTTCGAGCACGCTGCCGTCCGCGGTTTGCCGAAGAACGGCGAAGCGCTCGATCTGTCGAACGTGATCGGCTTGATCAACGGCAGCGAGCCGGTGACCACCTCGTCGATGAAGAAGTTCAACGAGGCTTTCGCCCCGTACGGGCTGCCCAAGACGGCGATCAAACCCTGCTATGGCATGGCCGAGGCCACGCTGTTCGTCTCGGCGACCAAAGCCGAGGACGAGGCCAAAGTCACCTACGTCGACCGAGCCGAGCTCAACGCGGGCCGCATGGTGAAGGTCGAGCCGGATGCGGAGAACGCGATCGCCCAGGTCAGCTGCGGTTATGTGGCGCGGTCGCAGTGGGCGGCGATCGTCGATCCTGAGAGCATCGACGCTGGGGCGCGTGAAGTTCCCGACGGCCATGTCGGTGAGATCTGGCTGCACGGCAACAATATGGGCATCGGCTACTGGAACCGCCTGGACGAAACCAACGCCACCTTCCGCAACAAGATCGTGAACCGGTTGCCCGAGGGCAGCCATACCGAGGGCACCGCGCTCGATGCGAACTGGATGCGTACCGGCGACTACGGCGTGTACTTCGACGGCGAGCTCTACATCACCGGCCGGGTGAAGGATCTGGTGATCGTCGACGGCCGCAACCACTACCCGCAGGATCTGGAGTATTCGGCGCAGGAGGCCAGCAGCGCGCTGCGTCCCGGTTTCGTCGCCGCTTTCTCGGTGCCCGCGAACCAGCTGCCCGCCGAGGTGTTCGCCCAGGGCAGCCATTCGGGACTGAACTTCGACGCCGACGACGCCTCCGAGCAGCTGGTGATCGTGGGCGAGCGCGGTCCCGGCGCAGGTAAGGCCGATCCGCTGCCGATCGCCGATGCGGTACGTGCCGCGATCTCGCAGCGTCACGGGGTGACGGCGCGTGATGTGCTGCTGGTGCCCGCCGGTTCCATTCCGCGTACCTCCAGCGGCAAGATCGCTCGGCGCGCCTGCCGGGCCGCTTACTTGGAGGGAACGCTGCGGGGTGGTTACACCCAGCAGGCGTTCCCTGATGCACCAGAGGAATGAACATCAAGGTTGGTCGCGGTAACGACAGCATGGTGCGCTGCCGCGACGACCGAAACCGAGCGTCATTCCACGGCGCGCCCGGTATCGGAGACAGGTAGCTTGAGGACTGATGGCTGACAACGAGGGCACGCCCACCGAGACCACCGACAACCGTCCCGTCGAACCGGGTGACACCCAGGCGGCCGCAGGGAACGCGGCCGCGGGGAACACCGACATGTCGGTGGCCGAGCTGCGGGAATGGCTGCGCCGCTGGGTGTCCGAGGCCACCGGTCAGCCGATAGAGCAGATCACGGTGGATCGTCCGATGGAGGAATTCGGGCTGGCTTCCCGCGATGCCATTGCGCTGTCCGGCGATATCGAGGAACTGACCGGCGTGATGCTGACGGCCACAGTCGCCTATCAGCATCCGACGATCGCGTCGCTGGCCGAGCGGATCATCAACGGTGAGCCGGAGGTCGCCGACGAGGTCACCGATGATCTCTTCTACACGGCGGGCTATAAGCCGGGGGAAGCGCACGATATCGCTATCGTCGGCCTGTCCACCCGGCTCCCCGGTGCGGGCGATACCCCCGAGTCGACGTGGGAGTTCCTGATCAACCGCGGCGACGCCATCCGGGAACTGCCGGAGGGGCGCTGGGCGGAATTCCTGGAGGATCCCGCGGTGGCGCAGGCGGTCGCCGAGGGTAATACGCTGGGCGGTTACCTGGACCAGGACGTCGTCAAGGGCTTCGACGCGGAGTTTTTTGCGATGTCTCCGGTCGAGGTCGAACGGGTGGACCCACAGCAGCGGCTGATGATGGAGCTCACCTGGGAGGCGCTGGAGCACGCCCGGATTCCGGCGAGCGACCTCAAGGGCGAACCGGTCGGTGTGTTCATCGGTTCGTCCACCAACGACTTCCAGTTGATCGCCGCGCTCGGGCTGGCCGATCAGGACCCGAACGCCCCGGTGTCGGCCCAGGCGTATGCGATCACCGGCAGTTCGACCAGCATCATCGCCAACCGCGTCTCTTATTTCTACGATTTCCGTGGCCCGTCCGTTGCCGTCGATACTGCCTGCTCGTCGACGCTGGTCGCGGTGCATCAGGCGGTGCTCGCGCTGCGCAACGGCGACGCCGATCTGGCGCTGGCCGGCGGTGTGAACATGCTGTTGATGCCGATGACGACGCTCGGTTTCGACAAGACCGGCGCGGTCGCCAAGAACGGTCGGATCAAAGCGTTCTCCTCCGACGCAGACGGTATGGTCCGCGCCGAAGGCGGCGGGCTCGTGGTGCTGAAGCGCCTGACCGACGCCGAACGCGACGGCGACCGCATTCTCGGGGTGATCAAGGGTTCGGCCACCAACAGCGACGGTCGCTCCAACGGCCTGCTCGCACCGAATCCTGACGCCCAGGCCGATGTGCTGCGGCGTGCCTACCGGGACGCGGGGATCGTGCCGTCCACCGTCGACTACATCGAGGCGCACGGCACCGGCACCTTGCTCGGCGACCCCATCGAGGCCCAAGCGCTCGGCCAGGTGGTCGGGCACGGGCGCGACGCGGACAAACCGGTGCTGCTCGGTTCGGCCAAGACCAATTTCGGGCACCTGGAATCCGGTGCGGGCGCGGCAAGCCTGGCCAAGGTGATCATGGCGTTCCAGCACGATGTGCTGCCACCGAACATCAACTATGCAGGCCCGAACCCCTACATTCCGTTCGAGCAGGCCCGGTTGCAGGTGGTCGACCAGCCGACCGAGTTCCCGCGCTACAGCGGCACCGCCACCGTCGGCATCTCCGGCTTCGGTTTCGGCGGCACCAACGCGCACCTCGTGGTGCAGGAGTACGTGCCCGCCACGGCACGTCAGGAAGCGGCCCCGCAGGCGGAAACGACCGACGAAACGACCGCCGAGGCTGTCGCACCGGCCGAGGGCCTCGACAACGAGACCACTGATGTGGTGAGCGCGGCCGAGTCCGTGATCGCCGCTGCCGCCCAAGCTCCCGCCGCGGCTCCCGTCGCCGAATGGTCCACCGAACGCGCGGAACCGCTGCCGGTGGTCCTGCCCGTATCGGCGTATCTGCCGTCGCGTCGCAGGCGTGCCGCCGCGGAACTGGCCGATTGGCTGGAAACCGACAAGGGCCGTAATACCCCGCTGGCGGATGTGGCGCGGGCGCTGGCCAAACGCAGTCATTGGCGGTCCCGCGGTGTGGTGCTGGCCACCACGCACGAGGAGGCGGTCACCGGTCTGCGCGCCATCGCGGCGGGCAAACCAGGTCAGGGCGTGTTCACCGCCGATGCTCCCGCCACGCAGGGACCGATGTGGGTGCTTGCCGGCTTCGGCGCACAGCACCGCAAGATGGGTAAACAGCTCTACCTGGAGAACTCGATCTTCCGCCGCACCGTGGACGAGGTCGACGAGCTGGTGCAGGACGAGGCCGGTTATTCGGTCAAGGAGATGATCCTCGACGACGGCCAGGACTACGACGTCGGTACCTCGCAGGTCGGTATCTTCACCATCCAGCTCGGCTTGGCAGCCCTGTTGCGCGCGCACGGCGCCGAACCCGAGGCCGTGGTCGGGCATTCCATGGGTGAGGTCGCCGGCGCCTACATCGCGGGCGGTCTGCCGCTGGAGGACGCGGTGCGGGTGATCTGCGCCCGGTCACGCCTGATGGGCGAGGGCGAGCAGATGCTCAGCGACGCCGACGTGCGGAATATGGCGTTGGTCGAATACAGCGCCGAGGAGATCGAGCAGCTGCTGCCGGAATTCCCGGATGTCGAGGTCGCAGTGTATGCGGCGCCCACCAATACGGTGATCGGCGGACCGGTGGACCAGGTGGCGGCGATCGTTGCCCGGGTGGAGGAAGCGGGCAAGTTCGCGCGCGTTCTCAAGACCCGCGGCGCGGGGCATACCTCCCAGATGGACCCGCTGCTCGGCGAATTGGCCGCCGAACTGGCCGGTATCGAACCCACCAGGCTGAAGGCCGGGCTGTACTCGTCGGTCGACAAGGAGCGGTTCTACCGTCCGGGCCACGACCCGGTCCACACCGAGGACTACTGGGTGAAGAACATGCGTCACAGCGTGTACTTCACCAATGCGGTGCGGCTCGCCGTCGACAGCGGTATCACCACATTCCTGGAGCTCGCGCCGAACTCGGTGGCGTTGATGCAGGTGCTCGGCACCACCTACGCCGCAGGTCTGCACAATGCGCAGCTGATCCCGACGCTCAAGCGCAAAGAGGACGAATCGGCGGCTGTGATCGCCGCGCTGGCCCAGCTGTACGTGCACGGCCACCGTGTCGACCTGCCGTCGCTGCTGCCTGCCGGCGACTACGCCGACATCCCGCGTACCGCGTTCCTGCGCAAGCAGTACTGGCCGAAGTCGCGGCTGCCCAGCGGCGGCGGCAACGCCCGTGTGCCGGGCGCGCACGTCGCGCTGCCCGACGGCAGGCATGTGTGGGAGGTGCAGGCCGGGACAGCCGGTGATCTCGCCGAACTGGTGCGGTCGGCCGCCGCTGCGGTGCTCACCGAAGTAACCGTCGGTGCGACGATCGCGCACGGCGCGGTCCCGGCGAACGGGACGCTGACCACCACACTCACCCCGCATCCCGGAGGCGCCTCGGTACAGGTGCACGCGCGCGAGGGCGAGGGATTCCGGTTGCTGTACGACGCGGTGGTCACTTCCGGTGCGCCGCTGCCGGTTTCCGCGCAGACCGAAGCGACCCCGGTTGTCGCAGCGGACACCGAGCCGAGCGCCGAACTCGAGGTCGCCGAAACCTTCGGCGACCGGTGGGATCCCAACGGCAGCCAAACCCTAGAGGACCGGCTGGCGCTGATCGTCGCCGAATCGATGGGTTACGCGGTCGAGGATCTGCCGATGGAGATCCCGCTGATGGAGCTCGGCCTGGATTCGCTGATGGCTATGCGTATCAAGAACCGGGTCGAATACGAATTCGATATTCCACAGCTGCAGGTGTCCGCGGTGCGTGACGCCAGCCTGACCGAGGTCGGCAAGGTGCTGCGCTACGCCATCGAACACCGCGACGAGGTGCAGGCGATGGCCGAAAAGCAGGCCGCGGCACGGGAAGCCGGTGACTCCGGTGAGCTGACCATCGACGACAGCTTCGTCGCCGCCGCGCGGGCCGCACTTGCTGCCGGGGAGGACCCCGCTGCGGCGGTATCGGATTCCGGTGCGGGCACGGATGCTCCTGCGTCTGAAACCGTTTCGAGCGCAACCGCTGAGACAGCCGAGACAGAAACGCCGGAGGCCGAGGAGCCCGAGGCAAACGGGGTCGAGGCAAAAGCGACCGAGGTAAAGACAGCCGAGGCGCAGGCAGCGCCCGAACCGAAGGCTGCTGCGCCTGCGGCGATGTTCGGTGGCGCGAAATCGCCTGCGGTCGAAGACGATGTACCGCCGCGCGACGCTGCCGAACGCCTGACCTACGCCACCTGGGCGGTGGTCACCGGCGAATCTGCGAAGGGCATCTTCAACACCCTCCCGATCCTGGACGAGGACACGGCCGAGAAGCTGGCCGCCCGGTTGACCGACCGGGTGGGCGCGGAAATCACCATCGACGATGTGCTCGACTGCGAAACCATCGAGCAGCTCGCCGATATCGTGCGCACCCTGCAGGACAGCGGCGCCGACGTGGACGGGTTCATCCGCCCGCTGCGTGCCCGCCCCGAAGGCTCCCGCGCGGTACCGGTATTCGTGTTCCACCCCTCCGGCGGCAACACCCTCGTCTACGAACCGCTGCTCAAACGGCTGCCCGCCGACACCCCGATGTACGGCTTCGAACGCGTGGACGGATCCATCGAAGAACGTGCCCGCCAGTACGTGCCGGAACTACGCAAAATCCAGGGCGAAGGACCGTATGTGCTGTACGGCTGGTCACTCGGGGCGGTACTGGCCATGGCCGTCGCGCAGATTCTGCGCGACGAAGGCGCAGACGTGCGCATCGTCGGCCTGATCGACCTCGCCATCCCGGCCGAGCCCGAGGACAACAGCCCCGAGGAGCGGATTCGCCGCATGGAGCGCTATCAGGCGTTCGCGCAGAAAACCTACGGGGTCGAAGGCGAGCTCGGGCCGGAGCAGTTGCGGGAATTGGCGGATGCCTCCGACGAAGAACAGTTCAAGATGGTTTCCGACCTGGTCAAGATGACCGGCGCGCGGATCCCCGGCGGCGTGCTCGAACACCAGAAGACGTCCTGGATCGAAAACCGGGCGCTGCAGCAGGTGCGGCCGACCCGCTACGAAGGCGACGTCGTGCTCTACCTCGCCGACCGCTACCACGACGGCATGATCGAACTCGAGCCCCGCTACGCCGACCGCCAACCCAACGGCGGCTGGGACGACTATCTGCCGCACCTGGAGGTCATCCACATTCCCGGAGACCACCTGCAGATCATCGATGAACCGCGTATCGGCCGTATCGGCGCCGACCTGACTGCAAAACTGGCCTCGATCACCACCTCCGGATCGGCCGCGAAAGGGAGCAAGTGAGCACAACCGCCGAAAAACTCGCCGACCTGCGCAAGCGTTTGGAGCTGGCCCAGGAACCGGCGGGTGAAGCAGGCGTGGCCAAACGGGCGAAAAAGGGAATCCCCAGCGCCCGTGACCGGATCAACATGCTGCTCGATCCCGGCACCTTCGTCGAGATCGGTGCGCTCGTCCGCAAACCCGGTGACCCGTCCGCGCTGTACGGGGACGGCGTGGTGACCGGGCACGGGCTGGTCGACGGCAGGCCCGTAGCGGTGTTCTCCCACGACCAGACCGTTTACGGTGGCTCCGTCGGCGAAATGTTCGGCCGCAAGGTGGCCGGGATCATGGAATACGCGGCCAAGGTCGGCTGCCCCGTCGTCGGTATCAACGACTCCGGTGGCGCCCGCGTACAAGAAGCCGTCACCTCGCTCGCCTGGTACGCCGAACTCGGCCGCCGCCAGGAACCCCTGTCCGGCCTGGTGCCGCAGATCTCGATGATCCTCGGCAAATGCGCGGGCGGGGCGGTATACGCGCCCATCAACACCGACGTCGTGGTCGCCACCGAAGAGGCGTACATGTTCGTCACCGGACCCAAGGTGATCCGGGAAGTCACCGGCGAAGACGTCAGCCTCGAAGAACTCGGCGGCGCGCACAGCCAAGCCCAATACGGCAACATCCATCACGTCGCCCCCGACGAGCAAGCCGCGTTCGCGTGGGTCCGTGAATACCTGTCCTACCTGCCCACCAGCTGCCAGGAGTTGCCGCCGGTCATCAACCCGGGCCTCGAACCCGATATCACCGACACCGACCTGGAACTCAACGGCATCGTCCCCGACTCCGATAACGCCGGGTACGACATGCACGACATTCTGTTGCGCATCTTCGACGACGGCGATTTCCACGAAATCGGCGCCACCGCAGGCCGCAATATCATCACCGGTTTCGCTCGGGTGGACGGCCGCAGTGTCGGCGTGGTCGCCAACCAGCCGATGATCTACGCAGGCTCACTCGACGCACGCGCCTCCGATAAAGCAGCCCATTTCATCCGGCTCTGCGACGCCTTCGAAATCCCCCTCGTGTTCGTCGTCGACACACCCGGTTTCCTGCCCGGCGTCGAACAAGAGAAGATCGGCGTCATCAAACGCGGTGGCCGGTTCCTGTTCTCCTTCGTGGAAGCCACCGTCCCCAAAGTCACCGTGGTCATCCGCAAATCCTATGGCGGCGGTTACGCGGTCATGGGTTCCAAACAGCTCGGCGCCGACGTGAACCTCGCCTGGCCCACCGCGCGGATCGCCGTCATGGGCGCCGAGAGCGCGGTCAGCCTGATCGGTGGGAAACAAATCGCCGCCGCACCGGAAGACCAGCGCGAAGCCATCCGACAACAAATGATCGACTTCTACAACGCGACCGTGGCCACGCCATGGGTAGCGGCCGAGCGCGGGTACATCGACGCGGTGATCGAGCCTGCCCATACCCGGTTGGAATTGCGGAAGGCGTTGCGGTTGTTGCGGGACAAGGACATCCCCCGTAACCCGCGGAAGCACCACCTGCTGCCGTTGTAATTGGTCGCGCCTCCAGCTGGAGGCGCGACCATGAACTCACCCCAGCGTCGCGGATTTGATGACGACGTTCTCTACGGGGACGTCCTGGTGCATGCCCTGGGAGGAGGTAGCGACGCCGGCGATCTTGTCGACCACGTCGGTGCCTTCGGTGACGGTGCCGAAAACGGCGTAGCCCCAGCCCTGGCCCGCTGGGGCGGTGTGGTTGAGGAAGTCGTTGTCGGCGACGTTGATGAAGAACTGGGCGGTGGCCGAGTGCGGGTCGTTGGTACGGGCCATCGCGACGGTGTACTTGTCGTTCTTCAGACCGTTGGCCGCTTCGTTCTGGATGGGGGCCTGAGTGGGTTTCTGCTCCATATTGCTGTTGAAACCGCCGCCCTGGATCATGAAGCCCGGAATGACGCGGTGGAAGATGGTGCCGTCGTAATGCCCGGACTTCACGTAC
Source organism: Nocardia donostiensis (assembly GCF_002081715.1). Taxonomy (GTDB): domain Bacteria; phylum Actinomycetota; class Actinomycetes; order Mycobacteriales; family Mycobacteriaceae; genus Nocardia; species Nocardia donostiensis. Next base: position 11,264 of record NZ_MUKP01000033.1, on the reverse strand, counting down.
TCGATGAAGTTGCGCACCGTGTTCGGCGCCTTCGACTCGTCCAGCTCCAGGCTGATCGTGCCGTGATTCGTCTCGAGATTCACCTTGGTCATGCCCCTACCTTTCCATTACCGCCGTAACCGGTCGTTCATTCGGGGGGTGTTTTCGCCGATTCTGCCAGCGCGCCCCTGAATTCCCGGCCAGTCCCACGCCGCGGAGCCCCACTTTCCACACTGCGCCGCCAAGCCTCCTGATCAGGGGTTTTCACTCCTATACCCCGGTCTCACCCGTCTCGCCCGCCGCAAACCTTTCCGGCGAAACCTTCTGATCCCTTACCCCGTGAGCCGTCGAACCGAGTACCTCCACTCGAAGTGGCGAACACCACGCTGTGCGCGCAGCGCTGCGAGCGTCGTTCTCCATAATTCGAACACCACGCTCCAGCGACCGCTGCGCACGCCGAAGCTCCCCGCATTGCTCCCGAACCAGCCGCCCCTCGCGCATGCGCCGAAGGCGCAAGTCGCGAGGGCTGAAACGCGAGCCCAAGGGGGCCGCAAACCCGCGCGCGTCAGCGCGCCAAAGACACAGCAAACCCCGCCGCGCCGGAGGCGCGGCCATCAAACACAGCAGCTAGCATTGCCAATCGTGTCCGATGTCGCCACAGTTGTATTGCCGCAAACTGAACCGGTCCCGCAGGTTGCGCCGAAGGATTTCCGCACGGCGCGATTGTTCGCGTTGGTTGCCGGTGTGTTGGGGGCGTTGTTCGCGTTGGCGACTCCGTTTTTGCCGGTTACGCAGACGACGGCGACGTTGAGTTGGCCGCAGGACGGCGAGTTGGGCAATGTGCAGGCGCCGTTGATGTCGCAGGTGCCGATCGAGTTGAGTGCGAGTATCCCGTGTGCTGCGGTGGGACAGTTGCCTGCCCATGGTGGGATGTTGTTGGCGACGGCGCCGCCGCAGGGGGATCGGGCGGCGTTGGAGGCGCTGTTCGTGCGGGTGTCGGAGTCGTCGGTCGATGTGGTGGACCGGAATGCGGTGGTGGCTTCGGCGGGGCGGGAGCGGATGGCTGATTGTTCGGCTATCACGATCACTTCCGATAACGAGCGGACGTTCGCGGCGTTCGAGGGCTTGACCACTGCGGATGGGCAGCCGGTGCAGGGGCAGCTTGCGGGGGATCTGCGGCCGCAGGTTGTGGGTGTGTTCTCCGATTTGTCGGGTGCGGTGCCGCAGGGACTGGCGTTCGATATGACGGTCGATACGCGGTTCAGTTCGACTCCTACGGTGATCAAGCTGGTGGCGATGATCGCGGCGGTGTTGTGCACGGTGATCGCGTTGGTGGCGTTGGCGCGGCTGGATACCAGTGATGGGCGTGGGCATCGCCGGTTTTTGCCTGCCAGCTGGTTGAAGCCGACGTGGGCCGATGGCGCGGTGGTCGGCACGTTGGTGCTGTGGCATTTCATGGGCGCCAATACCTCCGATGACGGCTATATCTTGAGCATGGTGCGGGTGGCGCCGCACGCGGGTTATATGGCCAACTATTTCCGCTGGTATGGGGTGCCGGAGGCGCCTTTCGGCTGGTACTACTACGTGATCCAGTTGTTCGCGGAGATCTCGACGGCGAGCCCGTGGGTGCGGTTGCCTGCGCTGGGTTGCGCGATTTTGTGCTGGATGGTGATCAGCCGTGAGGTGGTGCCGCGGCTGGGTAACGGCTTGCGTGGTCCGCGTGGCAGCCGCCGGGTGCGGGCGCGGTTCGGCAGTGTCCCGTTGTGGACGGGCGGTTTGGTGTTTCTGGCGTTCTGGCTGCCGTTCGACAACGGTTTGCGTTCGGAGCCGATCGTGGCGTTGGGTGCGCTGCTGACCTGGGTGTCGATCGAGCGGGCGATTGCGACGGGCCGTTTGTTGCCTGCCGCGATGGCGGTGTTGATTGCGGCGTTCACGTTGGCGGCGGCGCCGACGGGTTTGATGTGTGTGGCGGCGCTGTTGGCTGGTATTCGGCCGTTGACCAGGATTGTGGTGCGTAGGCATCGTGAACATGGCACGGCGGCGTTGCTTGCGCCGATTGCGGCGGCCGGGTTCTTGGTGTTGGTTGTGGTGTTCGGTGATCAGACGTTCGCCGGGATCATGGAGGCCAATCGGGTGCGGCAGCTGACCGGCCCGAACCTGGCCTGGTACCAGGATTATCTGCGCTACTACTACCTGTTCGTGGAGACGGTGGATGGTTCGCTGGCGCGGCGGTTCGCCTTCTTGGTGATGCTGTTGTGCCTGTTCACGACGATGCTGGTGTTGCTGCGGCGGCGCCGGGTTCCGGGGATTGCCAGCGCTCCGACGTGGCGGTTGATGGGCGTGGTTTTCGGCACGCTCTTCTTCATGATGTTCAATCCGACGAAGTGGACGCACCATTTCGGTGTGTATGCGGGTATCGCGGGTTCGCTGGCGGCGGTGACCGCTGTGGCGGTGTCGGCGACGGCGTTGCGGGCGCGGAAGAACCGGATGATTTTCCTGGCCGGGTTGTTGTTCGTGCTCGCGGTGAGTTTCTCCGGGATCAACGGTTACTGGTATGTGTCCAGTTACGGGGTGCCGTGGTTCGATAAGCGGGTTTCGCTGAGCGGCTACCAGTCCAATACCGCGATCTTGGTTCTGTTCGGTGTGGCGTTAGCGCTGGTGGCGTGGCATTCGCTGCGGGAGGGGTATGCGAAGCCGCCGAGCCCGCCGGGCACCGTGCGCGGCAGGCGTATCCGTAAGTTCGCGGCGATCCCGTTGACTGTTGTTGCGGCGGCCATGGTGTTGTTCGAGGTGGCATCGCTGGCGAAGGGCGCGGTTTCGCAGTATCCGGCGTATTCGCTGGCCCGCTCGAATGTCGATGCGTTGACCGGCAGCACCTGCGGTTTGGCCAACGATGTTCTGGTGGAGACGGATCCGAATGCGGGCAGGCTGAACCCGATCATTGATCCGGCACATCCGCCTGCGAATCCGAATGATCCGCTGGCAGGTGGCGCGCCGGTCGGTTTCGATCCCAACGGTGTGCCCGATGATCTGTCCGCTGATGCGGTCGAGGTGAAACCGGGCACCGGCAACACCTCCACTCAGTCGGTGGGTGCGGCGTTCGCGGAGGGCCAGAACGCGGGTACCGGCGGCGGCCAGGGTGCGATGGGTGTGAACGGCAGCACGGTGAAGCTGCCGTTCGGGCTCGACCCGGCTATTACACCGGTGCTGGGCAGCTACCAGGAGGGTGTGCAGCAGCCGGCGCATCTGGTGTCCAGCTGGTATGAGTTGCCGGAGCGGTCCCCTGATGCGCCGCTGGTGGTGATCACCGCGGCAGGCCGCATCCTGTCCTATGACGACACCGGCGCGATGCAGTACGGCCAGTCGCTGACCGTCGACTACGGCAAACGGGAGGCCGACGGCAGCGTCACCCCGCTGGGCACCTATCTGCCGCGTGATATCGGCCCGTTCCCGTCGTGGCGTAACCTGCGGATCCCGCTGGATGAGATCGCGCCGGAGGCCGACGCGGTGCGTATCGTCGCCAACGATCCGATTCTGATCGGTGACCAATGGCTGGCGTTCACCCCGCCGCGGGTGCCGAAGCTCGAGTCGATCAACAGTTTCGTCGGCACCGAGCAGCCGGTGCTGCTGGACTGGGCGGTTGGCCTGCAGTTCCCGTGCCAGCGCCCGTTCGATCACCGCAACGGGGTGGCGGAGGTGCCGAAGTACCGTATTCTCCCGGATCGCCCGCTGGCGGTCAGCTCGACCAATACATGGCAGGCGCAGGAGTTCGGTGGGCCGCTCGGTTTCTCGCAGATGCTGGCGAAGTCCACCACTATCCCGACCTATCTGAAGGACGATTGGGCCAGGGACTGGGGCACGCTGGAGCGTTATGACCAGTACTACGAGGCCACTCCGGCGAGGCTGGACACCGGGACCGCGACACGGTCGGGTCTGTGGGATCCGGGCATGCTGAGGGTGTTCTGACCGATAACTGTCGAAGGCCGTCGCCTCGGGATTCCTCCGAGGCGACGGCCTTTTGTGGTGGATATCTTCTTGCTGGCAGAGGGGCCGTGGCTCACACCTTCGTCATCCGTACACCGAGTTCACGGCGCAGCACCTCCTGAGCGGGGAGACGTTTCAATACGCGAAGTACCGCGGGACGTAGTTCGCGCTGTTCCTCTTCGGTGAGCAGTCCGACGAGCTCACGCAGGTCCATGTCATCGAAGGCCGTCGTCATGGTGCCCACCCTACGTATCCTGGCCTGTTCCGTCATGGAATCGAGCGTTCCCTCACGTGGTGGTAACGAACGCGGTGAGTCCGACGATGCGGTGGCGAAACTGTTGCGGCACAAGGCTACTCGGTCCCGCCACCGCGGGCGTCTGCTATTTGATTCGGATGGGGTCGTCGGTGGCCAGGCCGGAACGGGTTTCGGTGGTCACCGCCAGGTCGGCGGTCTGCGCGCCCGGCACGAGCGGGGTGAACTGTTCCAGCGAGCCCCAGTCGCGGCCCCAGTCGTGCGCCAGATAGGCGGGCACGGTTTCGGCGTGCAGCAGTAGCTCGGTCCAGCCAAGCGGGCCGCCGCCGATATCGTCCTGCCAGGCGTTGGAGGCATCGGAGCCGACCCGGTCGGGCAGGATCCGCCAGCGCGGCACCTCAGCGACACCGTTGCTGTGGTCGAACGGGCGCTGACAGGGGAACGCGAGGCCGACATGCCAGTCCAGCAGCACCGGGTCGGTGCTGCCGACCACCGAGTTCAGGGTGTCCAGGTGCGGCAGCCGCGGCGGAGTGAGGGCCAGCCACTGGCGGCTGGTGATGTCGTTGTCGACGGCGACCAGTCGTACCGCGTTCACTTCATTGGGCAGCTGCTCCAGCGGCACCCGCAGGTTCCGCCAGGACGGGGAGGGGCCGATATCCAGCGGGGACACCTCGCCGAGCACAGTGACATGGCCGGTGATGTCGCGGGTGCCGTATTCGAGTCGCAGGTCCTGACCGTAGGTGACGACACCGTCGGCGTCGACAGATCTGATCCGCCCGGCGGCGGTGATCACAAGCACCTGATGGTTGTCACGGGCCATGCTGTCGGACAGGTCGAGCCGATACCACTGCGAGGTCAACCGGGCCTGCTCCTGGTAGTCGCCGCGCTGGTAGCTGCCCAGCACGGGGGTCCGGGCCGGGTCGAGCCCGAACGGCAGTGCGACCGTAGAGCCATTGATCCCGGGTTCGGCGGTGATGCCGCCCCCGGTGCCCGCTCCGGTGGTGTCGGTGGTTTTGTTCTCGCTATCCGATTCGACCGAGTTGGCGCTGCCGGAAACGGTCTCCTCGGCGTCCGCGGTCAGGTCGGTCGCCACCCCGTCAGGGGTGAAACCGACGGTCTCAGCCTCTGGGTCGGTGGAGATCAAGCCGTCGGCCGGGTCACCCTCGTAGGGCAGTAGCAGCGAGTCGGCGGTGTTGGTTTCCACCAGCACCTCATCGGCGAGGGCACAGGGCTCGCCCAGCAGGGAACGCACGTTCGACATGGCGATCGAGTACGCCGGATACTGACCGACCGCGGCTTTGGCCAGCGACGCCACCTCGAACAGCACCATCAGCGCGGCAGCGACGGTCAGCGGCGCGGAAGCATAGCGGGCCGACCGCGACGGCGGGCCGCTCTTGTACGGCGCTCGATAGTGCAGCCACAGCGCGACCAGCAGCGCCAGCACGGACAGTCCGAGGAACAGCGTAGACAGCCCCTTACCCGCGATCAACGGCGCCTTGTCCCACCACGGGACACCGTAGCTGGACACATACCACCAGCCGTTGGAACCGGTGAAGGTGATGGCCAGCAGGAACAGCACCGCTGCCGCGAACAGCGCCCGGTTGCGCGGCGCCCGGATCCCATTGGTGCCGACCGCGACCGCTGCGAGCGCGGCCAGCGAACCGGCCAGCCCGGCGTACACACCGAAATGGTGGGTCCACTTGGTCGGGGTGAACATCATCAGCAGCAGCGAGGCGAACACGATGCCGAGGATGCGCACCGACGGGCCGCGCGACGTGCCGGGAATCCGGGATTTCCGCAGTACCTGCAGAACGCACACGAGCAGGCACAACAGCATGAGCAGCACACCGAACCTGCGCGCCAGCGAACCGTCCGGCGACAGCATCAGCAGCGAATCCCAGCGGGTGCGCTCGTCGAACCAGGCAACGTTCGGGCCGACGACAGTGCGCACCCGGGTGGCTTCCAGCACCGTCGTCAGGGTCTGGTCGGCGAAGATCACCACCAGCACCAGCGCTCCGGCCGCCAACCCCGGAGCGAGCAAGGCGGCGTACCGGATTATCTGCGCGCTGGCGGGCGCGGTTCGCGGCCCTCTTGTGGCTCGCGTTTCGGCCTCCGCGACTGGCGCCTTCGGTGCATGCGCGAGAGTCGGACGTTCGTCCGCCCCGGCGCTCCCAGCGAGAGTCGGACGTTCGTCCGCCCCGGCGCTCCCAGCGAGAGTCGGACGTTCGTCCGCCCCGGCGCTCCGAGCTGCGGTGGTCGAAACGCGAGCCGGGCCGCGAACGTCGGGGCGCGCGCGTTTGATGATGATCTGCAGTATCGGACGCGAACCGGCGATGAGGGCGGCGATGCAGATCAGGCCGGTCGGTCCGGCGGCCAGCGAGAATGCGGCGATGAGCACGGCGACGGCGGCGGGCAGCAGCCGCGCGGTGGCGATGGCGCGTTCGATGGAGCACCAGGTGAGCAGTGCGCCTGCCGCGATGAGCGGTTCCGGGCGCAGACCGTTGTCGTAGGGCAGCCAGAAGGCGAGGAACACCAGCCCGGCCGTCCACAGCGCGACCTTGTTGCTGCGCACCCGCGCCCCCAGCCGGGGCAGCACCTCGCGGCTGATCACCAGCCAGCACACTATGCCCGCGAGCAGCGTGGGCAGCCGGACCCATGGACTGGCCGCGGAGATCTGCGTCATCCAGGCCAGCACCTCGTACGACCAGCCGAACGGTGCTTCCGGCACCCCGAACCAGCGGTAATAGTTGGCCAGATAGCCTGCCTTCTCCGAGGCGCGGGCCATGTTCAGGATGTAACCGTCGTCGGAGGTATTAGCCCCCATGATGTGCCAGATCACGAGGGTGCCGAGCACCGCGGCATCGGCGAGACCGAACCGCCACCACCGCGCGGGCAGGAAGCGGCGCGCGCGGCGGTCGTCTGCGGTGTCGAGCATATGCAGCGCGATGAGCGCGATCACGGTGAACAGCACCGCCAGGATCATCGCGGCCAGTTTCATCGGTGTCGGTGCGGAGGTGAACCGGGAGTCGATTTCGGCGTGCAGCTCGATCCCGTCGAGGCGGCCGGGCTCCAAGTCGGTGAAAACACCGACCATTTGGGGCCGGATATCCCGCTCCACGGTGGCGGTGAACGGGGTGCCGTCCTCGCGGGACGCACCGACGATTTCCGCGGTGGTTGCGGCGGCAGTGGAGGTGACCGTAACCGCTTGGCAGGCGCCGAGTTCGGTCAGCGGCGCCGACAGCAGCGGCACATCGCGCAACAGCACCGACAGGTTGCCGTCGCGCACCGTGACGAGCAGCCCCTTCGCCGACGCCTTCCCGGAATCGACGGCAATGGTGGACACCAGCGTCCCGTTCGATTCGCGCACGGTCGCACACGGCACCGTGAGGGTGAGCTCGAGCGGTTCGTAACTCACCAGCGGCGCTGCGACATCGGCGGCTCCGGCCTGCGGCCAGTCCAGGACGGTCCGGTCCTGCTGCACCGGTAGCAGCGGTGTCAGCAGCGCCAGCACGAATCCGAGTAACCCGGAAACAAGGGCGAGCAGGCGGATACGGTTGAACGCTCTAGGTGATCGGTCCGGTCGCACGGTCGTTGACTCTAGCCAGCTACCGTCGCAGCGCGAGCCGCCCCGCCACTGTCGGCCGATCAGCGGACCCAGCGCACATCCCACACCCAGACGTCGCCGACCGGCACCGGCCGGGCGTTGAGCAGCCGGGACATGGTCTCGCGCAATACGCCCGCGTACTCGGTTCCGGTCCGCGGCAGCACCACCACATCCGCGCGCCAGTAACGCAGATCGGCAAGCGCGGCAGTACGGTCTGCCGCATCGATCCGCGGAACCCGACCGGTGTCGACCGCCCGGACCAGCAGGCCGCTGGTTTTCCGCGGCTGCGGACCGTACATGCCCTTCTTATCGGCGGTCGGCCCGACGAAATAGCCTTCGGCCAGCGGGAATGTGAAGCCGGCTTCGGACTGCCAGCGCAATGCGCGCGCGTCCGGCGGGCGCGGCGGCGGAACGACCAGCACCGAGCCGTCGTCGACGTAGCGGGCGACGGTGTTGTCGGCGAAGAAATCGGGGGTGGCCGGTCGTTCGGTGACCGGGAGAACGGTCGGTGTCAGCGGCACCAGCGCGCATGCCAGCGCAGCGAACCAGGCCAGCGGCCGCCAGTCGGCCGCGGCCGCCCGCCAGTGGTGGATCGCCCGGTCCGACGCCAGCGTGAGGATTACGGCGACGGCGGGGACGGCGGCCATAGTGAGCCGGGTTTCCAGTACCGAATTGACCAGCGGCAACTGCTCGAGCAGCGCCCACGGTAACGGGATACCGGTCTCGTCCTCGCCGATCGTCAACTCCGAACCCAGCGACAGCACCGTGAACACCCCGATCACCACCGTCGCCGCGCGGACCACCCGGTCCCGCCACAGCAGTCCAGCTGCGGCTGCGACGAGCAGTAGCAGCGGCCAGCCGAAGTAGGCGTTCTGCTCGGTCGGGTTGATCGCGACATTCTCGCCCGGCGACAGCAACCCGCCCAGGGATTCGGACGGGAACTGGGTGAGTGTTTTGAGGTCGTTGCCCATGGGCCCGTGGTCGATTGACCGATACCCTTGTGAGCCGAAGAACTGCCACCATAGCGGAATCCCGGTGAGCAGCAGGGTGATCACCGCGCCGAGCCCGACAGTGGGCGCGATCCGCCGCAGCATGTTCCGGCCGTGCTGCCGGTCGCGCAGATAGTAGGCGACGGCGAACACCGCGAACGCCAGCGCGAAGATCAGCAGCGGTTCTTCGCCGAGCGCGATCTGGGCGGCGACGAGCAGCGCGAGGACCACCGCGTCGCGCAGGTGCGGCCGATTGGCGTCACGAACCATCCTGATCAACAGCCCGGCGATCACCGGCAGCAGGAACAGCGCAACGAAATTCGGGTGCGCGCTGGCATGGGAGATCATCGCGGGCGCGAAACCGCAGAACAGCCCCCCGATCACGGCGGCTGCCCTGGATTCGGCGAGTTCGCGAGCGAACAACCGGTACCAGGCGAATGCGGTACCAGCCAGGCCAACTGTGAGCACCAGCACGAAGGTGACCGTCGGCCCGAACAACAGGGTTACCGGGGTGAGCGGCACCCCGACGCCGAACATGGCCGTATTGGCCATCATGTTCACCCCGGCCGGGAAATTCTGCAGCGTGGTGCCCAGCGGATTCTCCAGATTCGCCACCGAATGCGCGGTGACGGCGAAGAACCATTCCCACATGGTCTGGTCCTGGCCACTTTTGATCAGATACCCGCTGCCGGTGTTGCGCCACTGCCCGGACAGCACCGTGACCGCCAGGGCCAGATATCCGAGGCCGATCAGCAGATCCGCACGCGGTATCCGAAGCCGCGAGCGGGATCTCTCCGGAGCGGGCGCGCCCGGCTTCGCGGTCGCCGCGCCGATGCTCGTCACCGCGCTTCTGGTGTCCAGTGCCGTCGCCGTCGTCCCACCCTGTTCGACGTCATCTGCCTGTGTCACCCGTCAAATCTCCTAGTCGTGTCCAGTCGGCCGCCCACCGTACCGAAACCGGCTTAACCGAACCTGGCAATCCGCGCCGGAACGGCACGATGTCCGAGACTCGGACCGCCTCGTCACCGGACCCGATGTCTCCAGCACCCGGCCGACCAACCAGCCCGGGCCCCCGAGGGCGTGATCGGCAAGCATCACGTATTCGTCGAGCACAGTCGGCCGAACCGCGACGGTGATGTGCGGCCCCCCATCGGCGACCCGCTGAGAGCACCGCTCCGGCCCTGACATCCAGGAGCACCGGCGGCTCGAAGACATGAAACGGAGGACTTCCGAAGCAGTGGCCGCCCTCGGCTGCATGACGACCGAGCCGAGTAGCGGGCGGCGTTCCTCGCCCGGCCCGCCGAACTCGCGCTGCGCGAGCGGTAGATACACGTTGCAGCGCCGTTTCCCGGCGTCGCCGTCAGGTTGAACCACAGTGCAGCGACGCTGTCTTGGCCGGACCTGTTCGTGACGACCAGGAGGGTTGGTTAGCGGTCGACGACGACCAGGGTGAACGGCCCGATATCCGTGGTGGTGAAACGGGGGTCTGTGAACAGTTTCGCCGGGAAGCTCACCGTATAGCGGCGGACATTGGGGTCGTTGGGGTAGACGTCCTCGGCCAGACGCAGGGTGTAGTCCTCGCCGCTGCGGCGGAACAGGAAGGCATCCGGGGCACGCCACGGCGTGGCGTCCAAAGCTTCGAGCAGTTCGGCGGGGGTTTCCAGCTCGCTCCATGTGGCGATAGCGACGGCGCGGCCGTCGAAATCGGCGAGTGGATTCGCATAATGCGAGGTCAGCGCCTGGAAACCGAAGTAGGGGTAGTAGGCGAGGAAGGTGGTGTCGCCGGTGAGGACGACGGTGTCGGAACGCTCCCTGCCGGTCTGCTCGGTGAGGGTTGCGTCGATCTCGCGGTAGTGCTTGACCGCCGACGGCGGACGCTGGTCGGCGCGCTCGCCGTTGCCGTCGGTATCGGTATAGGCGGTGGTGATCTCCGGGGCGAGCACCTGCGGGATGTCCTGGGTGAAAGCAAGCGCGCCCACGGTGGCCACCGCAACGGTCGCCCAGCGGAACTTGGCGGGCTCGTTGACGGCCTGATAGATCGCCCGCGCCCCCTCGACGAACCCGAAAGCACCCGCCGCCGCCAGCAGCACCAGCAGGATCGGTTCGAGACGGAACGACAGCAGCGTCGTCCCCGCCGCCGTCGCCGTCATCGACAACAGCGACCACACATACACCGCGACCACGCCGACGCCGAGCGCCTGCGCCCGCCGCGACGAGCCCGCCCGCACCACCAGCCACAGGGTGCCGATCAGGCATAGTGCGCCGAGCAGCGAGAAATGCGCCATCGGCAGTGGCAGTTCGGCTCCCGCTTCCGGCAGATAGTGGACGGCAGTCCCGGAGCCTGCAGTGTTGCCACCGAGTGTTTCCAGCAGGAACGGCAGGTACACGGTCGAGCCGACCAGCCCGGCGATCACCCCCATCACCACCAGCCGGACCAGCGGCGGCACGGCCGCCC
>NZ_MUKP01000032.1 GCF_002081715.1 Nocardia donostiensis | reverse complement strand
ACATGTTCCCGTGGTCGGTCATCCCGACCGCCTGCATCCCCAACCGCTCCGCCTCCGCGAACAACGGCGAGATCTTGGCCGCACCATCGAGCATCGAATACTCGGTGTGGTTGTGCAGATGAACGAACGATCCGGACGAGGCGGCCAAGACGGTCCTTCCTCCCAAAGGTCTCGACGGGGGTTGGTGCTGCGATTCTAGGCTCAGGCGCCGACAACGACGGCCCTCGCTCGGGGATGTCTCAGCTCGGCGGCGTGTCGGGTGGGCCGGGTCCCGCGAGACAGGGGCGGCCCGCAGCATGCTGGCAGGCATCAACCCCACGACCTCGAGGTGAGGCGATGACATCATCGAAGATCTCGCTCGTCCTGCCCGCCGGAGCCGCCGTCGCAGCCGCTGCGCTCACTGCTACCGCCGCGCCTGCCGCCGCGGCAGCCGATGGGGGTGAGTTCGCCACGGTGTATGCACTAGCGCACGGCACCTGTATCGCACAGGTTCAGCCGTCGGTACAAGGGGACGCCTATCCGGAGCATGCGCTGTTCACGCTGTCCACGATCATGTTCGGGACCAGGCAGTGCACGCTGCCGGTAACACTGACCTGGCGCAATCTCGACACCGGGCAGACGGGGTCGATCACCCGTACCGCATACGGGCCGGGTCATTGGGTGAACGACGGGCGGTCGTCGGTGTTCCGCCCGGGAATCGGCCGATTCGTGGCCACGGTCCTCGTCGGCGCATCACATACGCCGGAACCGGGAACGGTCGAGTTCACGGTCAGCAAATACACGGGCTGAACGACGACTGGTCGGCCAACGGCCCTGCGCAGCCTGTGTCAGAAGCACGCCCGCGGGGCGATACTTCCTACTCCGGCGGACCCGAACCGGTTCGGGTCCGCCACCCTCGGGTATTCCATATGAGAACCGGACCCGGTCCGTGAGGGGGATCGGGTCCGGTTGCGCAGGCCTGCGGGGGAGCGGTTCAGCCCCCGGACATCTCCGCCATCCGCCGTTGCATTTCCTCGGGTTCGATGTCTTCGACATGGGTGGCGACCGTCCACTGGTGCCCCCAGGGATCGATGAAGGAACCGGTGCGATCGCCGTAGAACTGGGTTTCCGGCGCGGTGAGCTGGGTAGCGCCCGCGGCGAGCGCGGCAGAGAACGCCGCATCCACATCGGGGACGTAGACGTACAGGTTGACCGGGGTGCCGCCGACGGCCTTCGGATCGCGGAAGCCGATATCGGGGGCGGGGTCGCCGAGCATGAGCACGGAATTGCCGACCAATAGCTCGCAATGCATGATCGTGCCGTTCGGACCGGGCATGCGCATGCGTTCGGTGGCGCCGAAAACGTTCTTGTAGAACTCGATCGCATCGGCCGCGCCGTCGATCGCGAGTCCCGCGGAAATAGACGGATAGCCCTCGGGAACAGGGGAGACATCAGACATCACAAGACCTCCTGGTCTCGATCGGTTACCGGGCGTACCTCCACATTCGCTCCGGCCATGCGCTTTGATGTGTACCTTCTGCCTTCGCACGGCCTACCCATCTACCGCCTCGCGTCCCGGCCGTGCGTTTCGAGCCTACCTCCGCATTCACTCCGGCCAGGCGTTTTGACAGCGCGGGTTCATTCTCCCCAGCTCACCTTGGTGCCGATGGTCTGGCGCAGCATGGTCTCGGTGCGCGGGTCGCGGTAGTGCTGATGCCCGCCCAGCGCGATCGAACCCGACACCGGCAGTGGCAGCCCGAGGTCGACCGTGATGCGGCCGGTACCCTGCATGGCGTAGTCCTCGATATCGAGGGTGCCGGATTGGTTGGGCAGATCCCAGGTCGACGATTTCGGCATCTGGGTAACATCGAGCTGGATGCTGAGCCGGTCGCCGTCGCGTTCGGTCAAGGTCGCCGTGGTCACCTGATCGAGCGTGACGCCGCCGCCTACTTCCTGGCGCACCGTCCACACCGCACCCACGCCGACCGGTTCGTCCGGGAACATGATCGAGCGGTAGACGGCCTGATAGAACGCCTGCTCCAGGGCTGCCCGGGCGGAGTTCGAAGTGTCGGGGGCCGGGGCCAGCCGCAGCGCGGTGATGGCGCCGAGTTCGCTCATCTGGAAACCGGCGTGCGAGCCGTCGGCGGCGGTCAGCGCCTCCGACAGTGCGGGATCGGGAGTGGTCACCGTGCCGAGGGTGAGTTCGACGCCGTCGATATCGGCACGCGCGGTCATCGGGATGGTCAGGGCAGGGGTGGAGAAATCACGCACCGGTTGGTCGTCGATCTGCTGCTGAATGCTGTGATCGGTGCGTAACGTCACCTCCTGGGCGGTGCCTTCGGTGTATGAGGGGCGCAGCAGCGACCGGGGTTCGGCGCCCGGCGTCACCACTGTCGCGACCGCGGCCGCGATCGGCACGGTCACCTCACTGCCGATGCCGAGCGGTTCGGCGCCGTCGACCTCACCGCTGGTTTCGCCGCGATCTGCGCAGCCGACGCCGAACGCGGACAACCCGACCGCGAACACCATGAGCAGGACCCCCGAGCGGGTGATCCGGGGCACAGGGGGAGAAGACAACACCGTCACGAGCAACAGGGTACGACCGCTTCCTGAGCACAGGCTCAGACATCGAATGCGGGCGGCGGCAGCAGGCCGGAGGAGACCGCGGCAACGGGCCGATCTCTGCTCGAGAGATGATGGTCGGCGTGAGTGACGACCGGCCGCCGCCCGAGCAGACCGCCGCCGACCAGCCCGCGGCCCCACGTTCCCCACAGCGGTTGCGGCTGCTGCTGATCATCGCGGCAGTACTGTTCGGGCTGGATCTGCTCACCAAGACGATCGCGGTCGCCCGGCTCACTCCGGGTGAGCCGGTTTCGATCATCGGTGACGTGGTGCGGCTCACGCTGGTGCGCAACCCCGGTGCGGCTTTTTCCATGGCCACCGGTATGACCTGGCTGCTGACGTTGATCGCGGCGGCGGTGGTGATCGGGGTGCTGCGGATCGGGCGGACGCTGCGTTCGCTGTGGTGGACGATCGGGCTCGGCATGGTGCTCGGCGGCGCTTTCGGCAACCTGATGGACCGGTTGTTCCGGTCCCCGGGGCCGCTGCAGGGGCATGTGGTCGATTTCGTCTCGGTCGGCTGGTGGCCGGTGTTCAACGTGGCGGATTCGTCGATCGTGTGCGGGGCGATCCTGCTGGTGGTGCTGACGGTGTTCGGTTTCGAACCCGACGGCACCCGGGCCGGGCGCAACGACAGCGAAACCCGCGACGAGAGCGCAGCCGCCGCCGATACCGGTTCCGGTAGCACCGGCCCCGCCGACATCACCGACAACGATGGCAACAACAGCACCGGGAACGGCACCGACCGGCCGACCGGGCACGACACCGGCAAGGAGAGCGCCGCTTGAGAGAGACCAGGACCATGCCCGTCCCGGACGGGCTGGACGGAATGCGGGTGGATACCGGCCTGTCCCGGCTGCTCGGGCTGTCGCGGACCGCGGTGGCCGCGCTGGCCGAGGAGGGTTCGGTACAGCTCGACGGCGTTGCCGCCGGTAAATCCGACCGGCTGACCGCGGGCGCCTGGCTGGAAGTGGTCTTCCCGGAACCGAAACGCGAGCTCACCATCGAAGCCGAACCGGTGGAAGGGATGAAAATCCTGTACGCCGACGACGATATCGTCGCCGTCGACAAACCGGTGGGGGTCGCCGCGCACACCGGTGTCGGCTGGACCGGGCCGACGGTGGTCGGCGGGCTGGCCGCCGCCGGGTATCGGATCTCGACGTCGGGGGCGCACGAACGGCAGGGCATCGTGCACCGCCTCGACGTGGGCACCTCCGGGGTGATGGTGGTCGCCCAGTCCGAGCACGCGTACACAATGCTCAAACGCGCGTTCAAACAGCGCACCGTCGACAAGCGGTACCACGCGCTGGTGCAAGGCCACCCGGACCCCAGCAGCGGCACCATCGACGCTCCCATCGGCCGCGCCCGGGGCAACGAATGGAAGTTCGCGGTCACCGCCGACGGCCGCCCCAGCATCACCCACTACGACACCGTCGAGGCGTTCCAGGCGGCGAGCCTGCTCGATATCCACCTCGAAACCGGCCGCACCCACCAGATCCGGGTGCATTTCTCTGCGATCCGCCACCCCTGCTGCGGTGACCTCACCTATGGGGCGGACCCGCGCCTCGCCGAACGGCTCGGTTTGACCCGGCAGTGGCTGCACGCGCGGTCGCTGGGGTTCCAGCATCCTGCCGACGGCCGCTATCTGGAGATCACCAGCGAATACCCGGCCGACCTGACGCACGCACTGGACGTCCTGCGCGATGCCTGATTCGCGCCGCCCGGGGCTGCGCGCCGTCGGGGCCGGGGCGGTAGCCGTCGCGCTGGCGGTGCTCATCGTGCTGTTGGGGGTATTGCATCCGCCGCGCCGTGACGGCGTGTTCACCGACCGGCTCGGACCCCACAACGGTGAGCTCGTCGCCGACTACCTCGCCCGCGCTGCGGAGTCACTGATCGGCGCCGACACCAGCGAGCATTGGGCACTGGTGTCGTTCACCGAATACCTGCCCGCGTCCGCGCTGCCGCACTACCGGCGCGAGATGCGGATCGGGCAGGTGTTGTATCAGCCGCCGGTCCCCCGCGTGTCGACGCCGCTGGTGGCCGTGCCGGTGCCCGACAGCGATACCGCGCTGCTGCGCTCGTCCGCCGACGCGGCCGGGCAACTATGGGATCGGCTACAACACAGCTCCGGCACAAGCACCGGCGAACGTAGCCGCCGGGTGCTGGAGTTGTCGGCGGAGCGGCTGCGGGCGGACTGCGCCTGCGTGACCGGGCTGGTCGTGCGGGCGACGCCGAGCGAGCTGCGGGACCTCGCCGAACGCCCCGAGGTGCGGGCGGTGCAGGCGCTGCCCGCCGACGCGGTCGCGGGCCGTTTCGCGGTGGTGCCGCTGCGACCGGACACCACCGATACCGTCACCCCTGTCCCCGACGACGGCCCGGTCCCGGGCCGCTGACGCCGCTATCGGTGTCGCTACGGCAAGGTGACGACCCCGTCGAGGTATCGCCTGCACCGTCCCGTCAACAACACCCGGTCGTCCACCAGGTGCCCGCGCAGCATCCCACCTCGACGCGACAGCTGGCGGGCCGTGAGCGCGGTGCGGCCGAGAGCAGAGCTCCACAGCGGAATCAGTTGCGCGTAGACGGAACCGCTCACCGGGTCTTCTGGGATCCCGATCGCGGGCGCGAACACCCGGGAGACGAAATCGACATCCACTCCGGCAGCGGTGACGATCACGGCGCGCGGCAGCAGGGGGAAGTCGTCGAGCGCCGGCCGCACCTCACGCACCTCCTGCTCGCTGCCGACGACGACCACCGCGTCGGTGCCGGTATAGGCGCGTATCGGGCGCACACCGAGCGCCGCGATCAACTGCGGGTCGGGGTCGGTCGGCGCTGCGGGGACCGCGGGGAGGTCCAGCACATATTCGTCGTCGTCGGTGCGGTCCACCCGCAACCAACCGCTGCGCGTGAAGAAGCCGACCCGGTCGTCGCCGGGCTGTATATCGGTGAGGATCTGCGCGGCCGCGGCGAGGGTCGCGTGACTGCACAGCTCGGCCTCCACTTCCGGGGTGAAACAGCGCAGGTGGTAGGCGGGCCACTCCCCCGGCGGCACACCGGCTCCAGGCGGGAGATGTGCGGTGTAGAAGGCGGTTTCGGTGAGGTTGTTCTCCTCGGCCAGATGTTGCAACATCGCATCGGGTAACCAGGCGGGCAGCGGCATCACCGCCGCCGGGTTACCGGAGAACGGTGCGTCGGCGAACGCGTCGATCTGGTGCAACAGAACCTCCATGGCACCAGAAGGTACTCGCACGCCGAATGCACGCCCCGCACAAGGCTTCTGGCGGCGCGGCGGGTCGTACGTCCGATCGGTCGCAGCTCAGGCCCGGGCGCCGGGAGCGGCCGGGATCAGGGTGCGTTCCTCCCCGCGCAGCGCCGCGCCGATCCACCAGGCCGCCTCCACCAGCGCGATCCCGACCGCGCCGCACACCAGGGCCGCCGTGGTGAGCGCGGGATTCGACGGATCCAAGGCGAAGAACTCCTGGGTGAAAGGCACCGTGAACAGGAACAGGTAGGCCGCCACCGACACGCTCAGCAGCAGCACCTTCCACCAGGTGTACGGGCGGGCGACGATGGCGAGCACCCACACCGCGATCATGATGAGCGTGATCAACGCCGTGGTCCCGGCCTGCATTTTCTGCTGCTCGCTGGCCTCCGGGCCCGCGTAGGCGATCAGATACGCCACGAAGGTGGCGAGCCCGATCACCACGCCCGACGGGATGGCCAAGCGCATGACCCGGCCGACGAAACCGCTGCGGGCACGTTCGTTGTTGGGGGCCAGCGACAGGATGAACGCCGGGATGCCGATGGTGAACCAGGCCGCGATCGTCACATGCCGCGGCAGGAACGGGTATCCGATCGGTTCGTAGCCGAAGATCTGCGAACCCACCCCGGCCGCCCCGACCAGGAACGCCAGCAACACCGAGTACACGGTTTTGGTGAGGAACAGGTTCGAGACCCGCTCGATATTGCCGATGACCCGGCGGCCCTCCCCCACCACGTACGGCAGCGTGGCGAACTTGTTGTCCAGCAGCACGATCTGCGCCACCGCGCGAGTGGCCGGGCTGCCCGAACCCATTGCCACCCCGATATCGGCGTCCTTGAGTGCCAGCACGTCGTTCACCCCGTCGCCGGTCATCGCGACCGTGTGCCCGCGCGACTGCAGTGCACCGACCACGGCGCGTTTCTGGTCGGGACGCACTCGCCCGAAGGTGCTGTTGCGTTCCAGCTCCTCGGCCAGCTCGTCGCGGTCCTCCGGCAGTTTCCGCGCGTCTACCGGATGGTCGCCGCCGGGCAGCCCCAGCGTCGCCGCCACCGCACCCACCGATACCGCGTTGTCGCCGGAGATCACCTTGATCGCCACGTCCTGGCTCGCGAAATAGTCCAGGGTGTCGCGGGCGTCGGGGCGTATTTTCTGCTCCAGCACCACCAGCGCGACCGGGGTGACCGTGCCCGGTGCGTCGTCGGCGTCCACACTGCGGTCCGCGCGCGCCAGCAGCAGCACGCGCAGCCCGGACGCGCCGAGTTCTTCGGCGGTGTCGGCGTCGGCGGAATCGGAGCCGAGCAGGACATCGGGCGCGCCGAGCAGCCAGTTGCCGTGGCCGGCGTAGGACAGGCCGCTCCATTTCTTCGCCGACGAGAACGGCGCGACGGCGGTATGCTGCCAGCCGGGCCGCTCGGGCAGCGCCTCGGCGATGGCTTGCACGCTCGCGTTCGGGCGCGGATCGTCGCCCGCCATCGCAGCCAACGCCCGGCGCGCCTCGGTGTCGTCCACCCCGATCTCGGCAGCGGCGGCGAGCATCCGGAGCTCGGCCAACCGCATCCCGGTCTCGGTGAGTGTCCCGGTTTTGTCCGCGCACACCACGTCCACCCTGGCCAGGCCTTCGATCGCGGGCAGCTCCTGCACCAGGCATTTGCGGGCACCCAATCGGACCACGCCCACCGCGAACGCGATCGAGGTCATCAGCACCAGTCCTTCTGGCACCATCGGCACCAGTGCCGCCACCATGCCGGTGACCGCGGGCCGCCACGTTTCTCCGCTGGAGAACAGCTGGTTGTAGATGCTGAGGGCGCCTGCGGGGATCAGCAGGAAGGTGATGACCTTCAAAATCGTGTTGATACCGCTGCGCAGCTCGGAATTCACCAGCGTGAACTTGCTGGCCTCCTCGGCCAGTTTGGCAGCGTAGGCGTCGCGGCCGACCTTGGTTGCGCGATAGGCGCCGGAACCGGCAACCACATAGCTGCCGGACAGCACCTGGGCGCCTGTTTCCTTGTGCACCGGGTCGGCTTCCCCGGTGAGCAGCGATTCGTCGACCTCGAGCAGTTCGGATTCGGCGACAACGCCGTCGACCACGATCTGATCGCCCGGCCCGAGTTCGATCAGATCGTCGAGGACCACGTCCTTGGGCGGAATCTGTGCGGCGCGGCCGTCACGGCGCACGGTCGGGCGGGCCTGACCGACGATGGCCAGCCGGTCCAGGGTCCGTTTGGCCCGGACCTCCTGGATGATGCCGACCGCGCTGTTGGCCACGATGAGCAGGCCGAACATCCCGTCGATGAGCGAACCGGTGGCCAGCACCAGCACGAAAAGCACACCGAGAATCGCATTGATCCGGGTGAAGACATTGGCGCGGACGATGTCGCGTACCGAACGGCTCGCCCGGTCGGGGACGTCGTTGGTGAGACCGTCGCGGCGACGCTGCGCCACCTCGGTGGCGGTGAGGCCGGTGGCGCGCGCGGCCTGGACGGTAATCGGCATGACCGCAAGCCTAGGCGAGAAGTACCGTCGGACGAATGCGGCGAAGCGGTTCGGTACCCGGGGTGACTTTCGGCGTCGGAGCATACGCGAGCTGGGGTTTGTTCCCCGCATTCTTCGGGTTGCTCGCGTTCGCACCCGCCACCGAGGTGCTGGCGCAGCGGATCCTGTGGACACTGGTCGTGGTGCTGATCGTGCTCGCCGTGACCCGGCGGCTGCCGGATATGGCGCGGATCTCACGCAAAACCTGGGGTTACGCGGCGGTGGCGTCGGCCGCGATCGCCGTGAACTGGGGTGTGTACGTGTACGGGGTCACCTCGGGGCAGGTGGTGCAGTGCGCGCTCGGCTATTTCATCAACCCGCTGGTGACGGTCGCGTTCGGCGTGGTGATCTTCCGGGAGCGGCTGGCGAAGGCGCAGTGGGCGGCGCTGGGACTCGGTGCGGCGGCCGTGCTCGTGCTGACGGTCGACTACGGAAGCCCGCCGTATATCGCGCTCATCCTGGCCTGCTCCTTCGCCACCTACGGTCTGGTGAAGAAGGTGATCCCGCTGGACGCGCTGCGCAGTATCGCCGCGGAAGGCGTGGTCGCCGCGCCCGCCGCGCTGGCCTTCGCGATCTGGCTCGCCGCCTCCGGAACCGCCACATTCGGCGAGGGAGCTGCCCACACCGCCCTGATGATCGCCACCGGGCCGGTCACCCTGGTCCCGCTGCTGTTGTTCGCCGTCGCCGCGCACCGCGTCCCACTGTCGA
The DNA here is from genome assembly GCF_002081715.1 of Nocardia donostiensis. Lineage (GTDB taxonomy): Bacteria > Actinomycetota > Actinomycetes > Mycobacteriales > Mycobacteriaceae > Nocardia > Nocardia donostiensis. The sequence continues at coordinate 54,939 of NZ_MUKP01000032.1, read as the reverse complement.
CCATGGGCATCCTGCAATATCTCACCCCCGCAATGCAGCTGTTCTGGGGTGTGGCCATCGCCCACGAACCGATGCCCGCCTCCCGTTGGATCGGTTTCGCCCTCATCTGGGCCGCGCTCGTCGTCTTCACCGCCCACGCCCTGCTCGCGCGCCGCGCCCGCACACGGGTAGACGGTAGCGCCCGTGACTCGGAGCCCAGCCCACAGCTACAGTCGTAGCAAAAAGCTACGGTTGTAGCATGGCCGCACTTCCTGCCCGCGATTTACGCAACCACACAGCCGAGGTACTGCGCCGAGTCGAGGCGGGCGAAGAAATCGAGATCCTGAAAGACAATCGTCCGGTCGCCAAGATCATCCCCTGCCGCGCACCCGCCGCGGCCGCACTCAGTACGAGGTGATGATGTGACCCGGCGACCAAGTGCCCGAGCGCCGCATCTCTTCGACCGCGACTCGCGCAGGCTCGGCGTCCGGGTCGAGCGGGATGTACTGCTCGATCGAACCCCAGTCGCGATCCCAGTCCTGATCCAAATAGGCGGGCAGGGTGCGTGCGGTGAACAGCAACTGAATCCAGCCGAGGGGGCCGCCGCCGTCGTGGGCTTGCCACATCGTGGTGATGGCCGCGCCGCCTCGGTCGGGCAGGATCCGGTATTGCGGCAGTTCGGAAACCCCGTAGCGGGTGGGCAGGTGGTTCTGGCATGGGAAGTTCAGGCCGACCGACCAATCCAGCAGCACTGGTGTCTGTGAGCCCACCAGCTCGTTCAGCGTCACCGTCTGCGGTACCCGCGGCGGGGTGACGGCGAGCCACTGGTCGATACCGAGATCTTTGTCCTCGGCGACCAGGCGCACCACATCGGCGTCACCGGGCAACTGGTCCAGCGGCACCCGTAGATTGCGCCAGACCGGTGCGGGGCCGATATCCAGCGGGAGGATACGACCCCGCGGCACGACGCTGCCGTCGGGCTGGGCGGTGCCGTACTCGAGCTCGAGCCGCTGGCCCGGGCGTTCGACCCCGTCGGCGTCGACGGAACGAATCCGGCCCGCGACCGCGATAGCGACAATGTCGCCGCGGCTGCCGTCGACCATACCGGGTAGCTGGTACCAGCCGGTGGTCAGCGCGGCCGGAACCTGCTCGGCCGGGCTGTAGGTGCCCAGCACCGGAGTGTTCGCCGGGTCGAGTCCGAACGGCAACGGGACGCTGCTGCCGTTCACACCGCTACCGTGCGAGGTGTCGGAGACCGAGCCCGCCGACTTCGCGGCATCGCGGATCTCGTCGGGATCGTTGGACACGGTATTGGCCCGGCCGGTGCTGGTTTCGACCTCCTCGGAGACCAGCACCGGAGCGACGCCGTTCGGTGTGAAACCGGCCGATTCGGTACCTGCCAGCGCGGCAGCGGTATCGCTGGACAGCGGGCGCAGCATGGAGGCGTTCGGATTCGGCTCGACGAGCACATCGTCGGCGAGCCCGCAGCCGCCGGAGAAGGTCGCGGCCAGATTCGATTTCGCCAGCGAGTACGCCGGATACTGGGCGACCGCGGCCTTGGCGAACGACGCCACCTCGAACACCACCATCGCGGCCGCGACGATCACCAGCACCGGTATCCGGGCGAAACGTCCGGCCACCGAGTCCCGTAGCGGCTCGGTACCGGGCCGGATGTGGAACCAGGCCGCCACGGCCAGCGCCAGCACCGTCAGCCCGACCAGGAACGTCGAGAACCCGAAGCCCGCGACCGACGGCGGCTTGTCCCACCAGGGGATGCCCCACGACGACACGTACCAGTAGCCGTTGGCGGCGACGAAACTCATGGCCAGAGTGAAGAACACCGCGGCCGCGAACAGCGCCCGGTTGCGCACCGGCCGCATGACCTGCGCGCTCACCGCGACAGCGGTCAGCGCCGCGACACAGGTAGCCAAGCCGGCGAACACGCCGAACTGGTGGTTCCACTTCGTGGGCGCGAACATCATCAGCACCATGGCACCGAAGGTGATGCCGATGATGCGCCGCGACGGCCCGGCCGTCGTGCCGGGGAGGTGCCCGCCCCGGCGCAGCATGGTGACCACGCAGACCAGCAGGCACAGGAACATGAGGAATACACCGAAGCGCCGGGTCAACCAGCCGTCACCGCTGGGCTGGATCAAGTACTGGTAGCGCAGGTATTCGAAGAACCAGGATTCGCCGGGACCGATCCGGTCGTGTACGTACAACATTTCGGTGAACGCAGCGAACGTCCGGTCGGCGAAGACGACGACCAGCACCACGACGCCCACGGCCAGCAACGGCAGCAACTGCGCCAGGTATCCGATGGTCGCGGCGCGGCGCACGATAACGGCGGTCACAGCGCGCGCACCCGCGATCAGCGCGGCGACACAGATCACCCCGGACGGCGCGGCTGTCAACGTCATCGCGGCAATGAGGATCGCCAGCGCAGCGGGCAGCAACCGCCGGGTGGCGATGGCCCGCTCGACCGAGACCCAGGTGAGGATCACGCCGGTCGCCACGACGAATTCCGCACGCAGGCCGTTGTTGTAGGGCAGCCAGAACGCCAGGAACACCAGTGCGGCGGTCCATACCGCGAGCTTGCTGCCGCGGACTGCGGCACCGAGCCGCGGCAGCACCTCTCGGCTGATCACCCACCAGCAGACCAGCGCGGACAACAACACCGGCAGCCGCACCCACGGACTGGCGGTCGACACATTCGTCATCCAGCCGAGCACATCGGTGTAGGGCGTGTAGAACGGCGCTTCATCGACGGAGAACCAGCGATAGTAGTTCGACATGTAGCCCGAACTCTGGGCGCCTCGCGCCATGCCGAGGATGTAGCCGTCGTCGGAAGTGTTTGCGCCGATGAAATGCCATACCAGCAGCGTCGCGAAGACCACCCAGTCGACCGGCTTCAGCCGCCACCAGCGCGACGGCAGGAACCGCCGGGAGGAACGCCCGTCGGTGCGGTCCAGCCGATGCAACGCCACCAGCGACACCAGGGTGGCCAGCACGCACACCGCCATGACGGCGAGTTTGAGCGGGGTGGGTGATGTGGAGAAGCGTGAGTCGACCTGCACATCGACGCGCATACCGTTGGGCGCGGCGCCGGACAGATCGCTGAACACACCGACCACCTGCGGGCGCATATCACGCTCGACGACGGCACCGGCGGGTCCGGCGCCGGTCACCGATACCATGGTCTCCGCCGCGGAGACGTCGATCGCCAGCGCGCAGTCCTGGCCACGGACCTCGCCCAACGGCGCCGACCACAGCAGCGTGTTTCGTGAAACGACGTCGACTCGCCCCGGGCGTTCCGGAGTATCGGCGACGACCTTGACGACGAAGCCGTAGCGCTCCATATCCGCCGACTGGTGTGGGATGGTCGAGACCACGACCCCGCCGGATACGGCCAGCTGCGAGACCGCGGAGCAGGGGATCTCGGCGGTCAAGCCGATGGGCGCGTAGGACAACAGCGGGGCCTGGATACTGCGGTCAGCGGCGTCCTGCGGCCAGCTGACGGTAGCCGCTTCCATACGCACCGGCAGGAACGGGACGGCGAGGGCACACAGCGCGCCGATGAGTGCGGCGATGATCGCGACCGGCCGGGCGTAACCGCCTCGGCCGGAGGGCGTCGGGTCGGCTTCGGTTGTCTCCCCGGGCCGCTCGCCTGCCCGCACCAGCGTGTCAGTCACGGAGCCAGATACTAGCGGGGCGCCTCGGGGCGTAACCCCGCGCACCGAGGCGGACGGAGGTGCTCGACGAGCCAGGAGCTCGCGGCGCGGACGACGAAACGACCGGTGCCCGGGGCCGACACCGGTCGTTTCCTATCGCTCAGGCGATGACGCGAGTCAGGATGCGGCGCAGGCGGGCGACTGCATCTGGGCCTGGGCCAGCAGGCCGCACGCCCAGGTCTGCTCGACCTTCCACTTGCCGTCTTCGGCGACGAACGGCACGTCGACGATGTTCTCCTGGTCGCCGATCACGAACCGGGCCTTGGCGTTGAGGGTGTCGCCGAAGGAGTTCACCTCGGTGACCTCGATGGTGGCGCCCGACTGCTTGTAGGCCTGCGACAGCTGGCTGGGCAGATTGGGATCGGCCTCGGCGCCCTGCACCATGTCCAGCTTCTCCTCGTTCGGCACGGCCGGATCGAGCGCACGCTGCAGCTGAGCGTTCAGATCGGCAGGTGTCGGCACCGGCGGCAGCTCGGCCTGAGCGTTCGCGGTCGTGGTCGCCTGCTGGCTGGTCGACTTGTCGGACTTGGTGTCGGAGTCCGAGTCATCGCTGCCACACGCGGTCATGGTCAGCGCGGCCACGGCGGCCAGGCCGGCGATCGCGATACGTCCGGTCTTGCGAAGCTTCAACTGCTCGTCCTTTGCGTTCGAGGGGTCGGTGTGTCGTGCACTGCGGCAGCCCCACCGAAACCGGCGACGCTGCACGGGGTACCAAGGCTACCCGGCGACTTTCAGCGCAGGCTGTCGAGCGGGTCGGCCCGGGCCAGTTCGGAATCGTCGGCAGCGAACGTACGCGCCGGACCCGGTCCTGTCGAGCGGGTCTCGAACCGCACCGTCACCACCCCGTACCCGGCCCCCTGGACCCACCCGTGCCCGTACTCGGTGTGCCGGACGTCGGTACCCGGCCGCCAGTCCACCTGTGCGGGCTCTCCTCCCCGCCCCACGGCTTCCCCCGCGTCCCGGACGGCGGCGCGTCCAGCGCTCATGGCATCGGGCCGTGTGAATGTTCCGAGGTTCGGACCATCGTTCCTTCCGGTACGCCTGATTGCGACGTCCTCGGGAACCGCGGCGTTGCCACCGATGTCCTCACCATCCCTCGCAAACGATGCACGGCCCCGAGGTCCCTGGACGCGACCTGCCGCCTGTCCCGGCTCACCTACCTCGCTCGCCGCCGCACCGTCACTCGAGCCTTGCCCGGCGATCGGCTCCTGGTGGCTGCTATCGGAGCTGCGTATCGACCACCCGGCACCGCCGTCGCCATGGCGCGCAACAGTGTCCGCGACAGAATTTCCGGCTGTTCCCCTCGGCACCGGGTCGGGTGCGCGCCCGCCGGTCCGATTCGTAGAGTTCGCGGCGCCGCCTCTACCACTGCCTGCTGTGGGTTGTGCCCCGGCTTCGGGCGTATCCGCTGCCCGGTCCGGCGATCGCACCGATCGACCCGTGCGGTCCGCCGCGTCACCGAGGTCGTCCCGGAAGGTGGACGCACTCTCATCATCGGCTCCCGCGCCACCGGCTGGGCCTGCCATGGCCAACTCGGGGAACAGCGATTCCTGCCGCACCGTGGACAAACCTGTATAACCGACGCCGACCAGTCGGATCGGCCCCAGCTGTTCCGGGTCCATGGCGCAGCGTTGGGCGGCAGCGGTGAGAGCCGCGAGGTCCTCGGTGGCGTACGGCAGAGTGGTGGAGCGGGTCACGATGCTCATATCGGAGCGTTTGAGTTTGAGCACGACCGTGCGGGCGGCCCGGCCGTCCCGGCTCAGGCGGCGGTGCGCGGCCGCGGCCATCTGCTCGATGGCGGGGCGCAGCTGGGCCATCGTCACCAGATCGTGTTCATAGGTGGTCTCGGCGCTGATCTGTTTGGCTTCGGCGCGTTCGGTGACCGGCCGGTCGTCGATACCGCGGGCCAGCCGGTGCAGTACCGCGCCGATACTGCCACCGAGGATGGATACCGCTTCGGTTTCGGGCAGCGCGGCGAACGCGCCGACGGTGTCGATACCGAGTGAGCGCAACCTGCTCTCGGCCACCGGGCCGATCCCCCAGAGCTTGCGCACCGGCAGGGCGGACAGCAGCGCATGCTGTTCGCCCGGCGAGACGACCCGCACACCGTCCGGTTTCGCCAGCCCGGAGGCGATTTTCGCGAGCTGTTTCCCGGTGCCTGCGCCGACCGACGCGACGAGCCCGGTGCTTGCGCGCACGTCCGCCCGCAGCTGCTCACAGAATGCCCGGACCCGCTCGGTGCTCGCCCCAGCCAGCTCCGCGGGCTCGCCGAACGCCTCGTCGAAAGACAGCGTCTCCAGAACCGGGATCCGGGCGCGCAACGTCTGGAAGACCTGCGTGCTCAACTCCCCGTACACCGTCCCGCGCGGCGGCACCACCACGGCGGACATCCCGACCAGCCGCCGCGCCTGATGCATCGGCATCGCCGACCGCGCCCCGAACACCCGCGCCTCGTAACTCGCCCCCGCCACGACACCCCGCCCACCGGTCCCACCGACGAGCACAGGACGTCCCCGCAGCGTCGGCCGGGTCAGCTGCTCACAGGAGGCGAAGAACGCGTCCATATCGATATGCAGCACCCAGCGGCGGGAAGTTTCTTCGTACTCCGGCTCCGTCCCGCCGATGACCCAGGCTGCGCCGGAGGCCGGATGCTGATCGCTCACCATCGGGTCGCCCGGTGTTTCCTGCCCCGGTGCACGCTCGCCGCAGTCGGTTGGCCCCCCGTACGGTGTGCATCCATCCCAGCGGTGACCCGAACGGTCCCGGCGGGCATGGAACCGTACCCGCGCCCTCGGCCGCCCGACCCGGTGCCCACCGGGTGCGGGACTCCCGGACATCGATGCCCATATCGCCCCACCTGGGGGCCGTCTCCTTGCGGTCGGGCCAGGACGCAGCTCGCCGGATCGGTGTCCACGAGCGCAGAATCTACGCCCGCCCACCGACATCTCACGGCAGCCGTACCACCACGTCGCCCCGTCCGCGGGACCGCTGCGCCTACTCGTCGCTATCCGGTTGCTCCAGGGTTTCCACCGGTTACCGCGGCTACGGCGACAACCGTGCCCCGTATCTGCCCTGACACCCCATCCCGGGAACCGCTCGGGGTGGATACTTCCGCCGCGCCGGGACAGGCGGTCGACCCGGCGGCAGATATGTGATGATCGGATAATGATGATCCGCAAGGCCGTGATCCCCGCCGCCGGTATCGGCTCCCGCCTGCTTCCGCTGACCAAGGCCATCCCCAAGGAGATGCTTCCGGTCGGCGACAAGCCGGTGATCGAGCACACCGTGCGTGAGTTGGTCGCTTCCGGGATCACCGATATCACCATCGTGGTCAGCGGCGGCAAATCGCTCATCCAGGACCATTTCCGCCCCAATCCGGCGCTGGTAGCGCAGCTGCGCTCCGACGGGAAGACCGCCTACGCCGACGCGGTGGAGGAGGTCGGTGAGCTGTCGCGCCTCGGCCACATCACCTATCTGGACCAGCACGGCCCGTACGGTAACGGCACTCCGGTGCTGAACGCGGCTCGCGCGCTCGGCGACGAGCCCATGTTGGTGCTGTGGCCCGACGATGTGTTCGTCGCCGAGGTGCCGCGCGCCCAGCAGCTCATCACCGCCTACGAAACCACCGGCTGCCCGGTGCTGGCGCTGATGCCGATGGATCCCAGCGAATCGCAGCGCTACGGCGTCCCGCTGGTGCACGAGGACCTCGACAACGGCCTGCTGCGCATTTCGGGTCTGATGGAGAAGCCGAAACCGGAGGATGCGCCATCGGCGTACGCCGCGATCGGCGGCTACGTTGTCACCCCCGGCATCATCGAGGAGCTGCGGGTGCAGACCGAGCGCTGGTACACCCACCGCACCGGCGAGGTGTACCTCACCGACGCGATCAACGCATTCGCCGAGAATCACGCGGTGTACGGCCAGGTCATCCAGGGACGCTGGTACGACACCGGCAACCCGGCCGATTATCTTGTCGCGCAGTTCGCTTCGGCGCTCGCCCACCCCGATTACGGCCCGCGGCTGCGCCAGCTGGTCGACTGAGCGGGGCCGTTCAGAAGCGGCGGATGCTGTAGATGGTGAACTCGTCCAGCGGCGTGAACCCGACCGGCACACCGCGCCCGTAGGCGTTGAAGACCTCGCCGAACCCGGCGTAGATGCCGACATGCGAGGCATCGGAGTTCAATATCACCACATCCCCCGGCGACAACGCGTATCGCGGTACGGGAGTGCCCGCCTTGGCCTGTTCCCAGGTGGTGCGCGGCAACCGGACGCCGACCTGCCGGAAGGCCCACTGCACCAGCGCCGAGCAATCCCACGAGTTCGGCCCCATGCCGCCCCATTCGTAGGGTTTTCCGAGCTGGGTGAACGCGGCCGCCAAGGCACCGAGCCCGGTGCTGCTCGGCAGTGGCAGCGCAGCCGATCCGCTGGAGCTCCCTGACCCGGAACCGGACGCCGAACCGGAGCCCGATCCGGATCCGGAACCCGACCCACTGCCCGTATCGGCCCATGCCGGTGCAACGAGTGTGGATACGGCGAACGCGCTGAGAAGAACACCGAAAGCTGCTCGGCGCAATCGTGTTGCGATCACGTGCTCACCCTTCTGCAGGCCTGGTTGCAGGCCGCCGTCCGGCAGCCTGGCTAACATGCAGCATCGACCGTGTCGTGGGAGTCGATACCGCAGACCACAGCACGTGCGCCGGGCATAGTGCGGCCCAACGCAACGTATTTCAGGTAGAACATCCGTACCGATGACAACTGCTACAACAGCAGAGCGTTTCTGCCCCAGCAGTAACACCGCTGATTGTGCCGCGCACCCCTGACACTTGCCATCTTTTCAGCAAACTTCCAGCGTGTGATTTACATCACTCTTATTGCTGTCGGGCCAGTGTTCCAGGGAACAGAGAGCAACCGGTCAGGCCCGCACGTCACCGACCGGCGTCACTGAGTCTGGCCGACGATATCGTTCAGGATCTTGAGCACCGTGTCCTTGGTGTGCGGCGGCGACTCCGCGTACACCCCCACCTGCCACCTCAACTCCCCACCGGAACGGTCTGCCACATACCGGCTCAGGTCGACGCCGTACAGGCCGCGCTGATTGGACAGATCCTCCACATACACCGTGCGGTCGTCGAAAATGGTGGCGCGCTCCGGCTCGTCCAGCCATTCGGCGTCGTACCGGTCCCGCACAGCGTCATCACAGCCGTCGGGGCATTCTCGGAGCATCACGTTGACCCGCTGCTTCGCGGCCGGGTTGCCCTCATCGATGCACGACCAGGCCTGCGCGTCGGGAATCGCCTCGATCGAACCGCGCATGCACCCCCAACTGCCGCCCGCGCGAAAGGCGAAGGGCCAACCTTGAAACGCCATCACATAGACGTCGTCCGAGTCCTGCCAGACCGGGCCGAGCACCGAAACCGGGGCCACGTCACGCAACTGCGGATCCGCCGAGGAGGGACCGCCGGGTGCGGTGGTCGTCGGGACAGCCGTGGTGGACGTGACCTGCGATGTCGTTGCCGACCCTGACACCGATGCTGCAGTGGCCTTGTCGTCACCGGAACTGCGCAGGGCGACGAGACCGATAACACCTGCCAACGCCAGCACCACCACCACGACGAGTGCGGCGATCAGCGGCCCCGAACTCTTGTTCGGTCCCCCCGGTCCGGAACCCGTCGCATGCTCCAGCGGCGGCACTTCCCACGGGCCCGAAACCGGCTGCTGCTGATGTCCTGCACCGGGAACCTGCGGGTGCGGATAGCCGGCGCCGGAGACCGGCTGCTGCGGGAAGCCGGCGCCGGAAACAGGCTGAGGCGGAAAACCAGCCCCCGGGACCGGATTTTGGGCGTACCCGGGACCGGGCGCTGGTGCATCCCGCTGCGTCACCGCATCCGGCGGAGTCCCCCATGCCGCCGGATGCGGTGACGGCTGACCCTCCGGCGCCGACTTCCACCATTCATGAGGATCATTCGAGCCCATGGCAACTCAGCCTAGCGTGCCCGGGTATCCGGTCATATCGGGCGATTCACCATCCCGGTTCAGCCCGCCTTGGCCACCGCGACCCGAACACCACCGACGACCTTGGCCGCGTCCGCACCCGGATCACCGAATTCCAGCTCGGTCGCCAGGATTTCGCCCGCGATCAGGTCACGGTGCGCATGCGCCCACGCCCGCCGCTCGGCGGGCACGTCCAGGACTACGGCGATGCGGTCGGAGATATCGAGACCGAGCGATTTGCGGGTCTCCTGCAGATCGCGGATCAGATCGCGCGCCCAGCCCTCGGCCTCCAGTTCCTCGGTGACCACCGAATTCAGCACGACCAGGCCGGCATTGCCGGGCAGGGCCGCGGTGGATTCGGGTTCGGCAGCGACCAGACGCTGGGTGTACTCCTCGGGCAGCAGTTCCACCCCGGCCGCGGTGACCACACCGTCGGCGGTCTCCGACCACTCTCCTGCCTTGACCGCCTTGATCACCGCCTGCACGGTCTTCCCGAGCCGGGGGCCTGCCGCGCGCGCGTTGACGACCAGCTCGAACCGGCCGTGAGCGGCGACATCGGTGGTCAGATCGACCTTCTTGACGTTGACCTCGTCGGCGATGATGTCGGCGTAGGGGCGCAGCCGCTCGGCGTCGCCTGCGGCAATGGTGACCTCGGCCAGCGGTAGCCGCACCCGCAGGTTCTGCGCCTTGCGCAGGCTCAGCACAGTCGAGCACACCGTCCGCGCTTCGTCCATCGCCGCGACCAGCTCCGCATCGTGCGGCAGCTCGTCGGCGGCTGGCCAATCGGCCAGATGCACCGAACGCCCGCCGGTCAGGCCGCGCCAGATCACCTCGGTGATCAGCGGCAGCAGTGGCGCGGCCAGCCGAGTGACCACCTCGAGTACCGTGTGCAGGGTGTCCACGGCATCACGGTCTTCGTCCCAGAACCGCGAACGCGACCGGCGCACATACCAATTGGTCAGTGCGTCGGCGAAGGCGCGCAGTTCCTCGCAGGCACCGGCGATATCGTAGTCCTCCAGCGCAGCGGTGATCGTCTCCCTGGTCTGCGCCAGCTTGGCCAGGATGTAGCGATCGAGCACATGCGGCGAATCGGTGCGCCACACACCGGGTTGTGCGGCGTAGAGCTGCAGGAACGTCCACGCGTTCCACAGCGGGCGCAACGCATGACCCACCCCTTCGCGGATACCGCGTTCGGTGACGATGAGGTTGCCGCCGCGCAGCACCGGCGAACTCATCAGGAACCAGCGCATCGCATCCGAGCCGTCTCGGTCGAACACCTCGTTCACATCCGGGTAGTTGCCCTTGGACTTGCTCATCTTCAGCCCGTCTTCGCCGAGCACGATCCCGTGCGCGACTACGGTTTTGAAGGCGTTGCTGTCGAACAGGGCGGTCGCGAGCACGTGCAGGGTGTAGAACCAGCCTCGGGTCTGGCCGTTGTACTCGACGATGAAATCGCCGGGGAAGTGCGAGTCGAACCAGTCCTTGTTCTCGAACGGGTAGTGCACCTGGGCATACGGCATGGACCCGGACTCGAACCAGCAGTCGAGCACCTCCGGCACCCGGCGCATGGTCGACTTACCCGTCGGGTCGTCCGGGTTGGGCCGGGTCAGCTCGTCGATCATCGGCCGGTGCAGGTCGGGCGGGCGCACCCCGAAGTCACGTTCGAGTTCATCGAGCGAACCATAGACATCGATCCGTGGGTAGGCCGGGTCATCGGAGACCCACACCGGGATCGGGCTGCCCCAGTAGCGGTTGCGGCTGATGTTCCAGTCGCGCGCGCCCTCCAGCCATTTGCCGAACTGGCCGTCGCGGATGTGTTCGGGCACCCAGGTGATCTGCTTGTTCAGCTCGACCATCCGGTCACGGAACTGGGTGACCGCAACGAACCAGGACGGTACCGCCATGTAGATCAGCGGTTGTCCCGACCGCCAGCTGTGCGGGTAGGAATGCTCGATGGTCTCGTGCCGCAGCACCTTGCCCGCGGCCTTGAGGTCGGAGATGATCACCGGGTTGGCGTCGAACACCATCAGGCCCTCGTACGGGGGAACCATCGAGGTGAACTTGCCGCCAGGGTCCAGCGGCTGCACCAGTTCGATGCCGTTGGCGCCGGCGACCTCCATATCCTCCTCACCGAACGCGGGTGCCAGGTGCACGATGCCGGTACCGGAGTCGGTGGTGACGTAGTCGGCCGACAGCACCCGATGCGCACGCGGGTGACCGAGGAAGAAATCGAACGGCGGGGTGTAGTCCAGATCCACCAGCGCCGCGCCATCGTATTCGCCCAGCACCTGCGGGTCCTCCCCGAACTCGCGCGCGTAGTGGGCGACTCGTTCGGCGGCCAGCACGTAGCGTTTGCCGTCGGCCCCACGCAGGTGCACATAGCGCACGTCCGGATGCACGGCCACAGCGAGGTTCGACGGCAGCGTCCACGGCGTGGTGGTCCAGATCAGCGCGTTGGCGCCGTCGAGTTCGTGCAGCGGATGCTCGGCCGGGACCCGCAGCACCATATCCACAGTGACCGCCGGGTCCTGACGCATCTTGTACGCGTCGTCGAGCCGGGTCTCCTGATTGGACAGCGGTGTCTGCTCATACCAGCTGTAGGGCAGTACCCGGAAACCTTGGTAGATCAGGCCCTTGTCGTAGAGCGACTTGAACGCCCACATCACCGACTCCATGAAGTCGAGATCAAGCGTCTTGTAGTCGTTGTCGAAGTCGACCCACCGCGCCTGCCGGGTCACATAGTCACGCCATTCCCCGGTATACCGAAGCACCGACGTTTTACACGCGGCGTTGAATTCCGCGAGTCCCATGGCATCGATCTGTGATTTGTCCGTGATACCGAGCTGCTTTTCCGCTTCGATTTCCGCGGGCAAACCATGGCAGTCCCAACCGAAACGGCGATCGACCCGCTTACCGCGCATCGTCTGAAAACGCGGAATCAGATCCTTCACATAGCCGGTGAGTAAATGACCATAATGCGGCAGACCGTTGGCAAACGGCGGGCCATCGTAGAAGACGAACTCGCCGGCGGCCGATGCGGACGCGCTGCGGTGCTCGATGCTGGCGCGGAAGGTGTCGTCGGCAGCCCAAGCGTCGAGCACACTGCGCTCCAGCTCGGGGAAGGATGCACCGGCCGCGCCGAGACGGACGCGGGGGTATGCGCTGCTGCTTGGGGTGTCCGCCATCGCGGATACGCCTCCTCGTGCCTGCGCGCCGTGGCGCGGATGGATTCCGGCACGGGGACGATTTCAGCGCTCGGTGCGCTGATACCGCGGTACCACCCCGCTTGCCCATCGGTCAGGACCAGCCGCCGACGGACCTCTCGTTACGAGCTGTGACGGGCTCACCCGTTCGGTTCTACTGAGCGCGGCCACGCCCGGCGCCGCGCCGTTCTTCCGAAGACTCCCCGGTGATAGCCGGATCATCGCCGTATGCATGTTTGATTCTACCCAGAACGGTCAAACCCATTGTCAGCGCTTGGCGTGCCTGCCCTGCTGCGGGATCTCGTCATCCGGCCTGCGTATCGACAATGCACTCACCAGCAACAGGACAGCACCTATCACGCACACCACGATGCAGCCCCACGCCCAGATCACGGAGCCGGTGGTCAGCGCCGCCACGAGCAGCGCAAAGCCGAGCGCGGCAAAAACCAGCGTCAAGACGAGCATGATGACCCCCAGGGGATGCCAGGTGGCCGGTGTACGCCTCCGGTCTCAGGCTATTTGCTCAGGTTACTTGCCGCCCTTGGCGAACGAGGGTGCGAGTGCGGCATTCGCTCCGGTGTCGAACGCCTCGCCGCTGTCGACCGGGACAGCCGAACCACGGTTCTCCAACTCCTCGAGCTGCGATTCCAGATAGGACTTCAACCGTACCCGGTATTCGCGTTCGAAAGTCTTGAGTTGCTCGATCCGGCTCTCCAGCACATTGCGCTGCTGGTTGATGGTGGCCATGATCTCGGTGTGTTTGCGTTCGGCATCGGCCTGCAGGGCGTCGGCCTTCTCCTTGGCCTGGCGCAGCTGGGTGTCCGAGCGGGTCTGCGCGTCCGACAGCATCGCATCCGACTTCTGGCGGGCGTCGGCGATCATCGCTTCCGAGCGGGTCCGCGCGTCACCGACCAGGCGCTCGGAATTGGCCCTGGCATTCGACAGCAAACTCTCGGCTTCCGATTTCGCATCGCTGGTGAGCCGGTCGGCCATCTCCTGGGCGAGGCTGAGCACTTTGGCGGCCTGCAGATTCGCATCGGCGCTCGCGTCCGGTGACGACGGAACGGCGGGCACCGGGGGCATCGGCGCAGGTGGTGTCGGTGCCGGGGGTTTGATCGGCTCCGGTGGGGGTGCCTGCTGTACCGGCTGTTTCACGGCACTCGGGCCGACCGGGCCACGATTCTTCTTGGCGTCGGCCAACTCGGCGTCGAGCTCGGCGACCCGCTGGCGCAGGTCTGCGTTCTCCTCGATCAGACGGGAAAGCTCCTGCTCCACGAGATCCAGGAAGGCGTCGACCTCGTCCTCGTTGTAGCCGCGCTTCCCGATCGGCGGTTTGCTGAACGCGACGTTGTGCACATCGGCTGGGGTCAGCGGCATGGAAGGATCCCTTCGCGCGTCATGTGGAGATCTAGCAGATCTGGCGAGCTGTCTACTGGGCCCATTCTGTCACACCGGAGCTACCGGCTGCCCGAGCCTGTCCACAATCGACATCAGGATGAAGACGATGAATAGCAGGACCATAATCGACAGATCGAGCCGAATTCCGCCCAGTGATACCGGTGGAATCAACCGCCGCAACAGCTTTACCGGAGGGTCGGTGATCGTGAAGATCACCTCCAGGACGACGGCCACGGGCCCGCTGGGACGCCAGTCACGCGCGAAGCTTCGAATGAACTCCACGATCACCCGGCTGATCAGCAACAGCCAGAAGATGAACAGCACGAGGTACAGCACCGCGAACAAGGCCACGACCTCACTCTGCCGCAAAATCGGCGCGGCGCAAAATGGCCGCGCCGACCGATACGGTTCGCGTCTTGGTCACCCCCCGGCCCCGATCCTTATTTCTGGTTGTAGAACCCGGTCTCTGCGATCCGGCGGCGCTCCTCGGCCGAAACGTCCACATCAGCCGGTGAGAGCAGGAACACTTTGGTCGCTACCTTGTCGAACGAGCCACGCAACGCGAATGCCAGCCCCGCGGCGAAGTCGACGAGCCGCTTGGCGTCGGCATTGCTCAGATCGACCAGATCCATGATCACCGGGTTGCCCTCACGGAAGCGTTCGCCGATGATCGCAGCCTCGCTGTAATCGCGCGGGCGCAGCGTCGTGATCTTGGACAAGGGACCTCCGTCCTCGAAGATCGCGGGACGGCGTGCGGTGACCGGGTCGGGACGCATCCGCTCCTCCAGTCGCCGCTCCTCGGCCTCGGGATCGACAGCCAGCGCACCCCGGGTAGCGCCGCGCAGCATGGATGCGCCGCCTGCCCTGATGCGACTGGAAGCGGCCGAGTCGATCCGGGTGGGCCGCCGGGGACCTTCGTAACGGTCGTCGGCGTAGGCATCACCCGGGTAGTCGTCCCGGCGAGCGGCCGGGTAGCCGGGCTGGTAGGCCGGCTTGTATCCGGGCTCACGGTACTCCGGGGGCTCGTAGCGATCGTCGGTGTAACGGTCGTCAGCGTAGCGGTCGACGCCGTAGTCCGCCCGATCGGCGTAGTCCCGCGCGGGATAGTCGCGGGAGGAGTAGTCACGGGGCCTGCGCGTGCCACGCTCGTCCACGCCACGAGGGGTGCGGTGGTCGTCGACGTAGTCGTCTTCGTAATCCTCGAGCGGAACCATGCCGAAGTACGCCTTGAACTTGTGCAGCGTGCTCATTGGTCGACCTTCCTTCGGCCCCGGTGACGGCCGGGTGTTGAAGTCTTGCTCAGCCCTCTCGGTCCCAGCATATGTGTCAAAAGTGACTGATGAGGTTTTTTGCTACCTCGAGGTTATCGGTCGGGTGCCCATCACCGCCGTACCGACACGCACACAGGTAGACCCATGTACGATGGCCGTTTCAAGATCATCCGACATGCCCGCGGAGAGCTCGACGGCACCCGGATGTTCGGTACGCAACCGGTCGTGCGCGGCGGCCAAGCCGGCGAACGCCGCGGCCGGGTCGGCGTCCAGCGGCGGGATGGCCATCAGACCCGCAGGCACCAGCGCTTGCGAGCGCGCCAGATGATCCGCCAGCTCGGAAACCGCACCGAAGGCAATACCGCCGCGGCTCGGATCGTCGTCGAGGCTGACCTGAATCAGCACCCGCAGCGGGGTATCCCGCTCGCCCGCGTCTTGCGCGGCCACCGTCGCCGCGTCCAGCGCATCGGCCAGGCGGATGCTGTCCACCGAGTGCACGGTATGCGCCCAGCGCGCCACCTGACGGGCCTTGTTGCGTTGCAGACGGCCGATCATATGCCAGCCGATACCCAGGAGGCCCGGTAACGCCGCCACTTTCGCCGCGGCTTCCTGCGGCCTGGATTCGCCGAACTCGCGGCGGCCCAGCCGGTACAGGATCGCGATATCGTCGGCGGGAAAGAACTTCGTCACCGGAAGCAGCCGCACCGTCGCCGGGTCCCGGCCCGCGGCCGCGCACGCCGCATCGATACGGGCCAGTAAACGGGTGAGGTTGCTTTCGAGCTCCGCGGCGCGGTCCGCGGCCGGCGTAGTGCGGTATCCGGTATCGATATCGTTCATCGCGCCGCCTGCATCCAGATGACGCCGCCGAGCCGCCCGGTCGGCGCACCACGGCGGTGACTGAACAGAGCCGTGTCTTCGATGGTGCAGCGGGGGTCGATCGCGATCGCGCCGACCCCGGCTTCGGTGAGCTGACGGCGGATTCCGGCCCGCAGGTCCAGACCCGGTGTACCGCGCACCGTGGTGGTTGCGCTGCCGGGCAGGTGTCGTTCGACGTCGGCGCGCATCTCGGCGGGCACCTCGTACTGTCTTCCGCTGGCGGCAGGGCCGAGCAGCGCACCGATACGCTCCGGGCGCGCGCCCAGCGACATCATGGCCTCTAGCACGCGCGGCACGATGCCGATCCGGGCGCCGACCCGTCCGGCGTGCACGGCGGCGATCACACCGGCTGCGTCGTCGGAGAGCAGTATCGGTACACAGTCGGCGGTCAGTACCACCAGTGCCAGTTCAGGCGTCGTGGTGACCAGCGCGTCGGTGGCGGGAACCGGTTCCGGCCGCGGCCCGTCGACGATGTGGACGGTGCGCCCGTGGATCTGTTCCATCCACACCAGCCGCTGCGGCGCCACGCCGATGGTCTCGGCCAGCCGTTCGCGATTACGCTGCACGGCCGCCGGGTCGTCGCCGACGTGGTCGCCCAGATTGAACGAGTCGTAGGGCGGGGCGGAGAACCCGCCGGCCCGGGTGGTGAAAACCCGCCGAACGGTGAGAACCGGTGCCATTGTCATAACACCGAGCCTAGTAGGCGCAGCCGGGTGTAAGCCCTGGCTGCTCAGCGGCGCATGAACGATGGGACGTCGACGTCGTCGTCGTCATCATCGTCGCCGGGTTCCTGCGACTGGAACTGGCTGCGGCTGCTGTACGAGGAGATCGGATCGGCTTGCGGCCGGGTCCGTTCGGTGTCGCGGTAGCTGGGTACAGGACCGCGTGTCGAGGTGCCCGTGCTTGCGGCGGAACCGATCTCGGTGGGCCGCGCGGCGGGTGTCTCGCCGGTGCGGCTCGCGCCGAGTTCGCTCGAACGGCTCTGGCCGAGCTCACCGGACCGCGACTGACCGAGCTCGCTCGCGCGCCCCGAGCTGAGGGAACCGCGGGCGGCTGCGCTGTCGAAAGTGCGTCGCGCCGGGCCGCCGCCGTCGAAACCGGCGGCAATTACTGTGACGCGCACCTCATCTCCGAGCGAATCATCGATCACGGTGCCGAAGATGATATTCGCCTCGATATGAGCTGCTTCCTGTACCAGCGAGGCCGCCTCGTTGATTTCGAACAGGCCGAGATCGGAACCGCCCGCGATCGAGAGCAGTACCCCGTGCGCGCCGTCCATCGATGCTTCCAGCAGCGGCGAGTTGATCGCCGCCTCGGCCGCTTTCACCGAGCGGCCCTCGCCTCTGGAGGAGCCGATGCCCATCAACGCGCTACCCGCGCCGGACATCACGCTTTTGACATCGGCGAAGTCGACGTTGATCAGACCGGGGGTGGTGATCAGATCGGTAATGCCCTGAACACCGTTGAGCAGCACTTCGTCGGCGGAGCGGAAAGCGTCCATCAGGCTTACTGCCGCATCGCCGAGCTGCAGCAACCGATCGTTGGGGATGACGATCAGCGTGTCGCACGATTCGCGCAGCATATTGATGCCCACCTCGGCCTGGTTGCCGCGCCGCTTGCCCTCGAAGGAGAACGGGCGGGTGACGACGCCGATGGTGAGCGCACCGAGTTTGCGCGCAATACTGGCCACGACGGGCGCGCCGCCGGTGCCGGTGCCGCCGCCCTCGCCCGCGGTCACGAAGACCATATCGGCGCCCTTGAGCACCTCTTCGATCTCGTCCTTGTGGTCCTCGGCGGCCTTGCGGCCCACCTCCGGGTCGGCCCCGGCGCCCAGCCCGCGGGTGAGTTCCCGGCCGACGTCGAGTTTGACGTCGGCATCGCTCATCAGCAGTGCCTGAGCGTCGGTATTGACCGCGATGAACTCGACTCCCTTGAGTCCCTGTTCGATCATCCGGTTGACGGCGTTCACGCCGCCGCCGCCGATACCGACGACCTTGATCACTGCAAGGTAGTTGTGCGGGGGCGTCATGGGCTCTCGCCTTCCTTCGATCCAAAGCCTGTCGTTTTCGGATTCTCGGCACCGAACCGCGCGCCAGGGACGGACCGTCCCGTCGGCACGCGGCTCGGGCAAACCCTAAAGCTCAACCATAGGGTTGTCGTTATGTCAAGTATCCGACTGGTGCGGAACGCTATTCGCAGCCGACACGATCCGCCCGCAGGCGCGCCGAGACGAGAACCAGAAACTTGCGTGATCTCGCTCGTGCCGGCACACCGTACGTCGTACCGTGATCGGTTGCCCCGTAACAAGCATCCACGTCGGCGAACGCCTCCCGCACCCCCATCCGGCGCCCGTTGATCACCGAAAACATGCCGAGCACAAGCGGTGTCGAACCGAGCGCGATGGGTGGCGATCATTTTACCGTGACCAGACTGGGACTCGACACATCGAATACGGTTCCCGGCTGGGTCAACAGCGGCATGACCACCGCGGATTTGCGCTCGGCGTCGTCGCTGCTTCCCCACACTACCGTGCGGCCGTCGCGCAGTTTCAGCGAAATATCCGAAACCGACCCGGCGGCAACCTCGTCCACCTGCACGTTCAACGCGGGCGGTAGCGCGGCCACCACCTCGACCGCGGCCCGGGACACCGGATCGGTGCTGCCGGGATGCTCGGTGAGTAGACGCGGCACACCGATCGGCGCGGGCTCGACAGCGTACTCGACGCCCGCGGCGTCCAGCAGATGCGCGCCCTGGGGACTGTCGTAGTACAGCACCGGCGTTCGTTCGGTAACGGTCACCTGAACCGTCGACGGGAACATTCGCTGCACACGTACCGAACCTACCTTCGGGATCGTCGCCACTCGCTCCGCGATAGCACCGGTATCGACCCGCAGCACCGACAATCCGTCCGGGATCCGGAGTAGCTGCCGCACCTGGTCTTCCGGCACCGTGGTCAGACCGCTGACGCGCACCTCCCGCACAGCAAGCGCGGGCGTGAACCACGCGACCGCGCCCAGCGTCACCATCAGGCACACCACCGGCAACGCCCACATCCGGATCCCGCGCCACCCGATCGCACCGAACAGTTCGGCTCCGGATCGCACTGCCGGTCACCGCCCGTACTGCGGACGCGCGCGTAGTCCGTCCAGGATCTGAGAGCCGAGCATGGTCACATCGCCTGCGCCCATGGTGATCACCACATCACCGGGCAATGCCAGTCCCGCGACCTGCCTGCCCACCCGCGACATATCCGGTTGGTAATGCACCGGTTTGGTCACCGCCTGGGCCACCAGGGCACCGTTCACCCCGGGCAGCGGTTCTTCCCTGGCGCCGTAGACGTCGAGCACGACCACCTCGTCGGCCAGATCTAGCGCGGAACCGAATTCGCGGGCGAACGTTGCGGTGCGGCTGTACAGATGCGGCTGGAACACCACGATCACCCGGCCCTGCCGGGACCTGGCACCGTCCCTGGCTTCCTGTTCGACCAGCGCAGCCGCAGCGCCGAGCACCGCGCGAACCTCGGTGGGGTGATGGGCGTAGTCGTCGAAGACGCGCACACCGTTTTCGCGGCCGGCGAACTGGAAGCGGCGGTGCACTCCCCCGAAACCTTCCAGCCCCTGGATGATTTCGTCGATATCGGCGCCGGATGCCTGCGCGGCGAGCAGCGCGGCCAGCGCGTTGAGCGCCATATGCCTGCCCGGTACCGACAGCCGCAATGTACGCGGCGCCGGTTCGCCTGCCAGCTGGAATTGGGCCAGCCCGCCGACATCTCGTGGTTCCCAGCTGTGCAGCCGCGCACCGACGGGAACCGGTGCGTCGGCCTGCTCGCCGGAGCCGTAGCCGAGTACCCGAATACCCCGCTGGGTCAGCCGATTCCGGACCCGCCCTGCGAGTGCGAGCGCACCGGGATCGTCCAAGCACACCACCAGCAGCCCGCCGGGGGCCAGTCGGTCGGCGAAATCGTCGAACACCTGGACATAAGCCTCGTCGGAACCGAAGAAGTCCAGGTGATCGGACTCGATATTGGTCACCACCGCGACATCGGGGTCGTATTGCAACAGCGACCCATCGCTTTCGTCGGCCTCGGCGACGAAGATATCGCCGCTGCCGTGGTGAGCGTTGGTACCCGCCTCGTTGAGCTCGCCGCCGACAGCGAACGACGGGTCGAGACCGCAGTGCTGCAGCGCAACGATCAGCATCGAGGTGGTCGAGGTCTTACCGTGCGTACCCGAAACCAGCAGGGTGCGATGCCCGTTCATCAGCGACGCGAGCACCGCGGGGCGCAGCAACACCGGGATATCCCGGCGGTGCGCCTCCACCAGTTCGGGGTTGGTCTTCGGGATCGCCGCATAGGTGGTGACCACTACGGTGGGGCCGCCGGGCAGCAGATCCAGCGCGGCGGCGTCGTGACCGATACGCACCTGCGCGCCCCGTGCCCGCAGGGCGAGTACGCCGCGGCTCTCCTTCGCATCCGATCCCGATACCGCGCCACCGCGGGAGAGCAGGATACGCGCGATACCGGACATACCGGCCCCGCCGATACCGACCATGTGCACCCGCCGCAGTTCCGGCGGTAGGTCCGCGCCGCTGCTCGTGTCGGCGGCCGAACCGGAAACCGGGGAGACCTGGGCGCCCCGCTGCTCGTCGGTCACCGGTTCGCCACCCGCAGCACGATGCGCGCCACCTCGTCAGCCGCATCACGATGGCCGGCGCCTGCGGCGGCTCGGCCCATCTCGTTCAGCCGTGCGGGGTCCATGAGCAGCGGAATCACCTCATCGATCACGTACCGGGGCGTCAATTCTGAATCAGGGACAATTCTGCCACCCCCGTGGGCTACCACGGGCCGGGCATTGAGTTCCTGCTCGCCGTTGCCGTGCGGCAGCGGCACGTACACCGCGGGCAGACCGACTGCCGATACCTCGGCCACGGTCATCGCCCCGGACCGGCAGACCACCGCGTCGGCGGCGGCGTAGGCCAGATCCATTCGGGAAAGATACGGTACGGCGACGTACGGCGCATCAGGCGACACCGTGGCCAGTTCGAGTGTGTTCTTCGGGCCGTGTGCGTGCAGCACCGAGATACCGGCCGCCGCCAACTGCTCCGCTGCCCCCGATACCGCTTCGTTGAGCGAGCGCGCACCCTGGGAGCCGCCGAACACCAGCAGCACCGGCCCGCTCGCGGGCAGCCCGAAATGCGCACGCGCTTCGGCGCGCAACGCGGCCCGGTCCAGTGAGGTGATCGCCGAGCGCACCGGGATGCCGACGACATCTGCGTCCAGCCCGGAACCGGGGACCGCAGCCAGCACCCTGGCGGCGCGGCGGGCGCCCACCTTGTTGGCGATACCGGCCTTGGCGTTGGCTTCATGGACCACCACCGGCACTGCCCGCCTGCGCCGCAGCGCCCCGCGACCGGCAGCCAGGTAGGCGGGCAGCGCGACGTATCCGCCGAACCCGACGATCACATCGGCATGTACGGCGTCGATGATCGCCCTGGCTTCGGCCACCGAGGCCCGGACCCGACCAGGCAGCCGCAGTAGATCGGCGGTGGGTTTACGGGGCAGCGGGACCGGCGGGATCAACTCCAGCGGGTAGCCGCGCGTGGGAACCAACTGGGTTTCCAGGCCGCGCTCGGTGCCAAGTGCGGTGACCCGGATGGCCGGATCGATGCGGCGCAGCGCATCGGCGACGGCCAGGGCAGGCTCGATATGACCTGCGGTGCCGCCGCCTGCGACGATCACCGACAGCGCGGAACCGTCCGCGCGCCGGCCCGCATCCGTCGACTCTCCGCCCCGGCCCGCACCCGTTTCCGGGATATCGTTCGCGGACTGGCTTGCACTCACCTGGATCTTCCCCGTTCTCTTGCGTGTTTGACCGGATAGTTCGGCTCCCAGGCCCTGGTGGCCCGGAGTGAGCCGGTGCTGCGGCTGTTGGCCGCGCGTGTTCGGGCTGGGGTTCGGGGCGCGGACTGCCTGCGTTCCCCGCTTCGGCCGCGCGGGGCGGAACGGGTCCGGGCTTCGGCGCGGGCCGGGACGTACACCTCGGGTTTGGGCAGCCGCAGCAACCTGCTGACCCGGCCGTCCTGGCCTGCGTGCAGCGCGGCAACGGCTTCGGGTTCGTGCCGGGCGGCGTTGGCGATGATCCCGAACATCAGCAAGGTGATCGCCAGCGACGAACCGCCCGCCGACACCAGCGGCAGCTGCAGACCGGTCACCGGCAGCAAACCGACCACGTAGCCGATATTGATCAAGGCCTGCCCGGTGATCCAGGTGGTCGCGGTCGCGGTCAGCAGGCGCAGGAACGGGTCCACCGAGCGGGCGGCGATCCGCAGGCCCGTGTAGACGAACAGCGCGAACAGACCGAGCACCAGCGCGCAGCCGAGGAAGCCGAGCTCCTCGCCGATGATGGCGAAGATGAAGTCGTTGTGCGAGTTGGGCAGATAGTTCCATTTGGCGCGGCTCTGGCCGAGTCCGCGGCCCCAGATCCCGCCGTCGGCGAGGGAGAACATCGCCTGCCGCGCCTGATAGTTGATGCCCTGCGGGTCGTCGGTCGGGTTGAAGAAGGCACGCATCCGGTCGGAGCGGTAGCCGGCCGACAACGCGAGCACACCGGCGGCGAGCACACCGGCGATCATGATGGTGACGAACAGCCGCACCGGCAGGCCACCGAACCACAGCAGGGCAGCCAGCACGATGCCCACGGCGATGGTGGTCGACAGGTTCGGCTGCAACACGATGAGCAGGCACACCAGCAGGCCTGCGGGCACCAGCGGCACCAGCAGGTCCTTGAGGGGGGCGTGCTCCGCGCGCCGGGAGACCAGCAGATGCGCGCCCCACACCACGAAGGTCACCTTGACGACCTCCGACGGCTGCACCGAGAACAGCCCGAGGTCGATCCAGCGCCGCGCGCCGTTGGCCTGCGTTCCGATACCGGGGATCAAGACCAGCACCAGGGCGAGAACAGACAGCGCGAACAGCGGGAACGACAGCTGCCGCAGCCATTTCAACGGCACCCGCAACGCGAGGTAGAACAGCACAGCGCCGACACAGGCGAACAGCGTCTGCTGAATGAACAGCGAATACGGCGAACCGCCGTCGGTGTAGGCCTCCACGCTCGATGCCGACAGCACCATGACCAGCCCGAGCACCGTGAGCAGGATGGCGATGGTGACGATCAGGTGAAACGACGCCAGCGGACGCGCCAGCCAGGCGCCGAAGCGGCCGAGCTGCGGTTGCCGAGCGCCGCGCGGGCTCATAACCGCCGCCCGAGGTCCTCGTCTTCCAGGGCTTGCACCGCGGTGGCGAAGCTGCGACCACGGTGGGCGTAATCAGCGAACATATCCAGCGACGCGGCCGCGGGCGCCAGCAGCACGGTATCCCCGGGACCGGCGAACTCGGCCGCCGCGCGCACCGCACGGGTCATCACAGCGTCGGCATTGCCGGAACCATTCGTGTGGCCGCCCATGCCTGCATGGTCTCCCGTGCTCACTTCGACGACGGGGACCTGCGGCGCGTGTCGCGCCAACATGGCCGCGATGCGCGGGGCGTCGACACCGATCAGCACCGCGCCGATCAGCCGGTCGGCAACCTCCTCGATCAGCTCCTCCACGCTCGCACCCTTGAGCTGTCCGCCCGCGATCCACACCACATGCTGGTGGGCCAGGATCGAGGAACGCGCCGCATGCGGGTTGGTGGCTTTGGAATCGTCGACGAACACCACGCCGCCCAGCTCACGCACCAGCGCCGCACGGTGCGGGCCGACCTTGTGCTCGACGAGTCCTTCGCGCACGAACTGGGGCGCGACGTCGATGGCCCGGGTCAGCGCCGCAGCCGCCAGCGCATCCGCGATACCCGCCGGCCCGGGCGGGCTGATCTCGCCGGCCTCGGCCAGGATGGCAGCCTTGGTGAAGGCGCGGTCGAGCAGTTTGCCGTCGACCACGCCCAATTCGCCGTCGGCGGGAACACCGACACGGAAACCGACGGTACGGCGGGCCTTGGAACGACGCGCCAGCGACGCGGCCACCGGGTCGTCGAGCCCGACGACCCCGACCCGGCCGAGTAGCGCCCGCGCTTTCGCAGCGGCATAGGCGTCGAGACCACCATGCCAGTCCAGATGATCCTCGGCGACATTGAGCACCACACCGGCCTCCGGCCGCACCGACGGCGCCCAATGCAGCTGGAACGACGACAGTTCCACAGCGAGCACCTGCGGTCCGGGATTGCGGCGCAGCGCGTCCAGGATGGGCAGCCCGATATTGCCGCAGGCGACGCTGGCGATACCGGCCGCGCGCAGGATCGAATACACCATCGAGGTGGTGGTGGTCTTGCCGTTGGTGCCGGTGACCACGAGCCATTTACGAACCGGCCCGTAGATCCTGGCCTGATCGACCCACCAGGCGAATTCGACATCGCCCCATACCGGAATACCTTCGGCCACCGCCGAGGCCAGCACCGGAGAGTCGGGCCGCCAGCCCGGGCTGGTGATCACCAGCGCGAACCGGGACCAGGTAGCGCTTTGCGAAGCCTCCAGTTCGGCACTGGTGGCCACGTCCAGGCCCAGTTCCGCCGCCTCGGCCAGTGCCGTGGCGCCGCTGTCGGTGACCACTGGGCGGGCGCCGATATCGAACAACGGTTCCACCAGCGAGCGTCCGGAGACGCCCCATCCGGCGACCAACACGTCGCGGCCACGCAGGAATTCCAGCATCGGACCCGGTGAGCGCAGAGCTCGCGGAGAATGTTCGACCATCGTCAATTCACCCGACCGCCGAGAGATATTCGCTGTAGAACAAGCCGAGACCGACCGCCGATGCCATCGCGGCCAGCAACCAGAACCGGATGATCACCGTAGTCTCTGCCCATTTGCTGAGCTCGAAATGATGGTGGAACGGCGCCATTTTGAACAATCTGTTGCGCGTGGTGCGGAACACCGCCACCTGCAGCACCACCGAGGCGGCCTCGGCGACGAACAGCGCGCCGATGACGATCATCAGCAGTTCGGTGCGGGTGGTGATGGAGATACCCGCGATCAGGCCGCCGAGGGCCAGCGAACCGGTGTCGCCCATGAAGATCTTGGCGGGCGCGGCATTCCACCACAGGAAGCCGATACACGCCGCGGTACCCGCCGCGCAGACCAGGGCAAGGTCCAGCGGGTCACGGACGTTGTAACAGCCGGTCTCCGGTTTGGTCTCGCAGGCGTGGTAGTACTGCCAGAAGGTGATGATGACGTAGCCACCGAGCACCAGGCTCATCGAGCCTGCGGCCAGGCCGTCCAGACCGTCGGTGAGGTTCACCGCGTTGGACCAGGCCACGACGACCAGGCAGACGAACGCCAGGAACACGATCACGCCCATCGACACCGTAGTGATATCGCGGACATACGACAGATGCGTGCTCGCGGGCGCCAGCCCGCTCTCCCCGCGGAACTGCAGGGCGAGCACACCGAAGGTAACCGCGGCCGTGAGCTGCCCGATGTATTTGCCCGCCGCGGTGAGGCCGAGGTTGCGCTGTTTGCGGATCTTGATGAAGTCGTCGATGAACCCGACCGCACCGAGCGCGGTGGTCAGCCCGAGCACCAGCAGCGCCGAAGCAGTGGGACCTTCGGCGTCGTAACCGATCCCGATCAGATGCGAACCCAGGTACCCGGCCCACATACCGATGATGATGGCAACACCGCCCATAGTGGGCGTACCCCGTTTGGCCTGGTGGCTGGCCGGGCCGTCGACCCGGATCTCCTGGCCGAAACCCTGTTTGGCGAAGATGCGGATCAGCAGCGGTGTCAACAGGATCGACACCGCGAGCGCGATCCCCGCCGCGAACAAAATCTGTCTCATCGCACTGCCTCCGCGCTACCCCGCCCAGCTGCCTGCCGGTCGCCGGTCACATGCTCGGCGACGGCCCACAGGCCGACCGACTGCGAAGCCTTGACCAACACCACATCGCCTGCCTCCAGCTCGTCGTCGAGCAGCGCGACAGCCGCCTCGATATCGGGGACGAGGACCGATTCCTCGCCCCATGAGCCTTCCATCACCGCCCCCTGATGCATCGCCCGGGCGGGTCGTCCGGTGCCGACCACCACGAGCCGGTCCACGTCCAAGCGGACCGCCAGCCGCCCGATCCGGTCGTGTTCGACCACCGATTCCTCGCCGAGTTCGGCCATTTCACCGAGCACCGCCCAGCTGCGCCGCGGTTCTCCTCCCGCACGCGACATGGTGACCAGGGCTTTGAGCGCGGCGCGCACGGAATCGGGGTTGGCGTTGTAGGAGTCGTTGACAACGGTGACGCCTGCCTCGGTGGTTCGCACATCCATCCGGCGGGCCGAGGCAGCGTGGGCGCCGGACAGAGCGGCGGCAACGGTGTCGATATCGGCGCCGCATTCCAACGCCACGGCCGCGGCCGCGAGCGCGTTGCCCACCTGATGTTCGCCATGCACCGCCAGGCGCACCGCCGTGCTGCCCGCCGGGGTGTGCAGGGTGAAACGCGCGCGGGCCTGGTCGTCCAGGGTGATATCGGTGGCCCGGATATCGGCATTCGCGGACTGTCCGGCCATGACCACCCGGGCCGGGGTGCGGCTCGCCATAGCGGCAACCTGCGGATCGTCGGCGTTCAGCACAGCCAACCCGGTCCGAGGCAGCGCTTCGACCAATTCGCCCTTGGTCGCCGCGATCGCCTCCCGGCTGCCGAATTCGCCCAGATGCGCCGTGCCGACATTGAGCACCACACCGATGGACGGCGGGGCGACCTGCGCCAGGGCAGCGATATGGCCGGGTCCGCGGGCAGACAGCTCCAGCACCAGGAACCGGGTCGACGCGTCGGCACGCAACGCCGTCCATGGATGGCCGAGTTCGTTGTTGAACGATCCGGGCGGGGCCACGACCGGGCCGAGCGGGGCCAGCACGGCCGCCAGCAGATCCTTGGTTGAAGTCTTACCCGAGGATCCGGTGACGCCGACGACAGTCAACCCGCCTGCGGCGAGCCGTTGCACACTCGCCCTGGCCAATGCGGCCAGCGCGGCCAGCACCGCGGCCCCCGAACCGTCCGAATCCCCGGCCAGCACCAGCGAACTCGACGGAGTCGGTTCGGTCGCGGGGGGAACCACGATCGCGGGCACTCCCACCGGCCGGGCCGCCAGCACCGCGACCGCACCTGCCTCGATCGCTGCGGCCGCGAAATCGTGGCCGTCGGCGCGCTCACCCGGCAGGGCGAGGAATACATCACCGGGACCGACACGGCGCGAATCGAATTCGACCGAACCGGTCACCGTCACCTCCGGGTCGTCGACGTCGTGCAGCGTGCCGCCCACGACGCCGGCGATATCCCGCAGTGTCATCTCGATCATGAAAACGTCAAGTCCTCCGCGTCCGTGCTCTGCGGATTCCGCTGCCGGAGCGATTCGATAGCCGCCGCGAGCACCTCGCGGTCGTCGAACGGATATTTCACGCCGTGGATCTCCTGCCCTGCCTCGTGTCCCTTACCGGCGACCAGTACCACGTCCCCCGGACGCGCCCACTCGACCGCGGCGCCGATGGCAGCGGCCCGGTCGCCGATATCGCGAACCCGGCCGCGTTGACCGGCGGGAACGGTCTCCGCACCCGCGCGCAGCGCCGCCCGGATGGCGGCCGGGTCTTCGGAGCGGGGATTGTCGTCGGTGATGATCAACAGATCGGCGCCGCGTGCGCTCGCCGCGCCCATCAACGTACGTTTGCCGGGGTCGCGGTCGCCGCCCGCGCCGACAACCACGGCGAGCCTGCCCGCACTGCCGGTATCGGCCAAGTGCGCGCGCAAGGTGGCGATCACCGATTCCAAGGCGGCGGGCTTGTGCGCGTAGTCGACCAGCGCGAGGAACTGCTGTCCGCGCTCCACCCGCTGCATCCGGCCCGGCACGTCCACCATCGCCAGCGCGGGCGCGGCGATCCGCGCCGCGACACCGGTGGCCGCGCATACGGCGACGGCGAGCAGACCGTTGGCGACGTTGTAACTCCCCGGCAGCCGCAGCCGCACGTCGACTTCACCACCCGGACCGACCGCGGTGAACTCCTGTTCGCCGCCGCTTGCGCGGGCAGGTGCGGCCAGGTGCCAGTCGGCCTGACCGGTCGTCGACACCCGCACCGGTTCTCCGAGCTCATCGGCGAGCCTGCGGCCCCACGCGTCGTCGACACAGATGACCGCGGTGCGCGCCGCCACCGGCGAATCCGGTGCGAAGAGCCGCCGCTTGGCGGCGAAATAGTCCTCGAAATCGGCATGAAAGTCCAGGTGGTCCTGCGACAGGTTGGTGAATGCGCCGACCGCGAAACGCACCCCGTCGACGCGGCCGAGCGCCAGCGCGTGGCTGGACACCTCCATCACCACCGCGTCGACGCCCTGCTCCACCATCAGCGCGAACATGGCGTGCAGCTGCGGCGCCTCTGGCGTGGTCAGAGCACTCGGCACCCGCTTGCCGCCGATCCGGGTTTCGATGGTGCCGATCAGTGCGGTGGCCAACCCGCCTGCGGCCAGACCCGCCTCCACCAGATACGAGGTGGTGGTCTTGCCGGACGTGCCGGTGATACCCACGATGCGCAGCCGGTCCGAGGGATTGCCGTAGACGGCGGCGGAGAGCTCGCCGAGCACCGCGCGGGGCCGTTCACGCACCAGTACCGGTACGCCGAGCTCGCCCGCCAGTTCCGCGCCCTCGGCATCGGTGCACACGGCGGCGGCGCCGCGTTCCACGGCGGCACGGGCGAAGCGGGCGCCATGTGCGCGGGAACCCGGCAGCCCGACGAACAGGTCACCAGGCAGCACGGCCTCCGACCGCTGCTCGATACCGGTGATCGCGATCCCTGCCAGCTCTTCGGCCAGCGGCGCGCCGGATCGGGCGTCGATCAGTTCCAGCAGGTCGGACAGCGGCGTCGACGGCGGCCTGACCGGCCGGAGCGCATGCTGGCTGGACTGCGCGGGCACAGGGTTCCTCTCTGTGATGTGGAGCGCGTACTAGAACGACGAGTCAGGTTACCGACGCCCCGGTTCGGGCGGGCACGCGGTTCACCGATTCACGGTGCCTGCAGCACCAACTGCTTCGCCGGTTCGATGGACGGCGGGATGCGATCACGCTGCAATACCCAGGAGGCGATGTTGTGGAACAGCGGCGCCGCGGACTGGCCGCCGCTGCCGTCGGCGCTGCGTACCGGCGCATCCAACATCATCCCGATCACGTAGCGGGGGTTGCCGGCGGGGACCATTCCGGCGAAGGTGATCCAGTGCGACGAGGTCGAATAGCACTGGCAGGCCGGGTCCACTTGCTGAGCGGTGCCGGTCTTGCCTGCGATCCGATAGCCCTCGACAGCGGCCGCGGGGCCTGTACCGGTCTGCACGCCGGTGGGGTCACTCTGGGTGACAGCCTGGAACATGGTGCGCAGGGTGCGTGCCGTCTCCGCGCTCACCACCCGCACACCCTCCGGGGTCGGCTCCTCGGTGCGGGTACCGTCCGGGGCGATCTGGGCGCGGACGATCCGCGGCGGAACCCGCACACCGTCGTTGGCAATCGCCTGATACATGCCGGTCATCTGCAGGGTGGTCATCGAAAGGCCCTGCCCGATCGGCAGGTTCGCGAACGTGCCGCCGGACCACTGGTCGCGGTCGGGCACCACACCGGAGCTCTCACCGGGCAGCCCGACCCCGGTCCGTCTACCGAGGCCGAAACGGGAGAGCATATCGGCGAACCGGTCCTCACCGACCCGCTGGGCCAGCATCAGCGTCCCCACATTCGACGATTTGCCGAAGATACCGGTGGTCGTCAACTCCATGGTGCCGTGTTCCCAGGCGTCGCCGACGGTCACCCCGGCCATATGGATCCGGCCCGGCACCTGATGCACCTCATCGGGTGAGGTCAGCCCGTATTCGATGGCCGCCGCCGCAGTGACGATCTTGTTCACCGATCCGGGTTCGAACGGCTGCGTCACCGACGGGTTACCCAGGTCGGCCGAAGCCCAGTACTGGGGTCCCAGCGCCGGGTTGAAGGTGTTGTCGTTGGCCATCGCCAGTACCTGGCCGGTCTTGGCGTCCAGCACCACCGCGGAGGCCGATCGGGCGCCGGACTTGTCCTTGGCCTGCTGCACCTGCTGTTGCACGTAGTACTGCAGATACGAGTCCAAGGTCAGTTCGACCCCATTGCCGTCGACGGCGGGCTGGCGGTCGCGCCAGCTGCCGGGAATGACCGCGCCGTCAGAGCCGCGGTCGTAGGTGTGTGAACCGTCGGTGCCCGCCAGCACGGAATCCATCGCCGATTCCAGTCCGATCTGGCCGTGCCCATCCCACCCGGTCGCGCCGACGACATTGGCGGCGAGCGAACCGCCGGGGTATTCGCGCAGGTCCTGGCGTTCCGCGCCGACTTCGGGGAATTCGTCTCTGATCTCGCCCGCGATCCGGGGGTCTACCTTGCGAGCGAGGTAGACGAAGGTTTCGTCACTGCGCAGCTTGCGCAGCAGTTCGTCTTCCGACAGACCCCCCAGCCCCTTGTCACCCAGCTTCCGGTGGATGGTCGCGGCGATATCGCGCAGCCGCTGCTCCGGGTCCGGGGCGGTGTCGTCGGTGGCCTTGGCTTCGGCGAGGTCTTTGCGCACCCGGACCGGTTGGAAGGTCAGGGCTTGCGCGATGATCGTGAAGGCCAGTGATTTCCCGTTGCGGTCGGTGATGGGGCCTCGGGTGGCGTGTTCGATCTTGTGAGCGGTGCGCTGGCTGGCCGCCTGCGCAGAAAGGCCAGGCGCGGCAATACTCTGGATCCACAGCAATTGCAGCGCCACGACCACCAGCGCCACCAGCATCACCACCCGGCCGACGCCCAGCCTGATGCGTAACGGCCGGTCGAGCACGGGCGCGGCCGTGCCCCTCGGCCTCGGGGCCGAGGATCCACGCCCGCGGCGCGGCGCGGAACCGGAACGCTTCATCGGGATCCCTCACCAGCCGCGGGCAGCGGGCCGGCCGCGATATCGGCCGCGGGAGCGGGCCGCGCCTGCACCGGCTCGCCGCCGCCCGGCTGCCCCTGCCCGGGTCCGGCTGGGGCGGGATGCGGTGCCTGCTCGCCCGCGCCCTCGGCGGCGGGCGGAATTGCGTTCGCGGGCGCCTGCGGTGCGGGGCCTTCCGGTTGCGCAGGTGGCGGTACCGGATTCGGGGCGGCCTGCTGTGGATCACTGCCTGCGGGGGCGCCACTGGGCGCGACCTCGCCGGACGGGGTGGGAGTGTCGCCGGGCGCTGCCTGATCCGAGTCCTGCTGGGCTTCCGCGGGTGGGGCTGCGCTGACCCGCTCGTCGCGCCCCGGCTCCGGCTGCCGCGACGTCGTGACCGGCACGATCCGCTCCCCGTGCGGCGACTGACCCCGCGGCGCGGGCGACGTCGGCGACGGGTTCAGGGGCGGTACGGGCTGCCCGTGGGCTGGTTCGGGTTCACCGATCACGGTGACCGTGCCGTCCGGCGCCACCATCAGGCGAGCAGGGTCGGTGGCCGGGATCATGCCCAGTTCCCTGGCTCGGGCGGCGAGTTCGGGCGCCGAATCGGCCACGGCCACTTCTCGTTGGAGGGCGGCCCGCTCGTCGGCCAGCGCCTGGTTGACTTCCCTGGCATCGCTGAGCAGATAGCTGTCCTCGGCCGCCCGGGTGGTCAGCAACAAAGTCAGTGCGAGACCACAGCCGAGCATGACCAGGATCGCCGCGACGAACGGGATCCGCCCGGCCATCCCGTTTCCCGAGCGCATGGGCAGTATCGAGCCCCCCGGCTGTCCTTCGGCACGCGTGCGCCGGCGTGTATACGCCCGCTGTGCGGCACCGGATTTCACTCGTTGCGCCGCCTGCACGCGCCGCGCCACCCGCCCCATGTCACCGCTACGTGTCCGCACACTCATGCCGTGCTCCCCCCGGGCCGGCGTGTCCGCACGATCGGACGCAGCAGTGATCCGCGATCGTTCATTCGGCCTCCTGTTTTCTTGCGGAACACCCGCCTCCGGTCGTCATCGCTGTTCCCTCTGCGCGATCCGCTCGGCCGCGCGCATCCGCACCGGCGCCGCACGCGGGTTGTCCTCGATCTCGCGTTCGTTCGCCTGCTCGGCGCCGCGGGTGAGTATCCGGAACTCCGGCCCCATTCCGGGCAGTTCCACTGGCAGGCCGATCGGCGTGCGGGACGCAGACCGTTGCGCCAGTTCCTGTTTCACCACCCGGTCCTCGAGCGATTGATAGGACATGACGACGATCCGCCCTCCTGGACGGAGCGCGTCCAGTGCCGCAGGCAGCGCCGCCCGCAGCGAATCGAGCTCGCCGTTGACCTCGACCCGCAATGCCTGGAAGGTCCGCTTGGCCGGATGCCCACCGGTACGACGGGACGCGGCGGGAATGGTGTCGTAGAGCAGCTGCACCAGTTCACCACTGCTGCGCAGCGGCTGCCGCGCGCGGCGGCGCACGATCTCGGCGGCGATACGGCCGGCGAAACGCTCCTCACCGTAGGCTTTCAGCACTCGGGCGAGTTCGCCGTGGCTATAGGTGTTGAGTACATCGGCGGCGGTGATGCCGGTGGTGGGATCCATCCGCATGTCCAGCGGCGCGTCCACCGAGTACGCGAAACCGCGTTCGGCGGAGTCCAATTGCATCGACGAGACCCCGAGATCCATCAGGATGCCGCTGACCGAGCCCGTGACGGGCAGACCGGCCTGGGCCAGCGCGTCGGTAATGCCGTCGTAGCGGGTGTGTATCAGGGTGATGCGGTCCCGATAGGGACGCAACCGCTCGGCCGCCGATTCGAGCGCCGCGGTATCGCGGTCGAGGCCGATCAGACGCAGCTCGGGATGGGTGCGCAGAAAGTACTCGGCGTGCCCGCCGAGGCCGAGGGTGGCGTCGAGGTAGACGTCACCGGGAGCGCCGAGTGCGGGATCGAGCAGTGCGCCTGCGCGTTCGAGCAGAACCGGAATATGACGGGAGCCGTGCCCTTCACGGTTCACCTCGACCTCCCGGATCCTGCCTCGCTTCGTCGCGCACCGTGTTCGGGTCGCCTGGTACCGCGGTGTGCTGCCGCAGACACCGCTGCTGTCGGATAGTTGCTGTGATCGCCGGCCGCTCCGATCGGAGGCCGTGCCGAATGGGAACGCTCGGGCAGATACGAATGCCGCGAGGTCTCTGACCGAAGCGGCACCTGGCGTCGGGGAAGTACGTCAGGGTCCGCGTCCGGGCAGAGGCCTCGTGGCACTCGTAGGGGCTAGAAAATTCCGCCCAACGCCTCGTCTCTTGCTTGCGCGTAGTCCTCCTCGTGCTCGGCGAGGTAGGACTCCCACGCCTGCTTGTCCCATATCTCGAGGAAATCGACCGAGCCGATCACGACGCAATCCCGTGACAGGTTGGCGTAGCGACGATGGTCCGCCGACAGCACGATCCGGCCCTGCGCATCCAGGCTTTGCTCATCTGTTCCGGCCGCGAGCGCCCGAAGGAACGCGCGAGCCTGGGGGTTGCTACGGGACGCCGAAGTAGCTCGGCGGGCGAGCACGGTGAACTCTTCCTTGGGATACACGGCAAGGCTGTGGTCCTGCCCTTTCGTGACCATCAACCCTCCCGCCAGATCGTCTCGAAACTTCGCAGGCAACGTAAGTCGCCCCTTATCGTCCAGCCGAGGTGTATAGGTACCGAGAAACATCCCGACACCCTCCTACCGGACCACCTCGGATGTGTGTGGCCGGATGGTCCGGCCGAGCGCCTTACGGCCTCTCCTGTAGTGCGCGCTCCACATTACCCCACTTTCCCCCACTTTCAATCGAAACACGGGGTGATCTGGCTCCCCGCTTCGGCGATTCCGCAGGTCACCCCAGCTATCACTAGGTGGGAGAACTTTTCCGGTGTTTTGCCTAGGCCCGCGCGTCCTCGGACCATCAGTACACTTCCACCGGGAAACTTCCAGCAAACGCCGGAATACGACCCCCTGAGCGGTGCAGTGGGGGAGGGTGGGGGGCGCTGGTGGGGCGATGTGGAAAACATCCTTGCCAGGACGCAGAAACGGCGGTGCCGCACCGGATGACCGGTACGGCACCGCCGTTGCCCGTCTGCTGGCTGAAGATTTGCCGGGTGCGCTTCGCCTTCGCTCCAGTCGTGCGCGACTCAGTCTTGTTCGAACCTGCGCCGGAAGCGGTCTTCCATCCGCTCGGTGAATCCACCGGATCGGCGCTGCCGTCCGCGCGCGCCAGGGCCGCTGGGCGAGCCGGACGCACCGGGGCGTGGCGAGTCGCCGCCGCGCTCACCCGGCTTGCGCTTGGCGCCGCCGAGCAGCAGCAGCACACCGGCGCCGAACATGACGACGAAACCGATCAAGCTGATGATCGGAAAGCCGCCGGGCTTCACCGGAGCGGCGATACCGGCGACGAGTAGGAACAGGCCGAGGACAAACAGCGCCGCGGCCTGGAGTCTGCGTCGACTCGAGGTCGTACGAAGGCGTCCGCCACGGACAGACGAGGCGAACTTCGGATCCTCAGCATAGAGCGCGCTCTCGATCTGTTCGAGCATGCGCTGCTCGTGCTCGGAGAGTGGCACGGTACCTCCCCCGGCACTAGGACGTGGCTGTCGTCTCCGGGTAGACGACAGATAACCCCTTGGCGGCTATCTGTCCCTAATGATACGAGTTCGATCAGGGCCGTACCACCTACTCGCCGATAACTCACGCCCTCGTTCCAAAGCCCTGGTCCACCACGGGCCGCAATCGGGCGGCGGGAGCTATCAGATCCTCCACATCGTGCAGGAAGGCGCCGACCCGGGAGCAGAACTCGTCGGCCTGCCCGCCGGACACCTCCCGCGGCAGCCCGGCCTCCAGTGCGGCCCTGGTATCGGATCGGGCGCTGAAGTAGTCCGACCACATGACGAACTCGGGCGCCGCGCGCTGTAACATCACCCAGGCATTGCGCGAGCGCGCACGCGGTGCCGCATCGGCTCCGGTGAGGGCGAGTATCGCGCCCGCACCCCGTAATGCGGCCAGGTAGGCGGTGCGGAACCGCTCGCGTGGGTCCTCCTCGGCTGCCGCCTGCAGCAGCAGCCCGTCGGCGCGTTGCAGTAGCATTCCCGCTCGGCCGGGCTGCCCCGGATGAACATTTCGATCCGTCATCAGCCGTCCCTTCACCGGTCGCCCCCGCCTCCGAGCAGGCTCTTGTTCCGGCGTATGGCACGCTGGCCTGACCCATGCAGCCCCTGCGGCGAAGACGAACAGGTATTCGATCGTTTGGCTCGAGCTTGAATATAGAGACGCCCACCGACAAACTTCAGGGCCCGAACGCGACCGCGAAAGAGCAATGACTGCCGTCAAGCCCAATCACACCCCCGCACCAGTCGTCGTCGACCTCTCCGTCGCCGCGCTGCGCTCGCGGCTACCCGACGCGCTCGCGGTGTATGTCGCGGCCATGGACTACCCGCGCGGCACCGAGCACCATCGCGCGCCGATGTGGACCGAACACACCACGCGGCCCGGTTGGCAGGCCGTCGCGGCGGTACTGCCCGATGATGCCGGTGCTGTCGATCTACGCAGCGCGCCCATTGTGGCCATAGGCTATGGCTACCACGGAGGCCCGCAGCAGTGGTGGCAGCAGCAGGTGCATGCCGGGATGCGGCGTTCGGGCTGGCCGGAGCATTCGGCGCGGGAACTGCTGGCCGACTATTTCGAACTCACGGAACTGCATGTGCACCCCTCAGCGCAGGGTCGCGGGATCGGCGCGATCCTGCTGCGCCGGTTGTTGCGCGACCGGCCCGAACGCGCGGTGCTGCTGTCCACACCGGAAGTGCACGCCGAGGACAACCGCGCCTGGCGGCTGTACCGGCGGCACGGATTCGATGACGTGATCAGGAATTTCATATTCGCCGGTGACAACCGGCACTTCGCGATCCTGGGCCGTCGGCTGCCGCTGTGAGGCTGTGAGGTTCAGATGAGTGTTGTCGTGATCGGATCAGGCCATAACGCCCTGGTCGCGGCCTGTTATCTGGCTCGGGCTGGACACCGTGTCGAGGTGCTCGAACGCGACGAGGTGCTCGGCGGTGCGGTGTCGACGGTGCCGCGATTCCCCGGGCATCTGGTCGACCGCGGTTCCTCGGCCCATCTGATGATCCGGCACACCGGGATCATCGAGGAACTGGAGCTGGCGCGGTTCGGGTTGCGTTATATCGACTGCGATCCCTGGGGTTTCACCCCCGCCTGCCCGCAAACGGGCGCCGCGCCGATCGTGTTCCACCACGACCTCGATCGCACGTGCGCGTCGATCGCCGCCGCCTGCGGCCACCATGACGCCGACGCCTACCGCCGCTTCGTCGAGGTGTGGGGCCCGCGCAGCGCGCGGGTGATGCGCTCGTTCGGCGGTGGGCCGACACCGGGCAGGCTGCTGCGCTCGTTCTGGGGGCTGAACGCTCCCGGCGGCGGCAGCGCACTCTCACGCGAGTTCCTGCAGCCCGGGGACGCACTACTGGACAGTCTGTTCGACAACGAGCGGCTCAAAGCTTCGCTGGCCTGGTTCGGCGCCCAGTCCGGACCGCCGATGTCGGAACCGGGTACGGCCCCGATGGTCGGATTCGCCACGCTCATGCACACTATTGCGCCGGGCCGGGCGGTCGGCGGCAGCGGTGCGCTGAGCGCGGCGCTGGTGGCCCGGCTGCGCGCCGACGGTGGGACGGTCACCGCGGGCGATGCGGTGACCGCGCTGCACAAAGACGGTTCCGGCTGGCGGGTGCGCACGGCATCGGGCCGGAGCCTGTTCACCCACACGGTGATCGCGGGCACCCACGTGCTGACCACCCTCGACCTGCTGCGCGCGGGTGGTTTCGATGCCGCTGCGCTCGACGACTGGCAGCGACGGATCCGGGTCGGCCCTGGTATCGGCATGGTGGTCCGGCTTGCGACGAGTTCACTACCGCACTATCCGGGCGCCGACAGCAGCGAATCGGCCCGGGGCCTGCAGTTCCTGGTCGCCGATCGGCGACAGCTGCGGCTCGCGCACGGCGCCGCCCTTGCCGGTGAACTGCCGCCGCGGCCGGTGGTGCTGGCGATGAGTTTCAGCGCCCTCGACCCGAGCATCGCCGCATCGGGCGAACATCAGCTGTCGCTGTGGGCGCAATGGCATCCGTACCGGCTGTCCGGCGGACGGGACTGGGCCGACCACGCCGGCCCCGAAGCCGACCGGATCATCGGCGAACTGAACCGGTTCGCTCCCGGTTTCGCCGACACGGTGCGACACCGGTTCGTGCAGACACCGGTCGATCTGGAGCGGGAAATGGGTCTGCGCGGCGGCAACGTCATGCATGTGGAGATGACACTGGATCAGATGCTGATGTGGCGGCCGTTGCCGGAACTGTCCGGCCAGCGAGTACCCGGTGCGCCGGGACTGTATCTCACCGGCGCCTCCACCCATCCCGGCGGCGGCGTGTCCGGGGCGAGCGGCCGCAGCGCCGCCCGGCTGGTGTTGCGCGATCTCGGCGGACTTGGCCGGCTGCGGCGGCG
Source organism: Nocardia donostiensis (assembly GCF_002081715.1). Lineage (GTDB taxonomy): Bacteria > Actinomycetota > Actinomycetes > Mycobacteriales > Mycobacteriaceae > Nocardia > Nocardia donostiensis. The sequence goes on along the minus strand of NZ_MUKP01000032.1, from coordinate 17,030 downwards.
ATGAACGATCGACGCGACGCGACGCCGCCGGATCACGCGAGCGGGCAGCGTCACGAGGACGCGACGAACCTTGTCTCACCGCAAGACAGCACATCCAGTCCGCGCCAACGGCGCGAAGGCGGACCGCATACCGACCGGGCACAGCATCTGCCAGGCGGCTCGGACCGACATCAGGGGGCGCGCCCATCGCTCGAGACCGGCCCGGTTTCAGCAGATGCCCGCTCTCATGCCGATGAGACAGCAGCGGCGGCCGGGCGTGCTCCCTCCGCGCGCTACCGCACCGGAGTGGTCGCCGCGACGGCGAAGGCGTTGCGCAGGCACCGCCCGGCGACCGCGCGATCGACGGACGCGGACCGGCGCACGGCGCTGCTGCAGGGTGCCCGACAGCGGAAACGTGCTCTGTTTCCGGCTGTTTCACTGATGCTGTGGATCCTGGCCCAGATCGCCTATCCACTGGTCACGGGAGCGGCGCGGGACCAGGTGACGGTGGTCGTTGTCTTGTTGGCGGCCGGGACTGCTCTGGCGCACGCCGCCGCGGTTCGTGGTGCCGCCTACGCTCTCGGGTTCCTGGTGATCGTCTCGGGTCTCGGGTTGCTGTCGGAGATCGCGGGGACCGCGACCGGTATCCCGTACGGGTGCTACTCCTATGCGCTCGACCGGCTCGGGCCTGCGCTTGCCGACGTGCCGCTGGTGGTTCCGCTGGCGTGGACGGGCGGTATCTACCCGATCTGGGTGATCGCCGGGCTGCTGGTGCGGCGGCCCGCGGTGCGGATGGTGGTGCTGGCGGCGGGGGCCGTCGGCTGGGATCTGTTCCTGGATCCGCAGATGGTAGCCGACGGGCAGTGGGCCTGGTGTGTCACGGATACCGGGCTGCCGGGGATGAGCCATATCCCGTACACCAACTATCTCGGGTGGTTCGCGGTGGCGCTGGTCATGGCAGGGCTGCTCACCGTGTGGGAGCGGGTTGCGCCGGGTGATGCGAGCGACGGACCGGTGGGCGTTGCGGTGGCGATGTTCCTGTGGACGTGGCTGGGTTCGATGCTGGCGCACGCGGTGTTCCTCGGCCTGCCCGTCTCGGCGGTCTACGGCGGTCTGGGGCTGGCCTGGCTCGGTGTCGGGTTGCTGATCCGGCTGGTGCGGGGCGGGAACGAGCGTATCCGGTTCCGGTGAGGCGGTATCCGCGTCGTCGTTGCGCCCGTCGCGTGGCATCCGCTGCGTCGCGCCTGGCACGATATCTACCCGTGCAGCCGAGTCCCTCCCCCGCCGTACCAGACGCCCCGGTCCTTTCGCCTCGCCCGCCGGGTGCCCGGAACTCCCTGCGTGCGCGGGTGACGGCCGTCTTCCTGTTGGCGGCGCTGCTGGTACCCGCGCTCACCGGATGCCTGCGCGTGCAGACGTCGATGGGTGTGTCGTCCAATGACCGGGTGTCGGGGCGGATCGTCGCGGCGGTGGTGCCGGAGAACAGCGAGGACAAAGGACCGCAGTTGGAGGTGCCCGAATCACTGGCCACGAAGGTACGGGTGGAACCGTACGACCAGGACGGTTACGTCGGCAGCGAAGTGTATTTCGATGACCTGTCCTTCGGCGAGGTACAGCAGCTCGAGCAGCTGTCCGAGGAAACCTCGGGCATGTTCCAGCTACAGTTCCGCCGCAACGGCGATCTGGTGAGCCTGGATGGACGGATCGATCTGGAATCGGTGCCACCCCACGGTTCGGACGTGCAGCTCAGCGTCGCGTTCCCGGCGCGGGTTGCCAAGACCAACGGAACCAGGGAGGGCGAGTCCATCGTCTCCTGGAAACTGCCGTCCGGCGAGGTCAGCACGGTACGCGCCGAAGTCGGCTACGCCGACCCCAACACCCGCTCGTTCGGCGGGTGGGCGGGCATCGTCGGCGGTGTCACTCTCGCCGTCGCCGCCATCATCGCCGCCCTCGCCTACCTCGACCGCAACCCCGCCGCCCCCGGCGCCCCACAGGGCTTTTCCCTGCGCCGCTGGTGGGAGCACGTCCGCAACGAATGAACACGACGACCCCATCGGTGGGCCGCAGCGGCCACAGCGGAAGCGTTGGGGCCGGTCCCGGCGGAGCCGCGGGAGTTCCCACACGAAATACTGCGCCCGCGGCGCACGCTGTGGGACGCGATCATCTCGGCCGCGCCGGTCACCTGCGCCGGCTCCACCGTTGTACGCGCCGCTCACCTGATCCCGCGGGTAGCAGTGTCGGTACATGGAAGAACCGCCCGCAGACCCGCGCAGACCACTACCGAATCCGCAGGCTGTCCCCGGCGACAAAGCGGGCGCCGCGTCGTCGGCTGCCGCACAGACCACCACATCCGGTGACCCGATACGGCGACCGGCCCCCATGCGGGATCTGGTGGAAGCTCGGCCGACAGCGTGCGGGGCGCGTGGTGCTATGACCCACGACCGGTCCGTGTTGCAGCGCACCGTGGCCGTAGGAACCGGGCTGGCGGTGTTTTCCGCCGCGTTGGCCGGGTGGAACCGAATCACCATGGCGCGACTGGTGCGCGCACCGTCACCTGTCGAAGACGAGGTGACGGTGTGTGTACCCGCGCGGGACGAGGCCGAACAGCTGCCCGGTCTCATCGCGGATCTGCGCGCGCAGACCGGGATTCCGAGGATGCGGGTGTTGATCTTCGACGACGATTCCGGGGACGGCACCTATGCAGCGGCGGAGGCGGCGATCGACGGCGACCCGCGGTTCACCGTGGTTCGCGGCATCGGCGGGCCTCCGCCCGGCTGGACCGGGAAAGCAGCTGCCTGCGCCCGGCTCGCCGATATCGCGTTCGGCGAAACGCACGGAGAAGCGGCGGATACCCGCCAGGCCCAGGAAACCGCCGAGACCGGCCGGCCGCAGGCGTTGGTGTTCGTCGATGCCGATGTGCGGGTGGCGCCGGATGCTGTCGCGGCAGCCGTTGGCGAGCTGCGTGCACGCAGGGCGGCGCTGGTGTCGCCCTGGCCGCTACAGGAAACAGGGTCGGCGGCCGAAGCACTGGTGCAACCGCTGCTGTGCTGGTCGTGGGCGGCGACCTTGCCGATGACGGTATCCGGCCGGAGCATTCGGCCGTCGACGGCGGTGGCGTGCGGACAGTTCCTGGTGTTCGACGCCGCCGCCTACCGCGCGATCGACGGGCATGCGGCGGTGGCGTCCAGTGCCACCGAGGACCTCGATATCGCCCGGCACCTGCGCAGGCGCGGCTACCGGACGACCGCGGTCGCGGCGGGACCCTCGGCTCGGACCCGGATGTATCGCGGTGCGGCCGAACTCGAGGCCGGCTACAGCCGTTGGCTCTGGTCGGCCTACCGCGGATCGGTCGCAGCCGGGGCCGTCGTCGGTGGTCTGGCAGCGCTGGCCTTCCTGCTCCCACCACTGGCGGCCGTATTCGGGGGCGCGCGCCTACGCCGGGTCGGTGCGCTCGGCTACGTCGCCGCGGTAGTGGGCCGCTTGCTGGCGCGAGGTATCGAAACGGGTGACCCGCCGAGGGCCGCCGATCTGGTGGCAGCGTCCGCGCATCCGGTGTCCGTCGCCGCGTACCTGACACTGTGGGCGCGATCCCATCGCGCCCACCGGCAAGGATCCCTGCGGTGGAAAGGCAGACGCCTGCCCAGGGCAGGAGCTGCCCGGTCCGGCATGCCCGGACCTACAAGTACTCCATAACAGCCGATATACCCGGGCCGCGCATGGCTGGAACGAAAGCGGATGTGCGCAGACCCGCACGTCCGGCACGAAGGTGGTAGCCAGGCAGACTGCACACAGCCGTGCGAATACGAAAGGTACGCCTGAAAGCGCATGGCCGGAGCGAAAACGGAGATACGCCGGAGCGAGTGCGAGAAGATACGCGGGCCGCACGCCCGACGCAAAGGCGGTAGGTAGGCAGACCCCGCCCAGCCGCGCGTTATGCGGAATGTAGACATAAATGCGCATGGCCGGAGCGAAGGCGGAGGTACGTCCGGAGCGAAGGCGCACTCAGGCGCTGACTGGGGCCGCTGTGACGCCGTAGCCCAGGTTGGTGAGCACCTCGCTGGTCGCCTTGGCGAAATTGAGGGTGATGAAATGCAGGCAGGGCGCGCCCTCGTCGATGAGTCGCTGACCCATCTCGGTAGCGATCTGGATGCCGACCTCGCGGACCGCGGCGCGGTCCTCTTCCGCTCCGTTGCCTGCGGCGCGGTGCAGCCGGTCGAGCACCGCCTGCGGCAGCGGGCGCCCACACAGTTCCTCCGCGCGCTTCACAGTGCGCAGCGAGGTGATCGGCATCAGCTCGGGGATGATCGGTTTGGCACCCTCGACCGAGTCGAACGCGACGAGCCGATCACGCAGGCGCAGATAGTGTTCCACGTCGAAGAACATCTGGGTGATCGAATACTCCGCGCCCGCACGCAGTTTCGCGGCCAGGTGGGCGGTGTCGTGATCCAGGTCGGGCGAACGGTGGTGGCCCTGCGGGAACGAGGCCACACCGACATGGAAATCGCCCAGGTCGCGCACGATCCGCACCAGCTCTTCGGCGTATTCGACGCCGTCGGGATGTTTGTGCCACTCCCCCAGCGGATCGCCGGGCGGGTCGCCGCGCAGTACCAGTATGTTGCGGATACCGGAATCGGCGTAAGCGCCGACAATGGAACGCAGTTCGGCGACGCTGTGTTCGACGGCGGTCAGATGCGCGACCGGCAGCAGGGTTGTTTCCTCGGCGAGTTCACCGGTGATGCGAACGGTGTGGTCGCGGGTGGTGCCGCCCGCGCCGTAGGTCATCGAGATGAACGCCGGATGCATCCGTTCGAATGTGCGCACAGCGCGCCACAGCCGCTCCTCGCCTGCCGCATCCCTGGGCGGGGAGAACTCCACCGAGAAAGGCACAGCACTGCCGGAATGCAACTGCAAGCTCTGCACGACCGAAGGGGTCGCCGAGACATTCGGCGACGTCGGGGACGGCCGATAAGGGGTCGAACGTCCCCGGGCGTTGTCGAAAGTCACCGGTCCAGTGTAGAGGTGACCGCCCGCCACCTGGGCGGGTCGCCGGAGCGTACGCGTATCTTCGATCACGACCAGCGCGTTGGAACGATCTTGGAGGCCACCCTGTCCGCCGGACCCGGTACCCCGACCCGGCCGAGCCCTGCTTCGGCCATTCCAGGGACGGCGCCTTTCGCCGCCGCCGTGGAACAGGCGTTGACCGATTTCTTCGCCGGTCGACGCGATACCGTCGCCCGTCTCGGCCCGGTCTTCGTCGACGCGGCCGCGGCGCTGGAATCGTTCGTGCTGCGCGGCGGCAAACGCACCAGACCCGCGTTCGCGTACACCGGCTGGCTCGGCGCGGGCGGTTCCCCCGACTCGGCCGAAGCCGGGGCCGTGCTGACCGCGTGCGCAGCGCTCGAACTGGTGCAGGCGTGCGCACTGATCCACGACGACATCATCGACTCCTCGCGCACCCGCCGCCGTTTCCCGACAGTGCACGTCGACTTCGAACAACGTCACCGTGACGCGGGCTGGTCCGGCGACGCCGCACACTTCGGGGTTTCGGTGGCGATCCTGATCGGCGATCTCGCGCTGGCCTGGGCCGACGATATGGTGCACGCCTCCGGCCTCGACGACGCCGCGATCGGCCGGTTCGCACCGGTGTGGGCGAAGATGCGCACCGAGGTGCTCGGCGGTCAGTTGCTCGATATCCGGGGCGAAGCCGCGGGCGAGGAATCGGTGACGGCAGCGCTGCGGATCAACCGCTACAAAACCGCTGCCTACACAGTGGAACGCCCACTGCATCTCGGTGCGGTCCTCGCAGACGCCGGCTCTGGGCTGATCGAGTCCTACCGCGCCTTCGGCACCGACATCGGTATCGCATTCCAGCTGCGCGACGACCTGCTCGGCGTGTTCGGCGACCCCGAGGTAACCGGTAAACCGTCCGGTGACGACCTGCGCGAAGGCAAACGCACGGTACTGTTCGCCGAGGCGCTGGCCCGCGCCGACCGCACCGATCCCATCGCCGCCGCTCTGCTGCGTAACAGCATCGGCACCGACCTGAGCGGCGAGCAGGTGGCACGGTTGCGGACCGTGCTGATCGAACTGGGCGCCCATGACGCGGTGGAAGCCCGCATCACCGACCTCACCGACCGCGCCCTCGCCGCCATCGACGCGAGCTCGGCCACCGAACCCGCCAAGGAACGCCTGCGCGCAATGGCTCTGGCCGCCACCCGGCGCACCGCATGAACACAGCCGGGACGCCGGCTGCGCACGCCGGACGATGCGACCACCTACAGCGACAGGCATCAGGTAAGGCACCCGTACGGACCGTCGACGGGCCGTCCGACCGGGTCGTGGTGGTCGGGGCCGGGCTGGCGGGACTGGCGGCGGCGCTGTATCTGAAGGGTGCGGGCCGCGCGGTGACCGTGGTGGAGCGGGCCGACCATGTGGGCGGCCGGGTGGGGCGTTACCGGTTCGCCGACTACGACATCGACTCCGGCGCAACGGTGCTCACACTGCCCGAGTTGATCGACGATGCGCTGGCGGCAGTGGGCTGCAGCCGTGACCGCGCCGTGCCGCCGTTGCGGATTCACCGGCTGACGCCCGCCTATCACGCACGGTTCGCCGACGGCAGCGATATGCGGGTCTTCAGTGACGCCGAGCAGATGGCGGCCGAGGTGGCTCGCGTCTGCGGCCCGGCCGAGGTGGCGAACTATCGCCGGTTACGGGCCTGGCTCGGCCGGATCTACCAGGCCGAGTTCACCGAGTTCATGGACACCAACTTCGATTCGCCGCTGGATATGGTGCGGCTGCCACGGAAACGGGCCGCGCTGGCCGAGTTGGTGCGGCTCGGCGGGTTCGGCAGGCTCGGGCCGCGCGTCGGCCGGATTCTCGGTGATCCGCGGCTGGCGCGGCTGTTCACCTTCCAGGCGTTGTACGCGGGTATGTCACCTGCTCAGGCGCTGGCCGTGTACGGGGCCATCCCCCATATGGACACGTCGCTGGGCGTGTACTTCCCCGAAGGCGGGATGCGGGCGATCGCCGAGACCATGGCGGGGGCGTTCACCTCAGCGGGCGGCACGCTCGAGCTCGGCGTGGCAGTGACCGGTTTCGAATACACCGGCCGGGGACGGCGGTCCTGGACAGGGCAACGCAAGCCGGGACGGGTGCGCCGGGCGCGGCTCGCCGATGGGCGGGTGCTGGACTGCGACGCTGTCGTCGTCACCGCTGATATCGGCTCCATCGATCGGTTGGGGCTGCACCGCCGACGCAGCCTGCGGGCGGCCCCGTCTGCGGTCGTCGCCCACGGCACCATCCCCACCTCGGTCACCGAAAAGTGGCCGGTGCGAGCACATCACACCATCGACTTCGGCGCGGCCTGGGATACCACCTTTGCCGAAATCGCACCGCGCCGCGGCGGCAAGCTGATGAGCGATCCTTCCCTGCTGCTCACCCGGCCCGCGCTCAGCGATCCCGGCCTCTACCTGGACCGCCCCGACGGCAGGCACGAACCGTTCTCGGTACTGGCCCCCTGCCCCAATCTGGACGCGGCACCGCTGGACTGGGACCGGCTCGGCCCCGCCTATCTGCACGAAGTGCTCGGCGTGCTCGAACAGCGCGGCTATCGCGGTGTCACCACCGGTTTCGTCGTCGACCATCTGGACACCCCGCGCACCTGGCTGTCGCAGGGCATGCTGGCAGGCAGCCCGTTCTCGGCGGCACATCTGTTCCGCCAGACCGGCCCGTTCCGGCCGTCCAACTTCCCTGGCGGCGGTGGAAATATCGTGCTCGCCGGCTGCGGCACCACACCGGGTGTCGGCGTGCCGACCGTGCTGCTGTCGGGAAAACTCGCGGCCCAGCGGGTCATCGGGCAAAATCGCAGCGCCCACACCACAAATCCGCCGACCATCCAGACGACCTCACCCACCGACGCCGTAGACTGAGCGCCGACCTATTCGCCCGCGGTTGCGACCGCCGACCCACCCTGGGGGGACCGACACGATATGCCACCCCCCGACAGCAGCGCCACCACCACGCCACATACCGTGATCACCCGCGAAGCCGCGACACCACCCGTTACCGCCGCACCCGGCAGACAAGCAGGCTCCTCCGTGTTGGCCTGGCTGCGGTTCTGCACCGACTTCCTGCGCAGCCCCGAAGGGCACGCAGCCCTGCTCGGCTTCGTCGGCGCGGTGATGATCACCTTCGGCGGATTCGGCGCGGGCGGTGTCCGGAAACGGGACCCGCTGCTGGAAGCGATGCACCTGTCGTGGCTGCGATTCGGGCACGGCTACGCGCTGTCGATGATGTTCGTCTGGATCGGCGTGCTGCTGATGATCACCGCCTGGGTGCGACTGGGCCGCGCCACCATCGGTAGCGGTGACCGGCCCGGTAGCGGGGTCCGGCTGAACGAACTGCGCGCCATCGTCGGGATCTGGACCTTCCCGCTGCTGTTCTCGGTGCCGATGTTCAGCCGCGACGCCTACTCGTATCTGGCTCAGGGCGCACTGCTGCGTGACGGGTTCGACCCCTACAAGGTGGGGCCGGTCGCAAACCCCGGCGTGCTGCTGGACAACGTGAGCACCGTCTGGACCACCACCACCGCACCGTACGGCCCGATGTTCCTGCTGCTCGGCCGCGGCATCACCGCCGTCACCGGCGACAATGTCGTAGCCGGGACGATCGCGCTGCGGCTGGTGATGCTACCCGGGCTGGCGCTGATCATGTGGGCGGTGCCGTATCTGACCAAACACCTGGGCGGCAAACCCACAGTCGCACTGTGGCTGGCGGTGCTCAACCCGCTGGTGCTGATCCACCTGATGGGCGGCGTGCACAACGAGATGCTGATGGTCGGCCTGATGTGCGCCGGTATCGCACTGGTGCTGGAACGCCACCATGTGGCAGGCATCGTGGTGGTGGCGATCGGGGTGGCGATCAAGGCCACGGCCGGGGTGGCGCTGCCGTTCCTGGTGTGGATCTGGATGTTGCACGAACGCGACCGGCGCGCCGAAGAGGGCCGGGAACCGCTACCGCATCCCGCGGTGATGTTCGCCAAGATCGCCGGACTCGGCCTGAGCGTGTTCGCCGTGGTGTTCGTCGCCACGTCGGCGATCGCCGGGGTCGGTATCGGATGGCTGACCGCGCTGTCGGGTTCACAGAAGATCATCAACTGGCTGTCGCTGCCCACGATCATGGCGCACGCAACCACCTGGTTCACCTCGCTTTCCCTCGAACCGGTGCTCGAGGTGACGCGCATGCTGTGTGCGGCCGTGCTGATGGTGGTGCTGGTCTGGACATGGTGGCGGTTCAAGCTCACCGAACGCGACGCCGTGCTCGGCATCCTCATCGCGTTCGTCGCGATCATCATCCTCTCCCCTGCCGCGCTGCCCTGGTACTACTCGTGGCCGTTGGCGCTGGCCGCCGCGTTCGCGCTGTCCACCGCGACGTTGATGACGTTGGTCGGGTTGTGCACCTGGTTGATGCTGGTATTCCAGCCGGACGGATCGATCGGACTGTACAACTTCTGGCATGTGGCGGCCGCGACGTTCGCCGCCGGGGTGGCGGCGCTGTCGCTGCGCACCGTCGACCCACTGCGGTTGCGCAGCACCAGACCGAGCGTCGAACCGGCCATCGCCGCCCGCCCATGAACGGCGCCGAGCCGACCACCGTCCGTCTGCATCGCACCGCTCCCGGAACCGACCCCGAGACGGCTGCCGCCTATCGGCTGTGCCGGCGGATCGCGGCCGAACACGGCCGCACCTATTTTCTGGCGACCCGCCTGCTCGCGCCCGAACGCCGCCCCGCGGTGCACGCCCTGTACGCGTTCGCGCGGGTGGTGGACGATATCGTCGACACCCCGGCTCTCCGGAACGCAAGCGGAGACCGCGGCCGCGAGCGAGCGCCCACCGGTACCGCCCGAACCGAAAGGCCTCCTTCCGATCTCCGGCCGGACGGCAGCACACCCGGCAGTCACCCCGCAGCAGCTATCGATCGGATCGAACAGCGGCTACGGACCGCGCTGCACCAGCACGAGCCGGTGTTCGGGCCGCAGGGAGCAGACGACCAGCTGGCGCACATCCTGCGGGCGTTGACCCACACCATCCGGCGCTACGACATCGACCCGCGGCATTTCTGGGCGTTCCTGGACTCGATGCGCATGGACGTCCCCGGCTCGCCGCTGTTTCGCAACCGGTACGCCACCATGACCGAACTGAACGAGTACATGCATGGTTCGGCCGCCGTGATCGGCCTGCAGATGCTGCCGATTCTGGGCACCGTCGGCCCGGTCACCGCCGCCGAACCTGCCGCCGCCGCGCTGGGCGACGCCTTCCAGCTCACCAACTTCCTCCGCGATATAGGCGAGGACCTGGACCGCGACCGGGTGTACCTGCCCGCCGACGAACTCGCTGCCTTCGGTGTCGACGACGGCCTGCTGGCCCACTGCCGCCGCACCGGACGCACCGAGCGCCGGGTGCGTCACGCATTGGCGCATTTCATCGCCCTCAACCGCGACCTCTACCGCCGCGCCGACCCGGGCGTTTACCTGCTCGCCCCACGGGCGCGGCCTGCTATCCGCACCGCGCGCACCCTCTACTCGGCCCTTCTCGACCGGATCGAGGCAGCCGACTACCAGGTCTTCGACCGCCGCGCCGTAGTTCCCACCCACCAGCGTCTGCGTGTTGCGTTAGCCGCGCTGGTCCAGCGCTGAGCCCAGCGACCAGGCGCCCGTCACGGCAGGTCGAGGCCGCGCCGTGGACCGAAACGGGCGACGGCGCGACGCTGTGGCTCAGAACGGTTCGGCGGCGGCCCGGCGCAGGACTTCGCGCGCCAGCGGCCCGTGGAGGGCTTCCACAGGTTTACCGGGGAGAGAGTCGTCGTCGGTGAAGATCCATTCCAGGATCTCTTCATCGGTGTACTTCGCGTCGCGCATCACGGTGATCAGGCCGGGCAGGTGTTTGATCACCGTGCCGCTGTCGTCGAAGAAGACGTCCGGGACGCCGACCACCCCGCCGCGGCGGACCGCGAGCAGCTGATTGTCGCGCAGCATCTGATGCACCTTGGTCACCGCGATGCCGAGCCGGTCGGCGACATCGGGCAGCGGGATCAACGGTACGGAGGCGGGCAGGACATCGTCACTGCAGGGAAATGCACTCACGCCGATAACGGTAGACGCTGCAGGCATGGCCTGCGTGAGACACCCGCGAACGTTCGGCCGATACCATCGTGAGGGCCGCAGAGCGCGGCCGGTCTCTTGTCGCGCACGCCGCGAGGGGGAGAAGGTTGGGAAAGCCGGAGGACATCTAGTGATCGGCCAGATGCTGGAAGGACGCTATCGCATCGACGCACCCATCGCGCGGGGCGGGATGTCGATGGTGTTCCGGGGGGTTGACACACGCCTGGACCGTCCGGTCGCGATCAAGGTGATGGACCCCAAATTCGCCGGTGACCCCCAGTTCCTGAGCAGGTTCGAATTCGAGGCCAGGGCGGTCGCCAAACTCAAACACCCCTCCCTGGTCGCCGTGTACGACCAGGGCGTCGACGGGGAACACCCGTTCCTGATCATGGAACTGGTCGAGGGCGGCACCCTCCGTGAGCTGCTGCGCGAACGCGGCCCGATGCCGCCGCACGCGGTATATGCGGTCGCCGAACCGGTCCTCGCAGCGATCGGCGTCGCGCACAAGGCCGGCCTGGTACATCGCGACGTCAAACCGGAGAACGTGCTTATCTCCGATTCCGGCGAGGTGAAAATCGCCGACTTCGGTCTGGTACGGGCCGTCGCCGCGGCCAACACCACCTCGGCGAGCGTCATCCTCGGCACCGCCGCCTACCTGTCCCCCGAGCAAGTCACCTCCGGCACCGCCGACTCCCGCAGCGACGTCTACGCCTTCGGTGTGCTGATCTTCGAACTGCTCACCGGGCAGGTCCCGTTCACCGGCGACAATTCGCTGTCGGTGGCGTACCAGCGCATCGAAAACGATGTGCCCAGTCCGAGCGAACTGATCGCCGGGGTGCCGCCCGAGTTCGACCGGCTGGTCGCCCGCGCCACCGCGCGCGAGCCCTCGCACCGGTTCGCCGACGCCAACGAGATGGCCGCCGAGCTGCGTTCCATAGCGAGCACCCTGGACCTGCCCGCCTACCGGGTGCCCGCCCCACAGGAATCGGCCGAACACCTCAGCGCCTCCTTCCGAGCCGCGCCGCAGGCCGGCACACGCCAGGCAGGTCCTGCCCCACAGGCCCAGCAGCCGCAACCCACCAGGGTCGTGACCACCGCAGCCCCCCGCACCGAATACCACGCAGCGCCGGAATACATCCCGCCACCACCGCCCCGCCACCACCCGCAGGGCCCGCACTCGCCGTACGCCGACGACCGCGCCAGATCCCGGCGCACCGCGCTGCTGTGGATCGCGATCGTCGCGGTCCTGACCCTGCTCGTCGGCATCGGCGGCTGGTGGCTGGGCGTCGGCCGGTATTCCTCTGTGCCACCGATCGCCGGCCTGGACACCGATACCGCTGCCGCCGAACTGAGCGCCGCAGGTTTCGAGACCGACATTCGGCAGAAAGCCTCCGACACCATCCCGGTCGGCAACGTAGTCGGCAGCGATCCCGGAGCAGGCGCCCGCGTCACCAAAGGATCAACCGTGTCGATCCTGGTTTCCAGCGGCAAACCCCGCGTCCCCGACCTGAGCCCAGGCGACGACCTCGACAAGGTCGACCAACTGATCCGCGACCAGGGGCTGTTACCCGTCGATTCCGGCGAAGTGGGCAGCCCCGCCCCCGAAGGCACCCTCGCCCGCGTCGAACCCGCCCCCGGCACCGTACTGCCCATGGGCGCGCAAGTGAAGGTCTACACCAGCAACGGCGCCAAACCCGTACGACTGCCGGACCTGCGCGCGAAAACCGAACAAGAGGCACGCAAAGCCCTCGATCGGCTCGGCATCACCGTCGCCGGCACCCGCCCCCAATTCGACCCCAGCGTCGAAGCAGGCCGCGTCATCGGCACCGACCCCGCAGCAGGCACCACCGTCGACTCCGGCTCCCCGGTGACCCTGGTGATCTGCGAAGCCATCACCATGCCGGAAGTACTCGGCCAGTCGGTCGCCGAAGCCCGCCGCACCCTGGAAGCGCTGGGCCTGCAGGTAAAAGTCCGCCAGCTGGCACCGCTGGATTCCTCTGTGGTGGTCTCTCAGACGCCCGCAGTGAACGCGAACGTGGAGGAAGGATCCACGGTCACAATCGTGGCTCTGCCGTGATACGCCTCCCCAGCCCCTGATCGGTCTACCTCAGATGGGGGCTGGGTGAGCGGAACAGGTGGTTTGTACTGAACCCCACTCAGCAAAACTCCTGCGCATGCTCAGTCATTGCCGACACACGACCCGATCCGGTCGAGGAAGTCGCCGAGAAGACCGACGACGTCGCAGGCGACGGCACCGCCACCGCCACCGTGCTTCGCCCAGGCGCTGGTACGCGAAGGCCTGCGCAACGTCGCAGCCGGACCGCAAACGAGGTCCGGCCGGATGCGTGCGGAAACGGGCAGTCTGTTGTGGACAGGCCACTCTTGTAGGGGTACGAATCTACGATCTGGAATGATGCCGCGCCCACACCCTATTCACCTACTCACCCAGCCCCGCCCAGGGCGAGTCTTACGAGCTCGTTCGCGGCCCGGCTCGCTTTTCAGCCCTCGCAGCTAGGAGCACCGGGACGGACGAACGTCCGGCACTCGCGCATGCACCGCGAGGGCTGAAACGCGAGCCTTAGAGGGCCACGAACACGCGCGTGCCAGCGCGCCGATCAACGCAGCATTTCGGCTACCAGGAAGGCCAGTTCCAGGGACTGCTGGGTGTTGAGGCGGGGGTCGCATGCTGTTTCGTAGCGGCCGGACAGGTCCAGGTCGGAGATGTCCTGCGCGCCGCCGAGGCATTCGGTGACGTCTTCGCCGGTGAGTTCGATGTGCAGGCCTCCGGGGTGCGTGCCGAGCGCACGGTGCACTTCGAAGAACCCTTGGACCTCGTCGACGATCCGGTCGAAATGCCTGGTTTTGAAGCCGGTGGAGGCTTCATGGGTGTTTCCGTGCATCGGGTCGCACTGCCAGATGACCTGATGTCCGGTGGCCTGCACTTTTTCCACGATGGGTGGCAAGATGTCGCGGACCCGCGAGTTGCCCATGCGGGAGACGATGGTGAGGCGGCCGGGTTCGTTGTTGGGGTCGAGTCGTTCGACGTATTCGACGGCTTGGTCGGGGGTGGTGGTGGGGCCGATTTTGAGGCCGATGGGGTTGGCGAGGAGTTCGGCGAAGGCGATGTGGGCGCCGTCGAGTTGCCGGGTGCGTTCGCCGATCCACAGGAAGTGGGCGGACAGGTCGTAGAGGATCTGTTCGCCGGAGGGGTGTTCGCCGAGGCGGAGCATAGCGCGCTCGTAGTCGAGCACGAGCGCTTCGTGGCTGGCGTAGATGCGGGCGGATTGCAGGCTGGGGTCGTTGACGCGGCAGGCGGTCATGAACCGCAGGCCTTTGTCGATTTCTTCGGCGAGCGCTTCGTAGCGGGCGCCTGCCGGGGATTGGGCGACGAAATCGCGGTTCCAGTCGTGCACTCGGTGCAGGTCGGCCATGCCCGCGTTGGTGAGGGCGCGGACGAGGTTCATGGCGGCGCTGGCGTTGGCGTAGGCGCGGACGAGCCGGGACGGGTCGTGTTCGCGCAGCGCCGCGTCGGGTGCCAGCGAGTTGACCATGTCGCCGCGATAGGATTTCAGGCCCAGTGCGTCGGTGTCGGATGAGCGGGGTTTGGCGTACTGGCCGGCGATACGGGCGACTTTCACCACGGGGAGGCTGGCGCCGTAGGTGAGGACGACCGCCATCTGCAGCAGGGTGCGGATGTTGCCGCGGATATGGGGCTCGGTGTTGTCTGCGAAGGTTTCGGCGCAGTCGCCGCCTTGCAGCAGGAACGCTTCGCCGCGCGCCACTTCGGCCAGGCGGGCGCGGAGTTCCTCTACCTCGGCGGGCACGCAGATGGGTGGCACGCTTTCGAGTACCGTCCGCATGTTCGCCGCCTGCTCGCTGTCCCAGGACGGCTGTTGCAGCGCAGGCCGGGCCAGCGCGTCGTCGAGCCGTTTGCGCAGCTCGGTGGGCAGCGGGGGCAGTTCGGGCAAACGATCGATGGGCACGTCGACGGTCCAGTTCACTCATTCAGGATACGGACCGCGTGAGGTGCGGGTTCGACGGCGCCCTCCTCATCCCGCTCCATTGTGGGTCGGGTCCCGCCGCCCGACGTACCGTTCGGTCCGCGCCGGCCCGTAATCTCGACCCGTTACACAGATTTCGGCGAGGAGACCGATTACTTGAAGTACTTCTACGATTCCGAGTTCATCGAAGACGGTAGGACCATTGATCTGATTTCGATCGGCGTGGTCTGCGAGGACGGACGCGAGTATTACGCGGTGTCCAACGAGTTCGACGCCGAACGGGCGGGGCCGTGGGTACGCCGTCATGTGCTGCCGAAGCTACCCGCTCCCACGTCCCCGCTGTGGCGTACCCGGGCGCAGATCCGCGACGACCTGTATCGGTTCCTGGTGCCGCGCCCGACTGTGCAACCGGAGTTGTGGGCGTGGGTCGGGGCCTACGACCATGT
Organism: Nocardia donostiensis; assembly: GCF_002081715.1. Classification (GTDB taxonomy): domain Bacteria; phylum Actinomycetota; class Actinomycetes; order Mycobacteriales; family Mycobacteriaceae; genus Nocardia; species Nocardia donostiensis. The sequence continues at coordinate 1,446 of NZ_MUKP01000032.1, read as the reverse complement.
CGCGCTGTGCCAGCTGTGGGGTTCGATGGTCGACCTGCCGACCGCGCTGCCCCGCTACACCAATGAGCTGCGCCAGCATTGGGAGTGCTATGGCCGTCCGGCGCTGCCGCCGGTGCCCCCCGATGCGCATGACGCTCTCGCCGATGCCAGGCACAATCTGGCGAAGTATGAGGCCATCGAGGCTTCCCGGCGGCGTTGAACCGGAAACGGAACAGGCCCCCGAGCCGTCACTCGGGGGCCTGTGTCGTTACGACGGGTCAGTGCTCGTCGATGTCGGCGCGCTCCTGAACCTTCTTCAGCGCGGTGAGCTGCTTGTGCTCCTCCTCCAATTCGTTGGCGAAGTGCTGCTCGCTTTCCTGCCAGGGGTCCGGCCGCAGGAAGCTGCCGGTACCGGGCTGGCCCGCCGCGCCGAGTTTGTTCATCTTCTTCGGCACCATCGCGCCCTGGTATTCCAGCGGAATCGGATGCCCGTACTCGTCCACCGGGCCCAGCGGCTGATGCACCTCGATGTACTCACCGTGCGGCAACCGCTTGATCACACCGGTCTCGATACCGTGCTCCAGGACCGCGCGGTCACTGCGCTGCAAGCCGAGGCAGAACCGGTAGGTCAGGAAGTAGGCGATCGGCGGGCCGAGCAGGAGTCCGATGCGGCCGATCCAGGTGGTGGCGTTGAGCGAGATATCGAACTTCAGCGCGATGATGTCGTTGATACAGGACAGGGTCAGCACCAAGTAGAAAGTGATCGCCATCGCGCCGATGCCGGTGCGGACCGGGACGTCACGCGGCCGCTGCAGCAGATTGTGCCGTGCGGTGTCGCCGGTGAGCTTCCGCTCGATCCACGGGTAGGCGATCAGCACCGTGAACACCAAGCCCATGACCAGAGCCACCCAGAACGCGCCGGGGATGGTGTAGGGCCCCAGGTACAGCTCCCAGGCAGGCATCAGGCGGGCCATGCCGTCGGTCCACATCATGTAGAAATCCGGCTGCGAACCCGCCGACACCTGCGAGGGGTTGTACGGGCCGAGGTTCCAGATCGGGTTGATCGTCATAACGCCACCCATGAGCCCGATGAAGCCCAGCGTGAACGCGAAGAACGCGCCCTGATCGGCGGCGAACACCGGCACGATACGAGCGCCGACCACGTTGTTCTCGGTGCGGCCCGGACCGGGGAACTGCGTGTGCTTCTGATACCAGACGATCGCCACGTGCGCGGCGATCAGCGCAAGCATGATGCCGGGGACGAGCAGCACGTGCGCCACGTACAGGCGCGGGATGATGATGTCGCCCGGGAAGTCGCCGTTGAAGATCAGCCAGTGCATCCAGGTGCCGATCACCGGGATACCGATGGTGATACCGGAGAACGCGGCCCGCAGCCCGGTACCCGAGAGCAGGTCATCGGGCAGTGAATACCCGAAGAACCCCTCGAACATCGCCAGGATCAACAGC
>NZ_MUKP01000031.1 GCF_002081715.1 Nocardia donostiensis | reverse complement strand
GGAAGGTCAGTTCAACGCCCATCGTCGGTTCGTGCCAGTCGCCGAAATCCCACTTCTCGGCGAGCCGGCCGTCATCGCCGATCGTCAATGGGTAGTACATGACATCGGCGAGATGTTGACCACGCAGTTCGGCCACGACTGCTTCGAGGTGTTTCTCGGCATCGGGTATCGGCGGCGGCACGACCCGGTTGTTGTCCGGGCGATCGGATTTCATGCGACGTCTCTTCCGGTGCCTCGGTCGCCGGTTTCTGATGTTGCGGGTGCGATGTCGTGGGGCATTCCAGCAGTTTGCCCCTTGTGGGAAATGGCGCCGTTGCGGACAAGTGCGACCAGATGGTCGCCCGCGTGGCGCCACGGTGTGACCGAATCCCATCAGGACGGTCGAGCTGAATGATGCTGCTGAGACTGCGACGCTATAACCTTCGAAAAGTCGTATAATCGCAGCCCAGAGCATCATTCTCTCGTCAAGCGGGCGCCTGATCCGCAATTGGGCCGAACGCCTGGAATAGTGCGTTATCGCACCCGGTGTCTGCCGTGTCAGGCTTCGAGTGGCAGTGGGATGGCGGTGAACACACCGTCCGGGTCATAGCTCGACTTCACCGCGCGCAGCCGTGTCGCATGAGGGCCGTAGGCATGCGCGATCTGTTCGTGGTGGTCGGGTCCGAGCATATTGGCGTAGCCGCCAGGAAGAGCCACCGCCGCGATCGCCGTCGAGGTCGCGTCCGCCCATGCCTGATGTGGTGCGGGGTCGTCCTCGGGCTCCCAGACCGCCGCGATTTCCACCGACAGGTGAGTCGTGCGGATCCCGAAAGCCGTGCTGTCTACCGGAACGTGGGTCGGCGCACCATGGAAGTGGTGCAAGCCGACGGCAGAGAACGGCGAGGTGCGGGTCTCACCGGCCGCCAGCAGAGCGGCCACCAGTTCCGGGGTGTATCCGGCCACGGTGCGAGTGCGCACGGTGGTGTGCCGGCCGGGCACGGCGGATTCGTCGAACAGGCTGAGCATTTTCGCATACGGCATCGGGCCGATCTGCGCGAACAGTGGTTCTCCCAGACTCTGCAGCGCGGCGAGGTAGGACCCACCGTCGGCCGGCGGGCCGCTCCAGGCAGGGGACAGCAGGACCGTGGGCGAGCCGTCCGGGCCGGGCATGATGCCGCTGAGCACGGTCAGCTCATCCGGTGCGGTCGCGAGTACCTCGGACAACCGGTGCAGCACCTTTTCGGCCTGCTGCCAGGGGTACACGATGAAGCCGCCGAGCACCTGCTCTACCGGATGCAGCTTGATGCGCAGCTCGGTCACCACACCGAAGTTGCCGCCACCGCCGCGTAGCGCCCAGTACAACTCGGAGTGCTCGGTTTCGTCGGCGCTGACCAGGGTGCCGTCCGCGAGCACGACGTCCGCGCCCATGAGGTTGTCCAGAGCGAGGCCGTAGCGTCCGTTCAGCGGTCCGTAGCCACCGCCGAGCGTCAGCCCGGCCATCCCGACATCGCCGATCGTGCCGGTCACCGCCACCAGCCCGTGTGGCGCGGCGGCGGCGATCACATCCCGTGACAGGGCACCACCGGCGACGGTGGCGACCTGGGCTGCCCGGTCCACGGTGACCCCGCGCATCCCGGCCAGATCGAGCAGCACGCCACCCGGGCGCACGGCCCGGCCCGCCCAGTCGTGACCACCGCCGCGCACGGACAGCGGGAGGCCGTGCGTACGGGCGACGCGTACCGCGGTCTGGACATCGGCGGCGCTGGTGCAGCGGACGACGACGGCAGGCACGTGGTCGATGGCGCCGTTGAAAAGCCGCCAGCTTTCCTCGGCAGCCGCGCCGGGCACGCTCACCCGGCTCGGGTCGAGTGCGGCGGCGAGTTCGCGGACGGCCCCGACCGGCTCGTGGGTGGTCGTGGTCCGGTGATTTCCCGCCGGCAAGATCGCCGTGGCGATGGTGGTGAGGCCGATCAGGGCGCCGGCCGGCCCGGTCAGCTCGCGGCCGTACTGCTGGGCGAGCTCCGCGGCTGATCTGTCGGTCACCTGCCAGCCCGCCGCGCCGAGGGTCTCCTCCGGACTCAGGTCCCGGGGTTCGGTGTTCCACAGCGTGTCCAGTTCGGCGTCGGCCTTCGCGTTGGTCTCGTGGAAGGCCGGATGGCTGGTGACAGTGGCCGTGTTCTCGGCACTCATCCAGTCGCCGGCGAAGGTGCTACCCGGTGCCGACAATCGGCATATGGTGTCGAACAGATCGGCCTCGGCCTGGGCGGGCAGGTAAGGGAGCAAACCTTCCGCGAGCCAGGCGGTCGGGCGGGTGGGGTCGAACCCGTTGTCCCGCAAGGCTTGTTCCCACTCTTCGCGCAGATCGGCCGGCACGAGATGCCAGTGCGCGCTCGTGGTGGCCCCGGCGTCCGCGAGTACGGTCTTCTTGAAGGCGAGCACGCGGGGCTGATCGACCTCGAACAGGTGCACTGATGCGGGCCAGTCCATTCGGGCGGAACGGGCGTCGAGCCCCGCACCGAGCAGCACGATCTGCTCGATCCCTGCCTGCACCGACTCCATGAGATGCTCGTCGAACCGACGGGAGCGCACACCGAGGAAGCGCGCGGCGAACGACCACGCCGGGTCGCCCGCGGTCTCGGGGGCGCCCGGCGGCGGTACCTGTAGACCACCGGCCGCCGCGAGGTGGGAGGCGTACGGGTCTTCGATCAACCGGTCGGGACTGTTGGTCTCCACGGCCCGGGCGGCGGCGACGCCGAGCGCGGTACGCCCGACTCCCGTCGCCACATCCCAGTGTCCGTTGTGCTCGGACCCGGTGGCGTTCATGCGTTCTCCTTGATGGTGAGTTGCCAGCCGCGGGCGCGTTCGCGGGCCCGCCAGAGCTGGGCGTAATGGGTGTTCGCGGCGATGAGTTCGTCGTGGGTGCCCTGCTCGGTGATCCGGCCGTCCGCCAGCACCAGCACCTGGTCGGCCTGCGTGACGGTCTCCAGCCGGTGCGCGATCACCAGCACTGTCTTGGTTGCCGCGAGTTCGGTGATGGTGGCGCGGACGATCGCGTCGTTTTCCGGGTCGAGCGCCGAGGACGGCTCGTCGAGCACGATGATCGGTGCGTCCTTCAGCAGCGCACGAGCGATCGACACCCGCTGGCGCTGCCCGCCGGACAGCTGGATGCCGCCCTCCCCGGTGGACAGTTCGGCGTGCAGATCCGACAGGCCGGCGCGAGTGACGGCATCCAGTACCCGCTGTTCGTCGGCGTCCGGATCTCCGATGCGGACGTTGTCGAGCACCGTGCCGTCGAACAGGTAGACATCCTGGAAAACGATGGACACCAGGGACATCAGGTCATCGGTGGCGATCTGGTCGACCGGGACGCCGCCGATGCGGATCTGTCCGGCGTCCGGGTCGGCGAACCGCGCGAGCAGCCGGGTCATCGTGGACTTTCCCGCACCCGAGAAGCCGACCAGGGCGGTGACCCCACGCTCCGGGATGGTGCACGTGACACCGTTGAGCACCATCTGGTCGTCGTAGCCGAACCGCACGTCCCGGAACTCGACGTCGTATCGGTCCGGGCGCCGCGGCTGCTCGGGCTCGGGCAGCGCCGGGGTGCGCAGCACCTCGTTGATCTCGTTCAACGAGTTGCGGGCGAGCCGTAGCGCGCCACCGAGCTCGGCGAGCGTCGCGACCGGCTCTACGAACCGGGTCGCCAGCACGAGCACGGCGATCACCGTGGGGGCGGCCGACCTGTCGTCGAGCAGCAGCCACACCCCCAGGGCCAGCACGCCGACGAAGACCAGCCGCAGCGTCACGCCGAAGACGACGAGTCCGGGCACCGCGCGCCACAGCATCCTGCGGTCGGCCGCGTAGTTCGCCCGCAGCGCATCATCGAGCGGCTTGCCGCCGTCGTAAGCGCGCAGCACGGGCTGGTGGCGGCCGAACTCCAGGATCCGGTTGGCTGTTTCTACGGCAGTCGCACCGCGCTCGGAGTCGGCCCGTTGGATCCGCTGGGCGCTCCACCGTGCCACGCCGTACAGCACCGGTGCGGATAGTGTCAGTGCCAGGGCCAGGCGTGGCTCGAATGCCGCCATCACCACCACGATGGCTGCCGGCGTCAACAGACCGTTGGCCAGTAGGCGGACCAGGTGAGCCGGCACCTCCATCACACCGAGGACCTGATCGGTGTTCATCCGGGTGAGCATGCCGATCTTGGCTTGATCGAACCAGCCGAGCGGCAGCCGCGCGATGGCGTCACCGAGCCGAGCGTGCAGCTGTCGCGCGACCGCGGACCCGACGGCGAAGCCGTGCTTCTGCGCGCTGAACTGTGCACCGAGTGCGAGTACCGAGCAGACCGCGAACGCGGCGAACGCGGGCCATCCGGAGCTAGGGTCGTCGCTGAGCACGGCGCGCAACAGGGGAACCAGCAGCGCGAGCGCCACGCCTTGCAGGATCGCGGCGATAGCGGCGCGGACGAGCAGTCGCCGGAACGCAGGCGAGTAGCTCGGGCCAAGCGCGGCCAGCAATGCGGTGATCATGCGCGGATTCCCTCCTGGGCCTGCCACATTCGGCTGTAGCGACCCGGTTCTGCCAGCAGGTCGGCGTGTCGTCCGCGTTGGACGACACGGCCGCCGTCGAGCACCACGATCTGGTCGGCGTCCGCGATGGTGCGCAGCCGGTGTGCGATCACCAGTAGCGTGCGGCCGGCCGCCAGCTCCGACAGCGCTTCCTGGATGTCGGCCGCGGATTCCGGGTCGGCGAATGCGGTGGCCTCGTCGAGCACCAGCACCGGTGTATCGGCGAGCACGGCGCGCGCGATGGCGATGCGCTGCCGCTCACCACCGGAAAACTCCACGTCCGCGCCCACGATCGCGTCGTATCCCCGTGGACCACGCACGATCCGGTCGTGGATGCGGGCCACCCGCGCTGCCTCGCGTACCTGCTCGTCGGTGGCGTTGTGCCGGCCAAGCCGGATATTAGCGGCCACCGACATCCGCGGCAGCTCGGTTTCCTGGAAGACGAACCCGATGTGTTGGAACAGCGTCCGCGTATCCAGTTCGCGAATGTCCTTGCCGCCCAGCGTGATCTGCCCTTCGGAGACGTCGAAGAAGCGGCCGGCCAGTAGTGCGAGTGTGGACTTGCCTGCCCCGGACGGGCCGACCAGAGCGGTCACCGTACCGGGCCGTAGCTCCAGGTCGACGTCGCGCAGCACGGGGGTCTGCCCGTCGTAGGAGAACCCCACCCGTCGCATCTGCACCACCGATCCGGACGGTGTGGCGGGTGTCGCCGCTTGCGGCAGTTCGGGTTCGGCGAGCAACGCCCGCACCGATCCAGCGGCGGCCAGCCCCGCCCGCAGCCGCGGTGCCCGAACCCCGATCGTGGACAGTGGCGCGGCCAGCGGCGGTGCGAGCAACGCGGCGGTGATCAGGTCAGGCGCCGTACTCACCCCGGAGATCACCAGCACCGAACCGACGCCCAGCACAAGCAGCAGCACGGCGGGTGCTGAGACAACGAGGAAGGACGCGGTGGTGGCGACAATCGTCTGCCCGATCCACTTGCTGAAGAAGTCGTGAAAAGCGTCGACGGCTTCGACGAATTTGCGATGTGCCCGCTGCCCCCCACCGAAGGTCTTCACGACCGCGATGCCGTTGACGAATTCCACGATGCCGGTGTTGATCTGCTGCTGCGCCGCACTGTAGCGCTCGAACTGCGCGGTCGAACCGGACATCGAGCGAGCGAACAGCACCACCCCGGCCACCAAAGGCACCAGGCTGATCAGCGCGAGCCACGGATCGGTGAGGAACAGGATCACCGCCGCGGTCAACGGGGCGGCGATCGTGCTGGTCAGGTCGAGCAGCGAGTGCGCGACCAGGTGATGCATCCCGTGCACGTCGTCGCGCACCACCTTCCCGACGGCACCGGAACCCTTGGCGGAGAACCAGCCCAATGGCACCCGGCCGAGTTGGTCGATCAACATGCGCCGCAGGTGTAACTGCAGCCGAGCATCCGCGAGATGGCTGACCATCGTGGCAGCCGTCGCCAGCACCAGTGCGGCCAGCGCCGATACCGACCCCAGGGCAACCGGGAACCAGACCGATCCGCCGCCGGGTTCGAGCAGCCGGCCGGCGAGTACCGCTACCGCATAGAACGGGAGAATGCCCGCCACCGCCGCGGCCGCCTGAAGCACCATGGCGATGCCCAGTGGCCGACGCACCTCGCCCAGAAGTTCCTTCATCGTGCCAGCACCCCGATCGACGAGTCACCGATGCGCCGAGCCGTCAGTCCGGACTCCTCGGCCAGCTGTTCGAGGTTCAGCGGCACCCAGTCGCTGGTGGTGTCGACCGAGCGGACGGGCTCGCCGTCGGCGATCACCTTCCAGGTGCGCTGATAGCGGATGAGCCCGTCGACCAGACCCGCCGAGCTCACCCACCACTCGTAGGTCTGTTCGCCGATCGGCTCGGACAGCACTTTGGTCAGCGGCATCGGGCTCGGGTCGCTGGCGAAGAAGTCCACGACGATCGGCGCGCCCGGCGCCAGCCGTTCCCCGAGTCGAGCCCACAGGTCGGCCCGCTCCACGTCGGTCAAGTGCCCGAGGACACCGACGAGCACCACCCCGGAAAGGTGGTCGGGCAGCCGCATATGCGGTGCCGGCTCCTCGAGCACGGTGACCCGGTCGCGCAGATGTGGGTCGCCGAATACGCGGCTGGTCAGGACCGCTCGCATCGGGACGGAGGGCTCTGCGGCGATGATGTCCGCCTGCGGCACCGTTTTCGCGATCACTTCGGTGACACGGCCGGTGCCCGCGCCGATCTCCAGCACCGGCCCTGCGGTGCCCTCGACCACCGATAGCGCTTCGGCCAGCGGGCCGGCGATCTTCGGTACATGCCATGCCGCGGTGATGTCGTAGAACTCGGCGAAGTTCTCATAGGTATCAATGAACATGAATATCCTTTTCAATAGTGTCGTACGACAGTAGCGTTTGCGTCATGACCGATCCACGACCGTTTCCGATGCGCCGCAGCTGCCCCTTCCTCCCCCCTGCCGAGTACGCCGAGATGCGGGCAAGGGGACCGGTCACGAAAGTGGCCCTACCCACCGGGCGCACCGCGTGGGCGATCACCGGATACAACGAGGTGCGGGCGGTTCTCGCGGACCGGCGAATAAGTTCCGATGTGCGGCACCCGAACTTTCCGTCGCTGGTCGCGGGCGAACAGGAGGTCGCCTCGCGAGTACGTCCTTTCCTGCGGATGGACCCGCCGGAGCACACCGGATACCGGCGGATGCTGGTGGCCGAGATGACCATGCGACGAGCACGAGTGATGCGGCGCGCGGTGCAGCGGATCGTCGACGAGCGGATCGACGATCTGCTGCGCGACGGTGGGCCGGTCGACCTGGTCAGCCAGTTCGCGGGCGTGGTGTCCACCACGGTCATGGGCGAGATGATCGGACTGCGGCGAACCGACCCATGGTTTCGCAAGATGACCGCCGCACTCGGCTCCCAGCACATCGGCGGCGCAGACAGCGACGCGACCAGCGCCGCAACAGGACTGGAAACGCTGTTCGAGGTTTTCGGTGGCCTGGTGACCGAGCGCGAACGCAACCCGGGCGACGACCTGCTGAGCAAGTTGATCGTCGACCACTACCAGCAGGGAACCCTCAGCCGGGACGACCTGCTCGCCACGGTCACGATCACGGTGATAGCCGGGATGGAAACCACGACGAGCCAGATCTCGCTGAGCGTGCTCACATTGCTGGAGAACCCGGATCTGCTCGCGCAATTGCGTGCAGACCACACGGTGCTGCCGGGAGCGGTGGACGAACTGCTGCGGGTGCTTTCGGTCGGCGACTCGATCGCGCTGCGGGTGGCGACAGCGGACGTGGAGATCGCTGGGACGACGATACGCGCAGGCGACGGAGTGATCCCACTCCTGGCCGCGGCGAACCACGACCCGGCGGTCTTCGACGAACCGGACCGCATCGATGCCCAGCGGTCCGCCCGGACACATGTCGCATTCGGATCGGGTGCGCATCAATGCGTCGGCCAGAATCTCGCACGGGTCGAGCTGGAGGTCGCCCTGGGCACCTTGTTCGACCGTATTCCGAACCTGCGACTCGCCGCCGTGGCGGACGAGCTGGAATTCCGGCACGGCGGTATCTCCTTCGGGCCGATACGATTGCCGGTCACGTGGTGAGCACTCCGATCTCGGGGCCGAGGAGCCGACTGCGCAAGCCGGTCTCCTCGGCCAGCTCGTCCAGACCGACCAGCTCCCAGTCGTAGTCTTCGCGCACGAGTCGAACCAACTCGTCGCCGCGGAGCACCTTCCAGGTGGTGCGCCAGTGCAACCTTCGGTCCGTGACAGGCTCGGCGCTGCCCCACCACTCGTAGACCAGCCCGCCGATGGGTTCGCGCAGGATCCGGGTGCGACGGACGGGCTGGGCCCGGGTTCCCCCCATCAGCTCCACCACGATCGGCGCGCCCTGCGGCAGTCGCCGGGCGAGTCGTCGCAGCAGGTCCACCCGTTCGTCAGGAGTGAGGTGGTTGACCACACCGAAAACCACGGCGGCGCTGATCCGATCGGGCAGCGGCAACGTCTGCGCCGACTCGGCGACCACGGTCACCCGATCACGCAGGTCACCGCGCAGGACCCGGGCGGTGAGCACAGCACGCATCGGGTCGCAGGGTTCGGCGGCCAGCACGCGTGCGCCCGGCAGTACCTCGGCGATGATCTCGGTGACCCGGCCGGTCCCCGCGCCGATCTCGACGACCGGGCCTGCCGAAGTGTCCACCCCGGCCAGCGCGGTGACGAGTACCGGACCGCTGACGCGCACCTGCCGGTCGGCCACCAGCTCGTAGAACTCGGCGGCGGCAGCGTAATCGGACCTCACGCGACCTCCACCGTATCGGCCAGCTCGGCCACGCCCAGCGGGCTCGGTGGGACCGACCGGACCGGCTCCGGCGGCCCCAGCCGCTCGGTCAGCTGATACCAGCACCGACATACCGCGAGATCGCGCTGAACGCCGCGCATCGGATCGGCCGCCGCGTGGATCGCCTCGGCCAACTCGGCGAGCGCAGCGCCGATCGCGGCGGGCCAGGTTGTACGGAAGTGCTCCGTATACGCAGGCTGGTGCTGGGCCGCCGGGCCGAGCACCGAGGTGGTCGGCAGGTCGAGCGACCCGCCGTGCAGCATGAGCCGGTGGTCGGCATCGCGCGGCGCGTGCAGCCGCGGGCTCCACAGCACCGGGCCGTGCAGGTCGGCGATGGTGAGCGTGCCACCTTCGGCGACCAGCGTGATCCTGGGCCAGAACAGCGCGTGGTTGTCGATGTCGGTGGGGTCGAGCTGGTTGTGCACGCGCAGGGCGACAGGCACACCCGCGATCCGTCCGCCGAGCGTGTGCACGGGCCCGATCCGGGTGGGTTCACCGAACTCCCAGGGGCGGGGTCCGCCCAAGGCTCGAGCGAGGATGTCGACCAGCGGGTGCAGCAGGTGCACCGGACTCGCGACATCGGCGAACAGAATGCCCTGCCGGTCGCGCAGCCGCGCCGCGGCAGCGACGAACCGCCGCACCTCGGGCAGCCGCGGATAGTGCGTGTTCACCCGGTACTGCCTGCGGGTGGCGCCCGCCGCGCGCAGACAGGCCGACATCTCCTCCGGAGCCAGAGGGTGCTCTTGCAGAACATGCACCTCGCGCTCCAGCAATTGCCGAGCCAGCACCGCCCCGCCACCACCGGCCACGCCGGACGGCACCACGACGCATGCCACATCGATATCGTCCGGCAGCTCCGCCACCGACGTGTAACACGGCACGCCCAGGCTCTCGGCGTAGCCCGTGGCGTGCGCGCTGCCTCGGCTCAGGAGACCGGCCAGGGTGAAACCGGGCAGGTTGCGCAGCGCCTCGACGTAGAACCGGCCGAAGTTGGTCCCGCAGACGACAGTGCGCAGCGAGTTCGCCTGCGTCACAGCGCACCGTCCTCGAGCATGTCCGGGGCGCCGATATCGCCCTGATGCAGCGCGATATCGGCGGTTCCGGACTCGACCAGGCCATCGACCAGTGCGCCGGGGTCGAGCACGTCGCCCGCGAAGTGCAGGCCGGTCGGAGCACGCCGGTCCAGGATCGCTGCCGCCGCGGCGGCAGCGACGAAAGCGGTGATCCGGTAGCTGTTCTCGGCGCGCAGCACGGCGGTCACCGCATCTGACCGGCCGCGCAGGGTCATGACCATCCGGTAATACGGGGCTCGACCCGCCAGGTCGATCTCGGTCGCCTGGATCATCCGGTCCCGAATCCCGTCCTGTTCGGCCCCCGCCTGCCGGGAGAGCATCGGCAGGCGGCTGAACACGGTCCGAGCGAGCCGACCGGGATAGGCGTTGAACCAGTCCAGTTCGGCCAGGCGCAGCCGCGCGGCGAGACGTTCCAGTTCCGCGGTGAGGATCGGTTGCAGGGCGACCCGGTCCGGGAAGAACGGCACCTCGGCGTCTTCCTCGGCTCGCAGTGCTCGAAGCTCGCGGCGGCCGTGCCGCCAGGCGGCCAGCGGGTGGCCGAACGGTTCGCCGCCCGCTCCGCCGACCGTCAACGACAACAGGATGTCGGAGGCGGCGGCAGGCGAGACGTGTTCGAGACCGCCGACGTAGGCGGTCAGCCGGGCGCCGCCGGGGCCGCCGTCCAGTTCGGCGGCCAGCCACCGCGGTAGCAGCACCGCCAAGCCCGGCACCGTGCCTGCGGACAGCAGCACAGTACGACCGTCGCTGACCGCACCGGACGCGGTCAGCGCTTCGTGTGCGGGGTCGTCGCCGCCGAGGTCGACGTAGTCCGCCCCCGCGGCCAGGGCCGTCGTCGCGACCCGGTCCTTGACCTCGTAGGACGGCCCGGCGCAGTTGACCACGATGCGCAGCCCGGCGCAGAACGCCGCGAGGCTTTCCGGGTCGGTGTGGTCCACCCGGACCCGCTGCCCGGCCGCGGGCAGGCTGTCGGTGGTGCGACCGCCGACCCGGAGCTCTCCGCGGTCACGCAACAGATCCACCACGTGCCGGCCGACAGAGCCGGAGGCGCCGAGTACCCCGATCACGCGTTGACCTCCTTCGAGATCGTCAGCCGGCGGATATGGTCGGCAACCTCACCGATATGCGCCGCGCTCAGGCAGCTGAAGTGATCGCCGGGGATATCGATGACGGTGAGCTTGCCGAGACACACTCGTTCCCAGTGCGTCGTGTGCGCCTCGCGGTCACCGGGGAATTCGTACGAGCCCGCATGCCGGAGGAACGTGATGTCCCCGGCATACGGCTCGACGTGATGGCGACTCAGCGCCGCCGTGCTCTGCTGGTAGACGCGTAGCGCACGCAGCATGGCCTCCGGGTCGAGCGACCCGGACAGCTCCGGCGGCAACGCCTCGCACATGCGCGCGATCCGCCGCATCCGTGGCACCGACTCCAGTTCGAGGAACCGTTCCGCGATATCGGCGAACTCGCCGGTCAGGTCGGCGATCGATCCCTCTGCGATGGCCTCGGGCGTACGGCGCAGCACCGCGGCGGCGGCAGCGCCGACCCGGGCGGTGTCCGGCGGGAAGCCGATCCGCTCCAGGTCCATCCCCATCATCATCGCGAACGAGTACTCCGACAGCAGCTGGTCGTCCAGATGGAAGGTCGGGGTGTGGCTGCTGATGACAGTGAGTGAGCGAACCTCGGCGCCGGATTCGGTCAGCGCGCGCGCCACCTCGGTGGCGATGATGCCGCCCACCGAGTAGCCGATCAGATGGAACGTATCTCCTTCGGCCAGTAGCGCGTCGGCGTAGTCGGTGGCGATGGTGTCGATCAACGACGCCGGATCGGCCCGCAGGTAATCCGCCACCGAGGCGATCTCGAGGCCGACCACACTGCCGGTGGCCGGGGCACGCAGATCAGGCTGGGCAAGCAGCGCGCTGTAGGGGCGCATCGTGCCGTGCCCCGCATGGACCAGGACAGTGATCGGTTCGCCGCCGTCGCCGGCGAGCTCCACCACCGGGGAGGTCGCCTCCGCGCGAGTGGCCGCGGCCGTCCGCTCAGCGCGTAGGTAGGTGGCGAGCCCGGCGACCGTCGGATGGCGCAGCAGATGCCGCAGCACGATCTCCCATTCCAGATCCCATTCGGCGGGGCCGTCGAGCCCGGCGAGACCGTCGCGCAACTTGCCGACGAACCGCGCGACGAGCAGCGAGTCCGCGCCGAGCGCGAAGATGTCGTCGTTGCGGCCGACCCGTTCGATGCGGAGCAGCTCGGCCCACAACCGAGCCAGACGCGCCTCCAGCTCGTCGACCGGTTCGGCTGGTTCGTGGGACTGTTCGTTGGTCACCCATGAGGTGAGCCGGTTGCGGTCGACCTTGCCGTTCGTGGTGACCGGCAGCTGATCGACGACCTGCCACCAGGCCGGTGTCATATAGCCGGGCAGCCGGTCGGCGACGAATGCTGTCAGTTCGGGCAGGCGCACCGGTTCGCGGTCGGTTTTCCACTGCGTCACGAACAGCTGCTGCCCGCCGGTTGCGAGCGCACTGTGCGCGCCGGGCAGCTCGGCCACGATCCGCGCACCGGCTCCGGTGAGGATCTCGGTCCACTGGCCGGGCCGCAGGAACGTCTGACCCGACCCCGCCCGCAGGTCGGTGAAGTCCCGGTTATGAGTGTCGAGGAACTCGGTGGAGATCTGCAATGCCGCGCTCGCGTCGGTGGTGTTCTCCAGCATCAGTAGCCAGCCGCCGGGAACCACCAGCTCTCGCAGCGAACGCAACGCGGCGGCGGCATCGGCCGCGTTGTTCAGGGTGCCCGCGCATATCACCACATCGACGGAGTTGGGGGTACAGCCCTGCTCCCTCGGGTCACGGTCGAGGTCGAACAGGGCGAACCGTGCATTCGAGTGGGCGGCGAGCAGCCGACGCGCCGCTGCCAGCTGGCCGGGCGAGCTGTCGGTGACAAGGTAATCGACGGCCTTGTCGGCGAGCTCGGGCAGCACACCGGCCGCTGCCCCGCCGCCGCGCGCGCCGATCTCCATGATCCGCAAGGCAGATGGCCCGGTGTGCTCGGCGGCGAGGGTTCGCACCGTAGCGGCCAATGTCGCATGCAGGACCCGGACCGGCAGGTTGTCCCGGTAGGCGGCGGTCAGCACCTCGGTGGGTCGGTCGGCGAACAGCACCGATTCCACCGGCGTCACGCCGGTCAGCACGCGTGGCAGGTCGGCCGCACACGCGCGGACCGCGGCGAACAGGTCCGCGCTCCAGTCGATCTCGCGCTCCAGCTCGGCCGCCCGCACCCACGCCCGTTCGGTCGCTTCGGATTCGGGAACGATCAGATCGCGATACCCATGGTTGTCCGATGTCACGAGCCCAGCGGCGCCGAGCACCGCCAGCCAGCGGTCGAGCAGCCGGCGATGCCGGTCCGGTACGCCGAGTGCGGCCGCGATATCGTCGCCGGTCGGTCGCCGTTCTCCCGCGAACGCGGGGGCCAGGGTGCCGGCTATGGACAGTGTGGCCGCGTGGTCCATCGCCGTCATGAAGGCCCGCACGTCGTCTGCGTTCAGGTCGGTGGTGGCGGCGGTCAGCGCTTGTTCGGCGGCCCGCGCCACAGCCGGCGGCGCAGGCAGTGGGTCCGTCCGCCGTGCCGGTTCGACGAACGCGGCCAGGCGCAGGCCGGCACCGGCGTCGCCGGGACCGCTGGTTCCGTCGACGATGGCGACGGCGGTCCCGACCCCCGGGGCGGCCGCGAGCGCGGCCTCGACCTCGCCGAGCTCGATGCGGTGGCCGTGGATCTTGACCTGGTTGTCCTTGCGTCCGAGTAGTTCGAGCACACCGTCGGGGTGGTAGCGGCCCAGGTCGCCGGTGCGATACCGGCGCTCACCGGTGCGCGGACAGGTAACGAAGCGTTCGGCGGTGCGGGCCTCGTCGCCGAGATAGCCGTCGGCCAGGCCGATACCACCGATGTACAGTTCGCCGGTGACCCAGTCCGGGCACGGACGCAGCGACTCGTCGAGCACATGCCACGTCTGGTTCGCCAGCGGAGTGCCATAGGGAATGCTGCGCCAGCCCGGATCGACCTCTTGGATCGGGTACGAGATCGACCAGATCGCCGCCTCGGTCGCACCGCCCAAACTGTGCGGCTCGACCGCGGGACACACCGCGCGAACCTGGCCGGGCAAAGCCAGTGGGATCCAGTCGCCGGACAGCAGCGCCAGACGCAGGCTCGGCAGGGTGCGACCGGTCGCGGTCAGGTGATCACACAGCAGCTGCAGCTGCGCCGGTACCGAGTTCCAGATCGTCACCCCGTGACCCTCGATCGCATCGGCCCAGGCCGCGGGGTCGCCGCGGTGCGCCTGCTCAGGCACCACAATCGCCCCGCCGACCCACAACGGGCCGAAGATGTCGTAGACCGACAGGTCGAACCCCAGCTGAGCCACCGCGAGCACGCGGTCGGCAGCGGTGACGCCGAAGCGCCGGTCCACGTCCTCGATCGTGTTGGCCGCGGCCCGATGGCTGATCATCACGCCTTTGGGCTCGCCGGTCGATCCCGACGTGTAGATCACGTAGGCGAGCGCACCGGGATCGACCGGGGTCCGCACTCGGCGAGCGGAGGGTGCCACGGTGTCGATGTCGAGGCATTCCCCGGTCGGACGGTCGGCCGCGTGGGACGAGGTCAACGTGATCCGTACCTTCGCGGCGGAGCGGATGCGGTCGCGGCGCAGCGCGGGCTGCGTGATGTCGATCGGCAGGTAGGCCGCTCCGGCGAGCAGCACACCCAGCACGGCGACAACCTGGTCCAACCCTTTGTCCAGCACGATCGCGACCAGGTCGCCCGGCGCGACCGCGTTGGCGCGCAATGCGTCCGCGACCCCGTACGCGCGGTCCAACAGCTCACGGTAGGTCAGGACCTCGGCACCGGAGCACACGGCGATCGCGTCGGGGGTACATTCCGCGGCAGTGAGCACCGGCTCATGCAGCAGCTCGTGCCCGGTTGGTACATCGGTGGCGTTGACCCGCTGCCGCACCTGATCGGTGCGCGGCGGCAACGCGATCTGCGCTGGGCGGGTCCACGTCGCGGGTGTTGCGGCGAGTTCGTGGATCAGCGTGACGAACGCCTCGAACATGTCCTCGGGTGTTCCGTGGGGGAGTACGCCGTCGCGCACGTCCCAGGCCAGGACCAGCGCGTCACCACGCGTCATGACCTGACAGTCGAGCCACACCTGCGGTGTCTGCGTCTCGGCGTGCCGAACCTCGGCCTTCGGCGTCCGGCCGGGCACGTCCAGCGTGCTGGTGAAAACCACCGGCATCATGGCGCGCCGCCCGCGCCGGGCGAGTTCGGCCAGTACGTCGGAGCCGGTGAACAGCGGGTGTGCCAGGTCCTCGAGCAGGGTGGCGTGCAGTGCCTTGGCCTGATCGGCGAACACACGCGATACGGTGAGGTCGACGGCGAGTAGCTCGGCACTCGTGAAATCCCCTGCCAACGCGCCCACGCCGGGATGCAACGGCAGGCGGGAGAACGTGGGCAGTGTGAGGGTGAACCGTGGACTGCCGCTCCATCGTCGGACAACCTCGGCGTAGGCCGTGAGCAGCGCCGACGACGGAGTGAGTCCGTGCCGGCGGGCATAGTCGGTGAAGGCCGCGTAGGCGTCCTCCGGCAGGGTCGTCTCGATACGCCGGAAGGGGCCCGCGTCCTTCGCGGGAGCGAGGACGGGCAGGTCCGGCGCGGGCGGCAGCTCGTCCAGTCGGGACTGCCAGTAATCGCGGTCCCGGTCGTAGCTGGCCGTGCCGCGCCTGCGGCGCTGGCCCAGCACATAGTCGCGGAAGGTCACCTCCAGCGGCGTGAGTTCGACGCCTTCGTACAGGTCCTCCAGCTCGGCGAGCAGCATCTGCAGGCTCGCGTAATCGACGACCAGCAGGTCGATCGACAGGTGCAGGAGCAACGCCTCGGACGTGTGCGTCAGCCGGAGCGCGAACAGCGGCCACGTGCCGGGATCGGGAACTCGCCTGCTCAGCTCGGCGCGGGTGTCCTCGAGCGTCCGCGCGAGGTCCGCATCGGTGGCGGTGCGCAGGTCACGCAGCTCGATCTGGTGATCCGGCACGGTTTCCAGAACCTGCTGATACCCGTCCGGATGCACCACCGCCCGCAGCATGTCGTGCCTGTGCACCAGATACCGCCAGGCGTCACGGATCCGGTCGGGATCGGTGCCGGACGCGAAGGCGAGCTCGACGTAGGCGTGACAGGCCACGCCGCCGTAGTCGTGCGCTCGGCTGCGGCCCAGCAAATACGCAGTCTGAATCCCGGTCAGCGGAAAAGGTTCGTACCGCGCGCCCGGATCGGGCACCAGGGTGCCAGCCGCATCCTCGGCACGCAGGTGGTCGAGCACGGCGGACTTGTTGGCGCGCAACAAGTCCCGACGCTCCTCGGTCAGGGCGCCGCGGGGGGCGCGGAACCTCAGTTCATCGCCGTCGGCCCACAACCGGACACCGGCGCGCTCGAGTCCGGCGACAATCTCCTTGGCGTTCACACAACACCACTTTCTTCGGTCTGTCGGTCACGTCGCAGCTGTTCGGCCTCGTAGGCCAGATCGGCGGGGGTCGGCATGCGCAGAAAGGTCTGCAGCGCGATGTCGATGCCCAGCTCCTCGTTCACCGCGGCCACGAAGCGCAATGCGGCCAGGCTGTTCCCGCCCGCGGCAAAGAAGTTCGTGCGGCGATCGCGTGGCGGCTCGTCGAGATGGTGCGCCCACAACGCCGCGATCCGTTGCTCCAGCTCGCCGCGCGGCGGCTCTGCTGCCGAGCCTTCGTCGGCGGTCGCGGTCAGCGCGGCACGATCGACCTTTCCGTTCGCGGTGAGCGGCAGCTCACCGACGGCGCTGATTCGGACAGGCACCGCGTGCGCGGGCAAACGCTCGGCCAGGTGGCCGGCGAGGTCAGCAGGCACCGCCGGGGTGACGACGGCCCGCAGCCTGCGGTTGCCGCGCTCGCCTTCGGCGATGGCCACCGCCCGGGTGATATCCGGATGCGCTTCCAGCGCGGTCTCGATCTCGCCGAGCTCGACGCGATGGCCACCGATCTTGACCTGGTGGTCGATCCGGCCGAGGAACTCCAGCGTCCCATCCGGCCAGTACCGTCCTCGGTCGCCCGTGCGGTACCAGCGTTCGCCGTTGTGCTCGAAGAACCTCGCGGCATCCGCCGGCTGCCCACCCCGATACCCGGCCGCGACACCGGCACCCCCGATCCACAACTCGCCGGCGGTCCAATCGGGACAATCCCGGCCCAGCTCATCCACCACGCGGTATCGCTGGTTGGCCAGTGGCCGCCCGTACGGAATCGACGTCCACTCGGGCGGCACCGTGTCGACCTCGATGCTGTTGGACCAGATGGACGCCTCGGTGGCTCCACCGAGCGCGAGAAACCGGCAGTCCGGAGCCTGCTCGCGCAGCCGGTCGGGCAGATCGAGGCCGATCCAGTCGCCGGACAGCAGCGCGAGCCGCAGCGTGCGCGGCGCGGGCAGGCCCGGGTTCAGCACGGCCGCGGTGAGCAGAAGGTCGAGCAGCATCGGCGCGCTGTTCCACACGGTGACCCTGTGCTCATGGGCAAGCCGCAGCCACGTCTCGGGGTCACGTCGGTCCTGTTCCCTCGGCAGGACAAGCGCACCGCCCACCCCGAGCAGGCCGAAGATGTCGAATACCGACAGATCGAAGTCCAGCGCGGACACGGCGAGCACCCGGTCCGCCTCGTCCAGCTCGAATCGCTCGGTGAGGTCGGTGATGGTATTGCTCGCGCCTCGGTGCGTCACGGCAACGGCCTTCGGGTCTCCGGTCGATCCCGATGTGAAGATCAGGTAGGCGAGGTCGTCGACCGAGCGCGCCACCGGGGCGGCCAGTGGTTCAGCGGTGAACTCGCGGCCGCCCTCGGCGATGATCATTTCCGCCTGCGCCACCCGCAACATCCGCTCGCGGCGCAACCGCGGCTGATCGACACCGATCGGCACGTACACAGCACCGGCGGCCAGCACACCGAGCACGGCGGCGATCTGATCCGGGCCCTTGGGCAGCGACACCGCGACCGTGCCGCCAGGGGGTACTCCATGTTCGTGCACAGCGCCCGCCACGCGCAGCGCCTTGTCCGCCAACTCGGCGTAGGTCAGTGCACCGCCGTCCCACACCAACGCGGTCGCGTCCGGTCGCTGCCGCGCCAGCTGGAAGAACGGCTCGTGCAGCAGGCAGTGCGGCAGCACGCGCGCCGTATCGGCGACCCGTGCGCGCACGGCCCGCTGCGACATGGGCAGCAGGTCCGGACGTGGCTCGCTCCAGTCACGGTCGACGAGCGCATCGATCAGCAGGCCGTAGGCGTCGAACATGGCGTCGAGCACGCCGGTCGGAAACCGCGCCTCGACGGCGTCCCAGGTGATCGCGATGCCCCCGCCTCGCTCGGTGACCTGGTTGTCCAGCAACACCTGCGGCGACTGTGACAGGCCGTATATCCGAGCCGGGAAACCGCCGGGCAACTCCGTGTCACCGAGCCCGAGGGCGCTGGTGAACACCACGGGCACAGCCGCGGCGACCGCGCCCGCACGGCGGCTGAGCTCACTCAGCAGCCAGCCCGCAGGCACCGGGTTCCCCAGGTCCTCGCCCAGGGTGCGATGCAATTCCCGGACGCGGGCGAGCCAGTCCCGGCCGGGCTCGGCCAGGTAGCCGATAACCGAGAACGAGGTGAAGTCGCCCAGAACCCGATCGATATGCGGGTGCAGCGGCTCACGATTGAACAGGGTCAGAGTTATCGCGACACCCGCCTGCCCGCTCCACGCCGCGAGCACCTCGCCGTAGCAGGCGAGCAGAACAGCGGAGGGGGTCAGGCCGTGGGCTCGTGCCCGCTCCAGGATCACCTGCCAGCGGTCGGCGGTGACGACCCGCTCGCGCCGGGTGAACCGGGGCGCCGCCGGATCGGCGACGCGCGGCAACTCAGGGGAGGCCGGCAAGGCATCGAGCCGCGCCGCCCAATGCCGCCGCACCGCGTCGCCGGGGCCTGGATCTGCTCGGAGCACATAGTCGCGAAAGGACAGCTCGATCGGCGGCAGCTGCGCGTCCGGTTCCCGGTACAGGCGCGCCACCTCGTCGAGCAGAGTCATAATGGACCGCGCGTCGAGCACCGTGTAGTCGAGACCGACGGCCACGCGGGTACGGACCACACCCTGGTCCGGATAGCGGATGGCACACACCGCGAACAGCGGCCAGCGGGTGAGGTCGAACAACCGGTGCGACTGCCCTTCTCGCCACCGCGCCAACGCCGCGGGAACCGCGGATTCGTCGGCGACCTCCTCGACCTCGATCCGGAAATCACCGGGCGCTTCGCGGAGAATGCGCTGGTTACCGTCGTCGTCGAAGACCACGCGCAGCATCTCGTGGCGGTCGATCAGCCGCCGCCACGCACGCTCCATCCGGTCGATGTCGACGTCCGAACCGTCGAACTCGGTGTAGTGGTAGGTGCCGACGCCACCGAGCGGGAGACGTTCGTCGCGGCCGATCCAGTAGGCCCGCTGCACATCGGTCGCCGGGAACGGCTCGTACCGCGCCGCCGGATCGGCCGTGACAACTCCGCGAGCCTGCTCACCGGCGGTTGCGTGTGGTCGGAGGGTGGCGGCGAAATCACACAACACCGGGGTGGCGAACAACTGCCCGATGCTCGCGCCGACCGAGGCCAACCGCGCTACGGCGCGGGTCGCGAGCAACGAGTCGCCGCCCAGTGCGAAGAAGCTGTCGTCCCTACTGGGCTCGGCCCCGCCGAGCACCTCGGCGAACACCCGCGCCACGAGTTCCTCCATCGGACCTCTCGGCGGTTGCCGCACGGCCACGGTCGCGGCCCGGTCGGCGGCGATCAGTTCCGTGACGGCGGCCCGGTCGAGCTTTCCGTTGGCGGTCAGCGGAATGGGCGCGACCCGCAGATGTTCGGGCACCAGATGCGGGGGCAACTGGCCGGTGAGCCAGTCCCTCAGGTCCGCCTCGGTCAGCTCACCGGACACCTGCAGCGCCAGCCTGTGCGTGGGCTCGGTCAGCACCGTGGCGACAGCCGCGGTCACCGCAGGATGCGTGGCGGCCGTCGCCTCGATCTCGCCGAGCTCGATCCGATGGCCGCGAATCTTCACCTGGTGGTCGACGCGGCCGAAGAACTCCAGAACCCCGTCCCCGGTGTAGCGGGCCATATCGCCGGTGCGGTACCAGCGGCGGCCCTCGTACTCGACGAACTTCGCCGCAGTGCGCTCCGGGTCACCGCGATACCCCCGGGCAAGGCCCGCACCACTCACCCACAACTCGCCGGTCACCCAATCCGGGCAGTCTCGGCCACGACCGTCGACAATGCGGGCCCGCATATTGCGCAGCGGCACCCCGTACGGTATGGAGCGCCAGGTCGAGTCGACCTCGTTCACCTCGAAAACCGTGCTGTGGATGGCGGCCTCGGTCATACCGCCCAGCCCGACGAATTTCGCCTGCGGCGCCAGGGCGCGCCACCGGCCGACGAGGTCCAAGCCGATCCGGTCGCCGCCCAGCATCACCAAGCGGAGGCTGTCGGGGAGGGTCTCGGTCGCGCTGAGCAGCATATCGAGCAGCGCAGGTACGCAACTGATCACGGTCACCCGGTGCGCGTGGATCAGTTCCGCCCAGCGGCGCGCGTCCCGGCGTTCGTTCTCCGCTATGACCACCACCGAGCCGCCGACGCGCAACAGCGCGAACAGGTCGTAGGCGGAAAGGTCGAAGTCCAGTGCCGATAGTGCGATGGTTCGGTCGGACGCGCCGACCTCGAACAGCTCGCCGACCGCGGTCACAGTGTTGACCACGGCACCGTGCGATACCTCGACGCCTTTGGGCTCACCGGTCGATCCGGAGGTGAAAATTATGTAGGCGAGCGCATCGGGGCCGAAGTCCAGTGGTTCGACGGCCTCGAGCGCATCGGCCTGCTCGCAGTGCAGCACCGGACAGTCCGCGTCGGCCGGAGCGTACGCGGGATCGGTGATCAGCGCACGGACGCCCGCCGAGCGTCGGATCCTGGCCCGCCGTGGTTCGGGGTGGTCCACGCCGACCGGTACGTAGGCGGCACCGGCGGCGAGCACACCCAGTACCGCGATCACCTGATCGACGCCCTTGGGCATGGTGATCGCCACCGTGTCGCCGGGCCGGATTCCGTTGTCGCGCAGCAGGGCCGCGACCTTGCGGGCCCGGCAGGACAACTCCCCGTAGCTCAACCGCCCACTGTCCCAGCACAGGGCGGTGTGCGCGGGCTGCTGCTCGGCGTGGCGGAAGAACGCGCCGTGCAACGATTCGGCCGGTGGTGGACCGGCGGTGTCGTTGACGCGAGCCCGCACCGCGGCCTGCGGTCCGGGCAGCAGCGCCCGCACCGGGCGTACCCAGGCCTCATCGTCGGAGACCAGCCGGTCGACCAGCTCTCGGAAGCTGTGGAACGCCGCGTCCACCACACCAGGAGCGAAGGCGTGCTCGCGGAAGTCCCAGTTGAGCAGTAGACCGTCGTCCAACTCGGTGACCTGAGCGTCCAGCAGCACCTGGGGGTTCTGCGAGATCATCCACACCGGGGCACCGAAAGTCTGCTGGAGCTCGCGTTCATAGATCTCACCGAGCCCGATGGCACTGGTGTAGACGACCGGCGCGAGCGCAAGCGAGCCGCCACTGGATCTGGTGAGTTCACGCAGCACCTCGACACCGGAGAACGCGCTGTGCGCGATCGCCTCCCGGGTGACGGCCTGTAGGCGTGCGGCCGCGGTAGCGAATGCGTCGGTGGACCTGAGGTCCGCATCGACGAGAACCGAGCCGCTGAAATCGCCGACGAGCAGCTCCGCGCCGTCGCGGTCGAACAGCGGCAGGTTGAGGAGGAACCGGTGCGCGGCGCTCCACGCGGCGAGTGTTTCGGCGAAGGCCGCGGCGAGCACGGCCGCCGGGCTGAGCCGGTGCCTGTGAGCTCGCTCGTACAGCCGTTCTTTGTCCCGAGGAGACAGCCAATGGTGCCGCCGGGCGCTGCGCCGATACTTCGGGTGCGCGGACTCGGCGGTGTGCGGGTCGACCACGACCGGCAGGTGCGGCGGTGCACTCAGCTCGGGCAACCGGGCCAGCCACCAGTCGCGAGCCCGCTCCCACTCGGCGGTGCGGTTCTTCCGGCGAGCGGCGAGGTAGCCGGCGTAGTCGATACCGAGTGCGGGCAGCTCCGCGTCCGGCGCGATGTAGTACGCGCGGAGATCAGCGAGCAGGATGCGCATGCTCAGCGCGTCGGCAGCGACCATATCGAGATCGATATGCAACCGGGTGACCCCGTCGGGCAGCAGACTCAGCGCGATATCGAGCACCTCGCCACGTTCGACATCCATCCGTCGGTGCGTGTAATGGTCACGCAGCTGCGCAAGCCGGGCTGCGACGTGATCGGGATCGGCCGCGCGCAGATCGTGCACGGTGACCACGTCAGCAGGCACCTCCGGGGCGATGCGCTGCCGACCGTCACCCAGCACCACGGTGCGCAGCATCGGGTGGCGCAGGCGCAGTGCGACCGTCGCGGCGCGCAGCCGTTCCGGGTCGACCTCACGACCCTCCAGCTCCACGTAGAAGTGTGCACCGACGCCGCCGAGCGGCTGCCCGTCCTGACGACCGATCCAGAAGGCGTGCTGCATCAGACCGAGCTCGAATGGTTCGGTTGTTTCGGCGCGAGTCGGCTTCACTTCGGCGGGAGCCGGCCCGGCAGTGCCGATCAAGCGCTGCCATGCGTCGATCGTGGGCTCGGCCGCGAGCTCACTGAAGGTCACGGCCATTCCGGCCTTGCGCAGCCTGCCGGCCAGCGCCATCAGCTGTATCGAGTCCAGGCCCAGTTCGCGCAGGTCCGTGTCGGTGGTGAGCTCATCGGGATCCAGTGCGAGCACTGCGATTACCCATTCGGTGAGAATGTCTGCCTCCCGTTGGCAAAGGTAGGTTTCTTCCGCTGCCGCGGCGCTCTCGGCGAGCGTCGGGCCGGGCGGTGACGAGCCGCCTGAGCCGGCCGCGAGGGACTGCCCCCTCACGCGACCGCTCCTGCCGCTGCCGTGCCTTGAACGGACGGCTCGGCCGACACCAGATACCGGGAGACGCTGCGCAACTTCTCCTTGGTCTCCTCGAGCTCGCGTTCCGGGCTCGACTGCGCCACGATTCCCGCCCCGGCGCGCAGCCATGTATGCCCTCCGTGCCGGAAGACGGCGCGCAATGTCAGTGCCGCGTCGAGGTCGCCATCGCAATCGACGGTCAGCACCGCCCCGCCATACAATTCGCGCGGGACCGGCTCCAGTTCACCGATCAGCTGGCAGGCCGCTGCCTTCGGAACCCCCGACGCGGTGACGGCCGGAAACAGTGCGGCCAGGGCGTCCCACCTGTTGCGGCCCGGCGCCAGCACTCCGACCAGTTCCGATGCCAGGTGCTGCACGCTGCCGCGTTCCTTCACCCTCATGAATTCGCGCACGCCGACTGTGCCGTCGGCGCAGACTGTGGAGAGCTCGTCTGCTGCGATACGCACCGAAATCGCATGCTCGAACACCTCTTTGGGATCGCGGACAAGCTCGGCCCGCCGGTCTTGGTCGGCGGCGTCCCCCAGCAATGCGCGCGTGCCCGCCAGCGGCTGACTCATCACCTCGCCGCGCGCGTCGACCCGTGCCACGATCTCCGGGCTGAATCCGGCTGCCTGCCAACCCCCGATATCGATGAGGAAAGAGCGCGCCGGATCGTTGGCTCGGCGACCACGCAGGTAGCTGGCCGGTACATCGATCTCTCCACTGATCGGGACAACCCGCGATAGCACGACCTTGTCGAGTCGGCCGGACCGTATCGCATCGATCGACGCGGTCACCGCGGTGCGATAGGCATCGGCGCCGTAGTCGATGTCCACCGCCGCTGTCATCGCACCGGTTGCCCGCGCTGCCGTTGCCTCCGGGGCACTGTCGGACAGTTTCGTTTGCAGGCGGCCCAGATCGGCGGAGTCGATGGCCCGCAGTACGACATCCGTCCGGCCGAACCGGACCTCACGTCGCGGAACCATCAGACAGCCCAGTACAGCGTCGCGGGAGTGCGCTCGGCCGTGAAGCGCCCCTTCGAGTTCGAACGACACCCAGCCGTATGCGCGCCAGGCCTGTCCGGCGATCGACTCGAGGCAGGCACCGGCCGTGGCCAGCGGATCACCATGAGCGTCGAAACTGCGGCGGGTTCCGGCCTGGTCCACCAGCACCCGATCCGCCATGATCCGAACAAGGAGGTGCGCCCCTTCGGCCCAGCAGACCTGACCATGGTTTTCGTAGAGCACATACGGCCCCGGCGACTGCGCGGCCCACGCCGTGGCGATGCGCAACGGATCCCCGGTGAACCCCAACCGGCGTTCGGCAAAGCTGTCTGTCATTGTGTGTACACCCCGGTGCTCGTGGCCAGTTCGGATTCGATCAGCGAGATCACCGCGGCCGCCTGCGGCACCAGGTAGAAGTGATCGCCGGGTAGCGACTCGAACCTGGTGCCGCCGACCGTCACCTCGGACCACCGCCGTGCCTGCTCGGGCGTGACCTCGCCATCCTGCTCGCCGGTCACCACGGTGACCGGACAGCTCAGCGCGGTATAGCCCGACCGCCGGTAGGTCTCGTCCAGCCGGAAATCACCGCGCACCGCGGGTAGGAACATCGCGCGCAGCGCGGGATCGGCGAGCAGTTCGTCATGAGTACCCCCTAGCCGGGCCAGCTCGGCGATCAGTTCATCGTCGGACCGGCGGTGCATATCACCTGGAACGACCTCATGTGGCGCATGGCGACCGGAGACGAACAGGTGTACGGGCTTTCGTCCGTAATCGTGTTCCAGGGCGAGCGCGACCTCGAATGCGACAGCCGCGCCCATACTGTGTCCGAAGAGCGCGATCGAACGGGTCTCTCGCTCCGTGGCGAGAGCAGCGGCAACCGCGGTCACCAGCTGTCCCATTTCCTGCACGCATTCCTCGGCGAGCCGATCGGCGCGACCCGGATATTGCACCGCGCATACCTCGATCAGGGGTGATATCGCGGCGGCCCACGGTGTGAAGAAGCCTGCCGCCCCGCCGGCGTGCGGAAAGCACACCAATCGCACCCGCGCGTCCGGACGAGCAGCCCAAGTCCGCACCCAATCCCCGCTCATCGGGCACACACCCCACTGCTGCTGCACATCGACAACCGATTCCCGGCGCGCATCCAGACAGCCGTAACAAGCCCGGATGGCCTCGCGCCGATTGTTGAATGGTTGTGCGGCCGTGACACCTTCGAACTCCGCATGAGACCCAACCTTAACAGTAATGAAAACCGCTGTCATTAAGGTGTTGAGTGCCGAGCACGCCGAGAAGCGGAACAGCACACCAAAGGCGTCGGCGACCAGCGCGGCTCGGCCTACGGGGTAGGCGATGAGCGGATCCTCATCCGCACCGACGCCCAATGGGTGCGGATGCAGCTGCTACTGTCTCGCAACAAGAAGGCGGGACGGCCGCCGAGGTGGACGAAACGACAGCTCATCGACGGAATACGGTGGCGGACCCGGGTCGGTTGCCCGTGGCGCGGCATCCCACCCCAAGACGGGTCCTGGCCGGCGAGGTGAGCGTCACCGCGCGGCAGGCGCGGTCGATCCTCGAACGGCTACAGCAGCCCGGCGGAGCTGACGCCAGAGACAGAGCTGTCCGATAGACGTGGCTCACTAGGCTGGCTGGGTGGAGTTCACAACGGATTTCGAGCGTGGTGGGTGGCTACTGGCGCGCGTTGGCAAACACGGGGTCGGCGGCGTCGCTGGTACCGGCTTCGAGGCTTATGCGCGGATCCTGCACCCGGTCGAGGCGACCCGCCGCGACGTCACGGTCACCGACGAGTGGGGCAATCCCGAGCTCGTGGAGGAGGCGATGTGGCCGTGGGGCGAGGTCGCCGTGCGCAACGGCAGAGTGATGCATCCGCTGGTGCAGTGGCGCAACCTCACCGACGGTGAGGACGAAGCGGCGATGTCGTTCGACGACGGCTGGGAGGTCGGCCAGACCGTATCGCCGAGAAATCGGATTTGAGCTGGGACGGCGACACAATCAACCCCGCGCCGAAGGACTGAGATGCCGGAGAGAGCTCGACCGGGCGTGCAACCGAGGTCAACAACGATCTCACGAACAGGGCGGCAGTACTCATGGAGTCGGCGGCCGCACGCCTCGAGACGGCTCAGTATTCCGCGCGAGAAGCAGTGGTCGGACGGCGACCGATGATTGCACCCACGCGGACACCCGCGGTCCACTTGCCGAGCACACGACCTCCGCGCGCCCAGCCAGGGCCAGAACGTGTAGGTGAGCCGGAATATATTGTTGCACATGCGGTTCCCGCATACGTCGGACTGGCATATTGGGTTCCAGATGCGCGGCGTACCCTGCTGGCTGCCCACAGCTGATACTCGTCGAGGAGTGCGAGGCGGAGGTCGTGGCCGGCGATGTCTGCGACCGTCTGGACCCGTCAGAGGCCGAGATCACCGTATGCCAGAACGCATTCGCCGCAATCCGGTCCGCTGGTGTCCCGTTGGTGATGCTCGCAGGTAATCACGATTCACCGGCCCGGCTGGGAGCAGGCGCGGCGTTCACCGCTGTGGGTGGGGCTGCACCTGGTGACCAACGCAGCCCAAATCGACACGCTGGTGCTGTTGTAAGATGAGCACGGTTCAGTTGCGATCTACGGAATTCCGTACCACCTCCGGCCCGATTCGAGATCGCGCTAGTTGCGAGGCAATCGCCTGATGCTCGGATATCTCGGGTTATCGTGGCCTCACCGCGCCTTCTTGGAGGAGGAGCAAGGTGCGAGCACCGGCGGATGTGAGGTCGGGCGGTTTCTTCAGGGCGATGACTTCGAGCTCCCCACAAGCCCCTACCTGCGGCTTTGTGTCGATCTGTGTCGACTCCCTCGGGCTCGGTTGCGGCCGTGGTGGGACTTGCGGGCTTTCCGGTTGTCGACTCCGAAGCTATCACCGGTCTGCTCGGACGCGTGGCTCGACGGTGGGACTGCGTCCATCCGAAGACCGGACGCATGATCATCTGGCTCGTCTGCTACCGGCGCCTGGGCGTCTGCCCAGAACGCCACAGGCATCTGTTCACTGCATTTCTATACCTCGCCGCCGTGCTCATCTGCAGCCGGCGGTCCAACGACTGCGAAATACAGCCGCCGAGCCGGTCAGCGCTTCCCGGTGCAGCCGGTCGAGCGCGACCAACACCGCACGCTCATCCACCGGTAACGCCACCGCGCTGCCTGCGCGGAGCGAATGTCGGGATCAAGGGCTCGGCGATGTGCCACAACGCCTCTGGAACCATACGTCGAGTCAGTGTATCCATTACCGATCGCGCTGTACGGCACCGCCGCTTTCACCCATCCGAGAGGCCGATGAGAGTCGAAAGGCGAGCGTCGATCGAACCAGCGCCCGGCCGACTCCGGGCTTTTCGCAGGGCTGCGGTCGGCGCGATACGCGTCGAGCCGTCGGAACGGGATCTGCCCCCGTCGATTTCCCTCATCCTTCCGAGAAGCCATCCAGCCGAATGAGCAACAACGCAGCCATCGAACCTCGATACTGATCGGGTAGGAGCGTCCGCCTTCGCGATGACCCTACGAGCTGATCTGGTAAGCGATGCACCGAGAATCGACAGGATCCGGCGATGCCCAAGATCAAGAATTTGAATCCGCTTCCGATGGCCGATATCGGTGGCACGGACCTCTTCATTCCCTTCCGAATGCCGAGTGGTGAGACCGGATACGTCCTCGGTGACACGTTTTCCGGGACCGAACCGAGAATGGGCGGCCCGAATTGGCGTTCGCCCATGCTGTTGCGCAGCAATACCCACGATGTGTCCAGGCCGATCGAGTTCCGATCGGCTGCGCGGGGGGCTCGGCAACTCTGGGATTACGTGCACGACAACCCGGAGTACTCCACTATCCTGCCCTGTGACGCGATAACGATCGGCGGCCGAATCTATTTGTGGGTGATGGTCACCCAGGGTCTTGCGAACGAGCGGTGGTGCGAGATCCATTATTCCGACGACAATGGAGAGAGTTGGACCGACACCGGGGTCCGGTGGTCGACCAGCGCGTACGGCGGAAAGCGCACCATGATTTCCTGGGAGCGCGGCGGCGACGGCTATGTCTACATCATCTCCACCGGTGGGCTCGCCCGTAACAAGAATATGCTGCTGTGGCGGGTACGCGAGACTCACGCCGCGCTTACCGACCCGGTGGCCTGGCAGGGATGGGGGTGGAATGGCCGGGACTGGGGCTGGGGTCGGGATCCGGGCGGCGATCCGCGCTTGGGTATCCTGGCCGACGGAACGAAACTCGGTGAAATCGGATTGCGGCGGATCCAGGGGAACTGGGTGATGTCGGGTTTCGACGCCGCGGCTTACGGGGCCTTCGTCAAGGTCGCAGCGCGGATCACCGACAACTGGCGTACGGCCCTGACCTACCGTCCGGTGAAAGGCTCTTTCTGGGCGCCGGGCGGTCTGGATATCGTGCCGCGTCTGTATGGTTGCTATGCTCATCCTGACAGTAGGTTCGACGGTGCATTCTGCATGATCGTGAGCGAATGGGCGGAAACCGGTACGCCCTACCGGGGCATGCAATTTCGAATATACGGAATACGTCCCGCCGCTGCGATCGTCTAGGATATGTTGCGAAGCGCCATTAATTTCATTCCTCGCACGGCCGTTGATCGATGGCGGCGATGAGGTGATCTGGTAATTGTGCCCCGATGAGGCCTCCGGGTCCCCGACGCGGCGGGCGGCGCAGGTGGACCGAAGACCGGCCAACTTCCTGTCCTCGCTCACCTCCAGCATTACGCGGTAGAAGGGCAGGCGTCGGTGAGGGCGTTGCCGTCATCGACGATCACTTCGAGACGAGGGGTGATTTCTTCCCTCCGCTCGGTGCGGATCAGGTACCGCGTGTAGGCCAGCAGACCTCCTTGGTCACCCCGCGCGCGTCCACCGCCTCTCCACCGGGACGCAGCTCGGGGCTCGCTCCACCACGGTCGCCTCGGTTCCCGTCGGTGCAGCAGTGGGCCAGTGCGGGCCCCGCGATGCTCACCCCCCGCCAACTCTCTGGGGCCACCGACTGCGCCGCCCCTGCTCACATATCCGGATCGTTTGCTCCTGCGCGGGGTCGTCGCACTCACCATTGACTCCGTGTGTTTCTTCCTGCGCTGGAACGGTCCAGCACAGGACTACCGCTGTCGGTGTGTCCAGCGCGGTATCGGCGGCGGGTCCACACAGAATTCATCGGTGCAGCCGGGATCGTGTCCACGCTCCTGTGAACACCCTGGACGCGGTAGAAGAGCTCACCCGTGCCGGCTATTGCCAGCATGCGGGACCGGCTCCCGCGACGACGCGCACGAATTCGCCGGTAGCTATGTACGCGCAACAAGTTACGGTGCTGGTTGCGCCAAAAATATTGGACTGCAACAATTCCCGGTAGTATGCCCCAGCATGCCCACACAACGAATGCCAGGCCGTCCTGCAGCAGGCCGAAAGGGACACAACGCGGCACCGCGCGGGGGAGTCACGCGTTGAGCAATACAGATCCGGGTTCGCAGGGGGAATCCCTCATCGCGCACGGGTCCCCGGTATCCGCCGACTCATACGTTCGGCTGGACACCCCCTCGTTCGCGGCCGATCCGCACCGCGCCTACGAAGACATGCGTCGTCACGGCCCGTTGGTGCCGATCGAGCTTTCTCCAGGAGTGCCGGCGACGCTCGTGCTCGGTTACCAGGTGGCCATGCAAATCCTCAACGACGAGTTCCATTTCCCGGCCGACCCACGCGGATGGGAGAAGAACGCCCCCTCGGACTCCCCGATGCTGCCGATGTTGGGCTATCGCCAGAATGCGCTGCGAACCGCAGGTGCGGAACACGAGCGTTACCGGCGCACCATCATCGCAGCGTTGGACACCGTCGACCTGCACAAGGTTCACCGCGCGGTTGCTCGGGCCGCCGATGTACTGATCAACGGCTTCTGTGAACGCGGTACCGCCGACCTGCGAACGGACTACGCATTTCCGTTGACCTTCCAGGTCCTGAGTGAACTGATGGGCTTTCCCGAAGACGCTGCGGCCGCGGCTTACCATGGGATGGCTGCGATGCTGGAGGGAGTGGGCGCTGAAGAGGGGCAGCAGCGTTTCATCCAGGCTCTGATCGGAGTCGTCCAGCAGAAGCAGGCCGAGCCGGGCGACGATCTGACCTCGGAATTGTTGAAGCATCCGGATGGGCTCGATTCCATGGAAATGGTGAATCAGGCCGCGCTCCTGTTCTCTATGGGTACGGAGCCGACCTGCAATCTCATCCTCAATGCGTTGCTGCTGTTGATGACCGACGAGCAATACGAGGGTGAGGTTCTCAGCGGCGCCATGGCCACCCGGGACGCTATCGATGCGGTGCTGTTCGAGGATCCGCCGCTGGCGAACTGGTGCGTGAGTTACCCCAAACAGCCGCAACTCGTCGGCGATACGTGGCTGCCGGCTGATCAACCAGTGGTCATCAGCTTGGCCGCGTGCAACAACGATCCTAGCGTCGTAGGCGGTGACCGCAGGGGCAACCGGTCTCACCTCGCATGGGGAGGCGGCCCGCACAGTTGCCCGGCCCAGCCCCTCGCCCAGACGATCGCCTCGCAGGGCATCGACCTGCTGCTCGACGCCCTGCCGGATATCCGCCCGCTAGTACCTGCGCAGCAACTACCCTGGAGACAGGGGCAGTTCCACCGCGCATTGGCAGCACTACCGGTTCAGTTTCCGGCGTACCCGCCGATGCGTCTCGTCTGATAAAGGTTACGTTGACCGACACCACGCTACTGGTTCTGAATCCCAGCGCCACTGATATCCAAGACGAGCTTGCCCGTATCCGCAGCCGTGGCCCGATCACGGGCATCCTGCTCTCTGGCGGTGTGCTGGCCTGGTCGGCGACCGATGCCGATGTGCTCGAGCTCGAGCACATCGCCTCGGACAATATGCGAAGCAACTTATTGCTGATGAGGCCATCCTGCCGGGTACTTGCCCCTCGACAGTTCCGAAGACAATGGCGTTCGCTCTAGGGAGCTATCACGATACCGGCTGCCAACAAAGACGGCATGCGCCCCGCTCCCTTGATTTCGTCGGCGAGTGGCGTGAGCTACCATGCGTCAGCATCGATGCGTGGCAGGGCATTCCGGACACCGCGCACCGGTCTCGCTTGTTCCGCAAAGAGCTCGGCTACCCTCGGAGTGGCGCGCGTCGTGCGGCGCCCGCCACCGGCAGTGCCTTGGTCACCGCGTCAGAGTGAAACCATCGTAGCCGTCGGCGGCGACCTGGTCGCATTTTTCGCGATATGCTCCGACGCCGCCGATATACGCGTACATCGCCCTCGGCTTGCCGGGCACATTCGATCCCATGTACCAGGAGTCCGTCTTCGGATAGAGCGTCATATCGCCGACTTCGTCGACGTGCCGAGTCCATTCCTGCTCTGCGGCGCTCTCGGCCTCCATGGTCGTGACGCCCTTGGACCGCATCACATCGATTGCATCCGCTACCCAGTCGACGTGCTGCTCGATGGACACCAGCATGTTCGACAGGACCGACGGGCTACCCGGGCCCGTGATCGTGAAGAGGTTCGGAAAGCCCGCCATGGCGAGACCGAGGTAGGTTACGGGCCCGTCGGCCCACTTCTCCCGCAGCGTCACACCATCCCGACCGCGAATGTCGACCGCGTCCAGCGCACCGGTCATCGCGTCGTATCCGGTGGCGTAGATGATGTCGTCGAACTCGAAACTCTCCTGCGTCGTCGCAAGTCCGGACTCGGTGACCTCGGTGAGCGGAGTCGCGCGAACGTCAACGAGCCTGACATTGGGACGATTGAAGGTTTCGTAATAATCCGTCCCCAGGCACGGGCGTTTGGTGCCGAAGGGGTAGCCGGTGGGCTGAAGTAACTGGGCTACAGCCGGATCCGTCACGATCTCGGCGATCCGGTCGCGGACGAACTGGGCGGCGGTCTCGTTGGCGGCTTCGTCGGCGAGTATGTCCGTGAATCCGGTCAGCATGCTGACCAGTTCGCTGTCCTTGTCTTCCCATACCCTGCGATAGAAGGCATTTCGCTCGTCTTCGCTCACCTCGAATGCCCCCCTGGTGGCCTCGGGTTGCGCGATGCCGAACGACGATTCCCGGTTGGCCTTGCGCACATCGCGGTAACGAGACTTGATCCCGCGTTGGAATTCGGGATCGATCGCGTGATTGCGAGCCGGAAGAACATAGTTCGCGGTCCGCTGGAACACGGTGAGCTTCTCGGCCGTTTCGGCGACGAGCGGAATAACCTGCACCCCAGAGGAACCGGTGCCGATCACCGCGACCCGTCGGCCGGTGAAGTCCACGTCCTGCTCGGGCCAGTTGCCGGTGTGGAAGCTGCGACCTCGGAACGTCTCGATGCCCGGAATTTCCACCATCTTCGACACCGACAGACAGCCTGTCGCCATGATCGTGAATCGCGCCGAGAGGATATCGCCCTGATCGGTCGTGATCCGCCACCGCGCGGCGGACTCGTCGTAGACTGCAGCGGTGACCCGGGTCCGCAACTGCACGTCCTTACGCAGATCGAAACGATCCGCGACGTGGTTGATGTAGCGAAGCAACTCTGGCTGCGGCGGGTACTTCTCCGTCCACTCCCACTCCTGCTCGAGTTCCGGGGCGAAGGAGTAGTTATAGTACACGCTCTTCACATCGACGCGTGCGCCCGGATAACGGTTCCAGTACCATGTGCCGCCGAGTCCGCCGCCCGATTCGTACACCTGCACCGAGAGTCCGAGTTCGCGCAACTTATGCAGCATGTAGAGGCCGGCGAATCCGGCTCCGACGACGACTGCGTCGATCTCGCGAGCCTCCTTCCCGGTCGAGAATACGGAATGCTCCGAGGTCGTTGTCATCGTGAGACCTGCCTTTCGGTGAGTCGCCGTGAAAGGGACACAGCGGTTCGGTTCGACTACGTGGCGAGTCGACAGTTACCTGGTCGAGGGAAGAGCTGGGCGTGATGTGGTGGTCGGACGTTGTAGACGATTACGCCACAGAAATTCTTGCCCCCTCGCTCATATCGCTGCAGCTCGGTTGATGTCACGAGCTCATCGGTGCGCGGACAAGACTCGCCGAGCTTCGGTCTTCCAGACCGGTGCTGGTTGCAGATTAGTGGAAACTCCTTGCACGCGTTGCATTTCCGCGCAACGCTCCTTGAAGCCGATTGCCGAACATCACAAACGCGAGCAGGTCGATTGCATGTCGTTGCAGGATGGACCTGCCGATGCCGTCACCACGACTGCCTCTGCACAACAGGCGCACCCGCCAATCGCATCGAGACCTCGGCCAATATGGACCGGATTCCACTTCGCCGGATGAACTCTCGCAGCTCAGCGCGCGCAGCCTCTCTCGCGGCTCCGCTCAATCATATACTGCGGCTGGTGTTTCGGGCGTCGGCTCCGAGGCAGGTGCGGGGCTCGTGCGCAGCAGGGCGACGGTCAGCACGGCGCCTGTCGCGGCCAGTGCGGCGGCGACCGCGAATGCGAGGTTCAGTCCGGTCCGGTAGGCGTCGGCTGCTGTGGATTGCCGGGCCACCACCTCGGCGAGCAGCAGGATGGCCGTGACTCCGATGCCGGACCCAACGCGCTGTGCGGTGTTGACGATGCCCGCCGCGATCCCGGTGTCGGCCTTGTCGACGGAGGTGACCGCGGGGACTGTGACGCCGACGAATGCGGCTGGCAGGCCGATGCCGAGCAGTACCGCACCGGGCAGCACGTCGATCAGGTAGTTGCTGTGTTCGGGCAGACGAGCGAACCAGGCCATGGCCACCGCCTGTAGCCCGAGGCCCGCAGCCAGCACCCGCCAGGCACCGAGGCGATCCAGCGCATACGGGATCAGCGTGCGGGAGACGACGATGTTCACCACGGCTACCGGCAGCACCGCGAGGCCGGACTCGGTCGGACTGTAGTGCTGGGTGTTCTGTAGGTACAACGCCAGCAGGGCGAAGGTGGGCACGTGCGCCGCGCCGACCATCGCATTGACCGCGGCGGATCCACTCACTTGGCGAATGACGAACAGCCGCAACGGCATCAGTGGATTTGCGCTGTGGGCCTCGAGGGCCAGGAAGCCTGTGAGCAGCGCGAGCCCGGTCGCCAGCAGGCCCCACGCGAGGGTGCGAGTCGTCTCGTCGCCGAGCGCGCCGATGGCGTATCCGATGATCAACAGTGCCGCGGTGCCGGTGATCGCACCTGGCACGTCGAGCCGGCGCACGGCCCGGACGGACAGTGCCGGATCCGGCGGGAGCACGCGGACGAAGGTGAGCGCCAGCACGCCCACGGGCAGGTTGATCAGGAAGATCGATGGCCAGCCGAACAGATCGGTGAGCGGTCCGCCGACCGCGGTGCCGATGGCTGCGCCCGCCGCCCCCATCGCACTCCACACTCCGAAGGCGCGATTTCGAACAGCAGGGTCGGTGAAGGTCGTGGTGAGCAGGGCCAGCTGAGCGGGGATGATCACGGCCGCACCGAGACCCTGCAATGCCCGCGCTGCGATGAGGACCGCAGGGGTCGGCGCGAATCCGGCCAGCGCGGAGGCCACCGTGAACACAGTGAGTCCGCCCGCGAACACCCGGCGTGGCCCGAGTAGATCGGCGGCGCGCCCGCCGAGCAGCATGAACCCACCGAAGGCGAGTAGGTAGGCGTTGGTCACCCAACCCAGTCCCGCTTCGTCGAGCCCGAGGTCGGCGCCGATGCTGGGCAGCGCCACATTCAGCACGGTCGTGTCCAGGAAGACCACCAGTTCGACCATCGTGATCAACAGCAGGATCAGCCGGTCCCTCGCCCCGTGTGCACCTCGGCTCGGCATGAGTACAACCTTTCGCTAGAGCATTACTACAGTTAGATTCCACTAGAGCTGCACTCTAGTCAAGTAGTATGCGAGGCATGACAGGCAAAAACACCGGTGTGCGGGCGGCCAAGACGATGGCCAACCGAGCCAAGATGCTGGCAGCGGCACGGGAACTGTTCACCACCCGCGGCTACACCTCGACCACGATGAAAGCCATCGCCGAACAGGCGGGCATGGCTGTGCAGACGCTGTACTTCACCTTCGCTACCAAGCGGGCGATCCTGTCCGAACTCCTCGACGTCGAGATCGCCGGCGACACCGAACCGGTCGCCACCATGGACCGTCCCTGGTTCGCAGCGGCGCTGGCGGCCGCGCCCGCCGAGCAGATCCGGCTGCAAGTCGAGGCCGCGGCAACGATTTACGGCCGCGCCAGCCCGCTGCTCGAGGTGATCCGGTCGGCCGCGGCGACCGACCCCGAACTCGCCGAACTCTGGGAAACCAACATCGCCCAGCGTCACCTGGTCCAACTCCGCCTTGCCGAGGCCCTCACTGCCAAGACGCCACTGCGCGGGGGCCTCACCGCCACCCGCGCCGCCGACATCGCGCTCGCCACACTGGCCCCCGAGACCTACCGGCTACTCGTCCACGACCGCGGCTGGACCGATACCGAATGGGCATCCTGGGCCACCGACGCACTTACCCTGCAATTACTCCCATCAGGACGATCGCACGGAGACCCCAGGGAAACGCCCGAGCCGGAGGAAGCTCGATGAGCGTGCTCATCTTGGGCGGATACGGAGCCGTCGGAGCTCACGTGGTGAGATTGCTACGCGCGCAAGGAATCCCGACGCTCGCGGCTGGGCGTGACCCTGCCCGGGTAGACCGAGTGGTCGACGTCACCACAATGGACAGCGTTGGATTCGCGCTGGCCGGGGTGTCAACAGTGGTGAACTGCGCGGGCGCCGAAAACGTCCGGCTCGCCGAGGAGTGCGCCCACCGCGGGATCGTATTCATAGAGATCTCGGCGACCTCCGACTACGTGCGGGCCTTGGAGCACGTCGACGGGCCGGTGGTACTCGGGGTCGGATTGGCGCCCGGACTGACCACGCTGCTCGCCGTCGACGCGCTCTCGAACGACCCCGGCCCGGTCGACATCATGATCGGGCTCGGTTCCGGCGAACACCACGGCCCCGCCGCCACTGCCTGGACCTACCGGCTGCTGGGACAGCACTTCACCGACCCCGACGGCACCACCATCCGCAACTTCACCGAACCCGCGCACTTCACAATTCCCGAACAAGCCGGATACAAACCGTTTCCCGCGCTGCGCGCCGACTTCGCCGACCAACACCGGCTCACCCGCGAATACGCGGTCCCCGTCCGCACCTATCTGAGATTGGACTCCCGTCTTGCCACCACCGGATTGGCCGCTCTCACCTGGGCACCCGCGCTACGTGCGCTGGCTCCACAACGAATGCCCGGCAGCGACAGATGGATCGTCCTTGCCCGACCCGCCAATGGACCGACACGGTGGGCCACCGGCCGCAGACAATCCCTGGCTACGGCCGCGGTCGCCGCCACCACAGTTCGGGAGGTAGCACGCCACCCGATCACCGCGCCGACATGGATCCACGAACTACTCGAGATCGGCACGCTGCGGGACGACTTGGCAGCGGCGGGGATCAGGCTCTGACGTCCGGAATCCCGAGGTTCGTCATGCGAGTGCGAGCATTGCGGACGACAGTGATCGGAGAAATTGTCAAAATTTGTAGATGGTGTAGCTCATGAGGGCAGGTTGGTGCCTTGGATGACTGGGCGGCGGAGAGCGGGGTCGTTCGTTTCGGGTTCGAGGTGGTGCATGCCCGTTCCTTGAAGCGTGACGAGTGCTGTGTGGACGGGATAGAGTGCCTCGACAGGGCGCCCGTACACCAGGATCTGTGTCAGTTCCAGGTCAATCGGTGCCGGCGTGTCCCGGATGCGGTGGAATCGGGCATGGAGACGGACGGGGCCGTGGACGCACCGCGCCACGACGACTGCTGCGGCGTCGTCGCAGGAGTGGATGCGGTAGATCTGGAGCTGGGCGTCCAGAGGCGCTGCGGGTCTCGGGTTTGTCATCACGCCGCCCGTTCGTGACGTTCGCCTGTCGGGCCGCTGCACCGTGCCTGCGAGACGATGTCAGAGCCGACCGATGAAGTTGGGCAATCAGATCGGTCTCCCCTTATGAGTGCGCAGATCCTGTCTTGAAGCAAACCGAGGAGCCGAACAGTGGATAACAAGCAGCATGTGCAGACGATCATGGACGCCTTGGTCCGCGCGGACCGCAAGCCTCTATTCGATGCCATGGCGGACGAGGTTACGTGGCGATGGATGGGCACGAGCCAGTGGTCGAAGTCCTTCGAGGGGAAACAAGCGGTTCTTGGCGAGCTTTTCGGC
The DNA here is from genome assembly GCF_002081715.1 of Nocardia donostiensis. Taxonomy (GTDB): domain Bacteria; phylum Actinomycetota; class Actinomycetes; order Mycobacteriales; family Mycobacteriaceae; genus Nocardia; species Nocardia donostiensis. Next base: position 27,523 of record NZ_MUKP01000031.1, on the reverse strand, counting down.
GGAGTCGACGAGAGCCTCTCCGACTCCTACAGCGTGCAAGTGCACAAGATTCTTGCTGATGGCGACCACGTGGTGGTCGAGCACACAGGAAGCAACGCGACACCTGATGGCCGCCAATACAATAACAACTACTGCTGGATCTTTGCCTTCAAAGATGGCCTCATCACGGAGATCCGCGAGTACATGGATACGCAACTCGTCACCGAGACCTTCGAGCACGATCCTTCGTAGCGTCTGCCAAAGATCGTCGTCACGCGGAATGCACGGCGTTCTTGGGGCCGTTTACCGCCGTCGGTCGTTGCCGATCCCGCGGTCATGACCCGAGGCATGCCGGCTGCTCGAATACCGGACCGAACTAGATGCCTCGGTGCTTGCGGTGGCTGAGCGGTGCCGCGTGGATTCCCGTCGCCGCCCTCGACCATCGGCATTTCCGCGCCGTGCGGCTGCGCGCGCCGAGGCATTGACACTGCTGTCCTGGGCTCGATAAATATTGAACCTTCATCGGTGTGCGTTCCGGTGTCAGATAACGGCGCACTACCTGTCAACCCCGGTGAGCCGTCTTGCGGAAACGCCCGGCCGGCGGCGCCGCCGGGGATTGAAGATCCTCCCGAAATGCGCGACCGCGTGCCCGAGTGCGGTGTTGTCCGTCACGGGAGATCATGCAGGTGACCTCGTGCGCTCTCAGTGGTTCGGGCCGCTACGTCACCCCAAGAGCGGCAGGCCTGCCGCGTACCGCCGGAAGAAGCCGGCGGTAGGGGTGTCTGCCCGGGCAACGACGTCCGGAGAGCCTTCTGCGACCACCCGACCTCCGTCCGGACCGGCCCCTGGTCCCAGGTCTATGACCCAGTCCGCGGACGCGGCGACGGGGATGTCGTGCTCGGCCACGACGACGGTGTTGCCCGAGTCGAGTAGTACATCGAGTGCATCCACCACACGTTGGACGTCGGACGGGTGCAAGCCCGAGACGGGCTCGTCGAGAACGACGAGCCCGGCCTTGTGACTGGTGGCACCTCTCCGGATCGTGGATGCCAGCTTCAGCCGCTGCGCTTCACCGCCGGACAATTCCGTGGCGCTTTGGCCCAGATGCAGATAGCCGAGCCCGACCTGATTCAAGGCTTCGAGGATCTCTGCGAGCTGTCGGGTCTCGGAGAACCGCTCCACGGCCTCGGCGACGGTCAACTCCAGCACTTGATCGATGGCCAATCCCTGATAACTGATTTCCAAAGCCTCCGCCTTGTAGCGCCGCCCCTCGCATTCGTCGCAGACCACCCACACGTCCGGCAGGAAGTGCATGTCGATCAGCTTGCGGCCATAACCGGTACAGGTCTCGCAGCGACCGCCGCCTGCGGTATTGAAGCTGAACCAAGAGGCATCGATCCCGCGTTCCCGTGCCAGGTCGGTCTCTGCGAACAGCTTTCGGACGATATCGAACGCTTTGCTGTAGGTGGCCGGGTTGGACCGAGGCGTCCGCCCGAGCGGTTCTTGGTCGACGACGGCGACCCAGCCGAACCCGCCCAAGCCGGTCACTTCCCGTACTGCCTCGCTCCCCGTCCCACTCAGGACGGCCGCCACACCCGCACTGAGCGCGTCGAGCAGGCTGCTCTTGCCGCTGCCGCTCATCCCGGTCAGGCAGGTGAGCCGACCGACTGGAAAACGCACCAGGTCCGCGGTCACGTTATGCGCATACAGGCCGTGCAATTCCACCCAGCCGATGTCGTCCCCGATCGGACGGCGGACCCGGCGCAGCCGCGGCCCCCACCGGATAGATAGCGCCCGGTCAGCGACTTCGGGTGAGTAGCCACATCGGCAGGAGCCCCCGAAACCAAGACCTCGCCCCCAAGGCGGCCCGCCCCCGGTCCCATATCGATCACCCAGTCGGCTCGGGCGATCAGCTCGGGGTCGTGTTCGACCAGAAGTACCGTGTTACCGGCCTCCCGCAGTTCCAGGGCGATGTCGAGCAGGTGTGCCTTGTCCGCGGGATGCAGCCCGGTCCCTGGCTCGTCCAGGACGAAGATGACAGCACTCAGTTCGGTGCTGAGCTGAGCGGCGAGCCGCGTGCGTTGTAACTCGCCCCCGGACAGTGTCACCGCGCTCCGGGACAGCTGGAGATGGGCCAGGCCGAGCCGGTCGAGGATTCCCAGCCTGCGGTCCAGGTCTTGCAGCAGCGGCTCACCCACCTCGCGCTGCCGGGCTTCCAGATTGCTCGCCACGCGCCGCACCCAGCCGCGTACTTCCCGTACTTCCACTTCGACCAGATCCGGGTATGTCAGTCCACCGAGCAGTACGGATCGGGCCACCCCGTTGTATCCGCCGCCGCCACAGGTAACGCAGGGCTGCTTGCGCATGTACGGCAGGTAGCGCTGCTTGGCGCTGGATGTCCGCGCGTTCATGAACACCCGTTCCACCTCGGCGAGCGCGCCCCGCAAGGGTTGACTCGAGGTATAGGTCATCAGGGCCGTCTCATTCTTGTTCGGCATGTCGACGGTTGCCTCGACCTTCTCCTCACCTGTGCCGTACAGCACGCAACGACGGAACTCCTCGGGCAGCGACTGCCAGGGCCGACCGAGGTCCACCCCCCGTTTCTCGGCAAGTGCCGGTACGAACGCGTGTTCCCCCGACCGCCACTTCGCGAACCACGGCGAGGCCCCTTCGAACAGGGGGAGCTCGGGGTGGAGGATGATCAGGTCCTCCTGTGCCTGCCAACGGCCGCCCGCCCCGTGGCAGTCCACACAACTGCCCTCCGGGGTGTTGCGGTCGAAATGAGCAGTTGTCAGATATCCGTTCTCGCCTTCCTCCGCCGGGTCCGTACCGATGCCAGGGAGGCGCGAGTACAGCAGTCCCAGGTGCCCGTCGATGCCGGTGAGCGTGGCGACCGTGGAGCGGGGGTTGCGGTTCAGGCGGCGTTGGTCGACCGCGAGCGTCACGCCGAGTCCCAGGATGCGGTCGACCTTCGGTCGGTTGCGCTGGGTTATGTACTGCCGTACGAATGGCGAAAGCCCTTCCAGGTACCGCAATTGGGCCTCAGTGTGCAGAGTGTCGATGGCCAGCGAGGTTTTACCGCTGCCACTCACTCCGGTGAAGGCGACGAGCTGTCCTTTGGGGATGCGTACCGATACATCCCGCAGATTGTTGGTACGGGCCCCCACCACGTCAATGGTCTCGCGGGTCCGGCGCCCCGTATCCGCGAGACCCTGCGCCGAGGTATACGACCTTTGTTCACTTCCCGCAATACAGCGATCCGGAGACGGAGAGGTGTCGAGGAGGGACTGAGTCTCTTCGAGATCCCCTGGTGTTCCACGCATGAAGGTCCTTGTCTGTTCACGGCCCGACCACGTCCATCGGCACCGGCTGGTGAGACCATGTTCGACCCAAAACTTGACACCTTATGTCAGGGTTCCTGTTTCGTTTCGCAGCATCCAGCTCCTGCCCGCCGGACCGAAGTGCCGGTACCGCGGCAGGCGAGCGTGGTCGAGCCGGTGAATTCCGACGTGGCATGGGCGTGCGACGTTGTCGTAACGGTGGGATCGACGTCCCCGTGTGGCGGGTCTCGGCAGCGCATGCGCGTTGCAGGGTCGAGAAATCGGGTTGCGTTCGGATACGCCGGGCCGCTCTGTTCGAGAAAGAAGTGGGTTCGGCTGATTTCAGTTCAGGGAGCCTGGAACGGCTGAAATAACTGTGTGGGTATGTATCGCCGAGTGAGTGTGAAGACCTGGTTAGACACTGTGAGCCCGTACCTCCAGGGGCACAGCGACACAGGCAGTGTATCGAGAGGATCTGGCGGACAACATATTTCGGTAACCGTTGACCCGATAAACCCACGCTGGGAAGGGGGCCAGGCGGCATCTTTGGTCAATATATAGACATGGTTGATGCCCTTGTCCAGCACATGCCAGTGGAACTCGGCTCCGTTGTCCGTCTGGATCGTCTGCACCGCGAACGGCGGCTGGGACAGCGCATAGTCGAGTAACTGGATCGCGGTCTTCTGGTTGTTGCGCGGGTAGATCCGCATGAGCCGCGGCCGCGTTGCAGGTCTGTTCCAGTTGCACGCGTAGCCGCCGTTTTTCAGCTAACGCATCGGCCAGTTCCCGGGGCCGCGCGCTCTTGCCACCCATCCACGTAGGTTGGCATCGCGTTCGGCCTTGTGGTGACCGTTCGGTGCGGGCCGGACCGCCCGCGACGGTGCTGGAACTGGTGCGGCGCCAGCGTGCGCTGGTGGCCGAACACGACGGTGGACCCTGGTGACACCTGCTGTTGCCGTCAGGTGCCGACGGCGAAGTCGATCGCGACAACCGATGAAGTCGTCCCCGGTCGATGGACCAGGGACGACTTGATCGTGCGCGCACCCAGCGTGGCCCGCTATGAACACTGCACAGGTCTATACCCTGCTCGTCAGGCAAGGCCATCGACGTGAGGTCCGCTCGGCGGCGTCTACGCGGTCCAGATTTCCGATGAAGTGGACTGGGCCAGTATCCCTTCAGGCATCGTTTCGGCGAAGCCTCCTGCCGGATTCCCGCTTCCGACACCTTGGGCTGCAGTACTTCCGGGGCCGTCCGACGTTGCCCTGCTTCAGCCGCTCTCCGCATTCTGGGCAGAAGCGATCTCCAGTAAGTGCATCACCGCGCAGGTACTCCAAGATCTTGCGACGGAACTCGGGGTGATACCTGAGCAGAACAGAAAGTCTTCCTACGCCGTATGTCAGCTCCTTGCCGAACTCTTCGTACTCGGGACGACTGCGGACCAGGGACTGAACCAGCTGCCTCACCAGGGAACTCGAAGCCATCTCGTATCTATGGTCCTCGTACCCTTCGAGCACCTCCACATGCTCGGCGAGCTGCTCTATGGCCGTGAGCATGTCCCGGTCGAGCAATAGACGCAATGCCGAGGCATCTCCTCGCTGCATCCATCCTGGAAGCATTTCATGGCTGATCTCTTGACTCAGAAGGTCGTTGGCGACACGGCTATCCAATGCATCATGGCGGCGGGTACGACGTCGGCTCAAAGGTCTACCTCTTCCACCGAATTCGTCTGCCTGGCCTTCCGCTCACAACGCTCCCGATGGCTGAGGCATCGGCCGAACAGACTCCCGAAAGCGTCGACCACTTTCGGCACATCCTCCGGCCGCGCACGCAGTAGGGCGATCCCGGCCACCAGGATGATCGTCCCCCACCCTCCCGCTGCTGCCACTGCCAACCCGGTCGAAATGGCCACAGATAACACCTCCAAACGCAGAGAAGCCCCCTACGAGCGGGGGCTTCTGGGCATGAAAAAAGCCCTGGCCAGTTGGCTCAGGGCTTGATCGGGCACACGTATGGCCGATCGGGGAGTAGGATACTTGCCGTGCTCCATAGCAGTCAATAGTGGATATCTGCCCTGGTAGACGCATTACGCGCAGCTGGTAAGAAGGATCTGTTCGGGGTCGGGTTTCGTCCGGACTGCACTTTCGGCGGTGCTGCCCTTATTCGACGTAGTCAGTGCAATAACGCTGAGGACAAGGAGCATGCGTTGAAGGCGGTGAAGGTGTTCGAGAGCACTTACGGCGCCAAACATCCCAAGGCCGTCGCCAAGGTCCTCGACGATCTGGACGAGCTGCTGGCCTTCTACGACTTTCCCGCCGAGCATTGGATCCACCTGCGCACGAGCAACCCGATCGAGAGCACCTTCGCCACGGTCAGGCACCGGACCAAGGTCACCAAGGGGCTAGGTTCGCGGGTGGCAGGGCTTGCCATGGCGTTCAAGCTCATCGAGTCGGCTCAGACCCGCTGGCGCCCGGTCAATGCCTCGCACCTGGCCGCCCTTGTCCGCGCCGGCGCGACCTTCGTCAGTGGTCGGCTCGTCGAGCGACCAGCAGAGACGGCCGCTGCATGAGCACACCAGACCATCCGACCAGCAGCAGGCGGCCGTGGCCCACCGACAAGCTGAATGCGTTGCGGCTCGGCCGGCGATTGGTCACCGAAGTACCCGCATCCCAGCCAGGTCGGCGAGCATTCATCGGCATCACCCCGGTCGCCACTCCAGCCGACGTCGAAGCTCACCGACAGGGCTGGAAACGAACCGACCGCGCCCGAACGTTCCATCTCCAGCACTGGGACTACGACGCCACTCGCATCGACGGCCTCGACTACGACATCGACGCTGTCCTGATCCGGTCCGCCGCAGCCGCCGGCGAGTCGGAACTGACTGCCACGCTCGAAATATGGCAGCTGCGCCCCGAACAATTCCTCTACCCCTGGCAGACCGACAACCCGACATAACCACACCAGACCGTCAGCTCAACTCATCCACAGGTCTTGACTATTTCTCGCCAGGGCATCGAGAACAGGTAGCGTCCAGGGTTGGGGACAGGGCTTGGTAGTTGACCGTTGACCACAGGTCAGGACGGCATCATTCGTGCGTGGTCTGCTGTCGTCGCAGAACCGCTCTGGCCAGTTCGGCGGGCGTTGCCGTGGTTGTGTCGACACTCGTGTCGTAGGTGTATCCGTGCTCGTGAACTGTGCGGGAGTGGCCTCGCGCCAACCCGATCGGGTGGCCGCGAGCCAGTTCCCGCTGCTCGGCGACGGCCAGTGGGCAGGTGACGCGGACCAGCTGAACGTCCAGGCCGGTCAGTGCATCCATCCAGATCGGCAGCAGATCCGGGGTCAGCAGCATCTCGTCGATGACCAGGTGGTCCCCGCCGTGGGCGAGCTGAGCGGCTGCGGCGCAGGCGGAATGCAGCATGCGCCGTCCGATGCGGCCGTAGCGGATGACCACTATTGGTTGGCCGTCCGCGTCGCGGCCGGTGCGGTCATACCAGAATCCGTCTCTGCTGAGGGGGCCGTTGCGTCCGCCGCCCCAGTTCGGCGGCACCAGGCTGAACAGGGTGTCGATTCCCCAGTAGAGGAACGGGGTGTCGCTCTCGTCCTGGATGGCGCGGGCCAAGGTGGTCTTGCCTGAGCTCGAGGTTCCGTTGAGGAAGATGACACGGCTGGGGGGTTCTGTACTCGGCATCCGACCAGACTATTCAGCCGATCAGGGTGTGGACTCGGCCCTCGCGTCCGCACAATTTCGCGCCCGTCAATGCCCATAGGTGAGCGCTGCCCGAACCGGGCGGTGGGTGTCCTATCGTCCGGTGCCGGCCGAGCGCGAGGGGGCATCGCGCCCGAGTATGGCCCGTGGTGCGATCGGCTTGTGGCAGTGGCTGCAGGCCAGGTAGGGGAGCGTGTCGTGGTCACAGTCGGTGTGGCGGAGCAGAACCGGGGGCCCCTGCTCGCTCATCAGGTATGTGTCGCCCCATCGCAGCAGGGCCAAAATGACCGGTAGCAGATCTTTGCCCGCCGTCGTCAGGTGGTACTCGTGGCGCGGCGGCTTCTCGCTGTATCGGCGCTGTTCCACGACCCCGTGCTCGATCAACGACTCGAGACGATCGGCGAGGATGTTCGTCGAGATCCCGAGTTCGGTGCGCAGTTCATCGAACCGGTGCAACCCCTTGAACGCGAACATCGAACGGACGATCATCAACGTCCACCGGTCACCGATGATCTCGACGGTCCGGGCGATCGAGCAATCCATGTGGGCCAGATTCGTCTCACGCATCCACTATCTCCTTTTCTGCACTATCGGCCATTCGGATTCAGACCTCCAGGGATGTGGCCGATCTTGCCTTGCTACCCCTCAGCATGTAACTTGCATTTTGCAAGTTACACTACTCGCCGCAGGCTCATGCCGCTCCCGGCCGGCGCAACCGATACACACCGGTAGTCGATATGAGCAGGCCGGCATCTGCTTCGAACCGCCACCGCAACAACGGAAGGACCACCGTGGTCGATACCCTATGGCTCGACGACATTCACGTCGGAGACCGATTCCGCACCGACGTCTACAACCTGACCGCCGACGCGATCATCGGATTCGCCACCGAATGGGACCCCCAACCGTTCCACCTCGACGACCGTACCGCTCAGGACACCTTCTTCGAAGGACTCGCCGCCAGCGGCTGGCAGACCGCCGCCATCACCATGCGCCTGCTCGTTACCACAGGTCTGCCACTGGCCACCGGAATCATCGGCGCCTCGATCGACCTCACCTGGCCCACCCCCACCCGCCCTGGAGACCAACTCCACGTCGAACTCGAAGTCACCGACGTACGCACCTCCCAATCCGATCCCAGCCGCGGGTTCATCACCACGGCCTACGACACCCTCAACCAACACGGCGATATCCGCCAGCGCACCACCGCCCGACTGCTGGCATTCACCAAACCACGCTGACCGGTCGGCCACCCACCAACCAAACAGCCTCGGGTTGTCCAATAATTGATGCATTCTTGGACGCGGCCCACTGTCATCATCGCTGGTCAGCGATAGATCAGAACCGACGATATGTCTACAAACAGCGATAGAACAGGCACAGCCGGGACGTGCCCAACCCGCAGTTGGGCCGCTCTCGAGAGCTTCAGCTTTCGATGGAGAAGGTGAGACCATCGGGTCCGGTGAGCTCAGCGACTACGCTCCGGCCGTCCACGGCATGCACTCGGCAACTTCCGCTGGGCAACACGGCAGCCCGCCGTTGAACCTCGGCGACGGAGTCGACGGCGACGATCAGGTTCCAGCCTGCCATGATGTTTTCCTTGTCGAGCTCGGCGAATTCCGTATCGCGATCGGTCATCCCGAAAACGTGAGGGTAGAACTCGGCGGCAGCCACCGGATCGGCGCTCAGATGCCGTAACCGCCGCGGCGCCGCAACAGTTTCCGGCGAATGCGTCCAGCCTCGCCGCGGGGCCCGTTGCCACAGCGACACTGCCGCACCGAACGGATCGAACAGTGTCGCGATCCGGCCGTCATCTCCGGCGTCGAAGGGCGGCACCACCTGGGCGCCGGCCTCGACCGCGGCCGCGACCCGCGCGTCCAGTGAGGTGACCGCGAGATAGTGGGCGAGGTGGGCGGGGGTTCCAGGCGGATAAACGGCTGCGCTCGAGTCGCTGAGCCCGCCGATACGGTGCTCGCCGGTTCTGATGACAGTCGCTTGCCGCCACGAGCCCTGGTCTATCTCGAATGACCAGCCCAGCACGGCGGCAAAGAATGCGGCCGTCGCGCTTGGATCATGCGTCTTCAGGTCGACCCAGCAGAAGGTCCCATCCGGCCGGTGCAGCAGGTCTTCAGAAGGTTCAGTACTCACGGATTGTCAGCATCGCAGGCTCACAAGCGAGCAATGCCGTGGCAGGCAAAACTGTTTACGAGTCGATGCATTCTCGGACAAGTGGACTCGGAATCATCGCTGGTCAAAGGTGTTCGTTGGGTCAAATTCGTCCAATAGTCCCCCTTTTTGTGAACACTGCTGCCGACGAACCGAGGACCTCATGCCGGCGATCTTGTAGAGTTCGGCCGTCAGCGGCGTGGTTTGGGGGTTGTGGTGATGCGCAGGGGTTTACGACGGACCGGGCTGGCGTTGGCGGCTGTTCTTGCGATTACCGCGGGTGGTGCTGGTGGGTCGCATGCCGATCCGCGCCGCCCGCCGAACCGGTGGTACTCGCGCTTTCAGCACCGACCGGCCCGTATCCGGTGGGTGTCACCGAAGTGCGCATGGTCGATTCCGGCCGTATCGATCCGTGGCATCCGGATCGACCAGTTTCGGTCCTCCCTCGCGTGGTAGTTCGGCGCGAACGCGTAGGGCCGGGGGGTCCCTCGCGGTGGTCGCGCCCTCCACCTCAGCCGCTACGTCAACGACCAGCGGCGGTGGATGCGGGATCAGGTGGCGGCGGAGCAGGGCTCGGCGCCACCTGAACTGGAACCCAACAGGCAGGGCAGGTCATCGATGTCACTTGAAGGGCAGCAGCCTCAGCGGATTTGTTCGCATGTACGCCTGTTGTATCAGACCGCTGGTTATAGTTCGGCTGATCTCTTGCGTGGTTGGTTGCCGCTTGGTTGAGTAGTGCACATCCCCACCTCGAAGTGGGGAGTGGCTCCGGAGTATGGGAGGTCGGTGGGGTGGAGCCGGTGACGATGGTGGCGGCCGCGGTGGCTGCCGGTGCAGCCGCAGGGCTGACCAGCACCGCCGAGCAGGCGGTCATCGACGTATATCAGGCGCTGAAGCAGCTGATCACCGGTCGGTATCGGTCGGTGGACATAGAAGTGGTGGAACAGCAACCGCAGTCACCAGACCAGCAGGAGGTGCTTGCCGAGGAACTCCGGCAGGCTGGCGCCGGCAACGACGAAGAGTTGCTGGCCGTAGCGAGTCGGGTGCTGGTGGCGGTGCATCATCACACGCCACAGGCCGCCGAAACGGTCGGTGTGCGGTTACATGAGGTCCGCGCCGGTGAAATCGAGATTACCGATGTCGCCTCTACCGGGGGCGGGGTGAGCGTCGAGAACACCTCGGTGGACGGCTCGTTCACGGTCACCGGGATACGGGCGGGAACCGGGCAGCCGCCTCACCCTCCGACAGCGCAGCAGTAGCAGACGACCGGGATGCTGCTGCGCCACCTGATGCCGCGCCCGCGATCTCCATCACCGGCGTGCAGGTCGGCCGGGATATCGTCATCCACTACACGGTCGTGCAACAACTTGCGTCGCGGCCGAGGGTGACCGCTACCCTGCCGCAGGATGGGGTCACGTTCGTCGGACGTGACACCGAGCTGCAAGTGCTGCTCGAGGCCGCTGCTGGGGCGCGGGTGATGCGGATCCACACCATTGACGGCATGCCTGGTGTCGGCAAGACCGCCCTGGTGACCCGGGCCGCCCACCGGTTGGCCGAGAAGTTTCCCGACGGCCGCTACTTCGTCGAACTGCATGCCCACACCCCGGGACGAACTCCCGCCGATCCTGCCGAGGTGCTGGCGAGGCTGCTCACAGATCTCGGCATCGACCCTCGCTTCCTACCCGACACCCTGGAAGGACGCCGGGACCTGTGGCTGGACCGGGTAGCCGGTAAGCGGGTACTGCTGGTCCTCGACGACGCGAAAGATCACGCGCAGATCGAACCGCTGCTGCCCACGGGAGCCAACTGCCTGACGTTGATCACCAGCCGCCGACACCTGACCGCTCTCGACGGCGCCTACCCCCTGACACTGAGGGTGCTCGACCCCGAGACCGCCGCCGAATTGTTCCTCACCCTCGCCCGCCGAACCACCGACACCGACCAGGCCGCGGTCGTCGAGATCGTCCGGCTGTGCGGGTTGCTGCCGTTGGCGATCGTGCTGCTCGCCGGCCGCCTGGCACACCACCCGACCTGGACCATCACCGGCCTGGCCGACGAATTCGCCGCTACACAGGCCCGGCTCGACGAACTCCAAGCCGGGCCACGAGCGGTACGGGCAGCGTTCACCATGTCCTATCAGGAGCTGCCACCTGAGCAGCAACGACTGTTCCGGTGTCTGGGCCTGCATCCTGGCCCGGACACCGACACCCGTGCCGCGGCAGCGTTGGCTGATCTCTCCGTCACGGTGGCGCGGACCGAGTTGGAGGCGCTCTACACCGACCACCTCATCGAGGAAACCCAACCCGGCCGCTACCGGTTACACGACCTGCTCCGTGAATACGCTCGTGACCTGGCCAACACCGACCAACCCGAGACCACCCGTCGAGCGGTGGAGCGGCTGCTGAACTACTACCAGGCCACCGCCTCCGCGGCGGGCCGGTACTTCGCCTACCGCACCCGCTCCACTCAGTCCGTCGCCGCATCGCCCGACGATTCGGTGCAGGAGTTCGGTGACGAGGTGGAGGCGTGGACGTGGATGCGTATCGAACGCGGCAACCTGCTCGCCTGCCTCGAGCACACCGCCAAGCACCAACCACGGCGACTGGTCGTATTGACCGGTACACTCGCCGGGCTGCTCGAACGTGACGGACCGTGGCCACAAGCCGTGGACCTTCACCGAAGGGCTCTGGTCACAGCGCGTCACCTCGCAGACCGGCTCGGTGAAGCCGATACCCTCACCAACCTCGGCAATGTACGTGAGCTGATCGGGGACCGTGCTGACGCTGCCGATCTGCATCGGCAGGCGTTGATCATCTACCGTGAGCTCGGCAACCAACTCGGTGAAGCCGACGCCCTCACCAACCTCGGCATCGTGTATATGCGGATCGGGGACCACGCCGATGCCGCCGATCTGCATCGGCAGGCGTTGATCATCTACCGTGAGCTCGACAACCGGCATGGCGAAGCTCGCTCTCTCAGCAATCTTGGTGTCGTGCGCGGGTTGACCGGGGATTATGCCGATGCTGCCGACCTATACCGGCGGGCATTGGTCGTCTTTCACGAGCTCGGCGACCGGTTCGGTGAAGCCAATGCCCTCACCAACCTCGGCATTGTATACCGGTTGATCGGTAACTACGCTGATGCGGCCGAGCTGTGCAGACAGGCCCTGGTCTTGTACCGCGAGCTCGGCGACCGAGTCGGTGAAGCCCGCGCTCTGGGCAATCTGGGTGTCATACGCGGGGAAACCGGAGAGTGTGCCGCCGCCGCTGATCTGCATCGACAAGCACTGGTTTTACACCGCGAGATCGGCAGTCGGCTCGGCCAAGCCAACGCCCTCGCCAACCTCGGCAACGTGCGCCGGTCGGTGGGTGCCTATCCTGACGCTGCCGACCTTTACCGGCAGGCACTGGTCTTGTACCGCGAGCTCGGCGACCGGCTCGGCCAAGCCAACGCCCTCGACAATCTAGGCGTCGTGCACCGGTTGGTCGGTGCCCATCCCGACGCGGCTGATCTGCACCGGCAAGCACTTGCCCTGCATCGCGAGATCGGCAACCGATTCGGTATAGCCAACGCGCTCGACAACCTCGGCGTCGTATATGGCTCGACCGGGGATCTTGCTGGCGCCGAAGACCTGCACCGGCAGGCACTTGCCCTGCACCGCGAGATCGGTAATCGGCTCGGTGAAGCCGAGGTACTCAGCCAGATCGGGCAGCTGTTGTTGGAGAGCGGTGAACCACGCAACGCGCTGGAAGTGTTCACTGACGCACTCGCACTGGCCCGCGCGATCCACAACCCGCTAAAACAGGCTCGTGCCTTGGAAGGGGCGGCTCGGTGCCGGGTCTGCCTTGGCGACACGGTCACTGCCGTGACCGAACTACGGGAAGCCGTCGAGATCTACCGCCGCCTCGGCGCGGCCGAAGCAGACCCCGCCGCGGCACACCTCGCCACACTGGAATCCGCCCCGCCGGCACCCTGAGATCTGTCGTTTGGTGTATACGCTTCCTGTGTGTAGCGATGCGGCAGCCGGAACTATAGGCCGCTCTGTCCGTTCCGCTTCAACATGGCGGGCGGCAATACGCTGGCCTGCGGTTCGGAAGGTTGGTCCGAACAGTTCGTCGGCGTGAGAGTTCGGTTCTACTTTGCGGATATTGGTATGTTTGCCAGTCGGGGTTGCGCGTTGTGGAGTATCGGCGGTCGATCGCCAGGTAGTGGTCTTCTGAAGCGGGTGAGTCTCCCAGCGGAGGCTATCGTCCTGTTGTTACGGCGTCGGTATGGTCTTTCCGACGGTTTCTCGGTTCTCGATTGCGCGGTGCGCTTCGGCGGCTTGTTCGAGCGGCAACACCGATCCGATGACCGATTGCAGTTGGCCCGTGGCTGCGAGCGTGAGAACCTCGGCATCGAGCAAGCCACGACGATCGGGAGGAAGTGTCGCGGCCGCGTATCCGATCAGCGACACGTTGCGCACCATCACTTCCGAGGCTGCGATCGATGCGGGACCGTCGCTGGCTCCGCACAACACCATTCGGCCGGTGACCGGCGCGAGCAGTGGCAACACGTGAGCGGACATGATCCCGCCAACCGTATCCAGTACTACTTGAACAGCACCACCGGCGGCGTCACGAACACGATCGACCCAGTCCGAGGCGCGGTAGTCGATCAAGAGACTGCCGACCGCGCCGCCGATCTCGCCCGCCGGTGGGGGTCATGGCCGCCGCTCTGCGCAACAGCGAACTCCCTGATACCAGCGAGGCCATGGAGTTCGTTGCTCATGGAGTGGACTCTGCCCTCACCGACCTGCGTGCCGACACTGCTGCCGCCGGTCGTATACCTACCATCGACACCCGGCTCCCGCCGGTTACCGCGGCGGTGGACCCGGACCAGATGCTCGCTCGGTTCCGCGACGTGCAATACGTCATCCATGAGGAGCACAACACCTACACCACCGCCCGGACGGAATCGGGGGCCCGAGTGCGTGTGCCGTGCATCATGACCGGCTCGAAGCTCTGTGTGTCGAGGCCGCTGACACCATGGCCACCCTCGAGGCCCACCTGTCCACCGGCGGGCGGCTGCCCGCAGTCTGGGGGCGCCCACTCATAACACCACCAACGCGCCCGGTCCATCGAATCGCGCAGCGGCACGCTCGAGCCGGCGCCGACGCTATTTCGGACAGGTTTCGAACTCGTTCTGCATCCGCTTCTGCAGGTCCACCGCGTCCGGCGTATAGAACCGCTCCGGGTTCTCCTCACCCGCTGTTCTGCCCTCCGGGCATCCGTAGATGTAGGCGCTACCTCGGAACTCACGCTCGGCATTTGTGCTTCCGGGCAATCCCCACTCCAGGCCGAGCGGGTTCTCACGGGTCGGGCCGATCGCGCCAATGATCGTGACGAGGTCTCGGTAGGCGGTTCGGGGGTCGCCGATCTCTACGATGAGCCCGGTGATCCGGCCGTCGACTACGCGCACCGAATCGACGTCGGCCACCGGCAGCTCGGCCAGTTTCCGCTGGATACTCTGCTCCTGCTCGCTGCTGAAGGGAAAATCGACGTGCCATACCGGTTCGGGCGCCGTCGTCTGGATTTGGAGAGTCGCCGGCCCGTCACCTAGAACGTTCCGGACCGCGGTCAGGGATTCGGCAGCCGGTGGAGCGTCACGGATTTCGATCCGCGGAGATGTCTGGTCGAATAACGAGGATATTTCGGCACCGGGCAGGCTGGCACCGATCGCCCGCAACCGCTGGGTGTCGCCGACGATCCGGCCGGAATCTAGTTCCGCCTCGCCGTCCTCGATATCGAGCTTGTCCCCGACGATGAATGTGTGGCTGCGGTCGTAGTCATCGAACTTATCGCGTTCGATCGCGACGATCCGGGATCCGACATCCGCGATCTGGGCCTCGGTCGCCCGCGTCATCGTTACGTCCACATGGAGATAGACCCCCAGCGTGAGCTCATTAGAATACACCACCGAGATGTCTTCCACCCCTGGCATCGCGGCGATTTCCGACTCCAGCTGATCCGCTTCCGCCTGCCGGTCCGGCGTGAAGGTGCAGCCGCTGAGCCCGACAATCGTCATGAGCACAGCGACGATTACCGCGATCGGGTTCCGCCTCATGTCTTCACTCCCCGTACCCGCATTTCGGTCGATCCGGACCGGATTCTACCCACACTGCTGCGGCCTCCTACCGTGTAACCGTGATCAGAACCGCTGCCCTGGCTCATATCCTCGACCGACGCCTGATCCAGACCCGTTCGACCCTGCGACCCACCTTGTCCTGGGACCGCGGCATGGAACTGGTGAATACCAAACATTCAGCGACACAGTAGGAGTGAGAGTTCACTTCGCCGAGCTGCGGGCAGATAAGGGCTAGGACTTCGATGTCCATCGCCGGCGGCTGCGTGCTCGCAGGATCGTGCCTCGGATCGCCCGTCGTGGGGTCGAGGATCCCACCAAGCTGGGCCGGTATCGGTGGAAGATCGAGCGCACCATCGCATGGTTGACCGGGTACCGGCGTTTGACGATCCGCTACGAACGCCACGGCCGTCTGTTCGCAGCATTTCTACAACTCGCCGCTGCTCTGATCTGCTACAAGAAAATGCCCATGTAAGACACCCTCTGAACGCGAGGTGCGCCCGCCCGTGCTTCACCTCTTTATCGCTGGGCCCCCAGGGTTTGTCATACTGCTCGGCGGAATCTGGGATCGAGTCCCAATTAAGCAGACCTATGAAGATCTGCGCGTCGATGGATACGAACCTGCTTCCTCCTCCCGAACTAGATGTGGTCGAGATGCTGTCCGACGCAGGGTCACGCAGTGTTCTGAGACTCCCGAATTCTGGCTACCTGGGCCCCGGGCGTTGCGGTGCTTCGCTCGTCAGTAGCGGGCAAGGTGAAAGAGAGCGCCGAATGCGGTTGGGCGATGAGCTTGCCGCGAGCTGGCGTATCGCTAGGTACGGCGCATTCGGATGTCTACCGGAGCTGGGAACGTCGGGAGGATGTGAGGTCCAACTTTCGCAAGCCCATTGCTGCACCGCTGGTATCCATGAAGATCACGCCGCCCCAATCGTTGCCGATCGCGTCCTGGCGCTGGTGCCACAGGACCTGCAAGCTTGGCAGCGCGTCGTGATATGCCCGTAAATCGGGTTGTTCGTGCAATAGCTCGTAAAGTTCGTACGGAATGCCAGCGAATGCTTCCATGCGCTGGGACGCAAGTCGGAACACGTGGTCTGTCCCGACCAACCGGATGCCGGCGAGTTCGATCTCGGTATCGAAGGTGACATAGCCGACTCCTCGATCTTGGTCAGAGCCGAGCCGTGTGCGCTGACGTGGAGTTAACAGGTTACCGGCGCCGCGCCGGTCACCGACAAAGGCCAATAGTCCGGCTGTCGCCGTGCGCGAGAGCACACGAGCGAACCAGTCTGTACGGTCGGCAGCGATGTAGAAGCCGGGCCGAGCATCGTGCTCAGCATCGTCGCTCCGGATTGGGATGCCAGGGAACTCGTGGTACTCCTCAATGGGCTCATTCAACAAGATTCCCCTGTGGCCGTCATCGGGGAGGACCAGTACTCCGTCGCCCGGCGGGTCTAGGATTCGCATCTGTATACCCCCGCGGTCGGCCAGAGCTGTGGACATCATCAGTCCCGGCGGGGACGTGTCTCCATGCTCTGGATCTCCGATTACTACGGCATGCACTTGAGCGGCGGCCTTCGCTAACTGTCGATGCTGAGCCTCTTGAGGGCCGTGTGATCCTTTGCATTCGACGGTAATAACGCGCGGTGCTGCGTTATCGGCAAGGCCGATGAGGAAATAATCGGGGCGCAGACGAGTGTGCGGCTTGGACTTGACCTGGGTTCCCCGCAGTGCCCAGCCTGCCTCTAGGGCAACGTCGGCGTCTGCGATCTCGAATCGATATCCAGGATGGCGCTCGCCCGCTATCCGCAACGCTGCAGCCAATGCGAAGGCAATCCCGAGGTCTTCGGCCTGAACGGAACGGCGATGGAAACGCGGGTCTCTGCCGTCCGGTGAAAGCTCCATCCGACCATCGGCATTGGACTGCAGAGTGGTGATGTACTTTAGGCAGCTCCAATGCTGGGCTAACGCCCGCGATGAGCCGTGCCCGGACAAGACCGTGGCCCGACCCAACAAATGCAAGAGCTCCCATGGCATGACGTTCATGCGTGAGCCGTGCTCAGCAGCGGGAACCGGCACAATCTGGGGCTTGGTTTCGTCGACATCCTGCTTCTTGGCGCGGCGTTCTTCGTCTAGTTTCTTGGCCTTGCGACGAACCTGGCCCGCCAGATGATCGGTCGACTGTATGGCGACATCGGAGTACTCGTATAGTCGGCTTAAAGCCTCGTCGATCTCCATATGTGTATCCCTCCACCCTGCAGCGCTGCCGCTCGGGTCCCATCCCACCGGCTGGGGAATGTCCAAGCTGGTGGCGGCGTCGCTAACCCATTGTATCGGTATTTCTGCGGCGGAATGCATTGGTAACCAATGGGGTTGGTGATTCACTTGCTTCGGTGCACGTCACGGGGGAGAGTCGGGCCGGAATGATCCGGGACTCTGGGTCGGGGCCGGGGTCCACATGCGAAGGATTGGACGTATTCCGGTTCTGTCTCGTTGCCAACCTGGGCTTGGTCTCGAGGTCCTCGGGACGTTTGCGGAACGGGCCCGTGACGATGCCAAGCGCCGCGCTGCCGGATTGTGTCCACCAGAGACGCGGCTGTATGGAAGGTCGCTGTTTCGACGTTTCTCGCTGATTTCCTAAACCCATTTGCCACGGGCGAGCCTGGTCGCCGGGTCGCTTGTGATGATAAGCCGTCGGATCAGTGGAATGCGGTGGTATGAAGTTCGTGAGCGTCGGGTGAGTACGACGTTGCTTTGGTGGTTGTTTCGCGGATGAGGTCGCTGCCGACGGTTGGACGGGATTGCGATGGTGGACGATGACAGTGCAAGTCTTGTGGCGGCGGCGCCGTATACATGGCCTTTCCTGGCGGTTTATGGCCTTGGGTGATCCGACTGTCCAACCAGTTCGCATGACGTTGTGACGCTCAGGTCATGTTGGGGTTGTGCCGAGAGCATCTCGGTCGTCGGCATCTTGAGGCGGGTCCAGGGTCTGGGTGGTATCTGGCCAATGCACACCGACAGTTCAACGGTGAGGTGGTGTTGATGGGTCTGAATCCGGTTCCTCTGGCCTACACGTGCCGTCGCCTGGAGAAGTCGGGTTGTGTGGTCAGCGCGGTGGCTGGCAGTGTCCTCGACCCGGTCCCGGAGGCAGCAGGTACGGGATTCAACTCGATCGGGTTGAACTTGGTGATGCACTGCGTGCCGGGAACCTTTGCCGAGAAGGGCGTCGCGTTCGAGCATCTGGCGCGAGTATTGTCTGATGACGGGGTGCTGTTCGGTTCGACGATCCTGGGAGACGTTCGTGCACAGGTTTCGGGCGGGCGTTGTCCGCTGCGTATACGCGGGTCGGCGCCTTCAATAGCAGTGGCGATGATCGGGAGGGCCTGAAGGAGGCGCTGGGCGCGGCGTTCAGGACGTTCTCGGTCGCTGAGGTCGGTGATGTCACGCTGTTCACGGCCCGGTCTCCGCGACGATGAGCGAGTGAGGTCAGGTGCGCGGGGTTAGGCGGAGAGTGAATCCGCGGGGTTTGAGGGTGATCTGCTCGGTGATGTCGCGGCGGTAGTCGGGGTCGTGTTCGAGGTCGAAGGCGCGCAGGACATGGGCCAGGGTGAGGATGATTTCGTGGTAGGCGAATTGGCATCTGATGCAGGCGCGGGTGCCGGTGCCGAAGGGTTTGTAGACGTGCTGACCGAGGTGCGTTGGCGCTCGGGTAGCCAGCGGTCGGGGTCGAATTGTTCGGCGTCGGGTCCCCAAGCGGCGGGATCGCGGTGGCTCAGAACGTGAGTACGAAGACCCAGTCGCCGGGTCCGAAGTGGTAGCGGCCGTTGCCGATTCTGGTGTTGTGGCGGGCTTCGCGGAAGTATCCCAGCGCGACCGGCCACAGCCGTAGGGTCTCGTCTACGATCCGGCACAGGTAGCGGAGTCGGGCTACGTCGCCGAAGAGAATGTCGGGCCGGTCGTGACCAGGGAATCGTTGGTCGATCTCGGCGCGGGTTCGTGCGGCGATGTCGGGGTGGCGCGCCAGTTCGTAGAGGGCGAAGGCGAGCACACCGGCGCTGGTTTCGTGGCCGGCGACGAGGAAGGTGAGGATCTGGTAGCGGATGTTGACCGGATCGAGTTGCTCGCGGATATCGGGGTCGGCGACGATCAGCATCCGGTCGAGCAGGTCGTTATGTTCTCCGAGGGTTCCGCTGATCCGCCGGGCGGCGATGATGTCGTCGACGACCTGATGGACGTAGGCGATGTCGCGGGTGTACTGGGCGGCGGCGCGGCGGCCAGGGTTTTCTGTAGCAGTGGGGGCAGGTTGGCGTTGCGGTTGATGTAGGGGAGTCCGCGCAGCATGGCTGCGACGAAGGGGCCACGGTGGCGCGGGTGAAGGAGTCGAAAGTGTAGTCGAAACCTGCGCGGCTGATGATTTCGAGGGAGAGCTCGTTCATGTCCTCGGCGACATCGACCCACCGATCGCCGCGGGTGCTCCAACGGTCGAGGAGTTCGCCGATCGAGCGGGTCATGGTGGTGGTAGCCTCGCGGGTGAACGCGGGGGCGAGGATGTTGTGTGCCTTGGTCCAGTTGGGTTCGTGGTGGTAGGCGGTGAACAGGCCGTCACGCGCAACTGGGCGGACCTTTTGAATAGCACGCCGATGCATGCGCGTTCGTCATTGATCTCGGCGATGAGGTCGGCGCCGGAGAGCACGATCATGGGCCAGTCGACGATGCGCCGTTCGAAGATTGAGCCCAGCGTGCGGGCGTCGCGCATCGATGTCTGGGTGGGCTTGGCGGGGTTGATGGTCAGCAGATCCCCGAGTATCGGCAGTCGCCACCGCGGGTGTGGCAAAGCGGGATTGGCTGGCGTGCTCGTGGTTGTGCGTACTGCCATGCGGGAGCGGCTCCATCGGGCTACGAACGTGTTGTCTGAGGATTATGGTCGGTTGCGAGATGCCGGGCTCGGGACCAGACGTCGGCTAGCGCCAGTAGCTGGTCGAGTTCGCTGGCGAGGTCACGGGCGACCGGTTGCACGGGGTAGGCGCTGGTGCGGCCACCGCCGGTATCCGGTCATTGTTCTTCGTGACGATGGCTTCGGTATTGACCGCCGGATACCGCTGTTAGTTGCACGTATGTTGCACGGCTTGTCCCTGCTCGATCTGCCGGAATCTATTCCGGCTTGGCTGTTCGGCGGCCTGGCGGCGCGCGATGGGCGCCATGGCCTGTTGGAGTTCGTTCCGTCCATTGGAGGCTCGGAAGTCGGCAGGACTGTGCAGTGGACGGCCTTAGTTTTTCCAGGGTCCTGCGTGTGATCTCAGCGCTCTCGGCTCGGCCTGATCCAGGTTTGGCTGTCCATCGCCGCGGGGCTGCAAGTTTGAAATGGGATCGACCCGTGTTCTGGCGGTTCCGCTCGCTGTGGTGTGGGTGGTACGGCAATCGGGAATATTTCGTGATATTTTTATGAGAGATATTTGGAGGACGAATGGGCGCAGTGGCGCATCCGCGGATGCTGGTGCTGGCGCGAGAGTCACGGTCGTTGACGCAGGGGCAGCTGGCCGAGGCGATGCAGAAGCTGGAAGGCTCGGCGAGCCGGGTCAGTCAGGGCTATGTCAGCCGTGCTGAAGGCGGCCGACTGGCATTGACCGGTGAACGGCTCGACCTGTATGCACATGCGCTGGGATACCCGGCGCCGCTGCTGTGTCTCAGCGAGCGCGAGGTAGGGGCGGGTGCGGGGATGGTGCACCACCGTAAAAAGCAAGCAGCGGCGGCTGGTGACCTGAAACGTATTCACGCTCTGCTCAATCTCACCCGGATTCAGCTCCGGAGCTTGTCGGCTGCGGCTCCAATTCGTGCCACGACTGCGCTTCCTCACATCGAGGTCGATGATCTGACTACGCCGGCTGACGCTGCGCGTGCACTGAGAAGAGAACTCGGGGTTGCTGGAGGACCCGCGGGGCCGGTCGTACAGCTACTCGAGGGTGCCGGGGCCTTGGTGGTCTGTCGTGAGCTCGTGGCGCCTATGTCGCTCGATTCGTCCGTGGAGTCGGTATCCGTGGACGCGGTCAGCTGTATGCCCGATGGGGAGGATCCACTGGTTTTGCTGAACTCTGGGACCCCTGCGGAGCGGCAGAGATTCACCCTCGCCCACGAGTTGGGGCATATGGTGATGCACCGCATCCCTCATCCCGATCAGGAAAAGCAGGCCAACAGTTTCGCGGCTGAACTGTTGATGCCAGCCCGGGACATCCGCGGTGATCTCCGGTCCGAGTCGCTGTCTGTGCCAAGGCTGCTGGAGTTGAAGCAGTACTGGCAGGTGTCGATGTGGGCGCTGCTGCGGCGTGCGCACACACTCGGAGTCGCCAGTGATTGGCAGTACCGGACTTTGGCGGTGGAGATGTCGAGTCTGGGGTATCGCACCCGCGAACCAGAGCCCCTGGAGCCGGAACGGACGACTGCGGTCGAGTCGATCGTTGCGTGGCACGTCGGCAAGGGGACCGAAGTCGCCGAATTGGCCCGGTTGACGTACTTGACCCCAGACGAGTTCTTGAGCCTGTACGCGGCCGAACGGGTCGGTGTTATCGGGGGCTCGAATGATCGTTGGCCCGCACTGAGAGATCCGCAGACGGGGGAGGTTGGTTGATGACCTGGCCGGAGGAATCGAATCGCCGCTCGAACGAAAGTGGCGATGTGCTTCCAGATATCGCACATCGATCGAGGCCGGAGCCACTATCGGGTCCAGTTGCTGTACTCCACGATCGCATCCTGCTGCACACCAACGCTCGGACCGCTCGCCGGATCACCCCACTGCCATCGGGCATCGGAGGCCTGGTACTGGCGGGAAAGACGGCGGCTTCAGGAATCAAAGATCTACGGAGCGAGCATACTGATCTGCTGCTCTTGAGGGACCCAGAAGGCTACCGCCGGGCGGCGGCGACCGAGGATGAACCGTTCGTACTCGAAGACGACGAGCAACAGCAACACCTGTTCTCGTTGACCCTCGGCGAGCACCTCCAAGCGCAACGGGACTGTGGAGCAGATCTGGCCTTGACGCCCACCGGATACCTGAACGCTGGAGATAGCGACGCGCTCAGAGCCGTGGTTCGAGCAGCGTCCGAAATCACGCGCGATGACGTCGTTGTCAGTCTGCCGTTGGATATCGCCTGGCTGAAGAACGATCATATCGACCATGTCATCGCCGTGATGGACAAACTGGACCGGCCCAAGGCGGTATTCCTCGGCGGGCAATTCGACCCGATGGAACGGTACAAGGCGGCCGTACGGAACCTCCGACGGCTGGTGGCCGAGGCCGGCAATGTGGCCGTGCTCCGCACCGACCTCACCGGCTTCGATGTCATGAGCCACGGGGCGTATGCAACATCGATCGGCACCGGCGGCAGCATGCGTCATATGATCCCGTTCGGCGACCGGGCATTCGCTCGGCAGCGAGATCCATCACCCAGTGTGCTGTTCGCCGAGCTGATGTCCTTCCAGAAGGGGTCGACCCTCGCTCAGAGATTCGCCGATACTCTACCGCCGACCTGCAACCTTCCGTGCTGCGAAGGACTGCCGTTGGATAGGTTCCTGGCCCGAGAAGACACCCTCGACGCGCACCGCCACAGCATGCACACCTGGGAGTCATGGGCACGCGACCTGCTGGAACAACCGCAGCTCGCCGATAGGGCCACCTGGTGGAAGAACCGGTGCGCAGCGGCGGTCGCCCACACCGACACCGTCAACATCCGGATCAACCAGCCCGAAGCATTCCAGGCACCGAAGACACTGCAGGCATGGGCGGAACTACCACCATGGTGGGTGGATTCCGAAACTACACGTCAAGCCCGAACTCGTTGACTTTCTCGTACAGCTCCTCGGCAAACCACCATTGACCGCACGATTGGCGCTGACGTACATACGGCTGTGGGTCTGTCAGCATCTTCAACTCGCCGCTCGCGAAGACACACATCCCGACCCCGAAGAACGATGCCTGCATGCGCGCATCGTCGAGGTCTTCGGGGATTGATCGCAGCAGCACGGCACGGCTGCAGAACGGCGCGAACTTCCCCGCCGAGCGCAGACCGTCCTTCCAGGTGCGCGTGGCCACCACCACGAACTGTGCGGTAACCGGGGGTACTGCGCGGCGCGTGTACAGGCCATCGGCTACATCGATGACACCGGCCGGGACCCGGCGGAAGAGACGGCGCTCACGCTCGGTGAGATCGTGAACCGATACCGGTAACCCTGCCGGTAGGCCCATCAACGTGTCCAGCAGATCCATCTGGGGCAATGCCCCCAAACCGATCGTCCGGCGCCGTGCGATCTCTGCGGGATCAGGCAGGAATGCGACACCCACAGTCGCATCCAACATCCGAACGACAGCCGTCGAACTCCGTTCCAGAGCGTCGGGAACACGCCGCGAGGTGACCACAGCCTGAGCTGCCTCGGCCACGCCAGCTCGACTCACTATGCCTCCACTTCAACTACCACCACCAACCGATACGCCCGGTTTGGCAGCATCCCAGAGCCAGTCGACACTGACGATCGCCCACAGTCGGGTCCCGCACGCTGCGTCGACGGGTATTCAGCAAATCACGGATTCGGACCGTAGTACACGCTGGGGTGCACTCGTCGAGAGGGTCGGCGCGTCGGTGACCGGGATGTTGATGGCGTTGGGATGCAGCGGCGAGGTGGGCATCGACGCCGGTTTGCATGACAGGTCAGGAGTCAACCGAACCGGGGCAGTCCCACGCGGTGGCATTCGACAGCAGGTTCACCGACTGTCCACCAGTACGGCTGGCGCGGGCTCTGGTATTCGGATTTTGTCTTCAGCTGTCGGTTGGTTCGACACGGTGATTGTGTGCTTGCCGACGGTAATGGTGTCGCTGGAGTCCGCCATGAGCTCTGCGATCATGGGAGACGCGAATAGCTGCGAACTGATTGCCGGCTGGAAGGCGGAACTTGTGGTGCCAACGGATCAGAGTGTGTACGCCCCGTGGCATCTACGGGTGTCGGCGAGACTCATCGATCTGCTGTTCTTCGTTGTGCTCTTCGGGATAGGCGTGGGCCTCGCCTGGGGCATAAACCACCACTTCAAGGTAGATATTGCTGTTCTGCTCTTCGGCGAGGACATCTTGCACAGCAAGCCACGGACCCATCATCCCACCGGAATAGCGGGCATGTACTTGATGAAAGCGGAGCGGTGGGTTGTCAAGCTCATGCTGATCACAGTGATAGTGCTGGTCGCGGTAAACAGGGTTCTCATGCAGGGCCGGACGGGGCGGAGTCTCGGCAAGCTCGTCGTGGGGCTGCGGGTGGTGGATCCGCGGACGCATCATCCGGTCGGTATCGGCCGGATGATCATGCGACAACTGGCCTGCATTATCGACGTGCTGCCCTGTGGGCTCGGATTCCTGTTGCCATTGTTCGATACGCACCGACGCACCATCGCCGACATGATGACGAACGCGATCGTCATCCGCGATCGGAACCCTGTCCCGCTACGGACCGAGCCGGGGTCGATCCGCGATCACGCCCTGTGGTGGGCCATTCCGCTGTGCACGGTGGCGACGTACGTCCTGATCACGATCGCGGAGCTGTGGGGAGCCACACTGTAGGACTGTTCTATCCGTTGCTCACTCGACCGGCCCCGACGTGATCAGCAGCGCGAGGGGTTGGGGATTCGCTGTGGCAGGCTCCATCGAACCGTCACTGCTGATGCGGCTGCCACCGATGACTTCTGCCGGGTGGTGTCGTCCTACTCGGTGAAGCGAGTATCGACTCGGACTGATCGAAGACGGAAGGACGACCGGATGCGTGAACTCATCCTGCAGATGATGGTGTCGGTGGACGGTATGACGGAAGGACCCGGCGAGAACCTGGACTGGGTTGATGTCGTCGACCCCGACCTCGACAGCTACCTCGCCGAACTGCTGGACAGCGTCGACGCCCAGATATTCGGCAGGGCGAGCTATGAGCTACTTGGGCAGTACTGGCCGGACGCGGAGCGCAATCCCGCCACCCCGGGCGACGAGATGCTGGCCCCCAAGGTCAACGGATTGCCGAAAATCGTTGTCTCACGGCAAGAAGCCGAACTTGCGTGGCTGCCGGCCACCCGTATCGGCAACAATCTCGCCAGCGAGGTCGACGCGCTGAAGAAACAACCAGGACGACCGTTGATCCTGTTCGCAGGCGCCACCACTGCGCGCGAGTTCATGCGACTCGACCTCATCGACGAGTATCGGCTCCTCGTATTTCCAGTGCTACTGGGAGGAGGGCGGTCGCTGTTCGCCGAGGACGGTTACCGCCGCCATTTGCAGTTGATCCAGACAGTTCCGTTCGCGAAATCAGGAGTGGTGCTGCACCGCTACCGGCAACAACCTGCCTGATCAATAGATAATGCACCACCACCTGAGCTACCTGATTCCAGTGGGGCACTACAGCTTCCTACTACCCGACCTGGGGGAGTGGTCCATCCGTTGCGTGACCCCGTCAGGTCGGGCAGGCATAAGCCACCATCCAAGCCTTCGAGTGCGAGGACGCCTTGGTGCAACTCGAGAGGATGGGAAGCGACCAATTCTTGTGGATCTCCGGGTTTCTCAGGTTGCTCGCAGCCAGTGATCGAGGGCTACGAAGTCCTCGTCACTGAGTCCCCGGAACGGCTCAACGTGCCGCAGGAGTGCAGGGCCGCGATGTTGGGTGGCGACCCAGGTGCGGTCAGCGGCGGTGATCTCGTCGTCGACCCAGGCGAACGGGCGTCCGCTGGCCCAGTCCACCAGGGTCCGGGTCTTCCAGCACAGTCCGAACCACCGGTCCTCGCGTTCATGCTCAGCGCAGGGCTCCGGCCAGCGCACGACTGGCAGTCGCGGCAGCCCGAGCCGGGGCGCGAGTTCGGCATTGACCTCATCTTCCCAGGTCGTGGCCCAGACCAACTGGCATGGCAGTTCTGCCAGCCAGCGGCCGACATCGGGGCGCAGCCGCGAAAAGTGTGAGTCCGACACGACACTGCGCGGCTCGCGTCCGGGGTCTTCACCGAACGGGAGAAGCGGCCCGTCGACATCGAGGAACAGCAGTGGTTGTCGCGCATGGTCGGTCATGCTGCGGGGGACTGTTCGCGCTCGACGAGGGCGCCGCGGTCGAAACGTGCTCCGGCTCGCACGAGGGCGGCCCGGTGTGGTGCGTTGACCGCTCGCCAGCGGGTTCGAGCGGCCTCGATCAGCTTGTAGGCCATTGCCAGTTCAGCCGCCCGGGAACCGGGGCCCTTGGTGGCTTTCGTGCGCAATCGCTCAGTGGCGAAGGTGGATTCGATCGGGTTGGTGGTGCGCAGATGGATCCAGTGCTCTGCCGTATACTTGTAGAATTCGAGCAACGCATCGGCGTTATCGACGATCTTCGCGACAGCTTTCGGGTATTTCTTGCCGTAGTCGAGGTCGAACGTCTTGATCGCGCCTCGCGCATGGTCGATGTCCTCGGCGTTGTAGATCTCCTTCATCGCCGCGGTGGCACCGGGATGCGCTGACTTCGGCAGCGAGGAAAGGACGTTGGCCTGCTTGTGGAACCAGCACCGCTGCTCGCGAGTGTCGGGGAAGACCTCACGGTCCGCTTTCCAGAAACTGCTCTCCTTTGAATTGGTGGTGTGCATAGCGGATCTGGGTAATAGCCACGGTGAGATAGCTGCGATGCCCAGAAGCCAGGCAGACGATAACAAACAGGCAGTTGCGCCAGCAAGAGTCGGGCGCCGGCGAACTCGGACGCCTCCGCGCAGAAGGTCGATGCTGTCGGTTCGGACCAGATATTCCATGAGTGTCGCGAACGCGCGGCCGTCGCCGCGTGCCAGGAGCCGCAGGTCATCGACACGGTCTGCGTCCACCATGATCTCGATCAACCCGATGAAGGCGCAACGGTCACCGTCGTCGTAGGCGAGTTTGCATAACCGTGCTTCATCGGCGGTTGTTTCGAGCTGGTCCATTGCTTGCATGCAGGCCGAGGTGGCTTCCGGTGTGTCGTGGATGTCGTATCGGTGGGCGGCCGCTTGTCCAGTCGGGCGGCCGGAGGCTCATCGGCTTTCCGGGATTCCTGTCTGTGAGCTCATTTCCCGGGTGAAGACGACTATGACGTCGTCGGTGCCCAACCGGGAGCTTGTTGCCGGTCCTGTGTCTACTGAGCATCCGGCGGCGATCCAGACCGCTGTTCCTCGGAAGCCGAGTCGGATGGCCGATGGCACTCGGATCGCGCCGCTGGGATCGTGGTCCCAGCAGATATC
>NZ_MUKP01000030.1 GCF_002081715.1 Nocardia donostiensis | reverse complement strand
GTCGTGCTGCTGCGTGTCGACCGGCTTGCGACAGCCGGTGAGGTGGAGCCGCTGGTATTCCACGGCAGCCGTTTCCGCCGACTGCACGTCGAGGAAGCGGTGGCGAGTTGAGCGGCCGGGCCGCGCTGGGTACCCGTTCAACCATGCGATGGTGCGCTCGATCTTCGACCCCACGGCGGGCGATCCGAGGCACGATCCTGCGAGCACGCAGCCACCGGCGATGGACATCGAAGTCGTAGCCCTTCGCATCGCCGTCTATGAGCCGTACGGCACAGCGCTTCCGACGTACGGCGACAGCATGAGCAGTCCGGTCTGCGGGTGCCGGCGCCGCACGGTGAGCCCGGCGTGCAATCCCTCGCTGGTACATGGGCCACAATGTCCGGCTGAGGCAGATCGCTCCTGTGCAACCGCCTGTACAGAGACACGTTCACCCGTCCTGTTGCGCGGCGTTCCCAACTCTGGCGACGCGGACGGTGGTCGATCCGGCAAACGTGCGCGATGCTGATACTGCGCTCACCGGGCCGGTGCGAGGTCCTCGACAGATGTTGCCGCAGAGGAGAGTTCGGTATGGACACAGCCCGCGAACAGTCGGTTACCGGTCCGGAGGAATTCTTTGCCGCTTATCCCGGTTACGAGTCCACTGTCGCCCTCGATCGACTGCGGAGCACGGAGTACGCGTACCTGGACGACGACGGTGTGGTGTACCTCGACTACGCCGGCGCCGGGCTCGCCGCGACCGCGCAGCTTCGGGCGCACCGGGATCGGTTGACCGAACGCTGCTTCGGTAATCCGCATTCGGAGAACCCGACATCCAAAGCCGCGACGGAGGTCGTGGAGCAGGCGCGCCGAGCGGTGCTGGCACATCTGAACGCCGACCCCGAGGAGTACTGCGCGATTTTCACCGCCAATGCCAGTGCGGCCTGCCGTCTTGTCGGCGAGGCGTATCCGTTTGCCCGGGGCTCTCGTTTCGTCGTGTCCTCGGACAATCACAACTCGGTGATCGGTATCCGTGAGTTCGCCAGGGCACGCGGCGCGCAGGTGGCGCATCTGCCGATCGACACACCGGAACTGCGCATCACCGACAGTGCCGTGCACGCCGCGTTGCCTCCCCATCTGGGTGTCGGCCGGCCGGACCGCGCTCGTCGTGGGCTGTTGGCCTATCCGGCGCAAAGCAATTTCACTGGTGTCCAGCATCCGCTGGAATGGGTACGGGTTGCCCACGAAAACGGCTACGACGTGCTTCTCGACGCGGCCGCGTATCTGCCCACCAACGAACTCGACCTGCGCATCGTGCAACCGGATTTCATCCCGATCAGCTGGTATAAGCTCTTCGGCTACCCGACCGGCGTCGGCTGTCTGGTCGCGCGTAGGGATGCGTTGGCGAGGCTGCGCAGGCCGTGGTTCGCCGGCGGCACCATCGCGGCCGTGAGCCTCCAGGGGGACTGGCACGTCATGACCGACGACGAAACCGCTTTCGAGGACGGGACGCCGAACTTCCTGTCCATCCCCGACGTGACCTTCGGTATCGGCTGGTTGCGCGATATCGGCCTCGAGGTGGTCCACCGCCGCGTAGCCTGCCTCACCGGGTGGCTGCTGGACCGGCTGCAGTCGCTGACCCACGACAACGGCGCCCCCATGGTCCGTATCTACGGCCCCCCGGACGCCACACGTCGTGGCGGTACGGTCGCGTTCAACTTCCTCGATCCGGACGGAGTCGTAGTGGACGAGCGTCTGGTGGCGACGGAATCGGCGGCGGTGGGTATTTCCCTGCGTACCGGCTGTTTCTGCAATCCAGGGGCGGGGGAGGGCGCCTTCGGGATCGAATTGCCGGTCCTGCGCCGCCTGTTCCGGAAACGACTGGCCACTGTCGAAGAATATGTCTCGGCGCTGGGGCTGCCCAGCGGCGGCGCCATCCGGGTTTCCTTCGGACTGGTCTCCAATATCGCTGATGTGGAGACATTCCTCCGGTTCGCCGAGAGCGCTTACCGCAATCGGCCCGCGACTGTGGAGGGACTGCAGCCCCGGGAACGCTGCTGAGACGATATGCACGCAGGTGGCTCACCGTCTTGTCCGCTCCTCGGCAGTGTGCGGGGCCGGTTCCGGTCCTGAGGCGTTCGGGCGCTGTTGCGTCGCAGGTACGTACCGGCCGTCAGGTCCGACTGTTGCC
Organism: Nocardia donostiensis; assembly: GCF_002081715.1. Classification (GTDB taxonomy): domain Bacteria; phylum Actinomycetota; class Actinomycetes; order Mycobacteriales; family Mycobacteriaceae; genus Nocardia; species Nocardia donostiensis. The sequence goes on along the minus strand of NZ_MUKP01000030.1, from coordinate 64,108 downwards.
GTGGACTTCGAGGCTCACGGCGAGGCGGTCCAAGCTGTGCAGGACCGTCGCTCGGTCCTTGCTCAGATCCTTCAAGAGTCGAGCGTGAGCCTCGAGTTCGCGCGGGAAGACTTCGTCGATCACATCGATTCCCCTCGGCGTGAGGGTGATCAGGGCCGACCGGCGATCCGCCGGATTCTGCGCGCGCACAACGAGTCCCCGGCGCTCGAGCTTGGCGAGTGTTTTGCCGACGCCGGCCCGGGACATCCCGAGGTGTTCCGCGAGTCGAATCGCGGTGAGCGGCGGGTCGGCGTACCGGAGTGGCACCAGTAGCCCCACCTCGGCGGCGCTGACGCCGGCATCGGAATAGATGTCTTCTACTGCGCGGTCGAGCAGCGCGGAAATGCGCTTGATCTGGCCCACCACCACCATGGCGGAGGTATCGAGGTGAGGATTTCGGAGACGCCAGAGTTCGTACGTCCGTTCTCGCAGTGACCGCTCGGCCATCGCCGCCCCTTTTGTTAACTAGTAAACAATCCGGTACGTTCTGAGCCTACCCGGACGGTTACACAGTCGTGCGGAACGGGCCGGAGATCGAACAAAGGGGACATTCGTGATTGACGACGTCGTGGTAGTCGGCGGGGGCACAGCAGGCCTCAGCGCAGCACTGGTCTTGGCGCGATCATGTCGCAGGGTGGTCGTCATCGATGCCGGTGGTCCTCGGAACGGGGCTGCCGAGTCGACGCATGGCTTCTTGACCCGAGACGGCACCACACCTGAGCAGCTGCTGGCGATCGCTAGGGCGGAGGTGCTCCGTTACGGCGCACAACTGCTGACGGGTCGAGTCGTGGACATCGCAGAAACCGATGGCGGCTTCGCGGTAAAACCCGAAGAAGGGGCCGTCGTCGAAGCGCGAGCCGTTGTGGTCGCTACGGGCCTGCGGGACGAACTACCGGCGATTTCCGGAGTCCGCGAACAGTGGGGTACAGGGGTGCTCCACTGTCCGTACTGCCACGGGTACGAGGTGCGAGACGCCCCGCTGGCCGTTCTGGGAGGAGCGAACAGACCTTTCTCGGTGCATCAGGCTGCTCTGGTGCGTCAATGGTCCGACGACGTCATCTTCTTTCCGCGGGAAATTGCCCTGTCCGGCGAGGAACATCGTCGACTGGAGGCCCGCGGCGTACGCGTCGTCGAGGGCGATGTTGCACGGATCGTCGTCCACGACGCCCACCTGTCCGGGGTCGAACTCGCCTCGGGAGAGGTCTTTCCGCGGGCAGCGGTCTTTGTCGGGCCGTGCTTCGTCCCTCGTGACGAGCTGCTGACCCGACTGCGTTGCGCGGTAGGCGACGATGGCTGGGTTGCAGTCGACGCGACCGGCCGTACCAGCGTGCCCGGTGTCTGGGCGGCGGGTAATGTCGTCGACTCGCCCGCCCAGTTGATCCACGCCGCCGCCGCAGGATCCAGAGCTGCGGTGGCTGTGAACCACTATCTGCTCGAACAAGACATCCAGAGTTCGCTCGCCTAGGGCCTGTCCTGTAGTTCATGGCAACCAGAGCACGATCGCGGTGATGGTGAGTTCTGCCTGGCAGTAGGCGGCACGCTTGACGTAACGGGTAGCCAGGTGGCCAGGCCACGGAACTGTTCGAGCCGGTTGAAGCAGCGTTCGACCATGTTGCGTTGCTTGTAGACGGCGGGGTCGAACGTCGGTGGCCGGCCACCGGCCGAGCCTTTCGCGGCGCGGTGAGCGGTCTGATCATCGCGTTCGGGACTGACGAACCGGCCCCGCCGTCGCCGCAGCGCGGCCCGTGTCGAGGGATGGGAGTAGCCCTTGTCCGCGACCGCCACCTCCGGCGGCATGCGTAGCCGACCCAGTCCGGCACGTGCCACGTTGATCCCGTCCAGCAGCGGCAGGCCCGATCGCAGAGGTGGTCCGCAGATCCCGCTGCCCATGGCATGCGGCGTGAGCGAGGAACAGGCGAACCGAATCAGAAGTAGGTTTTGCGTAGGTCTCGTGGTGTGACTCCGAAACGTTGCCGAAACGCTGTGCTGAAGCTGCCGGCCGAGACGAAACCGCACCGGTACGCGAGGTCGGTGATGCTCGTGTCGCGATAGGAAGGACTGATCAACCGCTCGTGAGCGAGTGCCAGCCGCTCCTCGCGGATCAAGTCGCGTGGCGTGGTTCCCGCTCGCTGCATCGCGAGTTGAATCTGGCGTACCGACCAGCCCAGTGCCCCCGCAATGGCGTCCGCGTTGAGCTCGGGGTCGTGCGCGTGCTCGCGAACATAGCGCCGGATCGCGGTTTCGATCTCACCGAAGCGATCGCCGACAGTAGTAGTGCTCTCGCCGATCAGCACGCACAGCAGTTCGATCAGGCGGTCGACTGCCGCATCGAACTGACTGGCCGACAGAACATCGCAGGCGCGGAGGATGCTGTGCAACAGTTCCTGCACCACGAGACCGAAACCGGTCGACAGGTCGAGCGGGGAGGCAGTGTCGAAGCGTCGATCCATACGGTGCTCGAGCTTGCGCCGGTCGATCGTGAGTACCGCCAGCCCAGCGCCTGAGGAATGTGTGACGTCGAATGGTTGCGCCGCGCTCAGCAGGCCTGCCGATCCAGGGCGCACGTTCATACTGCCGGCGTCCCGGTCGACGGTGGCTGCGCCGGTAGTACACACCAGCAGCAAGTAGGAGTCGATCTCGTCGCGCCGGATATGACGTGTGGATCTCCGATAGCGCACCGATGGGGATTGCCAAGTCAGGATCTGGTTGGTCGGCGTTCGAGTGCGGGCCAATGCGCCCGTCATCTTCCGCTCGGTGGGGAACTCACAGCGCATCTGGCATTGATAGGTATTGGCCAGGCGATGCCACTCTTCCCGTGACTCTTCCACCGGCATCCCGAGTATCGATGTCTTCTCGGTGTGCAACGCGGTGTCGGACACGGGTCGTTCCCTCTGGTATCGCAGGCCTTCGTTGCCGTGCCAGCCTAGCTCAGCCGATGCCGTTCAGTGCCATATCCGCGATATATCGCTACTGTGCCGGTATCACGGCACAGCGCATTCTCGGCGTCGCGGGACGGGGTGCCTACTCGATCGGAGCGGCCATTCCGCTCGATGGTGGGTTCGTGGACTGCACCTGACCACGTCATCGTTCACGCGTGGCGGTGGAGTTGGACATGGGTGCCAGCTCCACGGCCACGCGTAGCGACAGACTCGCTGGGTCGATGCGCCGCCCGAGCAGCGTTTCGATCCGTTCCACCCGCTTCACGACGGTATTGGGGTGCACATGCAGGCGACGCGCGGTCCGGGTGGGGCTGGCCAGTTCGTCGAGATAGACATGCAACGTCTGGAGCAGTCGGCCAGCCGATTCGCTGCCGTCGGCCAGCCTGCCCAGTTGTCTGCGCACGAACGCGGTGGCCGAAGCCAGATCGTGTGAGGCCAATGCCGCCACCGCGACATCGTCGAAGAGCACGGAACCGCCCGCGCCGACCAGACCTGTCGCCTCACCGACGCGGCGCGCCTCGAGTGCGTCCAGATGAGTCGCCCGAAACCCGCCCATCCCTGGATGAGGGGCACCCCACGCGCAACGGATTCCCGCTGGCAGCGCCTTCGCGCGCAGGAGCCGGGACCACTGGTCGTCGCAGCTGCTGACCCAGCCGAACACACTGTTGTCGCTGACCGGCACACTCAGGTGCTGGCGTGGGCGCAGTTGTTCGACAAGCACGGTCACCGCCCTGTCCAGCCGGTCCAGATCACAGGGCTGATCTACCCACGCCACATAACCGATGTGCGTGGTGTTCAGTGCGTAGGCCAGGGCGCGTTCGGCGTCGGCCTGGCTCACGGAGCCGGCCAGTACGCCGGTGACCACCTGTGTCCGGTGTGCGGACGCGCGCCGGTCCAGCAATGCTCGCTCGGCTGTATATGCAGCGGCCGTCTCGGTGCTCGCGGTCTGGAAATAGGCGAACAGATGGGCAGATACCTGTTCGAGTACCTCGGCCCGGTCGGCAGGCGCGAGCTGATATCGTCCCTCGCGCAATGCCACGACGAGTAGCCGCCACAGTGCGGCGTGGATCTCCTCGAAGGCGCGGAGCAGCACCAATAGTCGGGGCGTGCCGTGTCGCGCCATCGCTCTGGTGTATCGGCCCACGAATGCCGGTAGGGTCACCGGGCCCGGGTGCGGGGACTGTCCAACACATTCGGTGAGAGCACGCAGATGGACCTGCACGGCATTCCTCATCTGAGTACGTGGATCGTCATGTGCCACCGCCAGGTCGGGGACTGCGGTCACCACCCTGTCCACCAGCGAGTCCAGTATTCGGTCGTGTTCGTCGCCGAGCCAGCGGGCGAACCAGTGCAACGAAGGCGCTGATTCGGTGTCCTCGCCGTAGTGCCCGGCTGTTGTCGCCGTTGCGCTACCCATGCCCGGACCGTAGTAGCGGCCTGATATCGGCACATTCTGTCTGCCGCAGTGAATCTCTTCTGGCGCGCACACTTCGCGGGTTGTCCGCAGACGCCACCAGTTGGTGGCAGCTGAGCCCATTGAGTGCTGCAACTGCGGCCGCCAGCATGAATGTGACGCGCAACACGGTCCGACGCGGTGCGCTCGGAGAGGAGAGACATGGCGGTCATCACCATCGATATCGATACCGGGGGAACGTTCACAGACGGTTTCATCGTGCGCAACGAGGTTGCGCACACGGTCAAGACGCTGACCACGCCTCATGACCTTGCTGTGTGTTTCCGTGAGGTCATCGAGGGCGCAGCCGACGAGTTGGGCATCACGGTGCCGGACATGCTGCGCGAGACCGTCTCGGTGCGCTACGCCACCACGGTCGGCACGAATACCGTGCTACAGCGCCGTGGGCCCCGGCTCGGGCTGCTCACCGACAGCGGGTCGGTGTCGTCGAGCCCGGACAGCGGTGTCGGCCTCTTTGTCGAACAGGAGATGGTGACAGCAGTACCGGCGACCGGCAGTGCCCAGGCGCGAACGCAATCACTGGCCGCGGTCAGAGAGCTGCTCGGGCAGGGGGCGCGAGGATTGGTGGTGGCTTGTTCCGACGGTGCCGGGGCGAGCGACGGATGCGGTGAAGCCGCCCTCGCCGAGACGTTTGCGGCGCACTACCCGAAACACTGTCTGGACTCGGTGCCACTGCTGCGCGCCGGCGAGGTCTGTGCCGATCCGGATCAGGACCGGCGTAAAGCGACCGCGCTGTTCAACGCCTATGTACATCCCGACGTGGCCGACTTCCTGTATCGAGCCGAGGATTATCTCCGTGAGCAGGGCTACCGTCGGCCGTTACGTATCGTGCACAACGACGGCGGCGCGGCCCGAGTCGCCAGGACAGTCGCGGGTAAGACGTACAACTCCGGCCCGATGGCCGGTCTGCTCGGCGCGCGGGAGGTGGCCCGGCATTACGGGCTGGTGAACCTGGTGACCCTCGATATGGGCGGTACCAGTCTGGACGTCGGCATCGTACGCGACGGCGAGGTGCCGATGCTCCGTCACGGGCGGGTGGAGGGGATCGAGATAGCGTTTCCGCTGCCCGATCTGGTTCCCCTCGGTGTCGGCGGCGGGTCGATCGCCTGGTTGGACGGCGATGTTCTGCGAGTCGGCCCGTACAGTGCCGGCGCCAGACCGGGGCCCGCGTGTTTCGGTTTCGGTGGTGACGCGCCCACCGTCACCGATGCTGATGTCGTTCTCGGGATGCTGCGTCCGGACGCGTTCCTCGGCGGCAGCATGCAGATCAGCGTGGCTGCCGCCAGGCGAGCGTTCGAACCTCTGGCCGAGGCGCTGGGTGTCAGCGTGGTCGAAGCCGCCGAGCAGGTGTCGGCGACGGCGCACCGCGACGCGGGTGAGAGGCTGGCAGCGGAGTTGAGGGAACGCGGAGTCGATCCGGCCACGGTGACCGCGCTCGGGTTCGGCGGCAACGGCGCCACCCACGGGGCGGCGATCGCATCCGCCGCGGGTATCGGCACCATGCTGGTGTTGCCGTTCGCCCCTGTGTTCTCCGCCTTCGGCGCATCCACGGTGGATATCCACTACCGGCACGAGGCCACGGCCCGCGCGGCGGACGAGGAAGCCCTCGCAGCCAGGGCTATGCGCGATATGCGTGGTGAAGGAATAGCTGCCGACAAGGTCGCGCTCACGGTCGATCGGTTCGAACGCGACGGTGTGGACTGGATCGCCGTGGAAGCGAAACACACACTTCCACATGTGGATTTGGCCCGTCGTGCAGCTGCCCCGGATGCCGCTGCGGCCTCGGGCCGTACTTCGATGCCGATCCGATGGCCGGGCCACGGGGACCTGGACACCAAGGTCATCGAGCGAGCGGGATTGCGGGCGGGGGAAACACTGGCCGGTCCCGCACTCGTCGACTCTCCCGACACCACCTGCGTCGTGCCGCCCGACTGGACGATCACGGCCGACGAGCTCGGCACCCTTCGGCTCACCGCATCGACAAGGAGTAACTGACCGATGAGCAGCGAAGCTGTTCGGATCACCGAATACCTGCAACTGGACCCGAAACTCGAGACGTGGAACTGTGTGCGCTGCGGCCACGTCATCGGTTCGGCACGCGAGAACTACAAACGCGGATTGCTGCTGCACGACCGTGATCCCCGGACCATTTACCCAGCCCGATTCGACGGTGAGCACAGCTTTGCTCCCGATCCCGGATGGTGCCGGATCGTGGAGTACTACTGCCCGGGCTGCGGGGTCCAGATGGAGACCGAGTACCTGCCGCCAGGGCACCCGTTGGCCCACGATATCGAGGTCGACGTCGATGCCTTGCGCAGCGGCGCCGAGAGCAACAGGGAAGGGCGGGCCGGCTGATGGAGATCAACGTCGATATCGGAGGAACGTTCACCGACTGTTTCGCCACGGCGGCGGACGGTCGGGTTACGACAGCGAAAGCTCTGACCACCCATCACGATCTGTCCATCGGTTTCCTCCGCGCAATAGCCGATATCGCCGAGGAAACGGGCTCGGACACCGACACGCTGCTACAGACGACCACGACGATCCGTTACGCGACCACCCTGGGCACCAATGCGCTGATCGAGCGGAGCGGACCACGGCTGGGTCTGCTCACCACCCGTGGGCACGAGGACACTGTTCCGATCGGCCGATGCAGGCAGTGGGCAGACGGCCTGCCCGCGACCGTGACACGTGACCTGTCCCGAGCGCAACGCCCGGTGCCGCTGATCGAACCCGAGCAGATCGCCGGACTCACCGAGCGAGTGGACGCCGCAGGCCGGGTGGTGATTCCACTGGATCCCGACGAGGTTCGTGACAGGGTGCTCGATCTCGTCGACCAAGGGGTCCGAGGTTTCGTGGTGTGTCTGCTCAACAGTCACATCAACGCAGCGCACGAACAAATGGTGCGCGCCATCGTCGAGGAGGAGTATCCGAACGCCTACCTCGGTCGGTTCCCGACGATCCTGTCCCACGAAGTATCCGGGCGTGCAGGCGAATACGCGCGGTCGATGACCGCCACCATCAACGCCTACCTGCACCGTTTCACCGCCGACCGGCTGTCCTCACTGCGTGACGAGCTGCGTGGCCGCGGCTATCGGGGTGAACTGCTGCTGGTGCACAACAGCGGCGGTATGGGTAGCCTCGCGGGCACCACACCCATCCAGACCGTGCATGCGGGCCCGGTGGCGGGCCTCTACGGGTCGCGGCATCTGGCCCAGGCCCGAGGCTTGGACAAAGTGGTCACCACCGATATGGGTGGGACCTCTTTCGATGTCGGGATCGTGGTGCAGGGGTCGGTCCGGTTCTACGAGTTCAACCCGGTGATCGACCGGTGGCGGGTGCAGATCCCGATGATGGATATCTCCGCGATCGGGGCCGGCGGCGGCTCGATCGCACGAGTGGATCCGATCTCCGGTGTCGCGGTCGGCCCGGCGTCGGCGGGATCGGACCCGGGCCCGGCCTGTTACGGACAGGGTGGCACCGAGCCGACGGTAACCGATGCGAACCTGGTACTCGGGTATCTGGACCCGGACAACTACCACGGCGGCAATCTGACGCTCGACATCCGGCGTGCCGAACGCGCGATCGAGCGACGGGTGGCTAAACCATTGGGCATCTCGGTACCGGAGGCAGCGCGGCAGATCCGCAGGGTGGTCGACGAGACCATGGGTGCAGAGATCTTCAAAGGCATCACGGCCAAGGGATACGACCCCCGCGAATTCACTGTTTTCTCCTTCGGCGGTGGCGGCCCTCTTCATGCCTGCGGCTACGCCCGGGCGCTCGACGTCGACGAGGTGGTGGTGCCTGCGCACAGCTCCGTGTTCTCCGCCTCCGGGGCGGCGGGTCTCGAACGGTTGCACATCTACGAGCGGTCGGTGTGGATGGTGCTGTTCAACCCGCTGACCAAGCAACTGTTCGACAACTTCGCCGAATTCAACACCATCGTCGACGAATTCCACGCCGAAGCGGTCTCGGATTTCGGTGGGCAGGGCTTCGGGATCGAAGACATCGACACCGTCGTCGAACTCGATATGCGCTCCACCGGCCAGCTCTATGTCATCACCATCGCCAGCCCGGTACGTCGACTGGAGACTCGTAGTGATCTCGCCGAGATCATCAAGGCGTACTTCGACGAATACGGTGACCGCTTCGGCGATCTGGCGTTGACCAAGGAGATCGGTATCTCGATCGATGCGATCCGTTTACGCGCCTGGATTCCGCGCCCGGCGCCAGGGCAGATGGAACGCCCCGTGTCGAGCGAGCCTGTGAAGGTCGCCCACAAGGGAAGCCGCAGCTGCTGGTGGGTCAGCGCCGACCAGCCGCAGGAGACCGAGATATACGACTACGCGGCGCTGCGCCCGGGCCACCGGCTGACCGGGCCCGCGATCGTCGAAGCCACCGATACGAGCATCCTGATCGAGCCGGGGTGGCAGGGCGAAATGGACAGCTACGGATTCTTCACGATGCGACAGGAGGCCCGCTCATGAGCATGACCGATGCGAGTGCGGAGGAATTCCTCGCCGATCTGCTGAGCAATCAGCCGGTGATGTACGGTCCCGACCTGGAGATCACCGGGGAATACCGTCTGCGTCCGCGAACCCGGCGCGAAGACGAGGCGTTGGCCTCGATCTCCGATCCGACCGATCTGGCGGTCGGGCTCAGCAGGGTCGAGGCCGTGCTGGAATCATCGATGGAAATGCTCCAGCAGATCAGCGCGTCGGCCGCGGCCAAATGGGGTGATCTGATCATCGGGATCTACACCAAGGAGGGCGATTTCGCGATCGCCACTTCCAGTGGCGTGAACATCTTCTCGGCGACCACCTCCTCGGTGCCGAAGTTCATCGCGCGCTACTGGGCCGATGAACCGACCGTGGGTCTCGCCGAAGGCGATGTCTTCTACCACAACGACGCCAATTACGGCGGCACCCACAATCCGGACCACACTCTGCTGATCCCGCTGTTCTGGGAGGGCGAGCACGTGGCGTGGATCGGTGCGATCATCCACGAAGGCGAGAACGGAGCCGCGATCGACCAAGGCGGCCTCTGTATGCGGGCGACAACCACATACGGTGAAGGTATTCGTATTCCGCCCATGAAGATCGGCGAGAACTACGTGGTTCGCCGCGATGTGGTGAATCTGTTCCAGAATCAGGTCCGCGATCCGATGCTGTGGCTCACCGATATTCGCGCCAAGCTCGCGGCTGCGCGGACCGTGGAACACCGGATGCACGAGTTCATGGGCGAGCGTTCGCCGGAGTTGCTGATCGCGACGATGCGCTCGGTCCTCGAGACCACCGAGGCCGAGGTGCGCCGGCGTATCGCGTCCTGGCCGGACGGTATATATCGCGGGGTTCATTTCGGCGACAGCACTCTGATCGAAGAACGGTTGTTCAAACTGTGCGTGGAGCTGGAAAAGCGTGGGGACCGGCTCACCGTTCGCACCGGTGGCAGCGCCCCGTCCATCGACCGCGCGCTGAACGTCCAGGCGCATTTCACCCGGGCCATGGTGGGCAACCTGTTCATGAACTTCCTGTACGGGGACCTGCCGCGTACCGCCGGGTTCATCGCTGCCCTGGATTTCGAGCTGGAGCCAGGGTCCATCGTGACAGCAGGTCCTGAACAGCCGAGTTCACTGTCGCTGCTCACCATGTTCAGCTTCAACGCCGCCCTGCACCAGGCGGTGACGAAAGCGATGTTCGCGGCGCCGGGAACAGCTAAGCCGATGGCGCCGTGGTACGCGATGATTCCCACCCTGCAGTACGGGGGCTTGAACCAGCATATGCAGGTGACCGCGAACGTTTCGACGGAGATGAACGCCGCAGGCGGCGGAGCGCTCTGTGATCGCGATGGTGAGCACGCCGCCGGTCCCGTCTTCGCCCCCGTGTCGGACTGGGGCGAGATGGAACTGCGGGAAGCGGAGCTGCCGGTACTCGGGCTGTGGCGGCGCATACCACCGGACAATCACGGGTTCGGCAAGTTCCGTGGCGGGTCGTCGGTGGAATGGACCTACATGTTGTACGGCAGTCAGATGTTCGCTTTCGGGATCGCAAGCATGGGCGGACGATTCCCGGTAACCGGCGGCATGTTCGGCGGTTACGGAGGTCCATGCACTCCATTGACCAGGATCCGTCCCGAAGGCGGCGTGGACACGGTTCTCCGCTGGTTGGCCGAGGGCGGTAAGGGCCTGACCTATGACGGAGCGAGTACCGTTGCCACCCAGCCGGTTCCCGGCGAATACATGGTCACCAATCCCATGCAGGCGGCGGACCCGATCCTGGAAGGTGATATCTGGATCCAGCGTGTCGGCGGTGGCGGCGGTTACGGCGACCCGCTCGAACGGGATCCCGAGTCGGTGATGGTGGACCTGCGGCGCGGTCTCATCAGTCAGGAAGTGGCCACCTCGGTCTATCGGCTGGTGTGGGACAGCGAGCATATGAAGGTCGACCACGAGGCCACCTGTGCCGCCAGGGACGACGAACGCGCGGAACGATTGCGCCGCGGCCGGCCCTATGACGACTTCGTGGCCTCGTGGCGAACCGACTCGCCACCGGATCACCTGGGTTTCCTCGGCTCATGGGAGTGGGGCGACGACGCCGGCGCGGGTGAGGCATAAATGCTCTTCGCTCCGGTGTTGCAGGAGGTGGCCGCCCGGATGGCCGGGGTGGCGGCCGGTTCTCGCGCCGATCCCGTCCGGCAGGCATACCGGCTGCGCGACGCGGTAGCGCTGGTGCAGCCGGATTGGGTGGTGACCCATTACGACCCCCGCGTAGAAGCCGACACGGTGCTGGCGGCCGGTGCCGATATCGACCTGATCGATATCGCGCTGGCCGCAGGCTCGCCCGTCGGCGACTACGTGGAACTGACTCGGATCCTGGCAGCGTTGTACCCCGGCGGGACGGTGGCGGCGTCGGTCACCGGCCCGGTGGGTATGGTCCAAGCCCTGGGGAGATCGACCGATGATGCTGCGGACCTGCTCGACTGCGGCGATGTGCTCGCCGAACTGGTTTCACAGTATGTCGGGGCAGGTGCGTCCCGAATCGTGGTCTGGGAACCCGACGGGGCGGCAGCGGTCGACGGAGTGTACGAGGCGCACATCCCGCTGGTGCGGAAAATGCGCACCCTGGGCGTTCGGAGCGTGCTGTGTGGCGGGGCGGGCATGACCGATCCCGGCTATGACGCGCACGCTCTACCCGGCCGCGGCGTGGGTGCGGCACTGCTCGATCCGGAATGCTTCCGGGATGGAGGGGATGTGGCGTCCTTCGATGGATTGTGGCAGCAGTGGTCGCAGTGCCACCACATCCCGCCCGGGCCGGACGGGCAGGCCCCGGTGCTGCTGAGTGACGGCCCGCTACCCGCAGAATGCGATATGGGCATGTTGCGTGCCGCAGGCCGACGAGGGCGCTGAGGAGTGCGATGCGCCGATGAGCTGTGCCGCCGCCATGGCGGCGGCACAGCGAGCCTGTTCGGGTACGTCGGAATGCCGCGCAGGTAGGTCGGGTGGTTGCGGAACGCTGCGACGGGGCCCGATCACTACCCGTTCTCAGACGATGATGCTGACTTCGCCTGGATTCGTACTGACCGTGACGACCACCCTGCCCGGGCCGGTATCGGCCGACGTCCAGCCGTAGCCGTGGTCGGGATCGAGGAATCCGCCGGGCTCGGGAACGGACGACACGGTGAGTTCCTCGGATCCGCTGGCTCCGGAATCGACATTGCGCCAACCGACCGTCGTCGTCACCGCGCAGGCCGGGTCATGCCGGTCTGCTTTGAACAGCACTACCGCACGGACTCCCGCGACATCGGTCGGCAGCGGACTAACCGATACCACGGTGCGGACCAAGCCGGCGCAACCGGGGAACACCTCCACCCGAGCGTCCTCGAAATCGGCTGCTGTTTGGGCACCGGCGGGCGCGGCAACCGGCAGTAGAGCCGTCGCGACACATGCGCTGAGGACCAACGGGCGCAAGAGTATTCCCAAAACGACAGTTCCTCTCTGCGGGCCTCGGTGCGGGTTACCGCCCTCAAACAATATCGACGACACCACCACACTGCAGGCCGATACATCGAAAACCCCGGTCGGGCGGGCCGAAACCGACGTAATCGTCACCGCATTCGTGGCCCGCCGAGCGCTCGCATTCCCGTTTTTCGCCCCCCAGGTGACCCCCTATCCGCTGGCCTCGGTGCTACAGCTGTGGAAATTCATGGGGATCTCGCCCACATCCGGAGCCGGACCTATGTCTACGCCGCCGGATGGGAAACTCCTCGCCGTTCACCGATCACTGGTCACGATCGGAGCCAGGGGCGGGGACAGCGTCGGTTGAGGACTTGGCGCGAGACGCGCATCTGAGCCCCGGCGATTGCGATACGTGATGCGGCGCTCACTGGGAATCACCCCCCAAAAAAATCGCCTCCCGCCTCCCGCCTCCCGCGTCTGGCGGATGCCGTGAGCCGTGCCGGCGCAGGTGCGGACTCGTGGACCCAGGCGGCAGCTGAGTCCGGCTACCACGATCAGAATCACCTTGTGCGTGACTTCCACGACCTCATGCACACGACACCGACCGGCATGGCTCGTCGAAGAGGGCCGAAATCTACAAGGCTGGCGACGCCCTTCCCCGTGATCATCGAGGCATGAGTAGCGAACTGCGCCCCAAACTGCTGGTCTCCGATGCCGACTCCGCAATCGACTTCTACACCCAGGCTCTCGGAGCCGAGCTGATTCTTCGAATTGCCGATGACCACGGTGTGGTGAACCACGCCGAACTCACACTCGACTCCGTCGTCTTTGCGCTGGCACAGAGTGTCGAGGAGTGGGGGTGGAACGACCCCGAGTCAGTGGGCGGTTCACCCGTCCTGATCATGCTCACCGTGTCGGACCCCGACGCGACAGTGGGACATATGGTGAAGCACGGGGCTGAGCTCGTGATCCCGGTCGACAACCGCCCTTACGGCAAGCGGCAAGGCAGAGTGAAGGACCCGTTCGGCCACCTCTGGGTCATCAGCGGAGAACCTCGATAGACGGCTTGCTCCCCGCCGTGAACGGCGGGGATTCCCCACCCCGCAGCAGAACGTTCCTGTTTCGTCGACGGTTGCCTTCAACACAACTGCGTGTGGTGCAGTCGATTCCGGGTTCCTGAGGACCGATTCTCGGCGGTTACGGGTTGGTGTCGGCAGTCCGGATACCCGGGCATCGGCAGACACCCAGCAGGTGCGCGCCGACACCCACGTAGCACCATCCATCGTGTGCGGGTAAACCAGAAGCTGTTTCCGCCAACATTTTTCGCGTGTAAGTGGTCAAATACTCTTGATCGACTGCGTTGTGGACCAGCGATGTACCCAGTCAGGAGCGTGCGCGTGCCCGGTGAAATCTTTTCCGCTGTTTTCCCCCATCTGGAGGCGGACCTGGACCGTGTCCGTGATGTTCTCGGGCCCGTGCAGTTTCCGGGCCGGCCCGAGTTGACCGCACTCACCGACCAGGGGCCGGACACGTCGCGACGTCTGGTGCGTCCGACATTGACGTTGCTGTCGTATTACCTGCTCACCGATCCCGCAGTGCCGGCCGACGACCGGGCCGTGCGCGCTGCGGCCGCGGTGGAGTTGCTGCACCTGGGGTCTCTGTATCACGACGACGTCATCGATCACGCGTATGAGCGTCGGGGTCGTCCCAGCGCGAACGCGGTGTGGGGATCGCATATGGCCGTGCTGGGTGGGGACTCGGTGACGGCGGAGGGTATGCGTCTGCTGATCGAACTCGGTCGACGTGAGGCGTTGGCGGCGGCGGACGCGAGCAAGCGGATGTGTGCGGGCGTGGTGATCGAGGCCGCCGACCAGTATGAGGCGTCGCGTAGTGAGCAGGCCTACCTGGACTCGATCGACGGCAAAACCGCCGCGCTGCTGTCGCTGGCCTGCCGGGTCGGCGCCATGCAGGCCGGGAGACCCGAGGAGCACGAGGAGGCGTTGGCGCGGTTCGGCCGGGACTTCGGGCTGGCCTACCAACTCTACGACGACATCCTCGATCTGACCTCGACCGCCGAGGAGATGGGAAAACCCGTCAACGCAGACCTGCCCGAGGGCATCTACACCCTGCCCGTGATCCGCGCCGCCACCCGCAACCGCGACCTTGCCCGCCTGCTGCGAAGAGCGATGACGGCCGAGGACGCCGCCCGCGCCCGGGAGTTGGTCCTCGCCTCCGGCGCCGTGGACGAAGCGCACAAGATGGCCGAGGAATTCATCGACCAGGCCGCTGGCCAACTCGCCGCTGTGGCCGTCGATCCGCGCGCCCGCGACGCGATGATCGCCTACATCCGGTCCATCCTCGATCGGCGCACCGCCCGCCCCGCAACTTCTCCGCCCTCGACGCCGCCGCAGGACGACAGTGGTGTGTTTCCGCCGCAGGTCATGTCCTGGCTGCGGAACTGGATGGCCGAGGTCGGTCTGATCGCCTCCCCGGCTGAGTTCGACCACCACCACCGATGGGCCGGAGCGTTCCGGTTCCCGGCACAGTTCGCCGCCGCAGTGGACCCGGCCCGGGAACAGGCCTTCGCCGGCATGGCCGCGCTGTTCTTGGTGTGGGATGATCTGTTCGAGGATCCGCAGTTGCGGGACCCGCAGGCCGTCACCGCGCTGCGGCGGGGACTGGTGGCAATCCTGCGCCAGGATCCCCAGACGTCGTGGCGGTCCGGTGCGGTCGCGACGGCATGGGCGAGCCTGTGGCCACGCCTGCGCGAGGGTCGCAGCCTCGGGTGGCAGCAGCGGTTTCTCGACAGCGTCGAGGAATGGTTCGAGGCCTGCGAACGCGAAGCCCACCACCGCATCGACGGCTACATCCCCACCACGGCCGACTACCTGCCCCTGCGGGCATCGACCAATGGGACCGAGATCTTCCTTGCCGGCCTGGAGGCACACCAAGACCTCGAAATGCCGCCCACGCTGCGAAACCACCCCGTGATCCGCCGTCTCGAAGAACTGCTCTCCTGGGTGGGCTTCGTGGAGAACGACCTGGCGGGACTGGACCAGGACGAGGCCGACCGCATCCCCTACAACCTGATCCGGGCGATCCGCCACGAAACCGGATGCAGCCGAAACGAAGCCATCGAGCAGGTGCAACACCAGCTGAACGAGAAACGCGCCCAGATCGACGCGGTGACCCGCTACCTCCCCGTACTGCTCCGCCTGATCCCCGGTCTGTCCGGCCGGCGCAAAGAGTACCTGGCGATCCTCGAGAACAGCAGGGACCTGGCGTTCGGGCTGCACCGGGCCGGCCGGTACACCCCCACCCCCACCTCCGCGGCGCCGGAGTTGGAACGGCTGCGCCGTGAGCTCTACTATCCGGCCACTGACCCCGCGCCTACCGGGGTGTAGGTCCCGCGTCGCCGGCGAAGCGGGTTGTCCTCGCACGATTCACCGGGAGTGGTCGTGCGGGATACCGGTCACTGCTTCGCCGGCTGTCCGGGAACGCCGCTCGGCATCGTGGCTCCCAGAGCCGAACGGGTGCGCAGGTGGAAAGCGACCAGCCCGACCAGGGCGCTCGCGGTGAACCAAGCCAGTTGCACGGCCAAACCCGGCAATGGTGTGGTGTCGGAGAAACCGGTCGCGGTCGCAGCCTGCATGGCACCGTAGGAGGGCAGCAAGCGCACGACATCGCTGTCGGCCCCGATGCTGGCGATGGGGTTCTGTACGACCATGTCGAAGCAGCTGATCATCGCGATCGCGAACATGCCCTCCACCTCTCGGCGCAGCAGCGCGCCCAGAGCGACACCCAGCGCCCCGTAGGTCATCGCAGCGCAGAAAAGCGCCGCGGCGAGCAGGATCGGCTGCTGCGGCGACCACGACAAACAGATGGCCAGGGTGGCGTAGGCGCTGACCGCTATCGCGGCCACCACCAGGCAAGCGATTTTCGCCAGCCCCAAAGCGACCCGAGGATACCCGGCCATGCACAAACGCCGGTCGAATGCCCCGCTGCTGAACGTCGCCGCGAACATCATGAACCCGACGATCAGACAGACCGCGGTCAGGGCGCCGGAGATCTGGGCGAGCTCGTTGCCTTTGGCGTCCAGGACCACACCGGTGTCTCGAAGCCGGAACGGTACCGGTGTGTCGGTGATGATCAGACCCGCCAGAGTGACGAACAAGGGGATGAAGGCAGCGACCAGCAGCATGGCGAAGCGGTTGCGGGCATGCTCGATCAGAGCGTAGCGCGTGGCTGTCATGAACAGCCGTAGGTTCTCGTTCATCCGGTCTGTTCCGCTCCGTCCTGGAGGACACCGTCGCGTAGCCGCCACACGTGATCCAGCCGGTCGGTGTCGTAGGCCAGATGCGACACGACCAGAACCGAGCCTCCGGCGTCACGGAACTGCGCGACCAGATCCCAGAAACGCAGATACGTCTCCCAGTCGAAACCCTGATACGGCTCGTCGAGTAGCAGAACCTGCGGGTCGTGCATCACCGCCAGCGTCAGGTTGAGCTTCTGCCGGGTGCCGCCGCTCAGCGTCGCGACCCGTTCATCGGCGTACTCGGAGAAACGTAGAATCTCCATGGTCTCCTCGGCCCGCCGCAGGTCCGGGACTGCGTAGGCCGCGGCGAAGAAATTCAGGTGTTGACGTACCGTGAACGCCTCGTTCAAGATCACCTGCTGCGGGCAGTAACCGAACCGCCCACGGTGGCGGACCATCCCCCGGTCGGGGCGTAGCTCTCCGGAAAGAACCTTCAACAGCGTCGACTTGCCCGTCCCGTTCTCACCGACGATGCCCCCCAGCATCCGGGGAGGCAGTGCGATATCGATGCCACGCAGCACCGCCCGCCTGCCATATGAGTGGTGGACGTCCTCCACTTCCATCAACACCCCTTACTCGCCGATGCAGTCGCCCGACCACCGCTCGAATACTACTCATAAGCCGCGAAAAACGATGCTGGGAAGGTAAATTCGTGGCTCCATGTACTGTCTCCGTCCAGAAGGCCACGAACAGGCGCCACCCTTGCGTTCGACGGAAGGGTTCGGCTCGACGAAGCCCGGCACACGTGCAGACCAAGAGCCCGGCGCTCCCACCATCACCCCGCCGGGCCTAGGGTGTGAAATTATTCGCTGACGGGCCCCGAAGAGCCTTCCCGAATCTCGGGCACCTCCTCGAATCACCGACTGGCCAGTTGCTCACTGCCATCCGAATACGGTTTGCCACTATCGCTTTCATATGGCATCTCACCGGTGCGTTGAACCGGGGAACATGAGTTCGGCGTGAGGACCTCGTCGGAACCGACCACCACATCACCGCCGATTTCGATGTCGTACTCAGCGGTCGAACCCTTGACGCGCCCCTGAGGCCAGCTCTTTCTGACGAAGCCGCTCACGCCGTACATCAGGACACCTATAGGAACGAAAACCTTCGCGTGACTGTCGGTTCGATGGGTGCTCTCGTGCGATTGTGGCACCGTTGTCCGGATGATCTCGTTCCTGGCCGGGATACACCCACCCACAACTGTGACCGGCGGCGAGACCCGGTCTCGAGAGGGGCCCGAAGTACGATGCGATGCCGACAGCGGTGGGCAGGCACAACCGGCGGCAGAACAGAGCCTTGTCGTGTTCGAGGGCGATGAGTTGCCGGCCAGGAATGCGCCGGCGTCGGCATCGAGATCATTCAGATCGCAACGTCCCCGCGTGCGGCTACCTAGGAATCCCCCGTGCACGGCGGGAGGAAGTCAAGGCAGGATCGAATCGACGTACCCGCCGTCGGCTCGAAGTGCTCCGCCGGTGGTCGCCGAGGCCAAGGGCGAGCTGAGGTAGACCACCATATTGGCGATCTCCTCCGGTTCGATCAGCCGTTGAATCAACGACTGCGGCCGATGCTTGCGCATGAACTCACGCTGGGCCTGGTCCCAGGGCAGCGACTGGTCCACGAGCTGATAGACGAACTCCTCCACCCCACCGGTGTGAGTCGGACCGGCTATGACCGAGTTGACCGTGACACCCGTGCCTGCGGCGTCTTTGGCGAATCCGCGTGACAGCGCCAGCAGCGCGGTTTTGGATACCCCGTAGTGAATCATTTCCTCGGGGGTGACCACCGCTGAGTCGCTGGCGATCTGGATCACGCGCCCCCAGCTCTGGTCGATCATGCCGGGTAGATAGGCCCGGATCAGCCGTGCTGCCGACAACACGTTGACCTCGAAGAAGGTGCGCCACTGCTCATCGGTGATCTCGCGTGCCGGTACTGCTCCGAAAATCCCCAGGTTGTTCACCAGGATGTCCACGGCGGGGAGCTCGTTCAGTAACTGCTCGACACCCTCGGTCGTCGCGACGTCAGCAGCGAGACCGGTAACATCGCCTCCCGCCCCGCGCAGCTCGGCGACTGCGCTCTCGACTCGGCCGGGAGTGCGACCGTTGACCGCAACCTGAGCGCCGCTGCGCGCCAAGCCTCCGGCAATCGCCAGCCCGATACCCTGTGTCGAGCCGGTGACGAGTGCGGTCTTGCCGGTCAAGTCGATCTTCACGGGCGACACTCCTTCACAGTTGTGCGGCTGCAACATGAGCGATAGCAATTCCGCTCCGAACGCATGTTCGCGGCACTCGGAACCTTACGCACAATCCTCCAGCAGCTGCGCAGAGCGCGCCGAGTGCGGACACATTGATATGCCGCCGACCGCGCATATCGTCTTCGGTGGGTTGCTCGCCCGTGATCGTCTCCGGGTGCACCCGCAGCCGCGCCCTTGTGGATCTGCCCGCAGGCGAGGTGGTCGACGGCACACTGATTCTCGATCTCAAACCCGTCCTCACACCTGACCGTTGGCCGCTCCTGCAACGTCCGTCCGGCCCCAGCTCACGCACGAAATACCGCATACCCTTTGGAGGCCGTTGTTCCAACACTCACGCGGCTATCGAGGGGGTTCGGGCCGACAGGGGGCGCCCTCCAGTTCTGGCCATGCCTTACGCATCGCTGCCGCTGCACGATGCAGCAGTTCGATGGATACGCGCTCGATGGGAATCGTCGGCGGCGGTATGCCGTGCTCGGTATCGACAGGGTGTTGGGGCAAATCCTGCTCGGTCGAGGTGTGGCAGTGCGAGCCGTCGAATATGGAGCCGGACAAGTGTGATGACCGTCTTGGTTCTCCTTCGACTCGCTCCCCGAGCGGATGGTCCCTTACTGCTGGGATGCGCTGCGTCATGTCATAGATCCAGATAGAGCCGTTCGTTGGGAAGGCGAGGGAGTCCGGCGGGGCGGCCCGGGATGATCGATGCGGCGTCCTGATGATGGTGGACCTGCCACTCCTGGAGGAAGAGCGTGGCGGCGGTGCGGCAGGCAGCGTAGTCGAAACGGAGGCCGTGAAGATGGATGCTGAGGTGGACGTCGGGTTCGTCGGGTCGTGGTGAGCCGTCGGTCATGGGCGGTGTCCGATGGTGGGGGTGCGCAGCCAGCCGGTGCGGGTGGCGCAGGCACGGATGGAGCCGATGACGGCGAGACCGGAGGGGCGGAACGGGCAGCGCGGCAGTTGGATCCATTGGCGGAAGTGGTCGCCGCGGTCGGTGGGGGAGGGGAGGGCGATGGTGGTTCCGGCGCGGGCGATGGAGACGTCGAGGCGGAACATTTCGGCGAACAGAGCGGTGTCGTCGGGGATGTCGGGGCGGATGAGGAAGGTCCAGCGCCCGGAGCGGGGATGGGCGATGATGGGGCCGGTGCCCGTGCCTGCGCCGTGGTCGCGGCAGTGTTGCAGGTCGGTGCGTACGGCGAAACCGAGTGCCGAGGGCATGACGAGTGCCCAGGTATGTTCGGCGCGGATGATGATCCGGCCGAGTTCGGGTGGGTCGATACAGGCGGGGAGATCGCAGACGCGGCGGTAGAACACGCAGCGGGTGTACGGGGTGTCGCCGAACGGAACATGCTGCATCACAAAGCCTTCGGGTTGGGGTCAGGGCAGTTGCTCACTTGTGTGAGCCGATGCGCTCCGAGCGGTACGCGAAGTTGCCCGGCGTGCGTAGAGCAAGCTGACCACGGCGTCTCGCGTGCGCCAATAACCATGCTGAATATTCATCGAAACCGGCTCATAGCCGCTGGGTATTACCTACTGTGAAAGCCGTCGAAATTCACTGTGAGACAGGGAGGGCGGGTTCGATGACGGGAACACCAGCTGGTTCGACCGTTCCGCGTAGGCAGTTGGGGCGCCACCTACGCGAACTGCGCACCGCGGCGGGCTACACGATCGCCACGGCAGCGGAGATGATCCAG
Source organism: Nocardia donostiensis (assembly GCF_002081715.1). Classification (GTDB taxonomy): domain Bacteria; phylum Actinomycetota; class Actinomycetes; order Mycobacteriales; family Mycobacteriaceae; genus Nocardia; species Nocardia donostiensis. Next base: position 43,448 of record NZ_MUKP01000030.1, on the reverse strand, counting down.
TGGAGCCCGAGCATGTTGCAGCGGGTGGAGAAAGGGAATATGGACAAGGTCCGGGACGTGGATGTGCGGGAGCTGTGCCGGATCTACGATGCGGAACCGGAATTGGTGGAGGCGCTGATCGGGCTTGCCCGGCAGGCGAACACGGAGGAGTGGTGGCATTCCTATGGGGATCTAATTCCGGAGAACTTCGATGTGTACGTGGGACTCGAAACAGTCGCCACCAGTTTGACGGCGTATCAATCCGAACTGGTGCCGGGGCTGCTTCAAACCGCCGACTATGCGCGAACGCTGATCCGCACTGGGTATCCGAATGGTACGGATGCCGAGATAGAGCGCCGCGTTCAGCTGCGTGTCAAGCGACAAGCGCTGCTGAAGCGTTCGATTCGTCCGGTCCGCTACGACGCGGTACTGCAAGAGGCTGTGCTGCGGCGAGTCATTGGTTCATCGGCCATCATGAAGGCCCAGATCAAAGCGTTGGCTGATGCCAGTACCCGGCCGAATGTGAATATACGAGTACTCCCCTTCTCCGCCGGATATCCAACAGGCGACCTCATCGGCTCGTTTACGATTCTGAGGTTCGACAGCGGCGGCAAAGGGCAGGCCGCTGAGCCACCAGTGGTGTACATGGAAGGATTCACTGGGGCGTTGTACGTGGACAAGCCGAGCACTGTCGAACGGTACGGCAACGCTCACTATGCAATCCAGAGTGCGGCTCTGGGTGATCAGGAAAGCCGGAGCCTGCTCCGGAAGCTCGCGAAGGAGTACGTATGAGCATGGACATGTCAGAGGCGCAGTGGTTCAAAAGCACCCGTAGCGGCGCCTCCCAGGATTGCGTCGAGGTTGCGCACCTGCGCGGTGGCATGGTCGGTGTCCGCGACTCCAAGAATCCCACTGGTCCGGCCCTGGCTTTCGCTCCGGATGAGTGGGATGCCTTCACTCATGCATTGCGGCGTGATGGCTTCGAGGGCAACGCATAGGGGTGGGTTTGCCCTGGCCCCGTAGTGTCGGTCCAGGGCAGGCCCAGGGGCCGGCCACGGCCGGTAGGACCACTCGAGCCGAGAGACCAGCAGAGCCTCAGCGGAACACGAGGTCGACTTGTCGCTGGGCGCAGATCTCCCTGATGGCCTCAAAGTATGTGGTCGCTCCCGGAAGCGCCGATACCTCGAGATATGGCCTGGCCGTGCTGTATTCGGTCCAGACGATGGTGAATGGTGGTGTTGCGCCGAATCCGCCGCGCATGCAGTCGTCGAGTGCGTCGAGGTTCCAGCCGAAGTATCCACCGGGACCGTTCACCGCTTCCCCGATAGCGCAGTAGAAGCTGTCCTCGTCGACGATGTACCGGCCGTCGAGTTCGTAGCGTGTGCCCGGCGGGTCGTCCGGTCGAGATAAGTATGAACGACGGTGCAGTGCCACCGATAACCATGCCCGGCGAGCTGCCGGGCCGAGCGGCCGCCACATGCCGTTCGGGACGGGGCGGCCGGAGCGGAAGAGTTCCCAGGGCCACTCGGCTTCGGGTCGGAGCTCGTCGCATGTCAGGCTCACCGTGACGTCGAACAGTTCCGGTTCGGTCGGGCTCGGTCCGGCCTGTTCGATGGTGATCCCGTTGACGAAGTAGCTGCCGATGCACTGTCCTGCTGTGTCCAGGAAGTCGAGATAGGCGTTGCCGACGGTTGCGTGGCGCGTGCCCAGGTGTTCGATAGCGTGTCGCAGGGATCCCTGGGGTGCGCATCCGAGGAGTTCGACTCGCCGTGATCCCTTGTCGTCCGGTGGGGACGGAACCGGCACGAACAATCCTGCTGCCTCGCGTGTGTAGCCCCAGGGTTCATCGGCGTCGTCGCCGATCAGCCGGTATTTCGCTCCAGGTACTGCGTGCACGCTGAATGCTCCCGAATATGTTCACCCATTTTCAGCGTCCTCCTACCCAGCTTGTCTGGGCTGGGAGGCCTTTGCTCGGTCATCGTATCTTCGGGTAGAGCCGATGCCGTCTCGGTTGTCCATGCTTACTGGCTCCGGGAGAACGGTCGTGTTCCGGTTCATGCTTGCTGACCTGAGACGGATGCTCGGGTCAGTGGCGTCCGAGCAAGCCGCACAGCTCTCGGCGAGGATGTCCAGCATCTCGTCGTGCTCGACTCCCCAGTGTCCGGGAGCCCAGTGCCGCGCGACATGGTCCAGTTCAGTGATCGCGACAAGGCCGCGGAAGTGGCGGGTTCCGGCGAGGAACCGGTCGAATCCATCCTTGATATCGCGGATGGCTTCGTTCGCGGCGTTGAGTCGCTCCGAGATGAGAGCCTTCATCCGGTCGACCATCATGGGGAAGTACGAGCAGAAGGTGTCTCGCGCCGTCCCCGCTGCTGAGGTGCGGGCACATGAACTCGGGTATCGGCCTGGCGGTGGAGTCCGGTGCGGGTCATCGCATCTTTGTGTGGCGAGCGGGCTGGTACCCCTAAAGTGAGGGTTACTCAGGTTCGACGGTGAGGAGCAGGGTGTCCAGGGTTGCCGGTCAGCGGAAGCGTCCGAGGCAGGAGCGAGCCAAAGCGACCCGGAACCAGATTCTCGATGCCGCCGCCCGGTTGTTCGGTGAGCGTGGCATCGCCGACACCTCCACCAACAAGATCGCGGCCGAGGCCGGGGTCAGCATCGGGACGCTGTACCGGTATTTCGCCGACCGGTCGGTGATCGTGGATGATTTGCTGAACCGGCTGATCGACCAGGTCGAGCACGGGTTCACCGAGCGTGTGTTCGAGGTTCCCCGAGCAACGGCTGAGATGGGTGCCGACGAGTACACCGCATTGGTGGCAGGAATCCTGGAAGTATTCACCGATGTACTGGTTGCCAACGCGGCTCTGGTCAAAGCCCTGGTCGGGGGTGTGCAGTTCTACAGCAGCGGTCTGCCCGATCTGGAGCCACGGCTGCGGCTACTGGTCAAGGTCATCCTGATACAAGGTCTCGGTCCAGGGGACGACGCCACGTACGACACGATGGCCTTCGTGCTCATCAACACCGGTTTCGCAGCGGTCCTGCGCGTTTCGGCCGTCGAGGTGAGTGCCGAGGAACGCGATAAAGCGCTCGCGATGACCGCGCGCATGATGGGCCTCTGGCTCTACAGCGAGTCGCGGCGCGGCGGTGAGTGACACGTTCGCAACTGCCGAGTAGCGGCGGTGTTCGTGCGACTGCCGGACCGATCGGTGTGCCTGCTTGTGGCTGATACCAGAGGGCGCATAGGCGCGGCTGGCACCATGCCCAAAGCTCGATCGGATCGTCTCGGCGCAGCAGAGCAGGCCGTAGTCTCGGCCGAACCTTCTGCATCCGAAACCCCTTGTGAGGTACCGAGTGGACGTCGGCGTCGGCAAACGCTCCAGGATCCGCGCGACGCGAAGCAACCATGTCGCGGTGCTGGCCCTCGTCTTCGTTCTCGGCTGTTCCCACGGTTATGGGTGGGCGGAGCCCGTCGCTGCGGGTGATGTGCCGACACCGGTGCGGACGATGGCTGCCGCGCAACCGGCAGGTAACGGGTCGCGTCTGGTCGGCGTCGAGCAGGGACCGGGGCGAATACTGGACCTCATGGTCCACTCGGAGTCGATGGGTCGTTCCGTGACGGTCGAGGTCCTTCCGGCACCGGATGGTGCGAGGCCGGCCCCGACGCTCTATCTGCTCAATGGAGTCGACGGCGGGTCCGGCACCGGCGGCTGGAGTGCGGGCAGCAACTGGTTCACCAAGACCGATGCCGCGGAATTCTTCGCCGATAAGCAGGTCAACGTGGTGATGCCGGTCGGGGGTGGGGCGAGTTTCTACACCGATTGGCGCGCGGACGACCCGCGATTGGGCAGGCAGCGGTGGACCACCTTCCTGACCGAGGAGCTTCCGCCGATCATCGATGCTGCGCTGCGAACCACCGGCGTCAATGCGGTGGCCGGCTTGTCGATGGCGGCCGCCGCGGTTTTCCAGCTCGCCATCGAGGCGCCGGAGAAGTTCCGTGCCGTTGCCTCCTACAGCGGTTGTGTACGGACCAGTGACCCGAGCGGTCAGGCACTCGTCGATGCCGTTGTGCTGGGCCACCAGGGCAACCCCCACAATATGTGGGGACCGCCCACCGACCCGCTGTGGGCGGCCAACGATCCCTACCTGCGTGCCGAAGAACTCCGCGGCACCGCCATCTACGTGGCCACAGGTAACGGTCGGCCTGGGCCCCTGGATACCTGGGACGGTCCAGGAATTCACCGCAACCCGGTGAAACTGGCCGATCAACTCGTGATCGGCGGCGTGCTGGACGCGGTCGCGAACCTGTGTACCTGGCAATTGCGGGAGCGGCTGCGGGAGTTGAATATTCCCGCCACCTTCGACTTCCGGCCCAGCGGAACCCACTCATGGGGATATTGGGAGCAGGACCTGCATAATTCCTGGCCGTTACTCGAGGCCGCGATCACCGAGTGATTTTCCCTTACTCATCCGCGTGGGCGTCCACCAGCAAGCCTCGCCCAGCAGCCGCATGGTCGCCGGGACCAGCAACACCCGCAGAATCGTGGCGTCGATCAGTAGCGCGGCCACCATACCGAAGGCGATGTACTGCATCATCACCAGATCGGAGAGGACGAACGCGCCGGTGACCACCAGCAGGATCAGCGCCGCCGCCGTGATGATACGGCCGGTACGGGCCACCCCCGCCCGGATCGCGTCGGTGGTGGACGCACCCGCCGACCGTGCTTCGACGATGCGGGACAGCAGGAATATCTCGTAGTCGGTGGACAGGCCGTAGATCACCGAGACGATCACCACCAGCACCAGCGCCATGATGGGCTGCGGGGTGAAACCCAGCAGATCGGCACCATGGCCGTCGACGAAGATCCAGGTGAGGATGCCGAGCGTGGAGCCGAGCCCGAGCAGGTTCAGCGCGGCCGCCTGCAACGGCAGCACCAGGGAGCCGAGGGTGAGTGCCATCAGGACGGTGGTGGCAAGGAAAACCAGCGCGATCAAGTAGGGCATGCGATCGACGAGCGCATCGATGCTGTCTTTCTCGACGGCGGGCTGACCGCCGACCAGCAGAGTCGTGCCGTTGGGCAGGGGCATGGACCGCAGGTAGTCGACGGTCGTCCCGGCATCGCCGGAACTCTCCAGCACGGTCTGCGTGATGAACACATTGGGTTGTGACGGTCGCTGCATCAGCGCGGGGAAAGGCGCCGCCAACCCAGGGGCTTGATTGGCGTGCGCCAGTACCGTGTCGCGGGCGCCTCCGTCGAAGGTGATGACAACCAGGTCGATCGGGTCGATCCGGCGTAGCGGGAACAGTTCGTCGAAATGCTGCTGCGCCAGCCGCGTGGGATGCTCCGGCGGTAAGAATTTCTCGTTGATGGCGCCGAAGGCGAGGTTGCGCATCGGCAGGATGAGCAACAGCAATCCGGCACAGACGACAACCGCCACCACGAGCGGCCGCTTCGTGACACGTCCGGCCACCCGGCCCCACATATTGTCGGGTTCCTCGTTCGGCGCGGTGACCTTGCGGAACCAGTCGACACCGAGCCGGTCCACTCGGCGTCCGAGCACGGCCAAGAGGGCGGGCAACAAGGTGATCGAGGTCAGCGCGGCCAAGGCGATGGTGATGATGGCGCCGTAGGCGAAGGACTTCAGGAAGCCCTGCGGGAAAACGAGGATGGCGCCGGCGGCGACGGCCACGATGACGGCGGAGAACAGCACCGTGCGGCCCGCGGTCGTCACCGCCCGGCGCACCGCGTCGTCCACGTCGCGGCCTGCGGCCAGCTCTTCCCGGAAGCGGCTCAGCACGAACAGGCCGTAGTCGATGGCCAGCCCGAGACCGATCATCGACACGACCGGCGAGACGAACGAATTCACCTCGGTGACCGTGGTGAGGCAGCGGATGAGCCCCCACGCGGCGAGCACGGTGAGCCCGCCGACAATGAGAGGGAGGGCAGCGGCGACGGCGCCGCCGAAAAGGAAGAACAGCAGCACCGCGACGGCGGGGATGGCGAACAGTTCCATCCGCCGTTGATCGTGGGCCATGGTGTCGTTCAGCGCGCCGGCCACCGGTTGACCGCCGGCGACCTCCATCTCCACGCCGGGTACGTCGAAGGCATCGGCGACGGTACGGAAGTTACGCATCTGCTCGGTGTCGTCGCTGCCGCTGATGGCGATCGACGCGAAGGCGTGCTTGCGGTCCGCGGAACCGAAGATATCCGGTAGCGTCACACCGGTTTCGGTCGGCCAGTACGCGCCGTTGACCCGATCGATCTGGTCGGGGAACCGCTGCGGCAGGCTGTTCAGGCTCGCCACGATCGGTGCGGCGAACGCCGGATCGTCGATGGTGGTGCCGTCGGGGGCGTGGAACAGCAGGATCACATCACCGCTGTGGTCCTGCCCGAACACCTTGTCGCGCAACTGGGCCGCGCGCACGGATTCCGAGGCGGGATCGTCCCAGCCGCTGGAACTCAACTGGCCACCGAGACCGAGCCCGTACCAGCCGAGCGTGAGCAGCCCGGCCACCATGACACCGATAACGGTGAATCGTCGGCGCACCACGATATCGGCCCAGTGTGTCAACTCGGCGAACAATTGTCGTCGCCTCCCAACTGTGTTCCACGGATCGGCCCGGTCTGCTGCTACGCGACGCCGATTCCGCCGGGCAGCATCGGACAAGGCGGGGCAAAAATATCGTCCTCACGAATTCGCGTCCGCGATATCGGTGACGATCCCGGACGTGCGTGAGGACCGAGGCGACGATACTGCTCGGCCCATGAATTACGGGGTCGCGAGCAATGATTTCGATGTATTCACAATCGCGACGGGTTTGCCGTTGTGATGCGCTCATATCGTCGGTTCCGCTGCCATATCCGGGTACTGGGCCCGGTCACAAGCCGGGACCGTCCGACCACTGTGGAATTTCCAAACTCCGGCGAAACCTTTCCTCGTCCTTGTGTTTGATCATATTTTGACGCCATCGGTCGATGCGAAGGGCGCATGGGCGAATGTGATCACCGGGAGGGCTACGGTGATCACCGAATTCCGAGACACCGGAGGAATGTGTGTCTGATATTGCTATCGTGGGTATTGGTTGTCGGTTCGCGGGCGGAATCGATTCACCCGAAACATTCTGGGACTTCGTGATCGAGAAGCGGGACGGCGTCGTCGATATCCCCGCCGACCGGTGGGATTTCCGGCGCTACTACGACCCCGAGCCGCGGACGCCGGGGCGCGCCTACACCAAGCGCGGCGCCTTCATGACCATCGATCCGTGGGAGTTCGATCCCGATTTCTTCGGTATCTCGCCGCGGGAGGCGACGGTGCTGGACCCGCAGCAGCGACTGATGCTGGAGGTCACCTGGGAAGCGCTCGACGATGCGGGGATGGCTGGGCGTGCGCCCGGCCGATCGGTCGGCGTCTATGTCGGCGGTTTCGTGGTGGACCAGTCGGTGATCGGTGTGGTCGGGCCGGCGCTGTTCCACACCGATATGCACACCCCCGCGAGCGCGTCGTACACCATGCTGTCGAACCGGATCGCCTACGCGCTGAACCTGGTCGGCCCCGCGATCACCGTCGACACCGCGTGTTCGTCGTCGCTGGTCGCGTTCCACCTGGCCTGCCAGGCACTGCAGAACGACGACTGCACGGTGGCGCTGGCCGGTGGCGTGAACGTCATGCTGCAACCGGAGACGTTCGTGCTGATGTGCAAGGGCGGTTTCCTTGCCACCGACGGTCGCTGCAAATCCTTCGATGCCTCCGCCGATGGTTACGGTCGTGGTGAGGGCGCCGGAATGGTCGTGCTGAAGAAGCTCGACGATGCGGTGCGCGACGGCGACCGCATCTATGCCGTCGTCAAGGCCACCGGCTCGAATCAGGACGGGCGCACCACCGCGATCACCGTGCCGAACGTCGACTCGCAGGAGGCGCTGGCGCGCACGGTATGTGCGCGTTCAGGGCTGGCGCCGGAAACCATCACCTATCTCGAGGCGCACGGCACCGGAACCCTGGTCGGCGACCCGGTCGAATTACGTGCCCTGGGAAAGGTGTTCGGTGCGGCAGCCGGGCGCGCCGCAAGCGTGGGCGTCGGTTCGGTGAAGGCGACGATCGGCCATACCGAGGCCGCGGCCGGGATCGCCAGTGTGATCAAGGCGGCGCTGGCCATCGAACATCGCACCCTGCCACCACAGGGCTGGCTGGACAAGCAGAACCCGGACATCCCGTTCGACGAGCTGGGTCTGCACATACAGGTCGAGGCCGAGCCGCTGGCCGCGGACGCGCCGCCGATGTCGGTGGCGGTCAACGGTTTCGGCTACGGCGGCACCAACGCTCATGCCATCCTGCAGGAGTACCGTGCCGATTCGCGGCCGATCGCTCCCGAGCGGCACGACAGGCACCTCGGGATACTGCCGATCTCGGCGCGCAGCACCACGGCGGCACGTGCGCTGGCGGGCCGGTTCGCCGATCTGGTCGACGCGGGAGCCGATCCGGATCATCTGGCCGAGGCGGCGTGGACGCGTATGGCGCACCATCCGTTCCGCACCGGTGTGCTGCTCGGCGATTCCACCGAGGAACTGGTACGGGAGTTGCGGAAATACGCGGCCGGGGAGGGACGCGACGCAGCGAAGACCCTCGTTTCCCGTGCCGCGGAGCCGGTGTTCGTGTTCTCGGGTATGGGCCCGCAGCACTGGAAGATGGGACGCGGACTGCTGGCCGCGGGCGGTGTCTTCGCCGAGACCGCCGCAGAGATCGACGCCGAGTTCCGCGCGCTCGCGGGGTGGTCGATCGTCGAAGAACTGCGGAAACCGGAGACCGAATCGCGGATCGCCCGCACCGAAGTGGCGCAGCCCGCCAATTTCCTCGTGCAGGTGGGGCTGGTGCGTGAGCTGGCCGAATACGGGATCACACCGGCGGCCATCGTGGGCCACAGCGTGGGTGAGGTGACCGCGGCGTACGTGAGCGGGATGCTGTCGCTGCCGGACGCGGTGCGCGTCGCCTACCACCGGGCGCGGTTGCAGGCGACCACCGCGGGTACCGGCGGGATGCTCGCGGTCGGCCTGACGAAGGACCAGGCGATCGAGCTCATCGGTGACGACGACCGCGTCGATATCGCGGCCGTCAACAGTCCCACCGCCGTCACCCTCTCCGGCGCTGTCGAACGGTTGGACGAGCTCGCCGAAAAGCTCACCGAGGACGGTGTTTTCGCCCGGCGGCTGCGCGTCGAGGTACCGTATCACAGCCGCCTGATGGAGCCGATCGAGGCGGAGCTGCGCACGGCACTCGCCGAGCTGACACCGCGACCACCCGCGGTACCGCTGTACTCCACGGTGACCGGCGGACAGGTCACCGACGGCGATTGGAACGCCGAGTACTGGTGGTCGAACGTGCGGCAGCCGGTCCGGTTCTTCGACGCCATAAGCGCCCTGATCGCCGCGGGCAGCCGCGTCTTCCTCGAAGTCGGTCCGCACCCGGTGCTGTCGGGCAATATCCGTGAGGCGCTGCTCGGCGCGGACGTCAACGGCACCACGGTGGCGACACTCGACCGGGAGCAGCCGGATTCGGTGAGCATGCGCCGCACGCTCATCGGTGTGCACGCCGCGGGTGTGCTCGACCGCGAGGTGTTGTTCCCGGCCGACCAGCCGGCCACCCCCCATGTGCCGCTGCCGCGCTACCCCTGGCAGCGGACCCGGCTGCATTCGGCGCTGCCGCTGTTCGAACAAGCCCGGCTCGGCACCCCGAACACGTACGCGATGCTGGGTGATCCGGACGTCGAAGACCGCCCGGAGTGGTTGCTGCAGGTCGGCACCGAGCTGCTGCCCTGGCTCGCCGATCATGTGGTCAACGGCATCGAGATCATGCCGGGTGCGGCGTACCTGGACGCGGCGCTCAGTGCCACGGCGTCCCGGATCGGTGCCGCACAGGTAGCGCTGGAAGGGGTGCGGTTCCTCGCACCGCTGATCATGGGTGCACCGGACGTACCGCTGGTCGCGGTGAGTGTCGAAGAGGCCAGCGGCCGGTTCTTGATCAGATCGCGCAGTGCCACGGGCACCGCATGGACCGTGCACGCGACCGGCCGGACCTTGACGGGCAGTCATGAGCAGACCAAGGTCACGGTGCCGACGATCGATATCGGTATCGATGTCGACCCGGCGATGTTCTACTCCGGCCTGGCCGCGGCGGGGCTGCAGTACGGTCCGTCTTTCCGCCGGGTGACCTCGGTACGGGTCGGTGGGGATACCGTGGTTGCGACGGTCGACGGCAGCATCGCGGCCGGTTCCGGGCATCTGGCGCACCCGGCCGTCGTCGATGCGGCGATGCAGTGCGCGGCACTGCTGTTCGCCGACGAGCGCATCAACGAGGGCGTCATGGTGCCGGTCGGTGTGGCGGCGGTACGGCTGCTCGCCGATCTCCCGGAAACGATCACCGTGGTCGCGCAGCGCGATCCGCATGCCCGCCTGCGGGCCGACGTGGACCTGCTCGACGCCGAGCACAACCTGGTCGCCCGGCTGACCGGGTTGCAGATCGGCGCTCTCAAACCCGGTGACGATCCGCTGCACCGCATGGCCGACTTCTACTACAGCGACACCATGGAAGAGCGGGACCCCGTCGAACCGGCCGCCCTGGCGGATGCCGGCTCGGTGACCACGGTCATCGTCGCGTTCGGTGCAGGGAGCCGGGCCGGTGAACTCGCGGCCGCGATACCCGGCTCACGGTTGTATCGCGCCGATCCGGCCGGGTCGGGACTCGAGGCGGATCTGGTCGCGAATCTGCGCGCTGCCGCCGCGGAACAGACCCAGCGGCTGCACGTCTGCCTCGTGGCCGGCGCGGTCGAGGACGATCTGGCCGACCTGTGGACCCTCAAGCGCATCGCGGTCGCCGTGGACGAATTCGCCGACCCGCCCGCCGAGGGCGATGCGCCGCAGTCCGTTTTCGGTGACGGCGCCGTGCACTGCACCCTGGTGACCGAACGCGCCTTCACCCTGCCCGACAGTCCCCTCGCACCGGATCCGAGGCAGGCCGCATTGGCCGGGGCGCGCCGGGTGCTGCTCAACGAGCAGACCCCGCTGCGGTGGCGGTTGATCGACACCGAGCCGGAGACCCCGACCGCCGATCTGGTGGCCGAGCTCGCTGTGCCCGGCGCGTTCTCGCACGACTACTGCGACGAGGTGCTGTTGCGCGACGGCAAGCGCTGGGCACCGGTGGTGACCAAACCCCTGCCCGACTGGCTGGAGGGGCTGGACACCGCGCAACCGCTGACCGACCCGGAGGCGAACTTCGAGCTGGATATGCCCAGGACGCGATTGCTGTCGGCGCTGGCGTGGCGTGCGTGCCCGCGTCCCGACCCCGGTGCCGGGGAGATCGAGGTCCGCATGCAGGTCATCGGGTTGAACTACAAGGACCCGCTGAAGGTGATCGGGTTGCTCGGCGAACGTGAGCTGGCACCGACGTATTTCGGCGCCGTACCCGGTATGGAGGGCGTCGGAACCGTGGTGCGGATCGGGCCGGGAATCGACGATGTCGCGGTCGGAGATCTGGTCGCCGTGGCGTCCAAGGGCATGATGCGCCGGTTCGCCGTCGTCGACCGGCAACTGGTGGTCGCCTTGCCGCCCGGTACCGATCCCGGGCATTGCACCAGCACCATCACCTTCGGCACCGCCGAATACGCACTGCTCGATCTGGCCCGCCTGGAGCCGGGGGAGACGGTGCTGATCCACGGGGCCGCCGGTGGCGTCGGCACCGCGGCCATCCAGGTGGCGAAGGCCCACGGCGCTCGCATCATCGGTACGGCGAGCACGCCGGAACGACGCGCCCACGTTCTGGCCATGGGCGCCGATCACGCCGTGAACTCGCGCTCGCTCAATTTCGTCGACGATGTGCTCGCCTGGACGGGCGGGGCGGGCGCCGATGTCATCATCAGCAGCGCCCCCGGCGAGATCCTGCGACAGAACTTCAACGCCGCAGCGGAATTCGGGCGGATCGTCGAGGTCGGCAAGGCCGATATCTACACCGGCGGCTTGCTGGAGCTGGCCAATTTCGACAAGAACCTCTCCTATTTCTCGATGGATCTGGACCGTTTGGTTGCGGTGCGCCCGCAGCGGCTGGCGCGTCTGCTGGAACGGGTATTCCAGAAGGTCACCGAAGGCACCTACTCGCCGCTGCCGTACCAGATGTTCGAGACCGAGGAGGTGAGCAAGGCCTTCGAGGAAACCCTGCGCTCCTCGCGGCTCGCCCGGATCGCCTTACGCATGGACTCCCCGCAACCGCCCGTCCGACCGTACCTGCCCGATATCGAGATCAGCGATATCGCAAGCTATCTCATCACCGGCGGATTCGGCGGTTTCGGGTTGGCGATCGGCCGCTGGTTGACGCTGCGCGGGGCACGCAGGCTGGTGCTGCTCGGCCGCCGCGGCGCGACCACCGAGGAAGCCAGGCGGCAGCTGGAGGCGTGGCGCACGGTCGGCGTCGAGGTGGTCGAGGAACTCGTCGATGTGACCGACGCGGCCGCGATCGCCGAGGTCGTGGCGCGGGCACACAGCGCCGAGCATCCCTTGCGCGGGGTGTTCCACGCCGCAGGCGCGGTGGCCGACAACCGCGTCAGCAAGATGGAACCCGAGCAGCTGGACACGGTGTACCGGCCGAAGGTGCACGGCGCGCAGGTGGTGCATCAGGCGGTCGCCGACGCGGGGATCACACTGGACATGTTCGTCCTGTGCTCCTCCGGCGGCTCGATGTACGGCATTTACGGCCAGTACAACTACTGCGCGGCCAATGTCGCGGTGGAAGCGCTGGCCGAGAAGTGGTCGCGGGCCGGCGAACGAGCGCTGTGCATCGGCTGGGGGCACCTGTCCGGGGCGACCGGAGGTATGGCCGCCGACGAAACGGCCGAAAAATATCTCGATCTGGTCGGGTTCGGCCCGATCGATATGGCCGACGCCACCGCCTACCTGGAGCAGACGCTGCGGCTCGGCGCGACCCGCGCGGCGATCATCCCCACAGACTGGGCCAAACTGACCGGCACCTTCCCGCAGCTGACCCGCACGGGCCGCACGATCGCCTTGGCCACGGCCGCCGCCAAGGACACTTCCGAACTGGCGCGGCTGCGCGACGAACTGGCCGCCATGGCCGAGACCAAGCGCGGACCCTACATCGCACGCAAGATGGCCGAGGAACTGGCGGTGGTCATGGGCGTGCCGGTGGAGACGATCGATATGACCGTCCCGGTGCCGGAACTGGGGCTCGATTCACTGATGGCGGTGGAGCTCGGCGCTCGGGTCACCAAAACACTCGGGATCGATCTGATGTCGCTGCAGATGGGTCGGTCGTTCAGCCTGGAACAGGCCGGTCCGAAGGTAGCGGAGTTGATTCTCGCGCACGATCCAGGGGGTGCGCAGCCGCTTCCCGGTCCGGCCGCGGTGGCCACGGCAACCGCGGAGCCCGCAGCCGACGGGGCCGCCGCAGCGGCCGACGGTCTGCCGGTCGGGCAACCGTCCGCAGCGGCGCGGGCCTCGGCATCGGCCGACCGGGCCGACGAGGCGACCATGGCCGTGGCTCGGTGAGGAAGCGGAGGTAATCGCGATGGTCGATTTCGGCCTCATCGATGAATGGGAGCCGTCACCCGGACGGCTCACCACCTGGGTCGCGTCACCGGAATCGCTGGAGCGCGCGCAGCGGGCGCCGGTGCATCCGGCCCCGCCGTCCCTGCAGCAGGAGCAGTACCTGCGGCTGGCCGACCGGCACGCCGCCGCCGACTTCCGCTTTTCGGGGCTGTGCCTGGTAACCGCGCAGATCCCCACCGGCGATCTCGACCGGGACGTGATGACCCGGGTCGTCAACCAGTTCCTGCTGCGGCACGACACCTTCCGGACCTGGTTCACGATCGCACCGGACGGCGCCGTGCGACGGCACCTGGTGCCCGAGGAGGTGGTCGACTTCATCCCGATCGACTACGGGCGACTCGACGACCCGGAATCGATTCGCCGGCACGTCCAGAAAACGACACCAGGGCCCTTCCACTGGGATTGCTTCACCTTCGGTGCGATCGAGCACGGCGAGGCAACCACCGTCTACCTCGCCGTCGATCACCTGCACACCGACGGCTTGGGCCAGTACCTGTCCGCGTCCGACTTCGCCCAGCTGTACGCGGCACAACTGTGGGACGAGGCGGAACCGCTGCCGCTCGCGGCGAGCTACCTGGATTACTGCACCGCCGAGCGAGCCCACAGCGCGCAACTGACGCTGTCGTCACCGGGGGTCCGGAAATGGCTCGAACTGCTGCGGGGAAACGACAACAAACTCCCGGTGTTTCCCTTGGACCTCGGCAAGCGGTCCGATGGCTACAACCGCAGCGCCCATCGCAGCCTCCTGCTGGTGGACGAGCACGACGCCAAACGATTCGAGGAGGTCTGCCGAGCGCACGACGCCGAATTCGTCGGCGGCGCGTTCGCCGTCGCGGCGCTGACCGAACGCGAACTCACCGGCTCCGACTACTACTTCGGCATGACACCGATCAGCACCCGGACCTCTGCGGCGGAGGGCAATTCGGTCGGCTGGTATGTGACCTTGGTTCCGGTCGCGTTTCCGCTCGGACCGAGCACACCGTTCACTCGTGCGCTGACCATTGCCCAGCGCGCCTACGAGAACGGTCTCCGGCTGGCGCCCACCTCGTTTCACCGGGTGCTCGAACTGCTACCGCCCGACGCGGAGATCAAGGCCGAACCGGGCTGGGTCACACCGATGATCTCGTTCATCGACGCCAGGGATTTCGCAGGTCACGAGTTCTTCGATGAGATCACCGCCGGTGTGTACGCCAACCGCGCCGCCTCCGAGGAGGTTCTCATCTGGATCAACCGGCTGCCGTCGGGGACGACGCTGAGCGTTATTTACCCGGACACCGAGGTGGCGCACGAATCGGTGGAGCGCTATGTCGCCGCCATGAAATCGGTGTTCGTGGCGATTGCCGCGAGCGCAGAACCCCAGTGACCAGGAGGATACGTGCCCACCGCATTCCGTGACCCGTGCATCCCCGACGGCGAGAAGTCCGTGTACTCCGTCCGGCTCGCGGACCGGCCGCAAGGATTCGAGATGACCAATATCGTCGCCGGTGCGGTCGACGGCTATCGGGCCACGCTCGAGGCGTGTCTCGGCAGCGGCAATCCCGGCGGCACAGATCTGGCCCTGACGATCGAACAGCGGTTCAAGCGGGTCGGCGAGCGGCTACGTGCCGAACACTATCGAGCCGAGACGCGCGCGGGCGGCACGTTGGTTTCACGGGAGGAAGCCAATTTCCTCGATACCCATCACCTGCAATTCGGCGGCGCGCCCGCACCTTTCCCCCTGAACGTCATGCCGATCGCCGCGGGGCTGACCCTGCTGCGCGGACTGGACTTCGCGGAGGGGCACGCGGAGACCATCGATGTGTGGCTGGCCTTCTCGGTGCATTGGCCGCTGATCGTCCGGGTGGAAAAACGGGTGACGACAGAAGTGCCCGCGGGCAGCGTGCCCTGCTGGCAAGTACGGCTCAGACCCGGGTTCGCGCAGGTGAATACGTTCCTGGACAAGGTGATCGGCGGCATACTGCCGCCGTTCGTCGCGCACTTCGCGGAGGCGGCACCGCACCGGCTGGTGCGGTTGAGCTTCCCCACTCAGTTGGCCTTGTCCGGCCCGCGCACGCTCCTGGAGGTCGTCTCATGACCGTGCGGGCGGGCCTGGCCACGCTCGAGCAGCGTTTGCGTGGTGAGCTTGCCGCCTGGCTGGCCTTCACCGGATGCCTGATCGCGGTGTTCATGCAGATGATCGACGTCACGATCGTGAACACCGCCCTACCCAGCCTGACCGTCGACCTGGGCGCCTCCCGGTCGGCGCAACTGCTGGTGATCTCCGGCTATTCGCTGGCCTTCGCCTGCACCCTGCTCACCGCCGCCCGGATCGGCGCGATCATCGGGCGGCGGGTCATGTTCCTGACGTCGGTGGCCGCCTTCACCGCCGCGTCGCTGTGGTGCGGGCTGGTCACCGACGCCACGGAGCTGGTGATCGCCCGGGTGGTGCAAGGCGCAGCGGGTGCGGGGATGGCGGCGCAGACGATCGCCGTCTTGACTGCCAGCTTTCCGCGTGAACGGCATCCGCTGGCGTTCGCGCTGTACGGGGGAGTTGCGGGTTTCGCCGGGATGCTCGGGCCGATCGTCGGCGGCGCCCTCGTCACGATCGATATCGGGGGCTGGGGCTGGCGTTCGGTATTCCTGATCAATCTGCCGATCGGTGTGTTCGCGTTCGCCCTGGCCTGGCGCTACCTGCGGATGGGGCGGCCGGACCGTCGTGACGGCCTCGACCTCGGTGGCGTGGGTCTGTCCACGGCCGGGTTGTTCGCGTTGATCTTCGCGCTGGCCGAGATACAGCAGCGTGGCTGGCGTCCGGAATTGATCGTCCTGCTCGGGGGCGGCGCGGCGTTGGCGGTGCTCTTCGTGGCGCACCAGCGTAGGCGGGCGGGTAGGGCCGGGAGCCCGCTGGTGTGCCTCGAGCTGTTCGCCGACCGCGGCTTCCGGATCGGCTCGATACTGGTCGGCGTCTTCTTCGGGTTGTTCACCGCGTTCGTTTTCGCCGCGTCGATCACCATGCAGGATGTTCTGGGCTATTCGCCGTGGCGGACCGGGCTGGTGATGACGTTGTTCGCGCTCGGTGCCGGTACCGGCGCGCTCGGCTCCCTGATTCTGGTGCAACGCTGGGGGATTCGGGTGCTTACCGCCGGTATCGCACTGTACGGCGGCTGTCTGGCCGCGGGCGCGGTGTATCTGTGGCTGACCTCGGGGGTGGTGAACGGGCTGCTTGCCGCCGGTCCGGTCTTTCTGTCGGGATTCGGGGTCGGCCTGTTCGGCGTGCAGTTGCAGCCGATGATGCTGGCAGGGTTGGATACCGACCGGATGGCGGAGGCCTCCGGCGTATCCCCGACTATCGAGCAGGTCGGCAACGCAATCGGACTCGCGGTATTGACCACCCTGTTCTTCCGTTCACATAGTCTCACCGGCACCATCACGATGATGGCGGCCCTCGCGGTCGTGGCCATGGGCCTGGCGGTGTCGACGCTGGCGATGCCTGCGCCCGGCGCGGCAACCCGAAAAGTGAGCAGTAGTCAACCATTTACCGTCATCTGAGTCCGCGTCGGTAGGTTCCGGCCACATATGACCAGGTAGAAGGGCTGACGAAGAGGGAGATCAACTGCGAGAAACGGGAGTAGAAGGTGAGCTCGAGCTCGTTATATTGTCCACCTTGTGTCGGTGATCACTGGTAACGGCAACGTATATGCGGCGTTGCTCGGATCGGTGGGATGTGCGCCGTGACAAGGAGGTCTGACGTGACGACTGGGGTTCGCGCTGCGAATACTGCCGCTGAATCAGCGGCGACCGAGGTCCCGGATGCCGGGAGCCTTGCCGATGAGTTGGCCGCTCATCTCGTCAGTACGGTTCCGCGATTCACCACTTGCTCGGACAACGTTCTGAGGGGTGAAGTAACCGCCCTGACACGGGTATGTGTGCGGTGGTGGCTGCGACACACCCGAGACGATGTCGTGACCGACTGCGGTGATCTCGTGCGTGCGGCGGCCGGTCGCTGGGCGCGGCACGGTATCGAGATCGATGTCGTACTGCACGCCGTGCACGCGGGATACCAGACCGCCTTGGACTGGCTGAACACTCGAACAGGCGCGGCCGAACCCGGTGGTGCCGTCGAAACCGATACGAAGGCAATAGAACTGCTGGACCTGATCACTACGGCGGTCAGTAAGGCCTACATCGGCGAGGTCCGGGCGAGCGCCGCCGAACACCGGACAGCAGTGCATACCCTGGCCTCGGCGTTGCTCGGCGGGCATGCCACCGCCCAGGTGGCGCGCGAATGCGGAATCGCCATCGCGGAAGAGTATTTCGTGCTCGCCGTCCACCTGCCACCGAGCCGGAACGAGGAACATCCTCACCTCGGTGCGCAGGTGAACGCCCGGCACGCGCTGCGCCGCGTTCAAGCAGCACTTGCTGACCTTCTCGGTAACCAGGCGCCGGCCGTACTGTCTGTCGCAGGCGGCACGGTTCTGATACCGCAGAAAGCGTGCGCCGATCCAGATCTCGACGCGATGGTGGAACGGCTGAGCACGCTCGCGGCGGTGCCGATCACCGCAGCCGTCGTGCTTGCTCGCACGGCCGCTGTTCCGAGCGCAGCGGAACAGGCTCATGAGTTACTGGATACCGCCATACGCCTTGGGTATGGACCCGGTGTCCACCGATTCGCCGATCTGGCATTGCATTACCAATTGACCCGACCGGGAGCTGCCCGGGACGTCCTCGGTGCCGTGCTGGCACCCCTCGATGGTCACCCGGAACTGATGGAAACCCTGCGGGTCTTCGTAGCTACCCAACTCGATCGTCGTCGTACAGCTCGGCAATTGTTCGTCCACCCGAATACTGTCGATTACCGACTCAAGCGGATCGGTCAATTGACCGGGCACGATATGTCGATGACCAGAGGAATGTGGTATCTGCGCTCGGCGCTCATCGCACGGGCCAGTGGGAATGCCGAGTGCTCTGCTCATCATCCGCTCCATGGTGGGCGGCGGCCGGCATGACCCACGGGACAGACGTCGGCCAGGGAGGTCGTTGATGGTGAAAAGTCGGATGCCGGTCGGTCGGGTGGCACGCAGTGCTCGACTGGGACGTTTGGCTGCGGGGCAGGCCGTACGCGGGGTCGGTACCCGGTTTTCGGCAATCGGGCGAACCGACGAGGCCCGTCGAGTCATGGCGGAGCGGTCGGCCCTGCAGGCCGCCCAGCAGATCGTCACCGTCCTCGGCGGCATGAAAGGCGCGGCGATGAAGCTGGGGCAGATGCTTTCGGTGCTGGATATCGACCTGATACCAGAATCGCACCGGGAAATGTTCCGACAGAAACTATCCGAGCTGCGTGACCACGCACCGGTAGTGGCTTTCGAAGCCATGCGGAAGGTGATCGAGGACGATCTCGGTCCGTTGTCCCGTGTTTTCACCGACTTCGATGAAGAGCCGGTCGCCGCGGCGTCGATCGGCCAGGTATATCGGGCGCAGCTGCGTGACGGCCGGGTCGTCGCGGTCAAGGTGAAATACCCCGGGGTCGATGCCGCAGTCCACGCTGATATGCGCAACCTGCAGTTCTTCAGCAAGCTATGGAAATCGATCCTACCGGCCGCTGCCGACACAGCGGTGCTCGACGAGATCACCCGCAATATCAGCGCTGAACTGGACTACGTGCGCGAAGCGAACACACAGCACCGGGTGGCCGCACGCTACCGTGATCACCCCTTCATCACCGTGCCCGACAGCATCGGTGCGTTCTGCACTGGCAACGTGCTGGTCACCGAGTTCCTCGATGGCCTCACATTCGACCGGATCCGGCAGCTGCCCCGGACCGACCGCGATCGGATCGGGGAACTGGTCTACCACTTCTACATCGGTGGATTGTTTCTCGATCACGAGTTCTGTGCCGATCCGCATCCGGGCAACATCATGCTCGCCCACGACGGCCGCGTGGGTTTCGTCGACTTCGGTCTCTACAACCAGATCGCTTCCGAGCACGTCGATCTGGAACGCGACGTTCTGCGCGCCGCGGCCGAACATCGCGCCGAGGACATATTCGAGCTGTGGCGGGCACGCGGAATAGTCGACGCCGACTCCGGTGTCACAGCCGAGGAATGTCTCGAGTACGTGTGGGGCGCCGCGGGCTGGCACCTGCTCGACGAGGAGACCACGATCACCGCCGAACTCGCCAGCAGTGCTGTCGTCCTGGCCGTGGATCCCCGTTCCGCGCAGCATCGGAGTGTGCGCCATCAGGCGCTGCCCCCCGAACACGTCTTCTCGCGCCGCGCCGATCTGTTCACCTTCACCGCCCTCGGCCAGCTCGAAGCCACCAACAATTGGCATCGCCTGGCCCGCGAATGGATGTACGGCGAGCTACCCGCTACCGAAATCGGCCGCACGATCGCTCGCTGGCGGCGGGCGCGAGGAACCGTCGCACTCTGACCGCAATGCGCGTCATGGGTGGCCGGCAACGTGGTCGGTGGCGGGGATCGCGCGCTCCACTGCCGTTCGCACCAGTTCTTTGGCCTGTTCCTCGGTGAAGACGCCGGGCAGGGTGAGTCGTTCGAGGATGAGCCAGTTCAGGGTAAGGAACAGCAGTACGACGGTGTTTTCATCGCCCGGCATTCCGTAGTCCAGATGGTTGCGAATGTTGTAGTCCAGATCGGCTCGTACCCGCTCGGTGAGCAGGGCCTGCAGTTCGGGCCGCCGAGTGGCTTCCAGCCGGAGTTCGAGGAGCGCGAGATAGCCGGTGCGGAAGCGGGTGACGCGTTCGACGACCTCGGTCATGAGTTCGGTGACGGTCTCGCGGGTGCGCGGTCCGTGCAGTTTCGCCGTGGTCGATTCGTCGGGAATCAGCCGCTCGTAGTACCGGTGGCCCGCTTGGACGAGTAGTTCGTCGCGGTTGGTGAAGTAGTTGGATGCGGTCCCGGCAGGTACTTCGGCCTCCCGGTCCACTGCGCGAAATGTCAGTCCGCGGGCTCCTTCTCGGGCCAGGACCTCGATTGATGCATCCAGCAGCGCTCGGCGACGTTCGGGGTTCGTGCGGACCACTTGACACCACTCCATCTGTAGTACTACAGTTCAAACCACTTAGGACATAGTACTACAACATGGGCGGTAAGAGGGCAGGGGCCTTCCACTGCCCCGCAAGCCCGGCCTCCACCGGTTTCTGGAAAGGCGCTATCGATATGCCAAAACAACATCGCACCCTTTCGATTCGAAAAAAGCAGCCGCGTTTCGTGGCTCGCCCTGTGCCTCCGCGGACGGCCGCCACCTTCCAGAACGGATGGCCCCGGCACGGCAGGCGCGGCGCCCGGTAACGACCGGCGGAAAACCTGCTGCCCCCGGGCCTAGGTCGATGACACGGATTGGAGAGCGCACCTGCCACTCGGCGGGCGTGCTGCTCGGCCAGCACGTCGCGGTGGAGCTGCGCAGCTCGGTCCCTGATCGAACCCGTCTCGGGGAAGGCCCTCGTTCTTGTGAGGAGGAAGTCAAGACTCTTGCGGTCGGGAAGCATGTTCTGCTTCTTCACGAAGGGCGCGGAATTCGGCGGCCAGTGCGGCCGGCGGGTAGTGGGCGTTGAGGCCGCTCGGGTTGGGGAGTACCCAGATCTCGGTGTTGTCGAGTGCATCGGGTTGGCGCCCGACGGTGGTACGTGGACGGTTGAATGCGGTTCGGTAGGCGCCCAAGCCCAGGACCGCCAGAATCTGCGGGCGGTAACGCTGCACCCGTTCGACGAGGACACGGCCGCCGTCACGTAACTCCTGCATCGTCAACTCGTCTGCCTTAGCTGTCGCGCGGGGTACCACATTCGTGATACCCAGGCCGAGCGTGAGCAGTTCCTCCTGCTCGTCGGGGCGGAACAGTCGTGGAGTGAATCCCGACCGGAACAGTGCAGGCCAGAAGCGGTTTCCGGGGCGAGAGAAATGGTAGCCGGTCGCTCCCGACCACAGCCCCGGGTTGATCCCGCAGAACAGCACACGCAGATCCGGCGCCAGCACATCGGGAATGGTTTTCCCTGCCGCAGCAGTCAGGTCGGCCGATGTGGGGCGATGCGCAGCAGAACGTGCCATCTGCCCAGTCTGCCCGAGTGGCGTCACGAACAGCGAGCCCTCAGGCACTGATGCCGTGGGTGAGGATGGCAGCGGGTTCGCGTAGGCACCGGCGTCGTCGAGCCCCGTGCTCGCGCACCCGCCGCCCTGCTGGATGCGCACCGTCATCGTCGCAGCCAGGTCCGCGGCGAAAGCGGCATGGACACCGCGGAATTCGTCGCCTGCGACGCCGTCGGTGATCAGTTCCTGCACCTGGTCGGCGGCGATGCGGGTATCGACCTCGGCCGCCGTGGAGGCGGGCTCTGCCGAAGGGGAACGGCCGCGATACGAACTCCGGATGTGTAGGCTTCCCGCTCATGAGGTTCGGCCGGCTGGCGGTGACTGCGTTGGCTGTGATCGTGATGATCGGATGTCCGGGGGATACGGGACCGGTCTCGGTGAGGAAGGAAAAGGCGATTATGTTGCCGGACGGCGATTCCTTGTTCATCCGAACCTATTTCGCTGACGACGCCGCCTGGGCCGAAACTGTGGACGCAGCGTTGCGGCCGTGGGATCTCGGTGGCGGGACACTCGCGTACGCGGGCATCACGCCGATCGACGACCCTTGCTTCGAGGCTCTGACAGTGGAGAAGTTGGAGAGCCTTCTCCCTGCGCCGCCGCCCTACTACCTGTTCCTGGTGGACAAGCAAACGATCATCGATCCCGAACATCCGATCCTCGTCGTGGATACGAGCCGGGGTAACGCAGACGTGATGGGCTTTCAGACCTTCCGAGTGGTGCCCAGCGAAATGCCGGCAGTAGAGAACAACCTGTCGTTGGCGAACCTGGACTTCGAGGACTTCTCTACCAGTGTCGACGCAGATGGCGTATTCCGCGGCTTCTGACACCGAGGCGAGGTTGCCGGCCGAAGAAGGTGCGCTTCGGTTGGTACAGCGGCTACCGACGGGTCGTACCGGGTCGGTCAGGATCGGGTCAGTGCGACGAAGTACGCAGGCAGCTCATCGTCTTCGAGAACCCGCATCTCGAGAGGGCCGCCCGTGTAGGAGTCCTCGCCCACGATCATCAGATCCTCGTCGAAAGACCAGAAGATCACATTACGCATCCGGACCAGGTAGTTCTTGTCGGCCTCAGCCATGTCGCCTGCCAGGGGATGCTGCACCATGAGCGCACCCGGCTGGATCATCGTGAGCCGGCCTTCGATCACGATGCACTGGTCATCGACCACCATCCGCTCACAGAAGAACTCGAGCACGTGGCCGTTGTTCTCGACCAGGTTGCGATAGTAGTCGCTGACACCTTGCCGGGTCTTGGGCCCGATGTCGCCTCCGAGCCCCCAGAAGTGGTAGTTCGTGGTCTCCCCGAGCGTGCCGACGAGCGTCTCGAGGTCGCCGTCACGCTCGGCGGTAGCGTGCACGCGCATCCGCTCCAGCATGGTGCGCTGGCGTGGCTGTTCAGTGGTGGCCAGACGCTCGGTGATGAAGTCGACCAGGTGGTCGCGGTTGAGTTCGATCATTGTGGTGCCTTTCGGTGGTTGTCGTTCTCAGGGGAGGAGGGACTGTCGGCCGTGCTCGGCGAAGGACGCTTCGCGCGCGGCGCGCTCTTCATCGGTCAGGGGTTGGTAGGCGCCGTGGCTCCGGGTGAAGACGGGGTCGGAGCAGAACCAGGCCTCGCGGCGGAGCGCCTGCTTGTCGACCTTTCTTGTCGCTGTCTGGGGGAGATCTCCGACGATGCGGACCAGGCTGGGGCGCCACTTCGGGCCCAGGTCGGGCTGGCTGTCGAGGAAGGCCCCGAACTCGTCGGCATCGAAGGAGTGGCCGGGAGCCAAGAGCAAGGCGGCCATGACCTGGTCGCCGGTGCGGGGGTCCGGGACGCCGTACACGACCGCAGCGGTCACACTGGGGTGGCGCGCCAGGATGCGTTCGATGGGCGCGGTCGCGAAGTTCTCGCTGTCGACTCGAATCCAGTCCGATGTTCGGCCGGCGAACCAGAAATTCCCGTCTGCATCACGGTAGGCGAGGTCGCCGGTCCAGTAGTCGCCGCCGCGAAGCTTTTCCGCCGTGGCCGCGGGATTGTTGTAGTAGCCCTCGAACCGGGCTGCGCCGCCGCGGACGACGATCTCGCCGATGGCCTCGGCTGCGTTGAGAAGGCAACCGTTCGCGGCGAACTCCGCGGCTGGGCAGGTTTTCCCGGCGGCGTCCACGATCTCCATGCCCATGTGCTCGTCGGGCCGCCCGAGCGCACCTTCAGGAGTGTCGGCGCCGCGAACGATGGCGCAAACGCCTTCGGAGGAACCGTAGGACTCGACGATCCGGCAGCCGAACCGCCGCTGGAACTCCTGCCTGTCCCGGATGGAGGCCTCGGTACCGAACCCGAGTCGCAGCCGCGTGGTCGCCTCCTCCGGGGTCTCCGGCTGGGCGAGTACATAGGAGAGCGCCCGGCCGACGTAGTTGAAAAACGTGGCGCCGAAGCGCTGTACGTCTGGGAGGAACCCGGAGGCCGAGAAACGCGGTCGCATGGCATAAGTGCCACCGACGACGAGAATCGGCGCCCACGCCGACATCAGCGCATTGCCATGGAACAACGGCATAGCGTTGTAGACGACGTCTTCCCGTACGAGGCCATGGCGGTTGAGCTGACCTATGGCGGCGAGCCGGAAAGATGAGCAGACGACGGCCTTGGGGGCCCCGGTCGAGCCGGAAGTGAAGAGCAGCAGCAGGGTGTGTTCAGGACCGGGTGGCGGGGCGGGCAGCTTCGTGGCAGCTCGAGCGGCGTTCTCCAGCGCACTGCGGTAGGCGTCACCGTCGACGTCGAGGATGTCGACGTTCGGCAGCTCGAGATTCTCCAGCAGCGAGCGATGGTCGGCGGCGACGATCAGAGTGTGTATATCGGTTCCGGTGATGTCTCCTGCCAACTCCGTGCCACGCCGGGTCGGGTTGACGCCGACGATCGTGGCTCCGGAGAGTGCGGCGCCCGCGATCAACAAAAGATACTCGGGATCGTTGTCCATGAGCACCCCGACGTGCCATGGGCCAGGACGTCGTAGCGCCGTGAGCGCGGCAGCCCGCACCTGTGCTGCCCGGACGAAGTCGCGCCAGTTCATCTGCTCGTCACCGAAGAGGAGCGCGGGGTGGTCATCCTCCGCTCGAGCATGGAGGAGTTCGGCGATCGAGGTGTACGCGAAGTCGGGCATCACGGCGTCTCCAGGTGATCCACATTACATTTCGTTGCGCAACAGAATCTAATACACAAGTGGTGACGGTCAAGGGGTTATCGCCGGATTCCTCGAAGCCCCAGTGATAATGGGCCGGTTGCGGCGAAGAAGGACTCGTTCCTACGGAGGAGGTGAAGCACAGTGCCAGATGCCGCGGCGCCCGCCCCCAGCGGCCGCCCCCGTGACACGCGGATCGATGACGCGGTGCTGGCCGCGACTCGGGCTCTGGTGGCGGAGGTCGGTTACGCCGACCTCACGTTCCGCGCTATCGCCGACCGAGCAGAGACATCGGTCCCGGCCATCCGTCGGCGATGGAAGTCCAAGGCGCACCTCGTGCATGAAGCAGTCTTCCCTGCCGATGTCGCTGCTGAGCCGACCGAGGACGGCAGCTTGCACAGCGTGCTCCGCGCGATCGTGAAGCGGTGTGTCGAGGTGGTCGGCTCGCCGGCAGGGCGTCGCGCCACCCCCGGTCTGATCAGCGAACTGATGGCCGATCCGGCGCTGGAGGAGGAGCTTTCCGCACGGTTGCGCACCAACGTCTGGGATCACCTCGCTGCCCAGTTCGCGGGTGCGGTCGAGCGCGGCGAGGCGCGCTCTGATCTCGACATTTCGATATGCGTGGAGACCGTCTTCGGAGCCACGCTCGCGGCTGTGGTCCTCCGGGGTCCCGCTGCCGTCGACGAAGCGTGGATCGACCAGTTCGTGAGCACGCTCGCCGACGGATTGGCAACCCACCCCTGACGACCAGTACCGATATGGCACGGTGCCCGCAGGATTTCGTGTCGCGGGCTGCACGCTCCTGCTGGGTGGACACCCGGGCTTGTGCATGAGGTGAACGTTTGTTCACCTCATGGGGTAAACGTCCGTTCATCCCCTGGATGCTGCGCGAATCGGAGACGCAGTGGTCACACATGCGAAGTCACCTGCCAGACCGCCCAATCGGTTGCTCACCATCGTGCTGTGCTTATCGGGCATTGTCGTAGCTCTGCAGCACACGCTCGTCGTTCCCCTGCTGGGCAAGTTCCCCGAGATCCTCGGCATCGGCTATCCGAGTGCCTCCTGGCTGGTGACCGTGACACTGCTGACCGCCGCGGTCGCCACCCCGATCCTGTCCCGCCTGGCCGATATGTTCGGTAAGCGCCGGATGATGCTGGTGTCGCTGGGGACGATCGTGGCGGGTTCGGTGATCGCCGCGGTCGGCGGCAACTTCCTCGCCGTGCTCGTGGGCCGTGGTCTGCAGGGACTCGCCTCGGCGCTGGTCCCGATCGGCATCGCCATGCTGCGGGATGAATTGCCCAAGGCGCGGGTGGCGAGCGCAACCGCGATGATGAGCGCGACCCTGGGAATCGGCTCGGCCCTGGGGCTGCCGCTGCCGGGGGTGCTGTACGAGCACTTCGGCTGGGAATCGATCTTCTGGTTGTCCGCGATCGCGGCGGCGCTGCTCTTCGTCGCGGTGCTGGCCGTCGTCCCCGAATCCGCGATCCGTGTCTCCGGACGCTTCGATATCGGCGGAGCGGTGCTGCTGTCGGTCGCCCTCGTCGCCCTGCTGCTCGTCATCTCCCAAGGGGGCTCGTGGGGGTGGACGAGCAGTTCCACTCTGACCGCGGTGGCAGTGGCCGTGTTCGCCTTCGCAGCGTGGTTCCCGTTCGAGTTACGCGTCGACCTGCCGATGGTCGACCTCCGCACCTCCGCGCGCCGCCCTGTGCTGCTGACCAACCTCGCCGCACTGCTCGTCGGGATCTCCATGTACGCCAACTTGCTGGCCACCACGCAGCAGCTTTCGATGACGACCGAGACCGGCTACGGCTTCGGGCTCTCCGTGCTGGCGTCCGGGCTGTGCATGGTGCCTGCCGGCCTGATGATGGTCGTGTTCGCGCCGATCTCGGCCCGGATGATCGAACGGATCGGCGCCAAGTACACGCTGCTGATCGGGACGGGTCTGCTCGTCGTCGCCTACACGGCCCGGCTGTTCCTGACCGGGTCGGTACCGCTGATCGTGATGGGTGCCATGTTCGTGATGATCGGGACGGCGATCGCCTACTCGGCGATGCCGATGCTGATCATGGGGTCGGTGCCGATCACCGAGACCGCGTCGGCCAACGGGCTGAACACGTTGCTGCGTTCGGTCGGCACGTCGATCTCGAGCGGCCTCATCTCCGCATTGCTGACCGCCGTCACCATGGACGTGGCCGGACAGGAGTTGCCGTCGCTCGGCGCTTTCCGGCTCGTCTTCGTGATGGCGGCGGTGGCGGCGCTGGCGACCCTGGCGGTCGCGGTCTTCATTCCGCGCGTCGAGGCACCCGCCGTCGCCTCGGCCCGCGCGGGCATGTCTTCCGGCGACGAGCAGGTGTCCGACGAGCTGATCGTCACCGGCACCGTGCGCAGCGCCGCCGGGCAGCCGATCCGCCAGGCCGTGATCACTGTGCTGAGCACCAGGGGCGAACCCGCCGACTGGAGCCGAGCCGACAACGCGGGGGAGTTCACGGTGGTACTACCGGCACCCGGCTCCTACCTCGTGATCGCCGGGGCCGACGGCTGGGCGCCGCACTCACAGGTGATGGACTTCGCCGCGGGTTCGGTTCGGCCTCGGGTGGTGCTCACCCGCCGTCTCAGCCTGCACGGCCGCGTTACCGCCGGGGGCCAGCCATGTGCGGGAGCGATGGTCAGCCTGGTCAAGGCGAGTGGGGAGCACGTGGCCGCCACGGTGACCGCGGAGGACGGCACCTACGAACTCGCTCAGCCGCCGAGCGGCCGCTACCTGGTGACCGTGCTCGGCCCCGACCGGCGCTCCGTCACCCGGCAGGTCGCGATCCTGACCCGGCCCCCCGTGGTCGATTTCGACCTCGAACACAACCTGCAGCCGACGGGGGCACAGTGAGCGAGCTCTCGACCCGCGAAACCGTGATCGCGGCCGCCCGGGATCTGTTCGCCCGCCGCGGCTACACCGCGACCACCATCAAGGACATCGCCGCTGCCGCAGGCTGTTCCCCGGCGCTCGTCATGAAACTGACCGGTAGCAAAGCCGAACTCTTCGCCGCCGCCGATCCTTCTGCCACGGCGCTGGAGGCGTCAGCGGCCGAGAAACCGCCACCGGCCGAAGAGCCGGCGGGCTTCCAGCTCGTCCGGCTGCTCGTGGAGCGCCGGCGCAACGATGAGCCCGAACCCTGGGCGATGGCCCCGATCCTCGTCCGCGAATCCGCGGACCCGGACAAGACCCGCGCCGATGTACAGGCTCGATACCTCGCCGCCATCGCGCTCCGGATCGGCGACACCTCTGCCGACCGGCTCCGCAGCCAGCTCGTGATAGCCCAGCTGCTCGGCCTCGCTGCCGCGATGCGGCACCTCGACCTGCTCGATCCCGGCTCGATCGACCCCGAATTGCTCATCCGGCGATACGGAGCACTGGTGCAGTCCATCGTGGACGGCGAGGGCGTCGGCGCGGTAGACGAGCCGGGGCGGTCGTGACGGGCAGAACACCGACACCCGACCAGATACGAAACGCTGGTGTAGCTTTGCCGGGAACCGTGGCGCACTGCCCGGACCGCTGGATCGAGCGCGACGCGTCGACCATGGCCCCGGCGGCGGTGATGCCACTCACACCGTAGATGCACCCGGTATGCCACCATCCCCGGTTTTCCGGTCAGCGGGAGTGCACCATCGGCTACTCGCCAGGCGGGCCGTGCGGCGGATCTGCTCGGCGAATCGGTGGTGGAGTGCATTCGGCAAACGCCGAGGCGAGAAGACACGGTGTCGCTCACGCGGCTCGACTCCGACGTAGGGCAGGGTTGGTCGCTGTGTCATCTGACGGGACCAACACCCGTCGCGCCCGCCGACGTGAGACCGGTACCGGAGGAGAACGATGTTCCGATCCGCCGATCGTTCAGCACCCCACCACCGATTCACCAGGATGGTTGGTCGTGACCCAGGTCAGGCGCATCGTGCCGCGACCCCGCTGGAGTTGCTCTTCGACCTGACGTTCGTGGTGGCGTTCAGTCAGGCGGGCAGCCAGATGGCGCATCTGCTGGCGGAGGGGTGCGTGGCAGCAGGAGTGGCGGGCTTCGGGTTCGCGGTGTTCGCGATCTGCTGGGCCTGGATCAACTATTCGTGGTTCGCGTCCGCCTATGACAACGACGACGTCTTCTTCCGGGTCGCGACGATGGTCGTGATGCTGGGTGTATTGCTCCTGGCTCTCGGTATACCGGTCGCGTTCCATTCGATCGCCGAGGGCCACCACCTGGATATCCGGATCGTGGTGGCCGGCTATGTGGTGATGCGCGTCGCCAACCTCACGCTGTGGCTGCGAGCGGCTGGACACGACGCGCAACGGCGGCGCGCTTGCCTGACCTACGCTGCCGCGACCAGTGTTGCTCAACTCGGCTGGGTGGCAGTGCTGCTGGTCGATCCACCGCTGTCGACGGTGTGGATCGTGTATCCGGTGCTCGTGGCGATCGAACTCGCCGGACCGGTACTGGCCGAGCGCCGCGACGGCGGCACCCCGTGGCACCCGCACCATATCGCCGAACGCTACGGACTGCTGGTGATCATCACCCTGGGAGAGGTGGTTCTGGGCACGATCACCGCGATATCCGCGGTTGTCGAAGTACAGGGGTGGACCGTCGAGGCGGTGCTGGTGGCGGTTTCCGGGACGGCGCTGGTATTCGGGCTGTGGTGGGTGTACTTCACCGTGCCATCGGCCGAGGTACTCGCCCGACACCGGGGTCGGGCCTTCCCCTGGGGGTATCTGCACATCCTGATCTTCGGTGCGCTCGCCGCGACCGGTGCCGGTCTCCATGTGGCCGCGAACGTGATCGATCACAGGGCACTGATCGACGACCCCACCTTCGCCGTTCTCGCCACCGCGATCCCGGTCCTCGTTTTCATCGCCGTCCTGTTCGTTGTGTATTCGCTGCTGATGGTCCGCATCGATCCGGTTCAGCTGCTGTTTTTCCTCGGTTCTGCCGGGGCTCTCGCTGGGGCAGTGGCGATCTCCTGTCGTGGAGCCTCCATCGGGGTCTCGTTACTGATCGTGGCTGCTTCGCCGCTGGTGGTGATCGTCGGCTACGAGACCGTGGGCTATCGCCGTCAGGCTGCTGCCCTCGCCGACTGAATGCGTGGTCGTGGTAACCACCAGGGCGAGAGTGGATCCGGCTGATCGTGGCAATGTGGGTTGCCACGAGGTAGCCGACGATGCGAATGCGAATGTCTCCACGGTGTGCAGCGTGCCCTCTGCTTGATCGTCTCATCCGAAACCGGCGGCCGGAGTTTATCTCCCGGCGATCTGGGGTAGAGGTATGTATCAATATTGATCTACCGGTTAATTTTCCGAGTTGTCAGCAGGCTGGAACGTCTGTTGTGGCGCCGCATCGGGGCCGGGTCGGGCTCGTCGGTCGATCGTGGGTCGGATGGTGTCTTCTTGTGTAAGCGTCGTCATGTGGGCGTGTCGGGGGCGGCGGTGTCGGTCGTTCCTTGGTCGGGGACCCTCCATGCATCGTGAGTGCCCCGGTCGGGGGAGTAATGCTCCGCTGTTCCCGCGTTCCGGCGGCGTTTGTCGAGAGGTGTCCGCCCTGTGGTCGTCGACCGGGGCTGGTCAAGGCTTGCTCTGCTCGACTCAGGGTTCGAACAGCTTCCCGCAAACCGTGTTCTGCGCGAAACCGCGGGCTGTGCGGTGGAGCAGCTGCCGATATCTCGCTTACCCCTTGACTCATGAAGGCGGAGGGTCTAATACTTACCAGTGAGGAAACTTATATCATTCATCGTCAGAAGGAAGGCGCAATGAGGCGGTCTGGGGACGACGATTCGCTTCCGTCCGGGACGGGCCGATTGGCCGGCAAGGTTGCGGTGGTAACCGGTGCGGCTCATGGCATCGGTGCAGCGATCGCTACTCGGTTTGTCGCCGAGGGAGCTCTGGTGACCCTCGCGGACATCGAGGAAAAGGCCGGGCGGGCGCTGACAGAGCGACTGGGTGCCGGATGCCGGTTCGTCCGCTGCGATGTCAGCAAGGAAGCCGAGGTCGCCAGTGCTATCCGTTCCACCACAACCGAACTGGGTAGGCTCGATATCCTGGTCAACAATGCCGGCTTGGGAGTCGGCGCGGAGATTGTCGACCTGGATGTGGACCAGTGGCAGCGGGTCGTCAGGGTCAATTTGGACGGTGCCTTCTACGGCATCAAACACGCTGCGCCGATGATGCGGCGTAGCGGTGGCGGGGCAATACTCAACTTTTCCTCGATCGCGGCCGGGCGTGCGATGCCAGGGATGGCCGCCTACTCGGCCGCCAAAGCGGGTGTGGAGGCCCTGACCCGAACCGCCGCCGCCGAGCTCCGGGAGGCCGGGGTCCGGGTCAACGCCATCGTCCCCGGCCTGGTGCAGACCAGCGCGGCCGAGAAGGGGTCGCAGATCTTGGGGCACGGGCTCGGCATGAACATCGACCAGTACCTCGCTACCAAGCAGGGACGCTGGGGGACCCCCGACGAGGTCGCCGCCGTCGCTGTCCATCTGGTCAGTAACGAGGCGTCGTTCACCTCGGGGCTGCTCTACCGGGTCGACAACGGTAGCGGCTGATTCGTCTCTCGTGCCGAGCACGTGAGCACCGACATTCCATGTACAGGAGAAATTCGAGTATGCAGACAGCGACGGTCGGTAATGCCGACCGGCAGGAGTTCGTGACGGCGCTACAGGAATTCGCCAAGCGCGAATGCGGTACCCGGGAGCAGCGTGAGGCGCTGACCGAGGGCGGACGGTTGTCCCACAGTCAGCCATTGCACCAGAAACTCGCCGACCTGGGCTGGGTAGGCTGCGCGCTACCGGAGGAGTACGGCGGAGGCGGCGGCAGCGCCACCGACGCCTGCCACTTGGTGGAAGAGATGGCCTATGGCCGGGCCCCGCTGTTCGGTCTGGCCGTCACCCTGGTCAGCGCGTCGGTTGTGGAACGGTTCGCCACCGAAGAGCAGAAACAGGACATCCTCACCTCGGTCTGCCGCGGTGAAATACTCGCCACTGCCATCAGCGAACCCGACACCGGCTCCGATGCGGGATCCCTGCGTTGCAAGGCGGAGCGCCGCGGCGACGATTACGTCATCAACGGCCAGAAAACCTGGATTTCCTGTGCCCACCTGGCCTCTCGGATCTTCGTGCTCTGCCGCACCGGTCGGGGCGAGGACAAACACGAGGGCATCACCATGATCGATGTACCTGCCGACACCCCCGGCATCACTGTGCGACCGATCCCCACCCTGGGCGGTGATGAAGTCAACGAGGTCTACTTCACCGATGTCGTGGTGCCCGCCGCTCGGGTCATCGGCGAGGTGGGCGGGGGCTGGCACCAGATGATGAGCTGCCTCAATACCGACCGCCTGATGTGCGGTGCGATGTTCCTCGGGCACGCACGTCGCATCTTGGACGACGCTCTGGAATACGTGCGCCAGCGACATCAGTTCGGGCGCCCTATCGGCAGCTTCCAGGCGATCCGGCACCGCATCGCCGACCTGGCCACCGAGCTGGAGTGCTCGCGGCTCCTGGTCTACGACCTCGCCCGGAAGCTTGATGCGGATCCGCACCGGCAGGTGCCGCGGGAGGCCTCCATGGTGAAGCTCAAGGTCACCGAGACCGCCAAGCGGCTGGCGGTCGAAGGTATGCAGCTGATGGGAGGCGCCGGCTATACCAAGGAGCACGATATGGAGCGGTATCTGCGGGAAGCAGTGGTGTCCACCGTGTACGCCGGCACCAGCGAGATCCAGCGCGAGATCATCGGCAGATCCTACGGACTGTGAAGCTGCTCCGCAGCAGCTACGAGGAAGCCGCTGCCGGTGTGTCGCCATGGCGCAGGGTCGTTGCGGCGCACAACCTGTCGGCGTCGTCGACGCAGTCCGGCGAGAGCTCAGGATCCGTCTTCACGCCGAACGCATTGCAAGCCCGACGAACTGGACTACCAGACCGTCCGGACGACATCTCTGCCGCGGCCTGCCGCGGCACTCCACTAGCTAGGACATCTCAGCAATACACCGAAAGGAACCCGGATGAGCAGGACATTCCACACCCTTGTCGACGGCGGCGATTACTTCGAGGGGCTGCGCTGGCACAATGGCCGCTGGTATGCCGCGGATGCCTTCGGCGGCATCGTCCTGAGCATCGACCCCGAGGGACGACGGACCGATCTGATGAAGGTCGATGCGCTGTGCTCCGGGATCGGTTGGCTGCCCGACGATTCGTTGCTCGTGGTATCGATCAAGGATCGCCGGTTGCTGCGCCGAACCGCTGACGGCGAGGTGTCCTACCACGCCGACTTCTCGGAGCTGTGCGAGTACTGGATCAACGACATGTTCGTGGATACCGCCGGTCGTGCCTGGGTGGGAAGTATGGGCTTCGACATCGTCAACGGCGCCGCACCCGCGACCGGCGACCTGCTCTGCGCGGAGGCCGACGGATCTGTGCGGGTGGCGGCGTCGGGATTGTGGTTCCCCAACGGGGTCGTGGTCACCGGCGACGGACGCACCCTGATCGTCGCCGAGACCTTCGCCGGACGGCTGACCGCCTTCACCATCGCGGCCGACGGAACACTTTCCGACAGGCGCGTACTGGCTCAGTTCGGGCCAGAGCCGGTGCCGACGGCGAGCGCGGCGGAGATGCTCACCACGCTGGAGCTGGCGCCGGACGGGTTGACCATCGACCGTGAGGACCATGTGTGGGTGGCGGACGCGGCGAACCGGCGCTGTGTGCGGGTCTCGCCGGACGGAAAAGTCACCGACGAGATCGCTGCCCCCGGCGGAACCAACCTCTATTCGTGTGCCCTCGGAGGTGCCGACGGTACCGAGTTGGTGCTCGCCCTGGCCGAGGGTTTCTTCGAGGCGGCCCAAGGGGTAACCGGCACAGCCTCCTTGGTAGCGACCCGAGTCGACGTTCCGGTCGCCGGAAACAGCTAGCGACAGGAGTAACCATGGATCCTGCACGGCTCTTACAGAAGGTTTCGCATATCTACCGTGATCACATCGCGGTCAGCTGCAGTGACCGGCGACTCACCTACGCCGAACTCGGCGAACGGGCGAGCCGTTTGGCGAATGCGTTGTTCGATCGTGGACTGGAGCAGGGCGACCGGGTCGCCCTGCTCGGCGACAACTGTCTCGAGTCTCTCGAGCTGATCGTCGGCACGGCGATCGGTGGCTTCGTTCGCTGTTCGCTACACGCTCACGACGCGCCCGAGCGCCACAAGTACCTCATCGAGCACACCGACGCGAAGGCACTCGTCGTCCAAGCGCACTACTACGAGCGTTTGGCCGGCCATCTCGCGGATATTCCCGGGCTACGGCATGTGATCGTGCTCGGCGACGTCGGGGAGGCAGAGGGAGTCACCCGGTACGAGGAGGCGCTGGCGGCGGCGTCTGCTGTGCAACCCGTCGTACAGCTGGGTGATGACGACCTGCACGTGATCCGGTTCTCCGCCGGAACCACGGGACTGCCCAAGGGAATCATGATCTCGGTCGGCGCGACCATGGGTATGGGCAACGAGTATGCGATGATGCTGCCTGGTCTCGACGAGACCGATCGCTACCTCGCCGCCGGACCGCTCACCCATGCCGCCGGTATGTTCGTTTATCCGTTGCTGGCGGTGGGCGCGACCACCATCGTGATGCCGAGTTTCGACCCGGGGGTGTTCCTCGACCTCGTGGCACGCGAGAAGGTCACCTGCACCCTGGTGGTGCCCACCATGATCCAGATGATCACCGACCGGCCCGGAGCCGAGACGTATGACCTCTCTAGCTTGCGGGCGGTCATGTACGGCGCCGCCCCCATCTCCGAGACCACACTGGGGAAGGCTCTCGGGCTGTGGGGCAACATCATGTACCAGATATACGGCCAAAGCGAGGTTCTTCCGATCGGCGTGCTGCCTCCTCGGTATCACCGAGTGGACGGCACGGATGACGAACGTCGCCGCCTCGTTTCGGCCGGACGACCCACCCCCAATGTGTGGATCCGAATCGAGGACGAGGACGGCAACGTGCTGCCGCCCGGCGAAATCGGGGAGGTGGTGGCCCATTCCCCGTGCACGATGTCGGGCATCTGGGCCGATGAGGCCGCGAGCGCTGCGCGGTTCACCGCCGACGGCGGTGTCCGCACCAGAGATATGGGCTATCTGGACGAGGACGGCTTCCTGTATCTGGCCGACCGCAAAGAGGACCTGATCAACTCCGGTGGGTTCAATATCTGGCCCGCCGAACTGGAAAACGCGCTGGCTGCGCATCCCGCCGTCCAGGAGGTCGCCGTTGTCGGTGTGCCCCATCCGAAGTGGGGTGAGACTCCGAACGCGGCGATCGTGATCCGAGCCGGCAGCGAGGTGACCGAGGACGAGTTGATCGAGTGGACCCGAGAGCGAGTCGGTTCGCACAAGAAGATCACCGCCGTCCGGTTCGTCGACGAGTTACCCAAAACACCGCTCGGCAAGATTCTGCGCCGCCAGGTCCGAGACCGTTGCTTTGTGGCCCCCGACGGGCTCGGCCGGGCTTGATTGCCAGGTAGCCAACACGTGGTTGCCGCGATCGGCGCCACGGGACTGATCATCTCGACGTTCCGGGTTCTGACGACCCGGGATCGTCACAAGTGAGGAGTGCACAGTGTCCGACCTCAACACCGGTACCGAGCCGGTGGTTGTGTACGAACGCCGTGGTCCGGCGGCATGGATCACACTCAATCGGCCGGCAGCTCATAACGCGCTCTCACCCGAAGTGGTTGTTGGTATCGCCGATGGACTGCGACAGGCGGAGGAGGACAAGGACACCCGCGTTGTGGTCCTCGCCGGGAACGGTCCGTCGTTTTGTGCCGGTGCCGATCTGAAGAGAGTAATGGCTCGCGGATCGGGTGCCGCCGGTGCGCGGGCGTTGTCCGAGTTTCTCCATTCGGTAGGTGGGGTCTGTGCCCAGATCTCCCGTCACCCGTTGCCGGTGATCGCCGCGGTGCACGGCAATGTGATCGCAGGCGGTTTCGAACTGATACTCGCCTGTGATCTCGTGGTCGCCGCCGAGGATGCTGTGCTCAGTGACGGGCATGCTCGTTTCGGGATGTTCCCCGGCGCGGGCAGCGCGGTTCGATTGCCGCGCAAGATCGGCAGTACTCGGGCCAAGTATCTGCTGTTCACCGCCGAACCCTGGGATGCCGCGCGGATGCGTGACTGCGGTGTGGTCAACGAGACCGTACCTGCGGATGCACTGTCCGCGCGGGTCCAAGCGCTCGCCGAACAACTCGCCACCCATAGCGCGGCGGGACTTGCCGCCATGAAACGGGTGGTCGAGGAGGGAATGGACCAGCCGTTGGATCAGGCGCTCGCGCTGGAGATCGCCGAGTGCGAACGCTATGTCGCAAGCGGCGGGGACTTCGACGAAGGGTTGCGGGCATTCGTGGAACGGCGCACCCCGCAGTTCAGCGACCGCTGAACTGCCGACGAGCGAGGAGGCTCGATGGATCTGAAGAACAAAGTGGCGCTCGTAGCCGGTGGTGCCTCGGGTCTGGGGCGCGCGGTCTGCGCGGACTTGACTCGTCACGGCGCCGTGGTCGCGGTCCTGGACCAGGACAAGGCCAAAGCTGAGGAAGTCGTCCAGGAACTCGGCGGTGGGCTCGCCCTCGCCGCGGACGTCACCGATGCAGCCGCCATCGAAGACGCTGTCGGTCAGGTGGTCCGAGAGCTGGGCGCGCTACACCTGAATGTCAACACGGCGGGTGTCTTGGCTGCCGCGAAGATCGTTTCGCGCAACGGGCCCGCTTCCCTGGAGGACTTCGACCGGGTCATCCGGGTCAACTTGTGCGGCACGTTCAACGTGATGCGGATGGCCGTTGCGGCCATGTTGAACAACGAGCTCGACAATGGTGAGCGGGGCGTGGTGGTGAACACCTCGTCCGGTGCCGCATATGAAGGGCAGACCGGGCAAGCGGCGTATGCCGCGAGCAAAGCCGGGGTTATCGGTTTCACCCTGCCGGTGGCTCGCGATCTAGCCGGTAGTGGGATCCGTGTGAACGCCATCGCTCCCGGATTGTTCGAGACTCCGATGTCGGAAGGGTTGCCCGACCGGGTCCACGACGGTCTGGTTCGGATGATCACCGAGCCTCGTCGGTTGGGTCAGCCCAGCGAGTTCGCCCATCTCGTACGCAGCATTGTCGAGAACCGCTACCTCAACGGTGAATGTATCCGCCTCGACGCAGCGACTCGACTCGGTGCTCATTAGTAGATAGCAGGCCGGATCGCCAGTGCCTCGGGCGGACCGCGGATGACGACGCGGTCTGCCCGAGCGTTCTCGGTATCGCCAGGATCGCTCTCGAGCGTCGATCGTGGTGGTCGGGACGCCCGACTGCCGGAGCGAACCGGCGCCGCGGGCGGGACATCGACCTCCGAGTGTTAGCGCTCTGTCCCGCTGTCGCTCCGCTATCCCTTGTCTCGGTGCTCATTCGCACATCAGCGGAAATGCGAGACGGACGAGGCGGCTCAATCAGCTGGAACGACAAGGATGTACCCGGAGAGCAGCCGTATCGTTTGATCTATCAGCTCTTCGGGACTCAACCGCCCGCTGTCGTCGTACCAGCGCGAAATCGATAGCATCATTCCGTTGATCAAGTTGACCATCGTCATCACGTCGACGTCCGCGCGCACAACCCCCTCCTCGGCGCACAACTCGAACAGGTCGGCCGCCGTCTGGTTCACTTCGCGGGCCCATGAGTTGTAGTTACGCAGCGCCTGCGGCGAGAGCTGGTGCTGGTCTGCGATGAGTACGGCGTAGTACGTGCGATACCGAATAGCGGAGTGCACCTGCACCTGCACGTAGCGCATCAATTTCTCCTGCGCCGAAAGGTCGCTGGTGACGATCTCGTCGATATTGTGCCGCAGCGGATAGATCACCTGCTCGACGATGGTCTCGAGCAGCCACCGCTTGGAGGTGACGTACTGGTAGACGGTGGGTTTGCTGACACCGGCCTCAGCGGCGATATCACTGATCGTGGCTTCGACAAAACCTTTACGTTCGAATACCCGCGCCGCTGCATCGACCAGTTGTTGCACGCTCGTCGCGCGCTTCCTTGCCATTTCAACCTCCTTATTATGCCAGCTTATCTCACTATTGGCGGCTCACTGCGCAACATGCTGTGCTTCTGGTAACACCGCATCGGTGGAGGCAAAATATATTGCCTGGTAAGTTAGAATTGAAGTGATCGTGACATCGAACGAAGGGAAGCGCCGTGCGGGACGTCGTCGTGGTCGGGTGCGGTATGACCGCCTTTGGTAAGCAACCTGCCAGAACCGTGTCCGGTCTGGCCGCCGAGGCCGTCGAGTCGGCTCTGGCAGATGCCGGCCTCGGTAGTGAGGTACCGGCCGAATTGGGGATGATCTACTACGCCAACGTGCTGTCCGGCCTGCTTCAGGGGCAGGAGTCGGCGCGGGGGCAGAATGCGTTGGCGCGCACAGGGGTGGCCGGAATTCCGCTGGTCAACGTGGAGAACGCCTGCGCTTCTGGTTCGACTGCGCTGCACCAGGCATGGTTGTCTGTTGCTTCCGGGCAAGTAGATGCCGCGCTGGCGGTCGGAGTGGAGAAACTGCACATCGAAGACAAGGCGCGCGCTCTGTCGGCGTTGACGTCTGTTCTCGACCAGGAACATCTTCCGGAAGTGCTCGCCGAACTCGGTTCCAGCGGCACCGGTTCAGTGTTCATGGACTTCTACGCAGGTGCGGCGAAACGCTATATGGAACGGACCGGGGCGACGCAGGAGGATTTCGCCCGGATCACGGTCAAGAACAGTGAGCACGGCTCACGCAATCCGAAGGCTCAATACGGCAAGCCGCTCACGATCGACGAGGTACTGTCGGCCCGCTGCGTCAGTGGTCCGCTCACAGTCCCGATGTGCGCGCCGATGAGCGACGGCGCCGCCGCCGTACTCGTCGCTGCCCCGGAGTTGGCCCGCCGTTGGGAGGCCGACGGTGTATACCTGCGCGGCACGGTGGTCACAGGTGGACGTAGGGGAGTGCTCGGTGAGTTGGTGCCGACGGCCGCGGCGCGCGCGTTCGAACAGGCTGGGATCGGGCCCGAGGATGTCGATGTCGTCGAATGCCACGATGCCGCGGCACCGGCGGAGCTGATTGTGCTCGAGGAACTCGGTCTGTGCGGCCCCGGCGAGGCATTGACGAAGCTGCGTGCGGGAGCAACGCGAATCGGCGGCGAGCTGCCGGTCAACCCGAGTGGAGGTTTGCAGAGTAAGGGACATCCGCTCGGGGCCACCGGTCTCGGCCAAGTCGTCGAGCTGGTGGACCAGTTGCGTGGCCGCGCCGGGGCTCGGCAGGTCGGTGAGCCGCGGGTCGCGCTCGCCGAGAACGCGGGGGGCTATATGGGGCCGGACGCCGCCGTAGCGACGGTGACGATCCTCAGCCGTTGACCCCCGAAGTCGGAAAGATCGCCGACACCGTGCCTGGTGGCGGGTGAACAACACACCCCGATCGGGTCGGCGTCGATTTCGATGCCCTCAGCTCTCTACGGAAGGAAAGACCATGGCCGTCATCGACTACAGCACGTACAACAATATCCTCGCCACCCGCGACGGTTCTGTGCTGACACTGACATTGAACCGCCCGGATCGACTCAATGCTGTCAACCACGACCTGCACGAGGAACTGAGCCGAATCTTCGCTGATGTTGCAGTGGACGACGAGACCTCTGTCGTGATCCTGACCGGGGCAGGGCGTGCCTTCTGTGCCGGTGGTGATGTGCAAGCGTTTGCCGAGGATGCCCAGGAGAAGGGCCGTAGCGGCTACTACCTCGGCGTACAAGACGCCAAACGGATCATTACCTCCCTTCTCGACCTCGAGAAGCCGATCATCGCCAAGGTCAATGGACATGCCATCGGTCTCGGCGCGACCTTGGCCCTGTTCTGCGACATGATCTACATGGCAGACGATGCCCGAATCGGGGATCCGCATGTCTCGGCGGGCGTCGTGGCCGGTGATGGAGGTGCAATCATCTGGCCGCAACTCGTCGGATATGCACGAGCCAAGGAGTTTCTGTTCACCGGAGACCAGCTCTCGGCTACTCGTGCCGCCGATATAGGGCTCATCAATTACGCAGTGCCTGCACAAGAGTTGGATACGGTAGTAGCCGAGATGGCGCGGCGCCTTGCTTCGGGAGCGCAGGAAGCCATCCGGTGGACCAAAGTGTCGGTGAATATCGGCCTGAAGCAACTCGCGCATTCGATTCTCGACGCCTCGCTGGCATACGAGGTCCTCACGATGCGCGGTCCAGCGCACGCGGAGGCTCTCGATGCTTTTGCCCAGCGTCGGAAGCCGGACTTCACCTCCTTGTGATCACAGCAGGCCGGAGAACTACCTGACGACCGCTGTGCGCACCTGTTCCACCAGCAGACAGTGAAGGGTTATCGGGTAGCTGTGGCACAGCTCGTTCGCGAACAGAGACCGGCCGCCTTGATCGGCCACTGCAGGCCAGCAGGTTGGGTCGCTGTATCGGACGCTGCTGTGTCAGTCCTGCTCGGTTGAGCCCTGGGCGGGCGGATCGGCGAAGATGCCACGCGCCCACTCGTCCGCAGCGGTATTCGAGTCAGCCCCATGCCGAGAGTGGGGATATCTGTCGGCGTCACCGGGTTGCGCCAGCCTGTGGGGATCGACGGATCTCGACGCGTCTGTCGCTCTCGCGGGTGTCGAAT
Organism: Nocardia donostiensis; assembly: GCF_002081715.1. Classification (GTDB taxonomy): domain Bacteria; phylum Actinomycetota; class Actinomycetes; order Mycobacteriales; family Mycobacteriaceae; genus Nocardia; species Nocardia donostiensis. Next base: position 2,961 of record NZ_MUKP01000030.1, on the reverse strand, counting down.
GCGGGCTGGCTTGTTGTGGCGGGTCCTCGCAGGAGGGTGCCGTCGCGGATATCGAATTGCGAGCCATGACACGCGCATGTGACGACGTGTCCCTGTAGTTCACCATTGCTGAGTAGACAGCCACGGTGTCCGCAACGGTTGTGGATGGCGTAGATGTCGCTGCCGTCGCGCACCAGCAGGACCGGGGTGTCCGCGGCTTCGCCCGGGTACGGTTGCCGGTCACGCAGTTCAGTGGCGTCAACCACCGGCGTCCACTCCTCGGGCCCGGGGTCGAATGCGGTCTGGTTCACGCCCACGCCGCGCACGTACGACATGTGGCCGCCGAGGTAACCGCTGCCGCCCAGCAGCGTGGCTCCGGTCAGTGCAAGCAGTTTTCCGCGGGTTCGCTTGCCGCGTCGGCGGGCGGTGAGCGACGCAGCGTAGATCAGCAGTGCGGAGGCGTTCGCCACAGCGTGGACCAGCCCGAGTCGGCGTACTTTCTCGTCGGACAGTTCGGTATCGGCCCAGTCACTGATCCCGGTAAGCGCGGTGGGGGTGCCTGCGGCGATGCCGACGGTTATCAGCAGTTGTGCCGCACGGTCCCCGGTGCGTGTGGCGAGAACATCGAGCAGCGATGTCGCCAGTAGGGGGCCGATCACCAGGTCCGTCAGGGGTGGATGCACGGGGTGGCCCACCGATGTGCCACTGATGGTGTCTTTCAGGGTGTGGTTCGAGAGGAGTTGGCGTACCGTCTTGGCGACAGTCTGTGCTGGCGCATCCAGTTTCCTGGCTTGCTCGAGCGTGTTGGTCAACGGTCGCAATGGGGTGGAGACGGGCACGGCATACCCCTTTCGTCGATACGGACTAGGTGCGCGTTACCCGACAGGCTTCGGGTTACACGCTGGGCCGAAGAGGTAGCCGATGCAGTGGTGCCGCTATTGCAGGGGGAGGGACTCAGCCGCTCCCGCCCGCGACGCGTCCGACCATGGTCACGGCAGTGATGCCACTCACGCCGTAGATACATCCGGTACGCCACCATCCCTGGTCTTCCTGGTCAGCGGGAGCGCACCATCGGCTACCCATCAGGTGTGCCCCGGGGCGGGCCGTGCTCGCGCTTTCGGCACAAGCGCCAGTCATTTCGCTATCCGTAGGGCCGCACCCTTGCGGTCGAGCATGTACTCGAGCGAGCGGTGTTCGGTGCCGGTGGTGATCGGTGGTACCCGATGCGACGCCGGGCCGGAAACAGTGGCACTCGTTCCGCTCTCCGGGAAGCATGGGGACATCGATCGCGCGGCCGAGGATGATGGAGAGCAACGGATTCCACTCACCGCCGCGGCTGAGTGGACGAAACCATCGGTCGAGGAGGCTACCCGGAGCATGCGGGGAATCAACCACGTCGTCCTGTACGTGTCGGACCTGTCGCGCAGTCTTGCCTTCTACGAAAAGGTGCTCGGGTTCCAGCGCCTTCCCGGCGCATTCCCCGGGGGTGCGTTCCTGCGGCATGCGGGATCGGCCAACGACCACGATCTGGGATTGTTCGAGTCCCGCGGAGCCGCGATTCCGGCTCCCGGGTCGATCGGGCTGTATCACGTGGCGTGGGAGGTCGAGACGCTGGCCGAGCTTTCCGCAGTGTGGAAGCGCCTGTCCGATGCGGGGGCACTGACCGGTGCGGGCGACCACGGCTCGACCAAGGCGTTGTACGGCCGCGACCCGGACGGGATCGAGTTCGAAGTGTGCTGGCTGGTGCCCGACGAGCACGTCGAAGAGGCGCTGCGACCGGGCGCGTCGCTGACCGCGCCGCTGGATCTCGCGGCCGAGATCGAGCGCTACGGCGCGTCATCCCCGGGCGGTCCGCGCGCTGACCCGACGGTATGGGCCCGGGTCGCGGCACGGCACGCCGCACAGTGAGCTGACGGTGAGCGAAGCGGTGTCTGCCCGGCCGGTGGGGTAGGCCGGTGAGAGTGGGTGAGGGCGAGGTCAGGTGAGGCGGCCGAGGATGGCGGCCAGTTCGCGGACTACGGGCGTCCAGTAGAAGCTGTTGCTGGACAGACCGTGTATGAACACGAACGTGGGTGCGGCGATTGCGTTTTCCAGTGGACGAGCAGCTTCGGACACTTATCCCCCAAGATCGAAGAAAGCGGCAGACGACAGTTCTTTACTCACGCTGGATGGCCGCCAACCATCCCCGTCGAGCCAGCGGAAGGGGCGAGTGTTCGGATCAGTGTGGCGGGGTTTCGCTTGACGGGTGCGCACCGGGCTGTGCGACCGGTGATCCGACGGTGCTCTGTTTGGGTGAGGGGATGCTGCGGGTGATCCTGGCGCTGCGCACACCGCAATGCCTAGGGTGAGCGCTGCTCGTGTCATCCGTCCATGACGGCGTCTGTCAATAGTCGAGGGCGTGTTCTGGTTGACAGACATGCATGGGAGACGGCAGATACCGGACGATGGCGTCCAGGAGCGGGGCGATGTGACTCCATGGGGTCGCATCGCACAGGACGGGCGCAGCGTCGCCGATATGTGTGAGGCAGCGGACGCGATCATGTAACTGTTCGGGTGGGATCTCTCGCAGACTGCGGATGTCGTTCGGATCTGTGGTGTCCTGTTCCATCACCGTATCGACGAGGTTGCGGTACCACTCCTCGGCGACTTGCCAATGGCTCCCGTAAAATTCGACGGCTATCGGTTCGAGCGCCCACATCGGGACCAGATCGACGACACCTTCGAATTCGGTGCCGATGCCGTGCGGAATCTGCAGCGCCAACGGCACCGCCCCGTGCATGTCTGCGATCGTACGGACACAGCGGTCGAAGTCGGCGGCGGGATGATCGAGTCCGGTCACCAGACACAGCCGTGCGACCTGATGGTCATCGGCAACTCGCAGTATCGTCTCGAGCCGCGGGGCGCTCTGCACGGCAGCGTTCATGACCGCGATCACGCCATCGGCTACCCGGATGGACCGTTCCAGAGCCGCTATGGGTGCAT
>NZ_MUKP01000003.1 GCF_002081715.1 Nocardia donostiensis | reverse complement strand
GTTCCCCGCCCTCGCCGCAGACCGATCCGACACCGATATCCGCGACGTCTTCACCGACACCTGTACCGATATCCGCGAGCGTAAACCGGAAAACAAAATAGTCGGCGATCTCATCGCCCGCACAGCGTCCGGAGAAGCCGCAGCCACACCCGAGGAAGCGCGCGCCATTTACCAGATGATCGAAGTGCTCTGCTGAAATTCCGGTGCGGGCCGAGCCGTCGCCGTCCGCTATCTCGGCGAACACGAGGGAACGGCCTTCGTCGAGCAGAGCCTCGACTCGGGCTCGCTCCTCATCCGCATGCGCCCGCAGCGGTGGTCTAGCCAGGACCACTCGATATAGTGAGAGGTCAGTTCGCCTCGCACAGAGCCTTGGCCTGATCCATCGTCGCGAACGCGGCCTCCGGGCTGCGTCGGCCGAGTCCGCACGCGGCGGCGACATCGACCGGGTGGCCCACCGCCGTTTCGATCGCGGCGAGGATGCGGCGCTGTTCGTCGATGCCGCGCTGCTCGTGCAGGAAACCGGCGACGAAGTGGACGTCGGCGGGCAACCGCAAGCCCGCCAGCGGACGGTAGAAGCTCTCCTCCAGAGTGGCCGGTTCTTCGCCCGCCGCCAGCGGCATATGCACATACTCCAGCGGCCGTCCCGCCGGCCACGACTGCGACAGCGTGTTCGCCAACGTCACGAATGGTTTCAACGACCGCAACCGCGTCAATGCCTTGTGGCCGAGATCGCCCATGCACAAGTGGACCCCGAAACGTGTCCCCTCTGGCGCACGGGCTACCGTCCGGCCGATGCTCGCCGCCACCCGCGGAGCGACGAAACGACCGAACGGCCCGGCCAGGGCAACCAGCATTGTTTCGACGGGCACCTCGATCTGGAACAGCACATCATCGCCCGATTCGTCCCGAATAGCGGTGATATCGCGAATCGTTGCTTCCTGGAACACTTTCCGATTTCGCAAACCTCCCATCGGACCCAGTGCGAACATGGCGAGGTCGAGATCGCTCGGAATACCCACCTGGAACGACACCCCGTCGAGTTCCGGTGTGTCCGCGACCAGCTTGTCGAAGATCTCCCGATTGGTCCGATACCAGCTCGCGTATCCCAGATCCAGGTTGTCGCTCGTCAACTGATGGCCTTTACGCACTCGGTAATTGCGCTGATGCCGGTAGTCGGAGAAGTCGCCGTCCTTGCTGATCTCCAGGTCGGGATGGTTTTCCAAACTCATGATCAATCCGACGATCCAGGACCTGCGTTCGCCGGTTTCGCCGTCGGGTAGAAAACGTAGATGGGGGCCGACCCGCCCGACAGCGGACCGCATCGCTTCGTCGGCGGTCTCGCCCGGCAAGGTACCGATCAACAACGCATGGCGTTCGGTCATCTTCGACTCCGCTTCCTCTTCGCGCGCAACAACTTCCGTATCCAGCGAACAGTTAGCGTAGGCAACGAGGCGTCGGCGTGCACCCCGAATGGAAATACCTCGACCAGATCAATACCGGGTGCAACCACTGCTCGAAGACCGGAAATACGGGTCCCGTTCAGCCACGCTCGACGGAGGCGTCCTCGCCGCTGTCGTTGCCGCCGCACTCGACGGGATCGAGAACGGGCGTCTCGAAGCACTCGCGGACGACATCAGCGTGCAAGCCGAGAGAAGCCCGGCAGAAGAACCCGCACCGTCCCCATCCGCGCCCACGCGATCGGTGTGACACCGAACCGGCGAGTGCCTTCACGAGTGCCGAACAGACAGGTAGGACGCAGGCAGGTTACTGGCACAAATGTGACATTCTTCCTTTTCTGATTGCCGGAAAGAGCACGAACAAAGCCCGGACACCTCCGGGATGCGACGACACAGAAGCCGCCGGACGACACCTGCCCACTCGCCGGAATCGGCAGCCTTCATCGGCCGGAGCACTCTTGCCGACCCTGCTTGCCGGATAGTTGCCACATCCGCGCACCCGCCAGGTTTGAGGCCTCTCTACATGGGTAAACGCTTCTACAGCACCGCAACTCGGCAACTCTCGAAAATCGGCGATCAAGCCGGATACGGGCCCACAACACCACACCGGCGACACCGTGCATCCAAGACGGAAAACCGCATGAGCGGGGAAAATTACCGAATGGTAATACCCGTCCGATTTGCTTTTTCAGGTTTCTTCACACTCATCGACAGCCCGAAGTTACGGGTGCGTATTTATTCGGCTGTGTTAGCGTCGGCGTTTCCGAAACAGGCAATGGACAAGCGGTGGCACGGTGATCGGTATCGACGACTGCCTGGAACGCATCATGGGCATTCCAGGGGCGCGCAGTGTGACGTTGGTGGACAGTGCGAGCGGTTTGGCCATTGCGGCGGCAGGTCGGCACGATACGGTCGACCAGCACGAAGACGCCGCGACCACTACAGATGTGGTGCGGGCGGTGCTGAATTGCCCGGCGCTGGCGACCGGGCCGGATGACGATGATGTGAACGAGATCATCATCTCCGGAACCCACGGATATCATCTGCTTCATCTGGTGAACGGCGACTTCGACGGACGGCTGTTCGTACACGTTCTGTTCGACGACGAATCCGGAAACTTGGCAATGGCGCGTTTCCAGATTCGGGGAATTCTCGGCGAATTCGCCAGGGACGACTATGGCGCCTGATATCGCACAAGAACTACAACGCCTCGCAGCGGAAAGAAGCACCGGAGTACTACGCACCCGCGACGGCGCCTTCCATCTGGCCGACGGCGCGATCGCGGCCGCCGACTGCCGCCGCACACCCGGGTTGGACCGGCTCGCCGTCGAGGCGGGTGTGGCGACCAGCGAGGAATGGCAGCGGGCCGTGGCGGGGGAAACCGGGAGGATGCTGGAACGCCCGCAGTTGGAAGCTTTGGCGTTGCTGTCGGTGTTCGACGCCGCCTACTTCCTGCTGTCGGCGGCCGACGTTCCCGAATTCCAGCCCGGGCCCGCGCATTGGCTCGCCGCGGTCTGCCGAGTCACACCCAGCGCCCTCATCCGCGAATGCGCCCGGCGCGGAGAACCGGAATCGGGACCCTGGCCTGCGGAACTGGTCAGCCGTGTCCCCGTGGTACCGGTCCGCCGCGTCCGGCGCCGCCGGGTAGTGCTCACCGGCGGCCACGCCGAGGTGCTGGCCGCCGCCGATTCCCGGCGCAGCATCACCGAGATCGCGCGTGATCTCGGCCGCACCGCCTACGGCTGTCTGGAAGCGGTCCGGGACCTGACCGCGGCCGGGCTGATCGAACCACCCGCTACGACAGCTGGATCGGCAGCCGCCCGCACCGGCGCCCCGGACGCACCGCTGCTGCATCGCCGCCGACGGCCTGCCGTAGCCATCCCCGCCCCGGACCAGTGGGAGCCGGTCGACCACGACCTGCTCGTCCGCGTACGAGCGGCATTGGAGGAGCTCGCGTGACAGAGCGCAAGAAACTGCTCGGCGAACTGATGGGAAAGTGGACGAAGGTGACGATGCCCGGACCCGATCCGAATGCGGCGGTACTGAACCAGTTGCGGGCACTGCGCGAGCGTGTCCCCGGACTGACCGGCTCACTGGTGGCTTCCAGCGACGGTCTGCTCGTCGCCCATGATCTACCCGCGCATATCGAGCCCTCCGGAATGGCTGCGCTCGCTGCCTCGCAGCTGTCGCTGTCACACCGGCTGGCCACCACAGCGCACGGCGGCGGATTCAACGATGTCGTGGTGCACGGCACCGACGGCTATGTGGTGGTGTATGCGGCGGGCTGGGCATCGCTGACCGTGCTCGCGGCCCCCGAGGTGAATGTCGGACGCCTGCATCTGGAGTCACGCCCAGCCGCCCGCGCAATAGCTCACTATCTGGCTGAATCGGCGAACGACCGCAGAAACAGCTAGCTGGTAACAACCCCAACCGAAAGGAAAGCGATATGTCCGATATGGATCTGGCGCTGAAGGACATGATGTCGATCGACGGCGCCGTCGGTGCCGCCGTTGTCGACTACAACAGCGGTATGGCGCTCGGGGCACTCAGCAGTTCCAATGCGCTGGACCTCCAGGTCGCCGCCGCAGGCAACACCGAGGTGGTGCGCGCCAAAATGCGCACCATCGACCAGCTCGGTATTCAGGAAAACATCGAGGACATCCTCATCACCCTGTCCGGACAGTACCACCTCATCCGGCCGATGACCGGCCGTAAATCCAAGGGTCTGTTCCTCTACCTCGCCCTGGACCGGAACCGGGCGAATCTCGCGCTGGCCCGGCATCGCCTCAAGGGCATCGAAGAGGACCTGGATGTGTGATCGTCCGACGGCAACCCTCGGTATGCAGTGAATACTGCATACCGAGGGTGCTCCGGTTTCTCGTAGAAATAGACGGCGCACAGACGCCCGTCGGCTCAGACGGTATCTACCCGCCGAACGCGTGGTGTCGACGGTGATCATCCGTCCATGACGGGCAACCGCCGCCTTCCTGCCTCCAACTCCACCACCAGCGCGCCATATTTGCGGATCCCGGCGGCGAGCTGAGATCTTTCCGGGCAGCGCAGTCCGCCGAGTGGATACCCTTGAGCGGAGAACGACCTGGTGTACAGCCAGGCCAAATGGCTGAAGATCGAGCCTGCGTTTTCCGGATGGGTCACGGCGGCACTGTGCACGGGCCGAGCGCTGAGCACGTCGCGCGCGTGGCGATCGATGGTGGTCATATGGCTCTCCAGGTCTTTGCAGGCGTTCAGCAACTCCCGGTCTCCGGTGTCCAGGTGCGCGGCCGCGAAGCGCCGGTGGGCATCCACCAGGCCCGCGGCAGCGGCGAGCAGCATGCTGCCGAACCCGGCCGCGTCCCGGTCCGGCCCGGACGCTGCGGAGAACGCCCGCCACAGTTCCTGCCCGGTCGGCAGCCGCCCCAGCCCGTCACAGTTGTCCACCACCAACACTCCCCCTTTGGTTGTTCCGCCGCAGCGGATGTCCTCGGCTCTCCCGCGCGGGGCGTTGACGACCGTGTGCTCCCAGATCACCGCGTAATGTTCAAGACCCCCAGCAGATTGCCGCATCAGCGTAGATCCGGAGTGTCACGGATATCAGAGAAAACGGGAAACATTCCCGGAGCCGGTTTCGGGCGGACGAGTCGGCCGGTAAGCCGGGTTCTGTCCCGGTTCGCACCGGGCGGTCATCCCTCTGGGCACGCAGTTGCCGGTTGCTTCGAGCGGTCCACCCGCGGGCCGGGCCCGAGCAGCCCGCACACCTGCGCAGCCACACCAGCAAATGAGGTGCCGCACGGGCTCTTCCACGAGCTGCCATGGCAGAGCGTCGTCAAGAGTAGATTGTGGATGCCTACCGTATGGGTGGCCGACCGAGTTCACGGTCTTGACCGAAGTCCAGCGCTCACTGCGAAGGACGCGGCCGATAGTTCGGATTTTCGATAAATCCTGCCGGTTCCCCTGGCCGCGGCTCCCGCAGACGCGCGCCGACGATGAATTCGGGTCGTATGCCGCCCGGGAAGGCAACCTCTTTCTGCTGCGTAGTCCATTGTTGCGAATAGAACCGCTGGGCGGCCATTTCCCCGAGATCGATCCCACCCGGAGCATCAATGCTGTATATGTATCGCCTTCGGAACGAAGTTCCCTTGCCGATAATCTCTGCGCGCGTTGTGCTGACGAACCCTGAGGGCGTGCCTGCCTCGTGCTCACCGAGGTGAGAGTCCGAATTCCGTACTTGGAAGCCTTCCGCGAAAATCACTTCCGGGGGCCGGTTGTCGTGGCGGTAGAGCACGTTGACATCGGTACGCCACAGTGCGGGCTGGCCCAGCCCGTGGGTGGAGACATCTATGTCGCGGCGAAACGCTGCTTCGAAAGGATCTTTCGGCCGGCGTCGTGACGTCATCGGCTTGCTCGCGGTAATGGTGGATGCCAGGTCACCATCGGCGCCTGGAGCCACGGTTGCGACGCCGTCCAGATTTCGGCTCACACCGTGAATGTGCCGCGAGAGGAGCGTCGTCACTTCATGTGTCGAGTCGACGAGGCGCGTCAGCACCTCCATCAGTTTCCCTGGGTCCTCGTTACGCAACTCGTACTCACCCCTGCTGGGCCGTCGATCACACCGAGATGGGTGGGCTCTGATGCTATCCGGGTGGACGAAAGCGCAGTGGACTGGCACACCCAAGCACACGGCCTGGAGAGAAAGGTGGACGAGTCGGCCTGTAAGCCGGATCCTGTCCCCGGTTCGCACCGGGTGGCGGCCATCCATCTGGGCACACCGTCGCCGGGTACCTCGAGCGGTCCACCCGCAGGCTCGGGCGAGCAGCCCTCGAACACCTGCGCAGCCGCACCACAGGGTGCGGCCTTCGACCTTGCTCCGGGCGGGGTTTACCGAGCCGCCCCGGTCACCCGGGGCGCTGGTGCGCTCTTACCGCACCGTTTCACCCTTACCGCACGACCGTGAGGCCGTGGGCGGTTTGTTTTCTGTGGCACTGTCCCGCGGGTCGCCCCGGGTTGCCGTTAGCAACCGCCCTGCTCTGTGGAGTCCGGACTTTCCTCGGCACCGGGCGCGGCACCTGTTGGTGCCCGTTCCCGTCGCCGCGGCCGCCCGGCCGACTCGTCCGCCTGCCCACGATACTCGGTACGGTAAACGATCATGGAACGTGTCGAGGTCAGCTTCCCGTCGGGAGGCCAGCAGTGCGCCGCCTGGTTGTACCGCCCGGACGGCGTGCCCAAACCCCGCCCGCTCGTGGTGATGGGACACGGCCTGGGGGCCAACAGAGAAATGGGTTTGGATCGGTATGCGCGGCGGTTCACGGCCGCGGGGATGGGGGTGCTGGTTTTCGACTACCGGCATTTCGGCGCCAGTGACGGTGAACCGCGGCAGATGGTGCATATCGCCCGGCAGCGGGAGGACTGGCACGCCGCGATCGCCTATGCGCGCACCGTCAAAGGGTTCGATGCGACGCGGATCGCGTTGTGGGGCACCTCGTTCGGCGGCGGGCATGTGCTGTCGGTGGCGCCGGACGACAGTTATATCGCCGCCGTTGTCGCGCAGGTTCCGTTCATCAGCGGGTTCTCCTCGGCGCTGGCGAAGGGGCCGGTCAGCTTGACGAAGGTGGCCACCATCGCCGCCACCGATATGCTGCTCGGGCCGATTCGGCGCAAACCGGTTCCGGTGCGATTGGCGGGACGGAAACGGGCAGCGGCGTTGATGAGCGCACCGGATGTGCCGGAGGGTTTCGGCAGGTTGTCCGAGGAGAGCGAAAGTTATCTACCGAAAGTTGCTGCGCGGGTGGCTTTCTCGGCGCTGTTCGATTCGCCGGGCAAGCATGCCAAACAGTTGAAGATGCCGGTGATGTACGCGCTGGCCGACAACGATTCGATCGCACCGGTGAAACGGGCGTTGAAGGCGGCGAAGCACACCAAGCACGCCACGGTGAAACGTTATCCGGCCGGGCATTTCGACCTGTACTTCGACGACATGTTCGAGCAGGCGGTGCGCGACCAGACCGAATTCCTCACCTCGATCCTGCGACCCTGACACAACGGACAACGGGCCGGTATCCTGTGGCAGCAGAGGCTGGCCCTTACCGGTGGCAGGCCGCGACGATGGCCCGGATGCGCCGCGAAGCATCCTCGTGATGACAATCGAACCCCATGGGAAGGGTCTTCCCGGACCCCGATGAGCGGCGCGCGGGTGCGTACCCGCCCCGAGCTGCGCAGACAGCGCCGTCCCCGTGCGCACGGCTGCTGGAATCATCTGATCGTCGCTCCGCTCTGGCCGAAGCACACCGCCAATCTCGGGACCCTGCTGCGCACGTGCGACGCTGTCGGCGCGTGTATGGCGGTGCCTCGGCGCCCATGGGTGCCCGATGCGTTGGCGCAAGGAAACACCTTGCGGCACCGGCAATGTGTGCACTGGGTCGAGGGGCGAGTCGATCGGTGGCTGGACCGGCAGCGATCCGGTGGGTCCGTTGTGGTCGGCGTCGAACTCACCGACGAATCCATCCGGCTCGCCGACCTGCCTGTCGCGCGGCGGCGGACCATCGTGGTGCTCGGGCACGAATCCGACGGGATACCGCCGGAGGGGATGGAGCGCGTGGATGTGGCCGTGGAGATCCCGATGGTGGGGACCGGGCACAGTCTGAACGTTGCGGTGGCCGGTTCGCTTGTCCTCTACAAGCTCGCCGGGTTGTGCTGACAGTTCGGCATCACTGACTCCGCTGGTCATGGCCGAGCCGGGACCGCTGGGGCTACTCGGCCTGATCGGGTGGCTGCTGTGGGTGGCGTGGCTCGTGAGGTATGGCGTCGCACTGCTGCGGGCGCCCGGGGAGCTGCCGGGGGCCGCTCGCGCCGTTGCCGATGAGGCTGTTGAATGAGCTGAGGCACGACCGAAGGAGAGAGGACGTCGAATGGCCGAGAGGATCGCAGTAGTTTCCGGGGCCGCGCGGGGGATCGGGGCGGCGATCGCCACACGCTTGGCAGCCGACGGGCTGCGGGTCGGGGTGCTCGACCTGGACGAGAAAGCGTGCGCGGATACGGTGTCGGCGATCACCGAGGCCGGTGGGCAGGCACTGGCGCTTGGCGCGGATGTGAGCGATGAGGCGTCGGTGGCGGCGGCTGTGGAGCGGCTGGAGCAGGAACTCGGCGCGCCGACGGTGGTGGTCAACAATGCAGGGATCCTACGGGACAACCTGCTGTTCAAGATGAGCGTCGACGACTGGGACGCGGTGATGAACGTGCACCTGCGCGGCGCCTTCCTGCTGACCAGGGCCGTGCAGAAGTACATGGTCGAGCAGAAGTGGGGCCGTATCGTCAATATGTCCAGTACCTCGGCGCAGGGCAACCGCGGGCAGGTCAACTATTCGGCGGCCAAGGCCGGGATGCAGGGATTCACCAAAACGCTGGCGTTCGAACTCGGCAAGTTCGGGGTGACCGCGAACGCTATCGCGCCCGGATTCATCGTCACCGATATGACGGCGGCGACCGCTGCCCGCGTGGGAGTCGGCTTCGAGGAGTTCAAGAAGGCCGCGGCAGCCGAGATCCCGGTGCAGCGGGTCGGGCAACCGGAAGATATCGCGCACACGGCGTCTTTCCTGGTGAGCGAAGGGGCGGGCTTCGTATCGGGGCAGGTCATCTATGTTGCAGGCGGTCCGCGCGGCTGAGCTTTTCTCGGTTTTCCAGCATGTGCTGGCGCATTTCGCCGAACCCGTGGGTCATGACGGCGATACCGCGCGGACTGAGCAGGTCGAACATGTTCTCGCGGACGGCTGCGACATGGCCGGGCCCTGCGGCGGCGAGTTTCGCCGCGCCCGCGTCGGTGAGTTCGGCCCAGGCGCCGCGCTTGTCGGTTTCACAGTCGACGCGGGTGACCCAGCCTGCGGTTTCCAGCCGGGTGATGGCGCGGGTGATGCCGCTGCGGCTGGTGGTGCTGGCATCGGCGAGGTCGCGCATGCGGAGACGGCGCTGGGGGGCTTCGGACAGGAGTACGAGGATTTCGTAGTCGGCGAGGGTGATACCTGCGTCGCGGGCCAATTGTTTGTCGAGTTCCTGGAACAGCAGCCGGGTGGCGTCGAGGTAGGAGCGCCACAGGCGCTGTTCGTCGTCATCGAGCCACCGCGTGTCGTTCATGTATTTCAGGCTAACCGTCTTTGTTGTGTGCGCAACTATATACCCGACTCAGTAGCTGCACTCGCAAGCGTTTTGTCCACGAGCGCGCCGGGTAACCGCAGAGCAGCAGATACGCAGTTGCGGCTGCCGCGCAACGCGCCCATATCAACGTCCAGGCGGCGGCAGCCTGAACACTTCCGCACATCGATCGCCAGGGAGAACACCAGCACCTACTCTCTAAAGTAATTGAGCAAGCAACTACATTGGTTGCGAGACATCCTTCCCGCAACCGCCGACCGGAAAGTTCCACAGCCATGAGCAATACCGAAACCGCACCGGTGGAGCTGCGGTGCCGTCCCGAGGATCTTCCGGTCGGCGATACCCGGCGCCCGCAGGTAGAGGTGATCACATCCCGTGCGGTACCGCTCGGCGGGCCGCGAGCCATGCCGGTGCGCCGCACGCTGCCGCAGCGGAAACGTTCACTGATCGGGGCATGGTGTTTCATCGACCATTACGGACCCGACGATGTTTCCGTCACCGGTGGGATGGATGTCGCCCCGCATCCGCACACCGGTTTGCAGACGTTGAGCTGGTTGTTCTCCGGCGAGATCGAACATCGTGACAGTCACGGCGTGCACGCGATGGTGCGGCCCGGGGAGATGAACCTGATGACCGGTGGGCACGGGATCGCTCACTCGGAGGTATCCACCCCGGAGACGACGATCCTGCACGGTGTGCAGCTGTGGCTGGCACTGCCCGACACCGCCCGCGACGCGCCCCGCGACTTCCAGCATTACGTTCCTGAAGTACATCCGGCCGCCCCAGGCGCCGACGTGCTCGCCCGGGTGTTCCTCGGCACCCTCGCCGGCCAGACGTCACCGGTGACCACGTTCAGCCCACTACTCGGCGCAGAGCTCGTGCTGGGCCCGCACGCCACGATCGACCTCGATGTCGACACCGATTTCGAGCACGGGGTGCTCGTCGACACCGGCACCGTCACGCTGTTCGACACTGCGCTCGACCGCGCCGAACTCGGCTATATCGGTACAGGTGTCCCCTGTTTGTCCCTGACCAACCGCACCGGCGACACCGCTCGCGTGCTCCTGCTCGGCGGCACCCCGTTCGGCGAGGAGATCGTCATGTGGTGGAACTTCGTCGGCCGCAGCCATGAGGAGATCGCCGAATACCGCACAGCATGGGAACGCGAATCCGATCGGTTCGGCCGGGTCGACGGCTATCAGGGGAAAATCGCTCGCCTACCTGCCCCCGCCCTACCGAATGCACGTATCCAGCCGCGCCGCAATCCCCCGACCAGCAATTGATCTCAGGACGAACACCATGGGACTCGCCGCCGGAGCGGGTTGACGAAGACACAGGCCGTCCCGGGCATCAGCGGACTGCCTAGGGCGTCGGCGGGCCGATGGTGCCGTTTCGGGTCGGTCCCCGTGAGCCTGTCAGGAAACACCTCTGCCTGCTCTTAAGGTTGCGCCATGTCCGAGGGCGCAACCGAGCGGGGAGGACGAGCCAGGACCCGAGGCAGATCAGGCTGGGCGGCGCGAGCGCGACGGCGCTGGGCCGAGTTCCGGCGGTCACCGTACCTGCCTGCCACCGTCCTGGTGTTCATCCTGGCCATCGCCGCCGGGCTGTTCGCCGGGTCCTACACCTACGTGATGGCGAATCCCACACCACACCGAATTCCCGTCGCCGTGGTGGACTCGGATAGGCCGGTCAGCGGCGAAGGCGCCGTTTTCCTGGCCGATATGAACAGGGCGCTGGACGAAACGCTCGAGATCGTCCAGTTCGACACCATGACGGCGGCGCGAGACGCTGTGGAGGCACAGCGGGTGTTCGCGATTCTGGAGATCGAACAGCCGGATGCCGTGGCCGTCAACGTGTCGGGAGCGTCCGGATCATCGGTGGCCGAGGTACTGACGAACGCAGCCCAATCCGCAGGTGCGCAGACCGGACTGGCGGTCACGGTCACCGATATGAATCCACTGCAAACGGGCGACCCCCGCGGGCTGGCGATCTTCTACATCGCGCTGGCGGCGGTGATCATCGGATTCGTCGGGGCGATTCAGCTCAAAGTACACGCTCAGCAACTCGGGCCTCCCCAGCGGATCGCCTTCACCGGCGCTTACGCGCTGCTCGGCGGTTTCGTGATCGTGGCCGTGGTCGACTGGTGGTTGGGCGCCCTCGATCTCCCGGTCGTCACATCGTGGCTGATCTTGGCACTGACCATGTTCACCGCGGGCATGATCTTCACCATGTTCGACGCGCTCTTCGCCCGGTGGGCGATGATTCCGACCTGGGGATTGATGGTGCTCGTCGGCAATCCGTCGTCCGGTGGTGCGGTGCCATGGCCGCTGCTGCCGTCGGCGCTGGCACAGATCGGGCGCTGGCTGCCGCCGGGGGCGTCGGTCAACGCCCAGCACACTGCCGTGTACTTCCGCGGTCACCAGCATGCGTTGCCGTTCCTCGTCCTGGCCGCGTGGGCTCTGCTGGCGTGCACGGTGTTCTGGATCAGCCAGGACCGGCAGGCGGGCCACGGTCGAAACACCTAGCGTCGCGCGACAGAGCGGATGCGGTCGGAAAATCTGCTGCACCTGAACCACCTGTTTCCCGGTCGAGATGCGCCGACGGCCCGAGCGGGTTATGCCTTTGCGTTCAGCATCTTTCGTGACCACGATGCGGGTATGGCTATACGGCAGATCGGACAGGACGAATGGGAAACCGCGCGCACGGTTCGGCTCGACGCACTCGCCGGCTCCCCACCGGGTACTTTCGCCGCCACTCACGCCGAAGCCTCGACATGGGATGAACAGCAGTGGCGGCAGTGGACCGAGCGGCGCGCCCTGTTCATCGCCGAACGCGACGGCGCACCGGTTGGATCGGCGGGCGGGATCGTCACCGAGGGAAAAGCCGAACTCGTCTCGATGTGGACGGCTCCGGTAGTGCGCGGGACGGGTGTTTCCGACCGCCTGGTCCGCGCGGTCGCTGCCTGGGCGCTCGTCGGTGGGTACCCGGAATTGCGGCTCTGGTTTGTCGAGGGTAACGAGCACGCCGAAAAGCTCTACCGCAGAAACGGGTTTGTCCGCACGGGACGAGAGCGCCCGTACGCTGCGGACGACCCCCGGCCTGAGCACGAGATGATGCTGCTACTGGCCGTCACCGACCGGTGAACAACGGGTGATGCGATCGCCTCGGGAAGCGACTGCCAGCAGGTTCCCCCAGGGGCCTTGCTCGCGCGTCACCGCCGAGGTCTCCACACGCACCTGTAGTCGGCAGTGCCGCTCAACGCCTCGGTAGCGGGTTCGCCCCACGCCCACCGCGGTGCTTCGGAAACCACTACCCCCTTCTATCCCCGCACTTGCAGAAATACACTGCCGTTCGTGACGAATCTGCGGATCAGTGAGGCGGCTACTCTGCTCGGGGTCAGTGATGACACCGTGCGGCGGTGGGTGGATCAGGGGCGGCTGCCTTCGGTTCGGCTGGACAGCGGGCGGCAAGGAGTGCGGGGGCGGGATCTGGCCGAGTTCGCGCAGGCGATGGCGGCGGCGCCGGAGGCGGGAGCGACAGTGGCGGCGTCGGCGCGCAACCGGATGCGAGGAATCGTGACACGGGTGGTGAAGGACACCGTGATGGCGCAGGTGGAGATGCAGGCGGGACCGTTCCGGCTGGTGTCGCTGGTGAGCCGGGAATCGGTGGACGAGTTGGGGCTCGAGGTGGGCAGTGTGGCGGTCGCGTCGGTGAAATCGACGCATGTCGTGGTCGAGGTACCGCAGCGGTGACGGCTGTATTTCGGGCCCTGATGGTGCTCGTCGCGCTGGCGCTGACCGGGTGCGTGGCCGTGGACACCAGCGGCGACTCCGGTGAGGTCAGCGGGCGGATCACGGTGTTCGCCGCCGCCTCGCTCACCGAGACGTTCACCGAACTCGGTGCACGGTTCGAAGCCGAACACCCGGGCGTGGAGGTGGTGTTCAGCTTCGGCGGCAGTTCCACGCTGGCTCAGCAGATCCGGCAAGGCGCACCCGCGGACGTGTTCGCCTCCGCAGCGCCGAAGAATATGCAGCAGGTCGTCGACTCCGGTGATGTCACAGCGACACCGGTGACGTTCGCGCGCAACCGGCTCGAGATCGCGGTGCCGGCGGGGAACCCGGGTGGTGTCACCGGGCTCGCCGACTTCGGGAAACCCGAACCGAGGATCGCGATATGCGCCGAGCAGGTGCCGTGCGGGGCCGCCGCGCAGCAGGTTTTCGAGGCTGCCGGTGTCACACCGCAACCCGACACCACCGAGCAGGATGTCAAGGCCGCCCTGACGAAGGTGACGCTCAGTGAAGTCGATGCCGCGCTGGTGTACCGCAGCGACGTGCGCGCGGCAGGGAACGCGGTCGAGGGGATCGGTTTTCCCGAATCGAGCCGCGTCGCCAACGAGTACCTGATCGCGCCGCTGGCCGAGGCACCGAACCCGGCTGTGGCCGCGCTGTTCGCCGACTTCACCGGTTCCTCGGCAGCCCGGCCGGTCTTCGTCGATGCCGGATTCGACACACCGTGACAGTGACGCGGACGCGGCGGCGGGCCGTGCGGGGACGGCGGCCGCTGATCCTCGTTCTGCCCGCACTGCTCGGGCTGGTGTTCCTGGTTGTGCCGCTGCTCGGACTGGTGCTGCGAGCGCCGTGGCGTGAGCTGCCCGAACGGCTGTTCAGCGCGGAAATCGGTGCGGCTTTGCGGCTTTCGCTGGTATGCGCGAGCCTGGCGACGGTGCTGTGCCTGGTGCTGGGGATCCCGCTCGCCTGGCTGCTGGCCCGCGGGGATGTTCCCGGGCGCGGGCTGGTGCGGGCGCTGGTCACCGTGCCGCTGGTGTTGCCGCCGGTGGTGGGTGGTGTGGCGTTGCTGCTGGTGCTGGGGCGGCGGGGGCTGCTCGGGCAATACCTGTACGACTGGTTCGGGGTCGCGTTGCCGTTCACCACGCCCGGTGTGGTGGTCGCGGAAGCGTTCGTGGCTATGCCGTTCCTGGTGATTTCGGTCGAAGGCGCGTTACGGAGCGCGGACCCACGATACGAGGAAGCCGCCGCAACCCTCGGCGCGTCGCGGTGGCTGACGTTCCGGCGGGTGACGCTGCCGTCGGTGCTGCCGGGTGTGGTGGCCGGTGCGGTGCTGTGCTGGGCGCGGGCCCTCGGCGAGTTCGGTGCGACGATCACGTTCGCGGGCAACTTTCCCGGGGAAACCACCACCATGCCGTTGGCGGTATACCTCGCTTTGGAAACCGACCCGGACGCGGCGATCGTGCTCAGCGTGGTGCTGCTCGCGGTGTCGGTTGCGGTGCTGGCCGCGCTGCGCGAACGCTGGATACGAGGTGCGCTGTGACTCTGGCCGCGCAGTTGCACCTCACGCGGGGCAACTTCCGGCTCACGGCGGACCTGGTGTGTGAGCCGGGCGAAGTCCTGGCCTTACTGGGCCCGAACGGCGCGGGTAAGACGACCGCGCTGCGCGCCCTGGCCGGGCTGACACCATTGACGGACGGGAGCATCCGGCTGGACGGGCAGGTCTGGGACGGACCACCGAACGTGTTCGTCCCCGCGGAGCGACGCCCGATCGGCGTGGTGTTCCAGGATTACCTGTTGTTCGCCCACCTCACCGCCCTCGACAATGTCGCCTTCGGCCTGCGCGCTCGCGGGCATCGCCGAGCCGCTGCCCGCGCAGCCGCCCGGCGCTGGCTCGACCGGGTGGGGGTAACCGATTACGCCCACGCGAAACCGCGCGCCCTCTCCGGCGGCCAAGCCCAGCGGGTGGCGCTGGCCCGCGCCCTGGCCACCGCACCACAACTATTGCTCCTGGACGAACCCCTGTCCGCCCTCGACGCCAGCACCCGATTGCGGGTTCGTTCCGACCTGGCCCACCATCTCGCCGATTTCCCGGGGCACACGGTGCTGGTCACCCACGACCCCCTCGACGCTCTGGTGCTCGCGGATCGTCTCGTCATCATCGAAAACGGCGCCATCGTCCAGCAAGGTTCCCCCGCCGAGGTAGCCCGCCGACCCCGCTCCGACTACGTCGCGAACCTGGTGGGGCTCAACCTTTTTCGCGGCACCGCCCACGACACCACCGTCGACCTCACCGACGGCGGCACCCTCACCACCGCCGAACCCGCCACCGGCCCCGTCCACATCGCCTTCCCACCCACCGCGATCGGCCTCCACCTCGAACGCCCCACCGGCAGCCCCCGCAACACCTGGCCGGTCACCGTCGCCGGTATCGAACAACACGCCCACACCGTCCGCGTCCGCCTCGACGGCACCCCACCGGTCCTCGCTGACGTCACCCCCGCCACCGTCGCCGACCTCCGCCTACGCCCCGGCCTCCCCCTGTGGGCCGCCCTCGAGGCAACCGAAGTCCACACCTACCCCGCCTGAGACGCTTCGGCCCAGCCATACAGGCAACTGGACGTGGTCACCGGGGGAAAAGCCACCACGCGCGGCCGAGCGGTAACCGTGACCGGGCGGCGACGCGTCGGCAAGTTGCGGCTCGCCCAGGAATTCTGTGACCGTTCCGGGCTCCCCTACCTCCTCTTCCAAGCAACCAGGGGCGTAATTCGGTCGCCGAACGCGAAGACTTCATCGAAACCATCGGACGCTCCAGCCTGGGCGAAACGGGTCTTCAGCGGTATACAGGTCTCCGACTGGAACCACGCGCTCCGCGCCTTGGCTCTCGCACTCCCACAGGACACCCCAGCGTCGCGGTGATCGACGAGGTGCCGTGGCTCGTCGAGCAGGACGCAGAGTTCGAAGGTGCGCTGCAGACGGTGTGGGATCGTCACCTGTCGGCGAAGCCGGTCCTGTTGATTCTGATGGGCAGCGATATCTCGGTGATGGAAGCGCTGCAGTCGCGTGACCGGCCATTCTTCGGACGGGCAACGAAGATGACGGTACAGCCGCTGCATGTGGCCGATGTCCAGAGCATGACAGGGGCTGGATGACGCCGCTGCTGTCGACGCCATGCTGATCACCGGCGGGTTCCCCGAAATCGTTCGGTCGTGGCAGCCGGGCATGAGCAGAACAGACTTCCTACGCGAGGCGACCAGCAACCCGTTGTCACCACTGCTGGTGGCCGGTGAGCTGTCGCTCCTCGGCGAGTTCCCGGAGGCCTCGCGATCACGCGCGGTGTTGGAAGCGATCGGATCCGGCGAACGAACCTTCAGCACGATCGCCGCCGACCTGCCGCTGTCCACCAAACCCGACTCCAAGAACAAGCGCTACCGCATCGCCGACCCATACCTGCGGTTCTGGCTCGCGTTCCTGCAGCGCGGCATCCCCCTCACCGAACGCGGGCGTGGCGACCTCGCCCTCGCCCACATCGAACGCTCCTGGACCACTTGGTGTGGACGTGCCGTAGAGCCGCTCATCCGAGAATCCCTGCTACGTCTACTCCCCGATGACCGCTGGCCCGATACCGAAGCGATCGGCGGCTGGTGGAACCGGCAGAACAAACCGGAAATCGACATCATCGGCGCGGACCGTACCCCCGTGGCCGGGGCGGTACATTTTCTCGGCTCGGTCAAATGGCTCGAAGACCGGTTGTTCGACCGCCACGACTACGACGCCCTCGCGCGAGAGGTGCTTGCCGTACCTGGCGTAGATACGCACACTCCCCTGGTGGCAGTCGCCCGCGCAGGAGTCGAACAAGGGCTGCCACTCACTGCGCAGTGGGGTCCCGAGGATCTCGTCGGCGCCTGACGGTGAGGCAAAATAGAGGCCAGCACTTCATCGTCGACTCGCAGGCGGAGAGACAGCGGCGTTGTCCGGTGTGTCGGGTCTCGGGGGCTGGGTCACTGTTCGACCTGCGGAAGGTCGCCCGGCGACACTATGCGCGTGTTCTGAAATGACGCGAACAGCCATCGCCCAGCCACGCGCACCGCGGTGCGGGTCTGGATGGAGAGGTCTTCGGGGCGGCAGGTGTCGGAGCCGGGGCGCAGGACGCACAGGCCGTCGGTGGCGACGATGGCGGTGTCGGCCACCGGGAAGCGGATAGTGGTCTGCTTCGGCGACGACCAACGGGTGTCTTTCATGAAACCGTCGAAACCTTGCTGCATGACCGCGGCAAGAGCTGTCCGGCCCACGATATGTTCGCCGATGACAGAGACGAAAACGGCGTCTTCGGTGCAGGTGGCGGCGAAGGCGGCGCCGTCTCCGGCTTGCCAGGCGGAGGCTTGTTCGTCGAGGAGCCGCAGCACAGCGGCTTCGTCGTCGGCGCGGGAGATGTCGACCGAAGCCGTGCGGTTGTTCATGGTCTTACTGTCCTTTCCCGGTGGCTCGGACCGATCCCCGATATTCGAAGAAGGCGAACACCGAGACGGTGACCGCGCCGATCAGCAAGAAAACGATGCCGAGTCCGGTCAGATCGATCAGGCCGGAGAAGGCCAACGCCACCATCGCCACGGCGGCCGTCAGGTTCACGGCGACCACGGCCCTCGCGTGGCGTAAGGAGACGACCGGGTAGCCGGCGATGAGCAGCAATGCCAGCGCCCCGCCGAGCATGGCGACGCCGACCGGGATCGACCAGGAGGTGGGGAGACCGAGGGGCTCTGTCAGCGGTGCCGCGCCGGCGAGCATGACGACACCGAATACGCCGGTGGACCAGCCGTCCACGCGGAGGGCGCGCCGGAGGGGTTCGGAGTCCAGGACAGTGTTTGTTCGGGATGTTCGTATCGCGGTGGTCATGTTCGCCTTCTTGTTCGAGGTCGGTGACGGCACCACTGTGGCGGATGTGGGTAACCGGCTCAATGACCTCCGAGGTCATGGCGGTGCTCACCGACGGCCGTTTAGCCTGACCGGGTGGTAGGAACTCGATTCATGGCTTCCTCGCGCGTCGGCGGGTTGTTGCGGGAATGGCGGCAGCGGCGACGGTTGAGCCAACTGGATCTGGCGTTGGCGGCGGGGACATCGGCCCGGCATCTGTCGTATGTGGAGACGGGGCGGGCGAAACCGAGCCGGGCGATGGTGTTGCGCTTGTGCGAAGCACTGGATGTTCCGCTGCGGGAACGCAATACGGTGCTGCTGGCCGCTGACTACGCACCGGCGTATCAGGAGAGCAGTCTCGACGACGAGAACCTGGCGGCCGCACGATCGGCGTGGGAAACGATGCTGGCCACGCACGAGCCGTACCCGGCGGTCGTGGTCGACCGGATGTGGAATGTGGTGGCCGGTAACTCGGCGATGCATGTGCTCACCGACGGTGTGCACGCCCATCTGCTGGACGGGCAACCGAACGTGTACCGGCTGGTGCTGCACCCGGAAGGACTGTCGGGCCGGTTGGTGAACGCGCACCAGGTGCGTGAACGGTTCCTGGAGCGGTTGGCGCGGCAGGTCAGCGCGACCGGCGATACCCGGTTGCGGGACCTGTATGACGAGGTCAGCGCCTACCCGCTACCCGAGACCACCGACACCGAAACCGGTCTGGAGCGGTCGGGCCCGTTCCAATTTCCGGTGCGGGTGCGTACCCCGGCAGGTGAGATCGCGATGTTCAGCACGATGGCCACCTTCGGCGCACCCGCCGACGTGACCTTGTCGGAGCTGGCGATCGAATTGTTCTATCCACTGGACGAATTCACCGCGGCAGTACTGCGGGCCGCGGCGGGCCGGTAACTCACGCGTCGAGCATCCCCTCGCTGAATTCGCGGTCCAGATCCGGATCGCCCGCGGCGACGGCCGCATCCAGCTGCATCCCCACTTCCCCGACATGTGGTTCGGTCATCATGTGCAGGTGGTCGCCGGGCACGGTGACCACCTGGAAGCGGCGGCCCGCGTACTGTTCCCAGCCATTGTTCTCGCTGTCGAACATCGTGCCGACGGTCTGATGTGCGATATCGAAACCCGGCGGCAGGCCATCGGCGGCCCGCAGCAGGGTGATATCGCGGTCATACGGTGTGAGCTCGTATTCGATCAGCGCCGTGTAATTGGCGTGGAAGACATCGTACAACCGGCGGATCGACTGAGCGGGGCTGCCTTCGGGCAGGATGTCGGAGCGGATCGCCTCGGCCAGCATGGCGTCGAACAGTTCTGCCGAACCGTGCACATCCGGCTCGAAATCGACCAGGGCACTCTCGTTTCCGCGGGCGTACCACAGCAGTTCCAGGAAGAACCAGCGGATCAGTCTCTCTTCCGGAATCGTTTTGCGGGACTGCTGCCGCAACGCCATCGTGTCGAGCAGGGTCACGGTGGCCACCTCGTGTTCGGGTAGCCGCCGCGCCATCTCCAACGCCACATACCCGCCGAACGACCAGCCCGCCACGTGATACGGCCCCACCGGGTGCACCCGCCGGATCGCGGCGATATACGACTCGGCCATATCGGCCACCGACGTCAACGGCACACTGCCCGCATCGGCGCCCGCGGCCTGCAACCCGTACACCGGGCGGTCGGGATCGAGGTATTTGGCGACGGCCAGATAGCAGAGCACATTGCCGCCGATCGGGTGCACCAGGAACAGCGGCGCCCGGTGACCGTCGGTATTGATCGGCACCAGCGGGTCGAAACTCGGTGCAGTCTCCCCCGCCCGGATCAGCGCGGCCAGCCCGGCGGCGGTCGGCGAGCCGATGAACGAGCTCATCGGCAGTTCCACACCCCAGCGGCGGGACAATCCCATCACCACGCGCATGGCGCCGATGGAAGTTCCACCCATATCGTAGAAATCGTCGTCGGGGCCGATCGCGGGCAGCCCGGCGTATTCGGCGAGCAACTCCATCGCCGACCGTTCGATCTCGTCGACCGGTTCACGCTGGGTGACGGCGGCCTCGCCCCAGTCGAGCGGAATGCCCAGCAGCGCGCGGTCGTCGCGTTTGCCGCTGGGAGTGCGCGGGAGTTCGTCGAGCCAGTGGAACCGCGACGGCACCATATGCGCGGGCAGCACCGTGCGCAGGTGAGTGCGCAGGGCCGCGATATCGGTGCTGGCCTCGTCGCCGACCAGGAATGCCAGCAGCGCGCCATCGATACCGCCGAAACTGTGCGCCACCACGGCGACATCGAGGATGCCGGGGAAGTATTCGGCCGATCCGAGGATGCTCAATTCGACTTCGGCCGGTTCCACCCGGAAACCACGGATCTTGACCTGGCTGTCGCCGCGGCCCAGGCAGACGATAGCGCCGGAAGCGAGCCGGACCCCCAGATCGCCGGTGCGGTAGCGGACCGCGCCACCGGGAGCGGCGACGAAACGCTGCGCAGTCAGGCCGGGGCTGGCCAGGTAACCGCTGGCCAGCGTGCGTCCGCTGATATAGATTTCGCCGGGCGCACCGGCGGGCAGCGGGCGCAGCGCGGTATCGAGCACATCGACCACAGCACCGTCGACGGCGCGGCCGATCGGCGGCAGCTGCGGATACTCCGACGCAGGGCCGGTCAGCGAATACCTGGTCGCGACATGGGTTTCCGTCGGACCGTACTGGTTTTCCAGCAGCAGCCCCGGCACCGCCTCGCGCAGGGCGCGGATCTCGTCGGTGATGCGCAGTTGCTCACCGGAGGACGCCAGCACCTTCAGCTCGGTCGGGAACACCTGCCGCACCACCGCGGCCTCGGCGAACGCCTGCAACGCCACATACGGCAGGTAGATGCGTTCGATGTTCTCGTCGGCGACGGTGTACAGCAGGTCCTCCACGTCGGCACGCAGATCACGGCCGCTCACCCGCAGCGTCGCGCCGGAGGCCAGCGTGGTGAAGATTTCCTGGAACGACACGTCGAAACTCAACGGCGCCAGTTGCAGTGTGCTGGCCAGGCCGACGCCGGAGACAGCGCGGTTCTGCCAGTCGACCAGGGCGGTCAGGCCGCGGTGCGGCATGGCGACGCCCTTCGGCTCACCGGTGGAGCCGGAGGTGAACAGCACGTACGCGGTGGTGTCCGGATACACCGGCGGCACAGCTACCTGGTTCAGTTCCATTGGGCCGGGTGCGGTGAGTTCGGCGGCGTCGAGCAGCAGGGCGGGGTTGTCGACGATATCGGCGTAATCGGCGTCGGCGACCACGCGCTGCGGGCGGGCGCGGTCGATCATCAGGTTCAGTCGGGCCCGCGGATAGCTGATGTCCAGCGGTACGCTGGCCGCGCCGAGACCGGCGATCGCGAGGACCAGCGCGACCAGTTCCGGTCGCCGCCGCATCAACACGCCGACGCGGGCACCGGCCACGACGCCGTGTGCGGCCAGGCGGGCGGCGATGGTGTCGGCGAAGGTGTGCAGTTCGTCGTAGGTCCAGGCACCCTCGTCGCCTGCGAGAGCGATATCGTGCGGGCGCAGCGCCGCGATATCGGCGACGAGGCTGCCCACGTCGCGGGCGTGTACGCGCTGGTTGCCGAGGTCCAAGGCGGTGTCGCGCTCGGTGACCAGCGCGTTGAGGACACGCAATATCGTGAGCGCGACGGTGTCGCACTGTTGCGCACTGACGGTGCTGTCGCCGTCGACCCGCACCCAGATGCGGCCGTCGCGGGGGTCGGTCGCGACGGTGACCAGCAGCTGGAAGTTGGTTTCCTCGCGGATATCGATATCGAGCAGCCGCACCCGCTGCACATCGAGCACTGTCTGGAACTGGTGATAGTTGACGAAGTTGAACGCCGTCTCGAATACCGGCCCACCGTGGTCGGCGATGATCGACCGCAGCGGGTAGCGCCGGTGCGGGTGGGCGGCGCGATCGCGGCGGATCACCTGGGCCAGCGCGTCACCCCAGGTGATCGGGGTGGCGTCCAGCCGCATCGGCAGCGTGTTCAGGAACAGGCCTGCGAGGGTTTCCGCGCCCGCCCGGTCGGGGCGGCCGTGGCTGATCACCCCGGTGGTGACGTCGTCGCGCCCCGTCAACAGCCGCAGCGACAGCAGATGCGCGGTCAGATAGATCGACTTCTGCGGGACCTGATGGCGTTCGGCGTAGGCGCGTATCCGGGCGGCGAGCTGCCGCGATACCAGCGCCCGCGCCCGGGGCACGGTGACGGTTTCCGGGTGGTGTGCGGCCAACGCGGTCAGCGCGGTCGGTTCGGCGCCGGCGAGTTCGGCGCGCCAGAACTCGCGCGCCTTACTGCTGCGTGCGGTCTGCTGTTCGGCGTGCGCGTACTCGGCCAGCAGTGTCGTCTCGGGGGTGCCGGGCGGGACGCCGCTGTCTCCGATGCCAAGATCGTGCAGGTAGTCCCGCAAGAGTTCCAGCACCGCGGTGGCCACGCTCCAACCGTCGAGGATGGCGTGGTGGAAGCTGAGCACCAGATCGACGGCGGGTTCGCCGCTGCCCGGTTCGGGGGTGCGCAGGAACGCCCGCAGCGCATGCAGTGGCGGCCGATCGAACTGATAACGGGCCGTTCGCTGCTGCTGAATGTAGTTTTCGATGCGGTATTCGGCTTCGGCGTTGGTCACCGATGTCAGATCGACGACCTCCACCGAGCCGTCGACCCGGCTGTGCACGATCTGCAGCGGAATCGAGTATTTGGTCAGCTCGAACGACGAACGCAGCGCGGGCTGGCGGCGCAGCAGCCGGTCGTAGGCGGCGCGGAACCGGTCTTCGGACCAGGGCAGTTGCAGCCGGTAGCGGAAAACATCTTTGTAGCTGGCCGAATCGGCGCGTTCGATGCTGTGGAACAGCATGCCCAGTTGTAATGCGGTCGCCGGGAAGGCGTCTTCGGCGTGGTGCAGGGCGGCGCGGTCGACCAGCGGCACCGTGTCCAGTGGTGTGGTGATCTGCGCTGGAGTCGGTGCCGATTCCCGTGCCACCACATGCGCGAGTTCGGCGATGGTCGGCCGCTGGTAGAAGCTGTCGACGTCGAAGAACAGTCCCTCGCGTTCGGCGGCGGTGCGCAGTGCGAGCACCAGAATCGAATCGCCGCCGTGGGTGAAGAAATCGTCGTGCACGCCGATGGTTTCGACACCGAGGGTGGCTGCCCAGATGCGGGTCAGCGCGGCCTCCACCTCCGTGCCGGGTGTGTGGTCGCGCGAGCCGGACCCTGCCCCGGGTTCGGTGGCGTACTGGGCGAGGGCGTTGCGGTCGAGTTTGCCGTTGCGGGTCACCGGGATCCGCTCGACCCGCACCAGCCGGGACGGGACCATATATGTGGGCAACCGGTTGCCGAGCTCGGCGGCGAGCCCGCCGGGGGTCGGTTCGGCGTCGGGGGCGGCGACGAAGTAACCGACCAGGTGCACCCCTTGCGCGGTGGACTCCTCGTCGACGACGGCGGCGTCGCGCACGCCCGCGCAATCCAGCAGCGCGTTCTGCACTTCGCCGAGGGTGACCCGGTTACCGCGTATCTTCACCTGGTCGTCGAAGCGGCCCAGGTATTCCAGATTTCCGTCCGGCAGCCAACGGACCAGGTCGCCGGTGCGGTAGCGTCTGCGGCCCGGCACCCGCAGATCGTGCACGAACGCAGCCGAAGTCAGTTCCGGTCGTCCGCGGTATCCGCGGGCGACACCGGCACCGGCGATGTTCAGCTCGCCCGGCACCCCGACGGGCAGCCTGCGCCCGGTGTGGTCGAGCACCAGTAGGTCGATGTTGTCGATGGGCCGCCCGATCGGCACGGTATCCAGCGGTTCGTCCGGGCAGTCGAAATACGAGACGTCGACGGTGGCTTCGGTGGGGCCGTACAGGTTGACCAGCTGGGGCGCGGGAAGTTTCGCCGCGGCGTACAGGGCGTGGAAGCGGCGTACCAGCGCGGGCGATAGCGCTTCCCCGCTGCAGAACACGCGGCGCAGTGTGGCGATACGGCCCAGTTGTGCCCGGTTGGCTTCGAGTTCGGTGACGAACGCCGCCAGCATCGACGGCACGAAATGTAGCACCGTCACCTCGGCGGCGGCGATGGCGGCGATGATGCGCCGCGGGTCGCGTTCCCCGCCCGGCTCCAGCAACGCCACCCGGGCTCCGGTGATCGCCCACCAGAACAACTCCCACACCGACACATCGAACGTCACGGGGGTTTTCTGCAGGATCACATCATCGGCGGCCAGCGGGTAACGCCGCTGCATCCAGGTCAGGCGGTTGACCACCGAGCGGTGCTCGATCATCACGCCCTTCGGTTTTCCGGTGGAGCCGGAAGTGTAGATCAGGTACGCCAGATTCGCCGGATGGGAACGGTTGTGCACCGAACCCGAGGCGATATCGGCGGGATCGATCCGGGTGATGCCGCGCCGGTCGAACAGCGCCTGATGCCGGGTGTCGGCCACCACGAAACGGGCTGCGCAGTCCGCGAGCACCGTATCGATCCGGGCGGCCGGGAACTCCGGATCCAGCGGCACGTAGGCGCAGCCCGCCCGCACGATGCCGTACAGCGCGACCAGCATGCCGGTGCCGCGCGGCAGTACAACGGGCACGCATTCGTTGTCCGCTGCCCCGAGTGCGAGCAGCCGGTCGGCGAGGCCGTCCGAGTGCCGCGCCAACTCCGCGTAGGTCAGCGATCTGTCACCGGTGCCCGCGGCGGCCACGATCGCGGTCCGGCGGGGATGAGCGGTGACCTGTTCCTGGAACAGCCGGTCCACAGTCGTGTACGGGAAATCGACCGGCGGCCCGGACTCGAACCCGGCGATACGTTCGGCCGCCCGCGGCGACAGCAGCGGCAGCTGCGCCACCGGGAGCTCCGGGTCGGCCAGCGCCGCCTCGATCATGGTGGCGATACTGCGCACCGCCTCCCCGATCGGGTAGGTGTGGTCGAAAACGTCGAGGTCGTAGATGAGTTGCAGGCTGAGCGAGCCGTCACGTTCGTGTTCGATCGCCACGATATTGAGCACCTGCAGGCACGAACCCGCGTTCGGCAGCTCCAGCTGCTCCATGATCTGATCCAGATGATCCGAGGATGGCAACTTCATGTACGAGTACGACACGTCGAACAGCGGTGGCGCCGTGGGGTCGACGGCCATGGCTCGCACCAGGTCGCCGTAGGCGAAGCGCTGCCGTTTCTTCAACTCACGGATCTGCGCGCCCACATCGGCGGCCGATTCCGACAGCGTCGACCCGGTTCCGGAACGCACCCGCAGCGGCAGCATATTCGTCACATGACCGCCCGCGGCCAGGGCCACCGGTGTCTGCCGGTTGAGCATCGGCACCCCGAGCATCACCTCGTCGCTGCGGTGCACGGCGCACAGGTAGGAGCCGAGCGCAGCGGCGGTGTAGGCGAACGGGGTGGCGCCGGTGGCGCGGATCCGGTCCAGATAGTTCTTGCCCAGTCGCAGCCGCCGATGCCCGCGTGCCGCCGTCGGCGCGGAGTTACGGGAAAACAGCGCGGGCACACTGCCGCCGACATGTGCCAGCAGCGCTTCGCGGTCGTCGTTCCATTCGGCGGAGAACCGGTAGCGCTGTTCCTCGGCGAGCAGTTCCCGGTAGGAGGGCATCGGCTGCTCGAACGCGCTGGTGTCGTCGCTCAGGAAATCCAGGATCAGATGCGCCAACAGCAGGTTCAGCGCCCAGCCGTCGGCGACGGCGTGCAGCACGCGGATGAAGATGTGGAAGCCGTTCGGATCGTCCACCAAGGCGGTGACCGCGAGAGTGCCCGGACCGGGGATCGGCTGCGCGGCCGCGGCGCGCAGCCAGCGTGCGCATGCCGCCGCCGGGTCGGTGTCGCCGGTGAAATCGACATGCTCGAGTTCCGGTTCGGTGTCGCAGACCCACTGCCGGAATTCGCCGTCGACCAACTCGAAACGCAGCCGCAGCGCGTCGTTGCGCTGCACCGCGCGGCGCAGCGCCGCACGTAACCGGGGCAGGTCCAGTGGCCGGTCGACATCACCTTTGACGGCCAGCTGCGCGATCGGCTCGGGTGCGTAACGGAAACTGGCGGAAAGGATATCGCGCTGATACGCGGTGACCGGCCAGGGCGCCGGGTCCGTCTCCGCCACTTCCGTGCGTCTCGTCTCGGATGTCACGGTAACTCCTCATACGGCAGTTACGGACCCATGCTCTGTGTGGTACCGGGCACCGCAGCAGCGTGCGCGCGGCCACGTCCGAGCAGAGATCCGTACCTCGACTATTTCCCGGATGACGCCGGGCAGCGATGCACCGTCCGGGTTTGTCCACGGGGTGAACTGCGTGCCTGTTCAGCAGGCCGACAGCAGCGCCTGGATGCTCTCGTCGGCCAGCCGCTGCGCGCGTTCGCGCGAGACCGCAGGCTCCACATAACCCACGTTGAACGACAATTGGTCGTGGCTGGCGTTGGCGGTCGCCATGATGAAACCGCTGACCGACATACCGGAAACGAACTGCGCCTCCGACAGCCGCCAGGCACCCACCTTGTCCGGGAAGCCGTACTGCCCGAGGTAGGTCATGCACAGGTGGCCTGGGCCGCGGGTGTCCATCACCTGCACTGTGGACGCGCTGGTTCCCACCGATTTCGGCGCGGCCGCCTGCAGCAGGTTCAACGCCGACAGATGGTCGCGGCGGCGCATGCGGTCGGCGTATTCGCGGTCGATCTCGGCGGCGAGCTGCCACAGCGATGCCCACGGTGCGTACTGCGCGGGTGTGGCGATCATGCCCTGGTAGGTGCCGACTTCCGCGTCGGAGATCACCCCGCCCAGGTGGGAGCGGAAGTTCACCGAACTGCCGACGGTGAACCAGGAGGCGCCGGTGGTTCCGGCCTCACGCGCCGCGCCGACGAGCAGGGCAGCCGACAGAGCGGATTGCAGCTCGACCCCGCGAGCCCGGCATCCGGTCAGCAGCGCATCGAGCTGATCCCCGGTCAGGGTGCGGTGCACCACGCGGCTGCGGCGCTGCGACGGCGGCGCGATCCTGGTGGGTTCCAGACGCCGGGGACGGTGCCGCAGCTGCGTTTTCTGGTCGCGCAGCAGCGAACCGACCAGCCTGCCGGTGCCGCTTGCCCCACGGAATTTCGCTGGGAACAGCTGTTCGGGGCCGGGACGTACCGGGCTCGGCGGCAGCGGCGCGGCTTCGCCCGCGGCGGCTTCGAGCACCTGTGCGGCCACGGTCATTGCCGATTCGCCGTCGGCGATCGCGTAATGCAGCGTGACGATCAGGT
The DNA here is from genome assembly GCF_002081715.1 of Nocardia donostiensis. Lineage (GTDB taxonomy): Bacteria > Actinomycetota > Actinomycetes > Mycobacteriales > Mycobacteriaceae > Nocardia > Nocardia donostiensis. The sequence continues at coordinate 185,000 of NZ_MUKP01000003.1, read as the reverse complement.
CGTTGACCTGGCCCGACGGGTCGCTGATCAGCACCGCCCTGGCCAGGGGGCCCGCCCGCCAGTCGAACGGCTCCCGCAGCTCGACCTCGTCGACCTCATCGAGCCAGGCATCGGGATCGGCGGCTGCCACCACCCGCAGCGGGATCTGGCGTTGCACCGGAACGAACTCCGGTGCTGTGCCGTCGGCGTTCGCCGCCACGGCGACGCGCAGCAGCGGGTGCCGCCGCTGCACCTCGTCCAGGCCGGTACGCAACTGTTCGACAGTGATTGGGCCGTGCACCCGCACCCGGGACAGAATGTGCAGCGGGGCGAGCTGGTCGGCGATCCAATGCCAGCGTTCCATCGGTGACAGTGCACGCGGAAGCTCCGCCGTCGGGCCGTGCAATGGTGGGAAACCCATGGGCTTGGCCAGGTTCTGCAGGAAGAACGACTCGGGGGCGCGCCGGAAATAGGCCTCGCGCACCGCTACCAGCTTGTCGTTCACCGTCTGCTCCACCTTGCCCAGGTTGAGCGAACCGTTGACGAACATGGCGTTGCGGTCGGCGCGCAGCTGTTCGTAGCGGCGCAGACCGGCCACCGGGTCCAGCGAGTTCGTCAGGGTGTGCGCGAGCACCACCGCGTCCTCGATGGCCGAGTTCGCGCCCTGGCCGAGGCTGGGCAGCATCGGGTGGGCGGCGTCGCCGAGCAGGGTGACCCGGCCGCGCCCGAGTTCGGCCAGCGGCGGCCGGTCCTGCGCAGGCACTGCCAGCACGTCGTCCCAGTCGGTTTGTTCGATGCAGGCGCGGACCTCCGGAGCCCAGCCCGCGTAGAGGCGCAGCAGATCTGCTTTGCTGCCGTCCCATGCGGCGGCCTGTTCGGCGGGCAGCGTCATCGTGCCCCACCAGTACACGCGACCGTGGCCGATATCGTGGATGCCGAATCGCATTCCGGTGCCCCAGTAATGGGTCGACGCACCGCGCGGCACATGCGGATGCTGGAACGGGACGCAGGCCAGCCAGCACACGAAATTGCCGGGACGCGGTTCGCTGCGTCCGTGCAACTGGGCACGCACCACCGAATGGATGCCGTCGGCGCCGACCAGCAGATCGCCCTCGGCTTCGCGTCCGTCGGCGAACCGTACCCGCACCCGGTCGCCGTCATCGGTGAAGCCGGTGGCCTGCGCGCCGACGAAGGTCTGGGTGTCGTCGATCGCATGCAGCAGCACATCGTGCAGATCGGCCCGATGCAATGCCACCGCGGGCGCACCGAGCCGAGCGTCGAGTTCGTGGACCGGTAGTTCCCGGATGAGGGTGCCGTCGGGACGGCGGAACTGGAAGGTTTCCACCCGGCCGCCGCGTTCCAGTAATTCCTCGTCGATCCCTAGACCGAGCGTGCGCAAGGCGTTGATCCCGTTGGCCTGCACCGAAAGACCGAAGCCCTGTGCCCGCAGCTCGGGCGCGGCTTCGTAGAGTTCCACACCGAACCCAGCGCGGCGTAACGCCGCGGCGGTGGTGAGCCCGCCGATCCCCGCCCCTAGTACAACTACTTTGATCGGACTGCTCATCGAACCTGCACTCTCATCGAACGTTCGACCCGGGACCATGACCCCATCCCGGTCAGCAGGCGGGCGACACGCCTGCACCTGACCGCCCTGGAGCCTACCGTCATCCTCTAAATTCAACGAACCAGAACAACTTTCACCACTTCACGGCAATGTGAAACATGAATATGTTGGAAGGGGGTGACAGCAGTCTCCAGCTTTCGCGCACCGAACGGGACGGCCGCAGTTATCGCCCAGCGCCCGATATCACAGATAACTCGTATCGTTGACCAGCCGCACCGACGAGCCGCCATCATCGTAGAACTCGGCGATCGACAGGGATGCCAGATCCAGATGCAGCCGGTACAGCAACGACGGACCGACGCCGAGCGCGAGTTGCAGCAACGTTTTGATCGGCGTGACGTGACTCACAACAACGATATTGGCTCCCGGGTACAGCGCGACCAGATCCCGGCGCGCCGCCTCGACCCGCTCCCTGACCTCGTCGAAACTCTCCCCGCCGGGCGCGCGTAACGACGGATCACCGAGCCAGCGCTTATGCAGGTCCGGATCACGTTCGGCGGCCTCGGCGAAGGTAAGCCCCTCCCATTCGCCGAAATCGGTTTCGATCACACCCTCGACCACCCGCACCGGAACCCCCAGCGCCGCACCCGCCGCCTCCGCGGTCTCGCGAGCTCGCCCCAGCGGTGACGTCACCACCGCCGCGATATCGCCTTTGGCGGCAAGCATCTTCGCGGCCCGCGCCGCCTGGTCGCGGCCGAGCGCGGTCAGCGGCGGGTTACCGCGCCCGGAGTAGCGGCGGTGCACCGACAGTTCGGTCTGGCCGTGCCGCAACAGCAGCAGGCGGGTGGGACGGCCCACCGCGCCGGTCCAGCCGGGAGCAGACGCCTCGGTGCCGAGCCGGGCGGTCGCGCTGCGTGAGTCGGCGATCGGATCTGCCCCATCGGTGTCCCCCTCGCCGGTGGGCTCGCCCCGTTCTCGCACTGCTTTTCCGGTTCCCCGCTCACCGGGCAGCGGATGACCTGCGTCGCGAGCGGCACGTACCTCGTCCACCAGTTTCGCGTCGTCCATGGCCTCGTTGGCCAACCGGTCGGCGTAGGCGTTCTCGGCGCGCGGGATCCAGGCGAAGCTGACGCTGTCGAAGCCTGCGACGAGGCGGCGGGCGCGATCGGCCAGCGGGATCAGCGCCGCATGCTTGACCTTCCAGCGGCCCGACATCTGCTCGACGACCAGTTTCGAATCCATCCGCACCGCGGCAACGCGGGCACCCAGCGCGGCGGCGGCCTCCAAACCTGCGATCAAGCCCCGGTATTCGGCCACATTGTTGGTGGTGATGCCGAGCGACTCCTTACGTTCGGCGAGTACCGCGGTATGGGCGGCGTCGAAAACAACCGCACCGTACCCGGCGGGCCCCGGGTTCCCGCGGGAGCCGCCGTCGGCTTCGACAATCACCTCATCGACGCTCACAACCCCGATTCCTTGGTGCGCACCAGCACGGCGCCGCACTCCGGGCAGCGCACTACCACCTCGGGCGCGGTTTTCGCAATGCGGGCGATCTCGCCGCGGTCCAGTTCGATCCGGCACGCGCCGCAGCGGCGGGCCTGCAGCAGCGCCGCACCCACACCGTGCGCAGCACACTGCCGGTCGTAGATCGCCAGCAGCTCGTCGGGAAACGCCCCGAGCAGCTCTTTGCGGTCGGTTTCGCAGCGCTGCTGTGCGGCGTCGAGGTCGGCCACCGCTTCGTCGCGCTGGCGCACGGCATCGGAGAGCTCCTGCTCCGTTCTGCTCAGCCGGGCGCCCGCATGCTCGTGATCGGCGGCGGAGGCTTCGCGGCGTTCCATCACCTCGAGCAGTTCGTCTTCCAGCACGGTGCGGCGGCGCTCCAGGCTGCCCAGTTCGTGCTGGATTTCGGAGAGCTGTTTCGCGCCCACCGAACCGGAGGTGAGCATGCCGCGATCGCGTTCCTCGCGTTTGCGGACGGCATCGATCTCGCCCTCCAGTTTGCGCATATCGCGATCGAGGTCGTCGATGACGATCTCCACCGCGACCGCCGCATCCTTGTGCGTGTTGCGCTCGGCCTCGAACCTGGCGACCTCCTGCTGTTCGGGCAGCACGGTCCGCCGGTGCGCGATCCGCGTCAGCTCGGCGTCGATGGCAGCGAGCTGCAGCAGCTTGGCCTGAATCGATGGTTCGACATTCAACGCGAACAAACTCCCTGAACACTGTGGACGGATAGAAGTTCAACCGTACCGCGCCGGGCCGCCCCCACACCCGAGGCCGCAAGCCGACGTGCTCGACCAGGACGATTCAGCCGCCGAGACCCGGCCCGGTTCCCTGTCGGACATCCCCAGATCTCTTCGCCGCACCGGCCCGAGTACCGCTGGGCGGCGCTGCACGACCTTCGCCCGCTATCGCCGCCATGCCCACATCGGTATCTCCCGAGTCGCATCGGCCGCGGTGAACGATGCGGGTACGGCGGGCCGATGCGCAGGCCGAGTTCGGACGACCATGCGCCGGGCCGCTTCCGCGCGGTGGGCGGTCGGAAGCAGGCTCGGACGCTCCGGTTGCTGGTGTCGTCGCCCGCAGGCCGCCGCCGGGAACCCGGGCGGACGACGGACGGAGGCATCCGAGAAGTACCGCGCGACCGAAATCAACGTCTCGAACACCAGGACCGGTCGATGCCAGGAACTCTCGTTCCGAGATGGCCTCCTCTTGCGGTGCTCAGCGGTGGGCGACAGTCCAGGGGTCGGTGCGCAGTGCCGACACCCGGGTGGTCAGGTCCGGCAGCCCCGCACGGACCACCGATTCGGCCTGGGCGCACCACGGGAACTCGGTGGCCCAGTGGGCGGCGTCGATCAGGGCGGGGCCGTTGCGGCGCAAGTGTTCGTCGGCAGGGTGGTGGCGCAGGTCGGCAGTGAGGTAGGCGTCGACGCCGCGGCGAGTGGCGGCGTCGAGCAGCGAATCGCCTGCGCCGCCGCAGACGGCAACGGCGCGGATCAACCGATCCGGGTCGCCCGCAGCACGCACCCCCCATGCCGTCGCCGGGAGCCCGGCGGCGGCGCGGGCCGTGAACTCACGCAGCGTCAGCGGTTCGGGGAGTTCGCCGACGCGACCGAGACCCAGGCCGCTCGACAGCGGCGCGCGTTCGGTGACGTGATAGGCCGGGACCTCGTACGGGTGCGCAGCGCGTAAAGCGGCGAGCACAGCGGCGCGGGCACGCGGCGGGGCAACGACCTCGATCCGGTCCTCCTCGACCCGCTCCAGCTCACCGATCGTGCCGATCGCCGGACTCGCGCCCTGCCCCGGCCGGAACTGGCCGACACCGGTCACCCGCCACGCGGCCTCCCGGTAGTCGCCGCTCCCGCCGGCACCCGCCGCGAAGAGCGCGGCCAGCACGTCCTCGGTGTGCGAGCACGGCACCTGCACGGTCCACTTGTCCGCGGCCTCGACCGGTTTCGCATCCAACGGCCCGGTAACGGTCAACCCCACCGCATCGGCCAGTGCATCGGAAACTCCCGGATCAGCGGAATCGGCATTGGTATGCGCGGTGAACAGCGCACACCCCGACCGGATCAGCCGATGCAGCAGCGCCCCCTTCGGCCGGTCCGCGGCCACACTGTCCACCCCGCGCAACAGCAGCGGATGATGAGCCACCAACGCCTGCGCACCCCACTGAAGCGCCTCGTCCACCACTGCCGCGGTGACATCCACCGCGAACAACACCCGCTGCACGGTCTCCCCCGGATCCCCGCATACCAACCCCACCGAATCCCACGATTCGGCCAGCTTCGGCGGGTACGCCGCGTCCAGCACCTCGATCAGATCCGCCAGGGTCGTCACCGCACACCTTCCGTCGTCGCAACCGTGCCAAGCCATCATGCTGCATGCCGCCACCGCCCTGGCCGCACCACCACACATGCTGGACATCCGTGCTGGTCGACGACACCACGCTCATGGTCGCCGACCGATACTTCGATCGCGCCACTACCCGGCGCACGCAGTTCCCGACGGAGCCCAGCCGCCGGCGGACCCTCACCCGCGACCCGTCCCCCGCGAGTTCGTACAACACCACCGCGGCACAGGGGGCCGAACCGCGCAGTCGCCACCCAGCTCAGGCTTGTGACCTTTCGGCGAGCAGGTACTCGCGCGGCTCAGGCCCACCGCACGGAATGGGCCTGGCGTTCCACGTCCGCCGACCAGGGCACCGCCCCGGCCGATCCGGACAGGCCGCGCTCACCTCGACATTCGGTCGAGCCACGTGACGAGCGATCCGATCCCCGGCTTGGCAGCGAGCCCCGTCGAGCCGTTCCTATACACCTGCGCTGGTTCTGCGCACCCTCGATCACCCGACCGAGTCCACCCGGCGCCGGACGCGGTCACACCGTGGTCGCCCGCTCGCCGAGCGGCACTACAGGAAGCGACAGATCATCTGTCGCGGTCTGGATCGCGTGTACGAGCCGGTCGACATCAGCCGCGGGACGGACCGCGACCCGCAGGTGGTCGGGGCCGAGACCGGGGAAGGTGTCGGCGCGGCGGACGGCGATGCCCTGTTCGATCAGGTGTTCGCGCAGCCGTGCGCCTGCCGGGTGGTGCAGTAGCAGGAACGGTGCGGCGGCGGGGGTGTGGACGTCGATTCCGATGGCGGTCAGTCGTTCGATCATGTGGGCGCGGTGGCGGGCGAGGTCGTGGGCGCGGGCCTCGGCTTCGGCAACGGCGTGCGGCTCGGCGGTGGCGGTGATGGCGGTGAGTTGCAGGGTGCCGAGTGGCCAGTGGGGGCGGCTGCGGGCGAGACGCTGCAGCAGTGGGACGGGTCCGAGGAGGTAGCCGCAGCGCAGGCCCGCCAAAGCCCAGGTCTTGGTGAGGCTGCGCAGCACAAGCACATCGGGTGCGGAGCCGGCGGCCAGGGATTCCGGTTCACCGGGAACGGCGTCGGCGAACGCCTCGTCGACGACGACGATCCGGCCAGGGCGGCGCAGGGCGCGGAGGGTGGCGGCGGGGTGCAGGACCGAGGTCGGGTTGGTGGGGTTGCCGAGCACCACCAGGTCGGCGGCCTCGGGGATCAGCGCCGGGTCCAGGATGTAGGGAGGTTCCAGCACCACGCGAGTCACCGGGACACCGGCCTCCCGAAACGCCAGCTCCGGTTCGGTGAACGACGGATGCACCACCGCCGCCAGCCGGGGTTGCAGCCGAGGCAGCAGCGCGAACCCTTCGGCCCCGCCCGCCAACGGCAACACCTCGTCCGCGGTTCGCCCGTGCCGGGCCGCGACCGCGCTGCGAGCCGCCAGCTCGTCGTCGGCACTCGGATAACGGCCCAGGTCGGCGAGCCCGGCGGCGAGGCGCTGCCGCAACCACTCCGGCGGCGCACTGCCCTGCACATTCACCGCGAAATCGAGCAGACCGGGGCGCGCCTCCACATCGCCGTGGTGGCGTAACCGGGCGAAATCGACGGTGTCGGACACGACACCACACCCTACGTGGCGGCAGGCCCGGGCGACCGGCCACAATGGTCGGCGTGGGTGAGCTGCATATTTCGTTCGTCTGTACCGGCAATATCTGCCGATCCCCTATGGCCGAGAAAATTTTCGCGTCACACCTGTACCGGGCCGGTCTGGCCAACAAGGTGCGGGTGAGCAGCGCGGGCACCACCGGCTGGCATGTGGGCGGCGACGCCGACCCACGCACCGATTCCACGCTCCGCCGTTACGGTTACCCGACCGGGCATACCGCCGCGAAGTTCGGTACCGAGCACGCCGACGCCGATCTGGTCGTCGCGCTCGACCGCACCCACGACCGGGAGCTGGCGGTGCTCGGCATCCCGGCCCAGCGCCGCACCCTGCTGCGCAGTTTCGACCCGGATGCCGACGGTGTCGACGTGCCCGACCCGTACTACGGCTCGACCGCCGATTTCGACCTGGTCCGCAACCAGATCGAAGCCGCGATCCCAGGCATGCTCGACTGGGTGCGGGCCACGCTCGCCGCCCGCGCCGAACCGGTCGCAGACGGGCTGGTCTGATGCGCCGGTTAGCGTTCCTGCTGCGACCGGGCTGGCTGATCCTGGCCGCCGTGGTCGTTGCGTTCGCCTACCTGTGTTTTTCGGTGCTCGCGCCGTGGCAGCTCGGCAAGAACACCGACACCTCCGAACGCAACCAGTTGATCGCCGATTCGGTGCAGGCCGACCCGGTTCCCGTCACCGGGGTGCTCGACGAGGTCGGCGGTGAACCGACCGAATGGCGGCGGGTGATCGCCGAAGGCAGCTATGTGGCCGATTCGACGGTGCTGGTGCGGTTGCGTCACCTCGATGGCGCCCCCGGCTATTCGGTGCTGGCGGCGTTCCAGCTCACCGACGGCCGCATCCTGCTGGTCGACCGCGGGCTCGTGGCCGCCGTCGAAGGGGCACGGCCACCGCAGGTCCCCGCGCCACCGGCAGGGCCACTTCGGATCGAAGCCCGTATCCGCGCATCCGAAGGCAGCAACCCCGACCGGCTGCCCACCGTGCAAGACGGATACCGGCAGGTGTATTCGATCGACACCGAGCAGGAAACCAGCGTGCTCGATCTCCCGCTGACCCCGGTCCCCACCGGTGGCCGAGGCGGCTATCTGCAGCTCGGTGAGGATCAGCCCGGCGCTTTCACTCCCACCCCGCTTCCCCAACTCGACGCGGGCCCCTACCTGTCCTATGGCTTGCAGTGGCTGGCTTTCGGCGTCATGGCCCCGCTCGGCCTCGGCTATTTCGTCTATGCCGAAATCAAGGAACGCCGTAAGAACCGCACCGAACAAGCGCCGCCCCCTACCGAACCCGCACCGACGGAACCGGAAACCCCTCCGACCCCGGTCGCGGCCGAGGACCGCCTCGCCGACCGCTACGGCCGCACCCGCAAATAACGCACGCGACCACCACGTCCACCGGCACCGGCCGCCGCCCAGGATTTGTGCCGGCCAGAGTCCCGAATGGGCCAACAGCAGGCCGGGCAGCTGCGCTGGGAGGCAAGACCGCCACAGGGCTTCCAGGTACAGACGTCAGCGCTGCGGCCACGAGATCAGCGCCGCGGCAGCCGCGGCCAGCGTGACAGCAGCCAACTGCACCGCCTCCGACATGCGCACCGCACGCCGCAGATCAGGAACCGTCGGTGCCGGGCCGTCGCCGAGGACGGGTCTCAGTTCTATGCCGTGCCGGTACTCGGTGCGGCCGCCGAGTCGGATACCGAGCGCACCCGCCATGGATGACTCCACCACGCCCGCGTTCGGGCTCGGATGGTTGCGGGCATCGCGGCGCCACACACGCAGTGCGCGGGCGGGGGTGCCACCGGACAGGGGCGCAAGGCAGGCGGTCAGCAGACCGGTGAGCCGGGCGGGGGCCAGATTGGCGAGGTCGTCGACGCGGGCGGCGGCCCAGCCGAAGCGGTGGTAGCGGTCGTTGCGGTAGCCGATCATCGCGTCGAGGGTGTTGACGGCCCGGTATCCGAGCAGGCCGGGAACACCGGCGATCGCACCCCACAGCAGTGGCGCGACGGCAGCGTCGGAGGTGTTCTCGGCAATCGATTCCAGCGCTGCCCGCGCCAGCCCGTCGGCGTCGAGGGCTGCGGGGTCGCGCCCGCACAGTGACGGCAGCAGCGCACGGGCTCCGTCCAGATCACCGGCCTCGAGCCGGTCGGCCATATCCCGCCCGGTCCGCACCAGACTCTGCCCGCCCAGCACCGTCCATGTCGCCAACGCCACCGGCAGTATCCCGCGCCCCCGCAGCACCGCCCCCGCCCCGGCAACCGAACCGACGAGCAGCAGTTCATGCACCACTCCTGCGGCCCGGCGATCAGCGTAGGTCACCGTCTCGACAGCGAGTGCCATCGAACCGAACCCGGCAACCGGATGCCACCGCCGCGGGTCACCCAGCACCCGATCCACCGCGAATCCCAGCAGCAACCCGGTGGCCGTTCTACTACTCCTACGCACCCGCCGAGACTAACCGCGCCCGATCCGCGTCGTTCCAGGCGCCACGTCCGAATCGCTTCCTGCCCCGAGCAGCAGAACCCGCGCCTCTGCGTACGCTCGGGGTTCGCCACTCCCCTCACCGACGGGGGACAATCCGAAGAGGATGGCGTGATGGTCGCTGGACGAGTGCCGCCTGGATGTCACACTCGCCCCGCCCGTCTCGTCATCTCGATGACATACCCGATGCCTCAGGCAACGAACGAACGGTGTACCGCAGTGACCGAGCACCTCGACTCTCCAGACGTCGTCGATCAGGCCGAACTGGCCAGGCGTTTCGAGGAGCACCGGCCGTACCTGCGCAGGCTCGCCTACAGCACCCTTGGCAGTCTGACCGACGCCGACGATGTGGTGCAGGAGGCGTGGCTGCGGTTGCAGCGGCAGCACGAATCCGGTGGCGTCGCCGAGATCGACAACCTGCGGGCGTGGCTGACCACCGTGACCGGCCGGTTGGCCTTGGATTATCTGGGTTCGGCGCGAGTGCGTCGCGAACAGTACGTCGGCGAATGGTTGCCCGAACCCGCGGTGGTGGAGTGGGACGACCCGGCCGACCGGATCTCCCAGGATGAGCGGGTCACCATGGCGCTGCTGGTGGTACTGGAATCGCTGTCCCCGGCCGAACGCACCGCGTTCGTGCTGCAGGATGTGTTCGGTATGTCCGGCCCCGAGGTCGCCGAGGTGGTCGGTCGCACCCCGGCCGCGGTGCGCCAGCTCGCCTCCCGCGCCCGCAAACACGTCGAGCACGGCACGCCCCGTTTCCCGGCTTCACCCGATGAACACGAAAAGGTTGTCTCCGCGTTCGCGGTGGCATGGCGCTCCGGCGACCTGAATGCCCTGCTCGGCCTGCTCGACGCCAACGTGACCCTGACCGCGGACGGCGGCGGCAAGGTCCCCTCCATCCGCAAACCCATCAGCGGTGCGGAAATCATCGCGAAACTGATGCTCGGCTGGTATCACGCCCCGTCGGCGGTCAACGGGTGGGGCCGCGGCGTCAAGGTCAACGGCACTGCTGGCCTGCTGGTTTTCGACGGCAAATATCCCGGTGTCTTCTCCTTTACGGTAGACGGGGGGCGCATCGTCGCCATCGATGTCGTCCGCAACCCCGACAAACTGCACGACCTGCCCCTCGACGGCGAACCGGACTGGAGGATGGGCGATCCTGGGCAGCAGGTCGAGTAGAGCTCAGCCGGTGACCGGTGGCGGATACCCGTGGGCTGCTGCGACCTCCGCCGAGCACAGCTTCCCGTCGGCGGCAGTCAACCCCCGGGCAAGCGCGGGGTCTGCCGCCGCGGCGGCCGCCCATCCTTCAGCGGCGATCTGCCGGACATAGGGAAGGGTGGCGTTGGTGAGCGCGACGGTGGCGGTGTGCGGGACCGCACCGGGCATATTCGGCACGCAGTAGAACACCGAGCCAGCCACCCGGAAGGTGGGGTCGGCGTGGGTGGTCGGCCGCGAACCCGCGAAACAACCACCCTGGTCGATCGCCACGTCGACCAGCACCGAACCGGTCCGCATCCGGGCGACCAGTTCGTCGGAAACCAGTTTCGGTGCCCGCGCCCCTGGTACCAGCACCGAGCCGATGACCAAGTCGGCGGCGGTGACCGCATGCTCGATGTCGGTGGCGTTCGAGGCGAGGGTGGTGATCCGGCCGTGAAACCGGGCCTCCAGTTCGCGTAGCCGGACCGGGTTGGTGTCCAGCACGCTCACCCGCGCGCCCATTCCGGCCGCGACCGCCGCCGCGTTGGTCCCGGCGACCCCGCCGCCGAGTACCACCACATCGGCTCGGCGCACGCCGGGCACCCCACCGAGCAGCACTCCGGAGCCGCCGAACGGTGCCATCAGGTGATAGGCGCCGACCTGCGGGGCGAGCTTTCCCGCGACTTCGCTCATCGGCGCGAGCAGCGGCAACGCACCGTTCGGGGTACGCACCGCCTCATAGGCGACCGCGGTCACTCCCGCGTCCAGGATGGCCTCGGTACATTCCCGTGAGGCGGCCAGATGCAGGAAAGTGAACAGCACCTGCCCGTCCCGCATCCTCGGGTACTCCTCGGCGACGGGCTCCTTCACCTTCAATACCAGCTCCCCCTCCCGCCACACCGTCTCCGCGTCCGGTACGAGCACCGCCCCCGCCACCCGGTATTCGGCGTCGGTGAATCCCGATCCAACCCCGGCTCCGGCCTCCACCAGCACCTGATGCCCGCGACCTGCGAGTTCCCCCGCACCGGCGGGGGTGAGCGCCACCCGGAACTCCTGTTCCTTGACTTCCCGCGGAACCGCGATTCTCATGATCCCATCGTGGTCGACGGCATCGGCCGCGTCACGAACCCGTTTCGTGCGGGTCGGCCGGTTCCCGCGGGGCCTGCCCGGTTCCCGGCGAGCTAAGTTCCTCTGTATGAGGATCGAAGTCAACGGGTACCAGCCGGAGATCGACGAGGCCGCGTGGCTCGCGCCTACCGCGACCGTGATCGGGCGCGTCAAGCTCGAGGCCGAGGTGAGCATCTGGTACAATGCGGTACTCCGCGGCGACAGCGACCAGATCACCATCGGCGCGCGCAGCAATATCCAGGACGGATGCGTGCTGCACGCCGATCCTGGCTTCCCGCTCACGGTGGGCGCCGGCGTTTCGGTGGGTCATAACGCCATCCTGCACGGCTGCACCGTCGGTGACGATGTGCTGGTCGGTATGGGCGCCACAGTGCTGAACGGCGCGGTCATCGGCGCGGGGAGCCTGATCGCGGCCAATGCGCTGATCCCGGAGGGCGCGCAGATCCCGCCCGGTTCGCTGGTCGCGGGGGTGCCAGGCAAGGTGCGGCGGGAGCTGAGCGAGGACCAGCAGAACGGGATCCGGCTCAACAGCGCGGTATATCTACACCACATGAGCAGCCACCGCTCCGCCAAGGAGGTGTGATCCCCACCTCCTTGGTCAAGCGTCCAGTAGGGCTGGCTGTTAATCTGGGAAAAGCGTGCCCGGCTCGCCGGGTTCTCCTGCCGACACGGTTGCCGTGCGGCTTGTAGCGCTGTGGTGAGCTCGCATGGACCGCGGGCGCGTATGCGTGCAAGCAGGAGGTATGACGGTGGCGTACGAGCAGCCCAGTATGCGCCGGGCGAATGGCCGGATCAGCCTCGCCGATATCGCCGCCCAGCCGGGCGGGGTGGAAGCACTACATCGACGTGTTCATGAATTACGTTCCTGTGGTGTAGATTTCGCAGCCAACGCGATCGAACGCGAAATGGCCGAACTGGACTTACCGATCGAGCGTGAAAGCAGCGGATACGAGTTCGTCCAACCGGCACATCGCATCCGCGCCGGGCTCGGCCCGGTCGACGAGGTCACGCACGCATGCGACGATCCCGGCGGCAGTCGGAGTGGCAGGGTCGGGCAGCGGTAGCCGGGACACATACTGGGTGATCCAACGCCGTCTACCTGCATAGAGCCGGTTGCCGCAGACGGCATCGTAGAATCGCAAGCCCAAGGCCGAGTTCGCTATGCCCATCAGCAGATACGCGATGTCCTCTGCCGTACGGCCTGCAACGGCGGTGAGATCGGCCAGCGGAATCCAGTAACAGTCGCCGTTCACCACCGCACCAGTTCGGTCCAAGGCGAACTTCGGCCTCTCGCTGATATCGGGGAAAACGATCTTCGGTCCCCGCCACAGATGGGGTCGCTGCGGCACCCATATTTCGTACCATTCGCGTCCCGCGTCGATGACGTACTGCCGGGCGGCGAGAGTCTCGCGGTGCGCGTTCAGATAGGCGGCGGCGCGCGGGTAACGCTCCAGTGCGATGGGCACCCGACAGGGCTGCGCCATGTCGTAGGGGTACAGCACACGCGTGGCGCGTGCTCGCACAATCCGCCACTGCTGCAGGTCATAGTGGGTGATCAGGTCGTGCAGCAACTCCGGTTCCGGGCCGGCCTCGTCCCACTGCTCAGCGATGAACACCCGGTCGGCGGTGGTTTTGATACCGACCCTGATCCGCGCCACGTCCCCGAAGGTCCGCCAGGTGGCATCCCGCACCCGAGCCAGCCAGGCATCCCGGCCATCCCGCGACATCCGCCATACACTGCGCCCGTTCTGCCATCCCACCGCCCGCACAGCGCCCGGATCCGAACCGGCGTCCGCACACTCCGGATCCAATAAGCCCACTTCGACAGCGAAGCTGCGGCCCCGGTGCTCGACCACCGCATCCTGTGCGTCGGCGAGCGCCCGGAAAAGAGCACTGCCCCGATTACCGGCCCGGCCTCTGCCCTCGGCTGAGAGGTCACCGGCGAGCACCGGTCCATCCGCTGCGGAACTCGAGCGCGCCTTGTTCGCCGCGCCGGCCGGTACCTGATCACCGATGACCTGATAGACGGACACATACCGGCAGCCGATGGGGATCCGGGTCCGGGTCGCGATGGTGATCGCGGGCAGTACGGTCGCGTCGAACAACCGGGTGTCGCCCAGGTCGTACAGTTCCACCGGCGTCAGTTCGTTCAACAGGACCGCCCGCAGGTTCGCGCCCGCGATGGTCGTGAGGAAACGGTTCGCACACAACAGCCCGAGCACCCCGCCCGAACACATCAGGCGTGGGAGAGCAGCGACGAACGGGTGGGTCAGATCGATGCGGCCACGCAACCCGAATTGCCTGCTCAGTTCCTGCGCTGCGGGCCCACCCAGCTGCTGGGCACGCACATACGGCGGGTTGGCGAGCACCGCATCGAAACCGGCGTCGGGCAGCTCACCGCATTCGGCCAGGAAGTTCGCTTCCCGCCACATCACGTCGATACCGAGCGCGACGCCGCGGCCTCGTGCGATATCCAAGGCCGCCGGGTCCAGGTCGTAACCCACCAATTCGATTACGGCGCTCGGCCGTCGTGCGGCGATTTCGCCGTGGACCGCGAACAGCAATTCCCCGTCTCCGCATGCCGGGTCGAGCACCCGCAGCGACGCCCGCTCCGGCAGATACGCGACGGCGCGGGCGGCCAAGAACCGCGCCAACTCGGCGGGTGTGTAATGCCTACCGTGTCTTTTGCGCTCCCGCACACGTCGCCCGTCGCGTTCCATGCGCGAATTCTGCCTGCTCGCACCGATGTTCGGATGCTTTCGGCTCAACCGGTGCAGACCCCGGTGGTGCGCGCAAAGCTCGACGAACCCCGGAGTTGATCCGGAGCCCGTCGGTTACCGCGTGGGAATCAATCGGTCACAGCGGAATGTTCTTGTGATGGCTGGGGCGGCTCGGGGCCGAGGCCAGCGCGGCAGCGATCTTACTGCGGGTATGCGCCGGGTCGATCACCTCATCGACGACACCGATGGACAGCGCCCGGTCGACACCGCCTGCGATGGCTTCGTGCTCGGCGGTGAGCCGTTCGTGCAACGCTTCCCGCTCCGCTTCCGGAGCAGCGGCAAGCGCCTTCTTGTGCAGGATGCCGACCGCGGCCTTGGCGCCCATGACGGCGACCTCCGACCCCGGCCAGGCGTACACGGCGGTGGCGCCGAGCGAGCGGGCGTTCATCGCGATGTAGGCGCCGCCGTAGATCTTGCGGGTGACCAGCGTGACCCGCGGCACCCGGGCCTCGGCGAAGGCGTGCAGCAGCTTCGCGCCGCGGCGTACCACACCGTCCCATTCCTGGCCGACACCAGGCAGGTAGCCGGGCACATCGGTGATCACGATCAGCGGAATACCGAACGCATCGCACAAGCGCACGAAGCGGGCGGCCTTCTCGGCGCTTTCGGAGTTCAGGCAGCCGCCGAGACGCAGCGGGTTGTTGGCCAGCACGCCGACGGTGCGCCCACCGAGCCTGCCGAGGCCGGTGACCATGCTGCGCGCGTATCCGGCCTGCAGTTCCTCGAAGGAGGATTCGCCGTCGACGTTGTCGAGCAGCTCGTGCACGATCGGCTTCACGTCGTAGGCGCGCTTGGCGGAGGCGGGCAGCATCGCCTGCAGGTCGACATCGCCGTGTGCGGCGGCGACCAGGTCGAACTCGCCCTGGTCGGCGAACATCGTCACCAGTTTGCGGGCGCGATGCATGGCGTCGGCTTCGTCCTCGGCGACGATATGGGTGACACCGGACTTCTTGCCGTGGGTTTCGGGTCCGCCGAGGGTGGCCATGTCCACCTGTTCCCCGGTAACACTGCGGACCACGTCGGGCCCGGTCACGAAGACCCTGCCCTCGGGCGCCATGATCACGATATCGGTGAGCGCGGGACCGTAGGCGGCGCCGCCCGCGGCGAAACCGAGCACTACCGAAATCTGCGGGACCAGTCCGGATGCCCGGACCATCGCCTCGAAAACCTGACCGACAGCATGCAGTGCTTCCACGCCTTCGGCCAGCCGCGCGCCGCCCGAATGCCACAGGCCAACCACCGGAATCCCGGAGTCGATGGCGGTGTCGATGGCGTCGACGATGTGCTTGCAACCCTCGACACCCATGGCGCCGCCCATGACGGTGGCGTCGGAGCAGTAGGCGACGGTGCGCACGCCATCGACCTCGCCGATCGCGGCCAGCACGCCGGATTTGTCACGCGGGTGGAGGGGAAGAATGGTTCCGGGATCAAAGAAACGCTGCAGCCGGCCGAGTGGGTCGCGGGGGTCGGTCGCGGTGTCCGCCTGATAGGCGGGAGCCAGAATTGTCATCGCGTTCTCCTCGAATATGTGCAGCCGGCCGCGCGGCAGCTGATGCCGAGCCCGGTGGAGGGGCCGAGCTTCAGCTCGGCCGCTCACACCGGGCTCGTTGAGCAGCCGGTCAGGCCTGGGTGTCAGGCCCGGCCGAAGGCGAGCGCGACATTGTGCCCACCGAAACCGAACGAGTTGTTGATCGCGTACTCGATCTCCTGGCGGCGGGCTTCGCCGCGCACCACATCGAGGTCGATCTCGGGGTCCTGGTTTTCCAGGTTCAGCGTCGGCGGGATGATCCCGTCCCGGATGCTGAGCACGGTCAGCACCGACTCGAGTGCGCCGACGGCGCCGATCGAGTGGCCAAGTGCCGACTTGGGAGCGTAGACCGAGGCGTGGTTGCCGACGGCCTTGTTGATCGCCTTCGCCTCGGCGGTATCGCCGATGGGGGTGGCGGTGGCGTGGGCGTTGATGTGGGTGATGTCCTGCTTGGTCAGACCTGCGGTCTGCATCGCCCTGGTCATCGCCCGGGCTGCGCCGGTGCCCTCGGGCTCCGGAGCGACCAGGTGGAAACCGTCGGAGGTGATGCCTGCACCGAGCAGGCGGGCGTGGATGGTGGCCCCGCGCGCCTTGGCGTGCTCTTCGGTCTCGATGACCATCAGCGCACCGGCTTCACCGAAGACGAAACCGTCCCGATCCTTGTCGAACGGCCGCGAAGCGCCCTTCGGGTCGTCGTTGCGGGTGCTCATCGCGCGCATCATGGTGAACGCCGCGATCGGGATCATATCGATGTATCCCTCGACACCGCCGGTGACGACCATATCGGCGTCACCCATCACGATCATCCGCCACGCGTTGGCGATGGCTTCCGAACCGGACGAGCATGCCGAGACCGGAGTGACCACTCCCGCCCTGGCCTTCAGCTCGAGACCGACGACGGCCGACGGCCCGTTCGGCATGATCATCTGAACAGCGAGCGGCGAGATCTTGCGGTAGCCGCCGTTCTTCAGTTTGTCGACCGAATCGATGAGTGCGTCGGCGCCACCGAGGCCCGTGCCGATGGCCACACCGAGCCGTTCTGGATCGACCTCCGGGCTGCCCGCGTTGCGCCACACTTCGCGACCGAGCACGGTCGCGAGCTGCTCGACGTAGGCCATGCGACGGATTTCGACTCGGCTCAGCAGGGTTTCGGGCCGAACCTTCAGATGCCCGCCGATGCGGACCGGAAGGTCGTACTCCTCGATGAAGGAATCCTCGAGAACGTCGATGCCGCTCTCGCCGTTGAGGAGTCCCTTCCACGTCGCATCGACGTCGCCCGCGATCGACGTGGTCGCCGCCAGGCTCGTTACGACGACGTTGGGGAAGTTCCCGTTCAAGGTGGAAGGAGTGGTCACAGTTTCGGCCCTACTCGGCGTTGTCGAACTTGGCCTTGAGCTCGGCGGCGGTTTCCGCGTTCTCCGCCTCGAGCTTCTGGATGTAGGCGACGGCGTCGCCGACGGTCTTCAGGCTTGCCAGATCCTCGTCCGGAATCTTCACGCCGTACTTGTCCTCGGTCTGCACGGCAATCTCGACCATGGACAACGAGTCGATGTCCAGGTCATCGACGAAGGACTTCTCGATGGTCACCTCGGAGGGCTCGATACCGGTGACCTCCTCGATGATCTTGCCGAGTTCCTCGACGATTTGTTCCTGGGTCAGAGCGGCCACTTCGTGGCTCCCTTCTTGTTACTGTGTCTGGCTCTACTGTTTTATCTTCGGTTCGAGACGGCGGATAGTTACGCCGCTCGGACGGTTGTCCTCATCGTTATGAGCGATGAGCACACCGCGCAGGAAAGCTAGCCGGAGCTGGTGAGCCCGGCCAACGTGGGGAGGGCGGAGAGGTCCTCAGGGGTCTTCGAGGCCAGCGTCGGCGTGCCTTTCATCTCCCGTTTGGCAATGCCGACGAGGGTGCCCGCCGGCGGCAGCTCCGCCACCGCCGAAACGCCGGCCTGCCGGACAGTTTCGGTGCACAGGTCCCACCGGACGGGCCGGGTGACCTGCGCGGCGAGCTTATCGACCGCATCCTTGCCCGAGACGACCGGCTTGCCGTCGGCGTTCGACAGCAGGGTCCGGGTCGGTTCTCCGGGCGTGATCTCGGCGACGGCCGCGGCGACCGCGTCCTGCGCCGGCGCCATGAACGCGGTGTGGAACGCACCCGCGACGGGCAGTGCGCGAACCCGGGCCTTCTCCGGCGGGTTCGCGGCGAGCTCCGCGAGAGCGTCCAACCGGCCCGCCGCCACGATCTGACCCGTGGCGTTGCGGTTGGCGGGGACGAGGTCGAGTTCGGAAAGCCGTTCGAGCACGGCGGCTTCGTTGCCGCCGAGTACCGCGGACATTCCGGTCGGCTCCAGCGCACACGCCTTGGCCATCTCCGCACCGCGGATAGCGGCGAGGGTGACGGCGTCGTCGGCGGAGATGACGCCGGCGATCGCCGCGGCGGCGAGTTCACCGACCGAATGTCCGGCGACGATGGTATCGGCCGGAAGTGAATCCTGCTCGATTTCCGCGAAGGCGAGCAGGGCTGCCGCGACGACGAGTGGCTGGGTGACAGCGGTGTCGGTGATCTCCTCGGCGGTGGCAGTGGTGCCGAGACGGACCAGGTCCAGACCTGAGGCCTTGGACCAGACCGCCAGGCGTTCCTGCGCACCGGGAAGGTCGAGCCAAGGCGCGAGCATGCCGGGTGTCTGAGAGCCCTGTCCAGGGGCGAACAACGCGATCACTCCCTTAGAAAACACTGTGAGAGGGCATTCCGGAGATGTCGGCGCGAATGAAGCTTGCGGACGGCTTTTGTGTGAATTCCACAAAACACCACGTCGGATGTCCGAATCGACCGATTCGGGAAACGTGTTACAACCCCTCGCCATCCAATGAGGCGTATGTGGTTTCTGATACTGATGATGACGGTTCGTTACGAGTTCGTGTCAAACGACCCACTGTGGCGGCGATTCGTAACACGTAGGCATCGCGTGGATTCATAGGATCACGCCCGGTGATCTCGCCGATACGCTTCAGGCGATAGCGGACCGTATTTGGATGAACGTACAGCTGCCGGGCACAGGTCTCGACCGCACCACCGCAGTCGAGATAGGCGTCGAGAGTGTCCGCCAACGCCGATCCGGCCGACGCCAACGGTAGGACAAGGTACTCGTTCAACGCGTCGATCGCAGCTCGGTCGCCGAGCAGCGCACGTTCAGGCAACAATTCGGTCGCGTGCACCGGCCGCGGCGCCCCCCGCCAGCCGATCACCGCCTCCATCCCGGCCAGCGCCTCCAATGCGCTCGCATGTGCCGCGCCGAGCGTGCGCGTGGTAGGCCCGATCACCACCGGGCCATCCGAGAAGACCTCGTTGAGCAGGTCGGTCATAAAACCGGAAGTCTCCGGCGCCTCGCCCAGTTGCCCGCTGACGACCATCACCAGCCGCGCCCCCTGCACCACCGCGAGCGCTGCCCGGCCGTGCCGCGCGGCGATGGTGTGCACCGCGCCGACCACCGACACCCCCTGGTCGCTCGGCGGCGTGCCGACGAGCACCGTCGCCGGAGCGGTGGCATCCCAGTTCAGCGTCGCCGCCCGCGACAGCATGTCCGGACCGGTGTCGCCGCGCACCACCGCATCCACCACCAGCGCCTCTAGCCGGGTATCCCAGGCACCGCGCGATTCGGCGGCGCTGGCATACACCGAGGCGGCCGCGAAACCGAGCTCACGCCCGTATCGCAGCACCGCCTCGGTGAGCGCCACCAACTGCCGGTCGTTGCGCGCCAGCGCGGGCAGCCACTGTTCGAAGAACTCCATCGCGACCCGGACCATGTCCACGGTCTGGCGCAGCGTCAGCCGCCGCGCCAGATCCTGTGGAATCACCTGGAACGCGTCCAAGCTGAACCGGATATCGCTGTCGGGGTCCTGCAACCACTCCAGGAAGTTCACCACCGCGGTCTGCACCAACATCTGCACCCCGGCGCGCTGCGCGGCGTCCAGATCGGCAAAGAACGGCAACCGGTCCTGCATCGACCCCACCGCCTCGGTGGACAGCCGGCCCGAGAACTGCTTCACACGTTTGAGCAGCGTATCCGGGAGCGGATCGCGGGTCTGCCGGTTCGGGGACAGCGCACCCGTCGGCAGATAGACCTCGTGATGCTCAGAAGAGCCCTCGGAGATCCGCCGCGGTCGCGGTGGTTTACGTTCCATCATCTGGTGTTGTGCTACTCCGCGTCTCCAGCACCGCCCGCGGTGAACGTCGGCGCGGCGTCGACATCAGCGATGCGATAGCGCGCCGCGGCCTCCGCGGCTGTAGCCGGGTCGATCTTTCCGGTTCGTCCGAGCCCGGCCAATGCTGCCACGGCAATGGATTCCGCGTCGACATTGAACACTCGCCGCGCCGCAGGACGGGTATCGGAGAACCCGAAACCGTCGGTGCCGAGGGTCGTGTAATCGCCAGGAACCCATTTGCGGATCTGATCGGGAACCGCGCGCATCCAGTCCGAGGCGGCCACGAACGGCCCCTCGGCGCCGTGCAGCGCCTGGGTGACGTACGGCGTGCCCGGATCGGTGCCCGGGTCCCGCAACGCGGCCATCTCCTTGTCCAGCGCCTCCCGGCGCAGCTCGCCCCAGGACGTCACCGACCACACGTCGGCCGCCACACCCCAGTCGTCGGCCAGCAACCGCTGGGCGCGCAGACCGTCGGGAACGGTGACACCGGAGACCAGGATCTGCGCCCGCGCATCCCCTTCTCCGCCGCGCTGATACAGGTAGATACCTTTGAGCAGGCCCGCAACGTCGAGCCCTTCCGGCTCGGCGGGCTGCTGGTAGGGCTCGTTGTACAGGGTGAGGTAGTAGAAGATGTTTTCGCCGCCGAAACCCGCGACGCCCTCGGTGCCGCCGTACATGCGGCGCAGGCCGTCGCGCACGATATGGGCGATCTCGAACGCGAACGCCGGATCGTAGGACACCACCGCGGGGTTGGTGGAGGCCAGCAGCAGCGAATGCCCGTCGTTGTGCTGCAGCCCCTCACCGGTGAGGGTGGTGCGACCGGCGGTCGCACCGAGGAGGAACCCGCGCGTCAGCTGGTCGGCCGCGGCCCACAGGCCGTCGCCGGTGCGCTGGAACCCGAACATCGAATAGAAGATGTACAGCGGGATCATCGGCTCACCGTGTGTGGCGTAGGACGTGCCGACCGCGGTGAACGATGCGGTGGAACCGGCCTCGTTGATGCCCTCGTGCAGGATCTGCCCGACGTTGCTTTCCTTGTAGGCCAGCATCAACTCGGCGTCGACCGAGGTGTACAGCTGGCCGTTGCGGTTGTAGATCTTCAACGAAGGGAACCACGAGTCCATTCCGAAGGTGCGGGCTTCGTCCGGGATGATCGGCACGATCCGCTTACCGATCTCCTTGTCGCGCAACAACTCCTTCATCAGCCGCACCAGCGCCATCGTGGTCGCCACGGCCTGCTTACCCGAACCCTTGCGCACCGACTTGTACGCCTCGTCGCCGGGCAGCCGCAACGGCTGGGCTGTGGTCCGCCGCTCCGGCAGGAAACCGCCGAGCGCCTTGCGGCGGTCCAGCATGTACTGGATCTCCCGCGCCTCCATGCCGGGGTGGTAGTACGGCGGCAGGTACGGGTCCTTCTCCAGTTCGGCGTCGCTGATCGGGATCCGCTGCAGGTCACGGAAATCCTTCAGATCCTGCAGGGTCAGCTTCTTCATTTGATGGGTGGCGTTGCGACCCTCGAAATGCTTGCCGAGGGTGTAGCCCTTGATGGTCTTGGCCAGGATCACCGTCGGCTGACCCTTGTGCGCCAGCGCCGCCGCATACGCCGCATACACCTTGCGGTAGTCGTGGCCGCCGCGTTTGAGATTCCAGATCTCCTGATCCGACAGATCCTGGACCAGTGCCTTCGTCCGCGGGTCACGGCCGAAGAAGTGGTCGCGCACGTACGCGCCGTCGTTGGCCTTATAGGTCTGGTAGTCACCGTCGGGCGTGGTGTTCATCAGGTTCACCAGTGCGCCGTCGCGGTCGGCGCCCAACAGCGCGTCCCATTCGCGGCCCCACACCACCTTGATGACGTTCCAGCCCGCGCCACGGAAGAACGACTCCAGTTCCTGGATGATCTTGCCGTTGCCGCGCACCGGGCCGTCGAGGCGCTGCAGGTTACAGTTCACCACGAAGGTCAGGTTGTCCAGACCTTCCATCGCCGCCACATGGGCCAGGCCGCGCGATTCCGGCTCATCCATCTCGCCGTCACCGAGGAACGCCCACACATGCTGGTCGGAGGTGTCCTTTATCCCGCGATCATGTAGGTAGTGGTTGAACCGCGCCTGATAGATGGCGTTCATCGGGCCCAGACCCATCGACACCGTCGGGAACTCCCAGAAATCGGGAAGCAGCCGCGGATGCGGATACGACGGCAGCCCGCGGCCGAGGCCACCATGGCTGTACTCCTGCCGGAATCCGTCGAGCTGGTCGGTCGACAGCCTGCCCTCGAGGAACGCTCGCGCGTAGATGCCCGGCGAGGCGTGGCCCTGAATGAAAATCGAGTCGCCGCCGCCCGGATGATCCTTACCGCGGAAGAAATGGTTGAACCCCACCTCGTACAGTGCCGCCGACGACGCATAGGTGGAGATATGGCCACCGACCGCGATACCCGGCCGCTGCGCGCGGTGCACCATGATGGCGGCGTTCCAGCGGATCCAGGCACGGTAGCGCCGCTCGGTTTCCTCGTCGCCGGGGAACCACGGCTCGTTCTCGGTGGGGATGGTGTTGACGTAATCGGTGGAGGTCAGGGAGGGAATGGAGACACGGCGTTCGCCGGCGCGTTCGAGCAGGCGCAGCATCAGATACCGCGCCCGGCCCGGCCCTTCGCGATCGAGCATATCGTCGAAGGATTCGAGCCATTCACTGGTTTCCTCCGGATCGATATCCGGTAGGTACGACGCCACTCCCTCACGAATCACCCGGACGCGTCCGCCGGCCGGCGGCCCGGGTTGCGCGCCGTTCCCGGCGCGGGCGGCGGGGGTGGAGCCGGGCGCAGCGGATTCCGCCGACGCCGAAGAGTGGATCAGATCGGTCAAAACTGCTCCTCGTACAGGGGTGGACGAGCTGATGGCTTCTGTTTCCCTGGATGGTCGCGCTGGTGGGCGGACCACCCGTTGACGAAAGGTATGGCTGCACCATCCATCCTTGCCGATGGTGCGTCCCAGGTCATCATGTCAGTCGTGAATCCAGTACCGTGCGACAGGCAAGACGGCCGGAGCCGATCGGAGTACACCAGGGAGTGGGGAGGACAATGAAGGTGCTTGACCCGCGCAAGTTCGGGCTGATATGCGCTGTCGCCGCACTCGCCACCGGGTTGTCGGTCGCGGGATGCGCAGAGCAGGTCCCCGGTTCCGCGACGCCCAACGCGGCCGAGCTGTCGGCATACAAGACCGAGGCCGCGTCCTCGTCCGCCGCGGCGACTTCTTCCCGGCGTGCCGCCGAGCGCGCTCAGGCGATCTCCGACAACTGCGACCCGTTCCCGGCCACCACCGGGATCGGTGTCACCAAATACAACGAGTTCGTCGACGCGCACGACAACAACGCCCCCGATTACGTGCCCAAACGCGACGCGGCCGCCGATACCCTCGAAGACGCCGCGAACAAGGTCGAAAGCGTTGTCAACAGCACCCGCGCCGAGATCCCGCCGGATCTGGCGGACAAACTCACCGAGTACGTCAATGCCGCCCGCGAACTCGCCAAGCAGACCAGAGGCATGACCTACACCGCCCCCGTCGGGCCGCTCAACGACGCCAGCAAACGGGTCAACGACGCCCGCAACGCGGTCCGCGACGCTTGCGGGGCTCGATGAAATCGCTGTTGGCGAATTGCCCGGTCACCGGGATTTTCGTGCGACATTCGGGTGAAATTTCGCTCGATCGGCTTGCGCTGCGGCCGTTAACCATGTTCGCTTGCACCTACCAATAGTCGGATTTGAGGAGGACACCACCGTGGTCGCCGCGGCGGACGCGCAGAATTTCGCTCAGAAGCTTGGCATCACCCACGGCTTGGTTGTTCAGGAGCTGGGCTGGGACGAGGACACCAACGACGACCTGCGGGCCGACGTCGAGGAGACCATCGGCGAGGAGCTGCTCGACGAGGATTCCGACGAGGTCATCGATGTCGTGCTGCTGTGGTGGCGTGAAGGCGACGGCGACCTGGTGGACCAGCTGATGGAGGCGATCGGCCCGCTCGGCGACGACGGTTTCATCTGGGTGCTCACCCCCAAAACCGGCCTGCCCGGCCACGTCGATCCCAGCGAGATCGCCGAAGCCGCCCCCACCGCCGGTCTCACCCAAACCTCGACGATCAATCTCGGTGAATGGTCCGGCAGCCGCCTTGTGCAGCCGAAAGCTCCCTCGAAGCAGCGCTGAGCGGGGCTTCGGCTAAGGTTTCGCACTGGATGTCTTTTGCGCGCCCGGCGCGAAACCCGACACGATGGAGGACTCTGCCATGCCGCTCGAGGTCGGCTCACTCGCGCCGGATTTCACCCTGAAGGACCAGAACAACCAGGACGTCTCGCTGTCGGATTACCGCGGCCGCAAGAACGTGCTGATCGTGTTCTATCCGCTCGCCTTCACCGGCATCTGCCAGGGCGAACTGTGCAAGGTCCGTGACGAGCTCCCCAAGTTCGAAAACGACAACGCCGCGATCCTCGCCATCTCGGTCGGCCCGCCACCCACCCACAAGATCTGGGCCGCCGAGCAGGGCTACACCTTCCCGCTGCTGTCGGATTTCTGGCCGCACGGCGCCATCGCCCAGGCCTATGGCGTGTTCAACGAGAAATCGGGTTTCGCGAACCGCGGCACCTTCGTCGTCGACCGGGAAGGCTACATCCGTTTCGCCGAGATGAACGCCCCCGGAGAGCCCCGTGACCAGGCAGCTTGGGAGAAAGCGCTCGCCGCGCTAGATTCATAACCCGTCGCCCCGATTTCCTCGGGGCGCACAAGGGCGTATAGCTCAGCGGTAGAGCTCTGGTTTTACACACCAGCGGTCGGCGGTTCGAACCCGTCTGCGCCCACTGTAATTGGATTGCGAGTCACACTTCGGTGCTACCAGCGCTACCGTTGTCTTCATGACCGCGAAGATCTCTGTCAGCCTCTCCGATGAGGCATACGAGGCCGCTCGACGTGCCGCCGAAGGCGGGTGAAGCGCCGAGCATCTCCGCGTATATCGAATCGCTGATCATCGTCCGCGACGGCGGCCTACGCGGCCGCCTCAGCTATCTGGGCTCCACCTTCGGACAGCTCAGCGAGTCGGACCCAGAGGTCGAGCGCGCGAACCTCGACTTCGCCCGCCTGCTCGGCAAACAGTCAGCCGTGTGACCGGTCTCGTACTGGACACCGGAGCCCTTATCGCACTCGAACGCGGAAAAACCTTACATTCGAACCTTGCTCGCCGAAACGGTGGATTCAGGACTTCCTGTCATCGTTCCGTCCGGAGTGCTCGCCCAAGCATGGCGGGACGGTCCGAGGCAATATCTCATATCACGGTTCCTCCTGACCGATGACCGGATCCACATCGCCGCGCTCGATCGCGTCGAGGCCCTTCTCGTGGGTGTCAAGATCGGTGAATGCCGTCACCCCGACGTCGTCGATGTCCATGTCGCGCTACTGGCTATCCGCCGCGACGCCATGATCGCCACCTCCGGCCGAGACGATATCCTCGCCGTGGAACCGAACCTGCGGGATTCGATAACGGCAGACGGTTCACCATGAACCGTGCTAGGCCGCTCTACCCGACCTCTCGCCGCAGCCAGGTGATCTCAGCACCTTCGCTCCCCGGGCGGTACAACTCGAGGTCCTCGTCCCACGCTGTCCCCAACGCCCGGTCGATCTCGGCGGCCAGGTCGTAGCTGGAGTACTTGTCGAGTTCACGGGCCGTGCGCAGCATCCCGCGCAGCCGCATCTCGCCGATCATCACATCGCCGTTGGCGCTGATGGAGCCGTGCCAGAGGCCGAGGTCGGGGACGAAGCTGTAGCGTTCGCCGTCGACGCCTTCGCTGGGGTCCTCGGTGACTTCGAAACGCAGGACGGGCCAGGAGCGTAGGGCTTGGGCGATGCGGGAGGCGGTGCCTACGGGGCCGATCCATTCGCTGGTTGCGCGGAGTTGGCCCGCGGCGGCGGGCTGGGCGGTCCAGCGGAGTTGAGCGGGTGCGCCGAGGGCGGACGCGAGTGCCCACTCGATATGCGGGCACAGCGCAGCCGGCGACGAGTGGATGTAGACCACACCCGCCGTCACGTCCGCGAACTGACTCGATGCGCGCAGCACAGACACCTCCAGCGTCGACCAGGAACGTCTTCCCCAACGGTCCATCGAGCTGGTGCGTGGCCCGAGTGTACTCGAGTGTCTCGAGTTACACGTGTTACTTCGCTGAGTTGCGTGAACGTGTCGTTTCGGCGAGCACCGCATCGCTGAGCGGGGGCCAGGCCTCCCGTGCCCAGTCGCCGAAATTCTCGTCGCTCAACGCGACACACGCCACCTCGTGCTCCGGGTCCACCCACAGGAAGGTGCCGGACTGGCCGAAATGACCGTAGGTGCGTGGGGAGTTCGCGGTCCCGGTCCAGTGCGGAGTCTTGCTGTCGCGAATCTCGAAGCCCAGACCCCAGTCGTTGGGTCGCTGCGAACCGAAACCGGGTAGAACTCCGTTTCGGCCCGGGAACTGGACCGTGCTGGCCTCGGTGTGCGTCTGCGTCGAAATCAGCTGGGGTTCGAGAAGTTCGGCGGCGAAAAGGGCGAGGTCGGCGACAGTGGACCGGGCCGCATGACCTGCGGAACCGGTGAGTTCGGAGGAGGTCATGGCCAGCGGTTCGAATACCGCTTGCCGCAGGTACTCGGGGAACGCGATACCTGTTTGCTGCGCGACGAAATCGGCCAGCACCTCGAAACCGGAACTGGAGTAGATGCGCCGCGCCCCGGGTTCGGCTATCTGGTCGGTGGTGTCGAAAGCCAAACCGGAGGTGTGGGCGAGCAGGTGACGCACCGTGGAGCCGGTCGGTCCGGCAGGCTGGTCGAGCTCGATCGCGCCCTCTTCGACGGCGACCAGCACGGCATAGGCGGCGAGCGGTTTGGTCACCGAAGCGAGCGGGAAAACCCGGTCGGCGTCACCTGTCGTTGTCATGCCGTCACGGGTGACAACACCGGCTGCCGCGTGTCGTACCGGCCAGTCCTGTATCTGCTCGAGTGCACGCACATATCGAGCCTACGAGACCATGTTTCGCCACATCCAGCGGGCCGAGTGAAATATCGGCACCCAACCGTCGTTTCGGCGCACGGGCCCGTCCTTGGTGTCGGCGGCTCCCACGCGTCGTCAGGCTCGGCTTACACCGCGCCTTCGAGCCGCGCTCGGCGCCCAACGGAGGATGTGGATCGGGAGCTGGCGAGCGGCGGCGTCCAGGGATCCAGCATCGATGCCGGCAGAGGCTACCGTGTCGAACCGGAAGGCGGCAGCCGCCGGTGCCGGTATCCGATCGATACCGGCACCGGCGGCTGCCCGCGACCGGATCAGCGGTCGGCGTCGGTGTACTTGATGATGCCGCGAATGTTCTTGCCGTCGAGCATGTCCTGGTAGCCCTGGTTGATGTCTTCCAAGCGGTAGCTGCGGGTGACCATATCGTCCAGGTTGAGCTGACCGGACTTGTACAGCCGCAGCAGGCGTGGAATGTCCTGGCGGGCATTGCCGCCGCCGAAGATGCAACCCTTGACGGTCTTCTGCAGCATCGACAGCAGGAAGCTGTTGAGCTTGACGTCGAAGGCGTCCATCCGGCCCATCGAGGTGACAACCAGGTCGCCTGCCTTGGCGGTGAGGATCAGGCCTTCCTCGATGTAGTCGCCGTGCATTTCGCCCATGGTGAGGATGACCTTGTCGGCCATCCGCCCTTCGGTGGCCTCCATCAGCGGGGCGATGGCCTCGGCCATGCTCGGGTAGGTGTGGGTGGCGCCGAACTTCTGGGCCTGCTCCCGTTTCCACGGGTTCGGGTCGATCGCGACAACCTGCTGCGCGCCGGACAGCACCGCGCCCTGCAGCGCGCTCATACCGACACCGCCGATACCGACGATCGCGACGGTGTCACCGGGCGACACCTTGGCCACGTGAGTGGAGGAGCCGAAACCGGTGGGCACACCGCAGCCGACGAGGCAGGCCACCTCGAACGGAACCTCGGGGTCGATCTTGACCACGGAGGTGTGGTGCACCGTCATGTACGGGGAGAAGGTGCCGAGCAGGCACATCGGGATGACGTGCTGGCCGCGGGCGTGGATGCGGTAGCTGCCGTCGCTGATCGACTGGCCGGACAGCAGCCCGGCACCCAGGTCGCACAGCGCCATATGACCGGCGACGCAGGCGGGACAGCGACCGCATGCCGGGATGAACGACAGTACGACGTGGTCGCCGACGGCGAGGTCCGCAGGCACGTTCGGCCCGAGTTTGGTAACCACGCCCGCGCCTTCGTGCCCGCCCATGACGGGGAAGGAGGGCATGGGGGTGGCACCGGTGACGATGTGATGGTCGGAGTGGCACATACCAGCGGTTTCCAGCTGGATCTGCACCTCACCGGCGCGCGGGTCGCCGATCTCGATCTCTTCCACGGACCACGGCTCGTCGATCCCCCACAGGATCGCGCCCTTCGTCTTCATTCCTGTCCGACCTCTCACGTGCACGGGCTTCATGTGACGGCACCAACACTACGCAAAAACTGGAACACGTTCTAGTAGTTTCGAGAAGATCGCCGCAATAACTGGACAAACGACCACATCAGACCTGTCCAGGTGCAGGTTTCCTGAGCCGACGGCGGGGCCACCGCGACGCGACCGCACTACCCGAACCGCTCGCGAGCGCCCCTCACTCCATGAAACGATGCGCCCGCTCGAACAGTTCGAGGGTGATGGCGTGCAGGAAGTCACCGACCTGCTTGGGCGCCTTGCCCGCGAACGCGCGCGCGTAGGTGCCCTCCAGCACGATGCCGAGCTTGAAGCAGGCCAGCACCGTGTACCAGGTGACGGCGCTCAGGTCGCGGTCGGAGAACTTCGCATAATGGGCGATCATCTCCGCGACAGTGGGCAGACCGCCCACTTCGCCGAGTTTGCCGACCAACGCTGCACCGGTGGTGCCGGGTTCGGGCCGGGTCGCGATCTGCCAGCCCAGGTCGAGCAGCGGGTCGCCGATAGTGGACATCTCCCAGTCGACCATGGCGACGAGGTCGGGACCGTCGTAGGAGAACATCATGTTCGCCAGATGGCAGTCGCCGTGCAGGATGCCTGGCGTCCACCGGGCGGGGCGGTTGCGGTCCAGCCACTCGCCCACCTGTTCCAGGCCCGGGATCTGCGGTCCCGGGTAGCCCTCGTTCGACGAGTAGGACTCGAGCTCACCGAGCCAGCGCGGCACCTGCCGCTCCAGGAAACCCTCGGGTTTGCCGTAGTCGGCCAGGCCGAGCGCCTGATAGTCGAGGGAGCCGAGCCGGGCGATGCCCTCGACCGCGGACAGACCCATCCGGCGGCGGATCTCGGCACCGCCTGCGTGCAGTGCGGGCAGTTCGTTCTGCGGGTTGAAACCGGTGATCGGCTCCATCAAGTAGAAGACCGCACCCAGTACCGTTTCGTCGGTGCAGGCGGCGATCACACGCGGGGCCTTCACCTCGGTGCCGTTCAATGCGCCGAGCAACCGGGCTTCGCGGCGGATCACCTCGTTGCTCCTGGCACGCAGGTGTTCGGGGCCGCGCCGCAGCACGTACTCGCGGTCACCGCGCCGGAAGCGCAGCATGATGTTCTGGGTGCCGCCGCCGAGCGCGGTCACCTCCGCGAATTCACCGCCGGAAAGTCCCTGCTCGTCCATCCAGTTCCCGACCACGGCGAAGTCGACGACATCACGTTCCACGCCGACCGGTTGCGCAACAGACATGCCCCACATTGTGCCCCACCCACCCAGTCGAACTGAAGGCAACCGACAACAGTTTGCCGGATCGGCGGCGGCGTAGGGTTCGGCACAGAATGCGCACGCTGTTGATCGACAACTACGACTCGTTCACCTACAACCTGTATCAGCTGATCAGCCAGGTGAACGGGGTCGAGCCGACCGTCGTGCGCAACGATGAGGTGGACTCGGTCGCACAATTGCGGCTCGACCGTTTCGACAACATCGTCATCTCCCCCGGGCCCGGACGCCCGGACGTCGCCCGCGATATCGGGATCTCCGCGGCGGTGATCCGGGAAGCCGGACTACCGCTGCTCGGCGTATGCCTCGGCCACCAGGGAATCGTGCTCGCCGCGGGCGGCGCCGTCGCCGCAGCACCCACCGCCCGGCACGGGTACCTCGATCGCATCGAACACGATGGGCGCAGCCTGTTCACGGGCATACCGCAGAGCTTCACCGCGGTGCGCTACCACTCGCTCAGTGCGCGCACCGTTCCGCACAGTCTGGAAGTCACCGCCGTTTCCGGAGACGGCGTCGTCATGGGAGTGCGGCACCGGACCCGCCCGCAATGGGGGGTGCAATTCCATCCTGAGTCGATTGCCAGCGAGTACGGCGCAGCGCTGCTCGCCAACTTCGCAGCCCTGACCAGGCAATGGGCCCGTGCGGGCGGCGGGCAGGGCCACGCGAACACATCTACGGTCGCGAGCAGACCTGGCCGGGATTCGCCGCCGCCTGCACCCGCGATCGAAATACCGCTGCACGACAGCGACAGTGCGGACGAACCCGGTCCCGCTAGCAGAACCAGAGCATCCGTGGGACAGCAGCCGCCGATCACCGAGGCACTCTGGGTAGAACAATTCGCAGCGCGCTCTGCACCAGCCAGGGAAGCGACTGCGCCGCCGTTCGGACACGAGTACGCCGGTGGGCAGCCGAGCGGCACTGAACTCCCTCCGGCGAGCAGAGCACCACAAACGGCGCGGAGCATTCCGCCGGTTCCGCGGGCCGTACCCGGCGAGCGCGGCGCCCCGGACTGCGGAGATATGCCGGACACCGGTTCACGCTGGCAGCTCCAACACCATGTCATCGCCCGCGCGATCGATACCGAAGCGATCTTCGTGCGGCTCTACAGTGAGTCGCCGACCGCGTTCTGGCTCGACAGCGAACACGTCGAACCCGGCCTGGACCGGTTCTCGTTCCTCGGCGACGCGAGCGGGCCGTCGAGCGAGGTGGTGCGCTACCGCGTCGGCACCGGGGCGGTCACGGTGACCTCCAGCGACGGATGCGAGCGTGCGGTGCCGGGCGGGATTCTGGATTACCTGGCCGACCAGCTGCGCGACCGCCGCACCGGGCTACCCGATCTGCCCTTCGATTTCGCGGGCGGCTATATCGGCTACCTGGGATACGAGGTGAAAGCCGACTGCGGCGGCGCAGCCGTACATCATGCGCCGATGCCGGACGCACAATGGATCTTCGCCGACCGTTCGGTGGTGGTCGATCACGAAGCCGGGCGTACCTATCTGCTCGTGTTGACCGAACCCACCCCCGATGCCGTACAGGCCGGTACGCAATGGTTGCGTGATACCGCAACCGTGCTGGAGACACTGCCCACCTGGTCGAACCCGCGGCCGCTGACCATCGGCACCGACCCCGGGCAGGTCGCGGCCGCACTGGGGCGCGGACGGGAACAGTACCTGGCCGACATCGACGTCTGTCTGCAGAAGCTGCGCGAAGGCGAGTCCTACGAGATCTGTGTGACCGATCAAGCGACCGTCTCGGCGACCGTCGACGGGTTGGACTGCTATCGGATGCTGCGGCGCTGCAACCCCGCACCGTACGCCGCGTATCTACGGTTCGACGAGCTGGAGATCGCATGCTCGTCGCCGGAACGGTTCCTGAAGGTCGACCGGAACCGCCGAGTGGAAAGCAAACCCATCAAAGGCACCGCCGCGCGTGGGGCGGACCCCGAGGAAGACGAACAGTTGCGCACCACGCTGGCAGGCGACCCGAAAACCATTGCCGAGAACCTGATGATCGTGGACCTGCTGCGCAACGATCTGGGCCGGGTCTGCGAAATCGGCAGCGTGCATGTGCCGAAGCTGATGGCGGTGGAAACCTATTCGACACTGCACCAGCTGGTGTCGACCGTGCGCGGCACCTTGCGCGCCGGGGTCGACGTGATCGATTGCCTGCGCGCCTGTTTCCCGGGTGGTTCGATGACCGGCGCACCGAAGCTACGCACCATGGAGATCATCGATGAGTTGGAGACCGAAGCGCGCGGCGTGTACTCGGGGACCATCGGATTCCTCGGCCTCGATGGTACCGCCGACTTGAACATCGTCATCCGCACCGCGGTCCGCTACGGCGACCGCTGGCAGATCGGGGCGGGCGGCGCGATCGTCCTGGATTCGGACCCGGACAGCGAATACGCGGAGGTGCTGCTCAAAGCAGGAGCTGCCATGCGCGCCATCGTCCCGGGTGCCGGTTCTCCGACACCTGCCGTCAGCGAGCCCGTCGTCTGGATCTGAACAGAAGATCAGTTCGATTACCGCTCGACGGGCAGCTTCTGGGATCGCCCGCACCCTCGCGAAGACGGCCCCCGAAATGCCCCTGGTCGGCGACAATACTGATATGGCACAACTGTGGGTGAGAACGCTTGCGGGCGATTGGCTTCGGGCCGCTGCGATCGACGAGATCGGTACCGCACCGGTGCGTGAGACCGACGAACGGGCCGGGCCGACGCGGAATATCCGAGAGGTCGAGGTGGTGGCGCGGCAAAACACCACCGCGGGCTCATGGAGCTGGGATCACCACCGCGGGACCGGCGAGATCGGCCCGGTGACCCGCACTCTCGCTCGCTACGCCTCGGCGGAAACAGCTGCGGAAGTAGCACAGCGCTTGGTGGAGATCCTGCTCAGCGCCAACAAGAACGCCCAGATCTTGATCGAGGGCACCGATATCAACGTGATCCCGGTACACGACCGCACCGATTCCCAGTCCAACGGCGAGCACACCGACCTACGCCGCGGCCGCACCTAGCGCCCGCGTTTTGCCGCAACGTTCCGCGATCTCGCCCGCGACCATTCCTGCCGAGCGGTCCTGGCTGCTCCCCTCGACTGTCCCGGTGTATCTCCACCTCGCTCGCCGCCAAAAGTCAACTCGCTGAACGGCCGACCCGAACCACAGCGGCTCCCCTCGGCTGCTCCCGACATGCCTCCACCTCATTCAGCTACTAGGCCGAACAACCAGCCGAACCAGCCTGCCCTGAACGTAGCGGCTCCCCCGGCTGCTCCAGCGACCCGAGCCCCAACCAGCAGAGCGGGTAGGGCACCGGTGCGGCCGGACTGTTCACGGCACCGAGCCAATGCTCTCATCGGCGGTATCGCCTGGCTTCGGTTTCCCTGTCGCTGACGGTGAACCGCCTGGTAGCCGGCTCGTTGCCGA
The DNA here is from genome assembly GCF_002081715.1 of Nocardia donostiensis. Classification (GTDB taxonomy): domain Bacteria; phylum Actinomycetota; class Actinomycetes; order Mycobacteriales; family Mycobacteriaceae; genus Nocardia; species Nocardia donostiensis. The sequence continues at coordinate 151,473 of NZ_MUKP01000003.1, read as the reverse complement.
GGGCGGTGGGAGCTGTCGTCCGATGGTGTCGGCTGCGCGTGGCATAGTTCGATAACGATGGAACTCTGCAAGGGCGCGAATGCGCCGGTACCGACATCCCTTCTGGCCGTGGTGATTTCGTGGCGGACCGAGCATTCGGTTGATGCGCACGCGCTGCTGCTCGACGAATCGGGAAAGGTGCGCTCCGACCGGGATCTGGTTTTCTACAATGCGCCCAGGCATATCTCGCAGGCGGTGACCGTCGACCAGGCGCCCGCTCCTGGGACCGCTCGGCTGAGCGTTTCGCTGCCGCGCACCGAAGCCGAAGTGGACCGGATCGCGGTGACAGGATCGCTCGACGACGGCTTGTTCAGCAGGGTTTCGGAGCTGCGGCTGACCGTGTACGACGCCGACCGGCCCATCATCTGGTTCCGGATCGAGGATTCGGAATCGGTGCCTGCGATGTTGTTCGGGGAGTTCTACCGCCGCGACGGGCAGTGGCGGTTCCGAGCAGTCGGGCAGGGCTGGGCCAGCGGAATGGCCGGGCTGGTGACCGAATTCGGTGTCGATGTCGAAGACGATGAACCGGCGCAGGCCGAACATGTACGACGCGGCCCCGAGGCGAGCTCCGGGCGCCCACAACAACACAACGCGCAGACGCGACCCGGCCGCACGGGGTCTACCACTGTCCCGCACGTAAGGTCGCCCCATACCGGGACTCCCTCGACACTTACGGGTCCGGCAGGGGTGCGATCGAGCAGGTCTCCGGCGGCACGCACTACCGAACCACCTCGAGCGGCGACATCGACCGCCGAACCGGCAGTCCGGCACACCGGGGTCACCCTACGTCGTCCACTCCAGCCCCGAGCACCGATCGAACCACCACCACCGCCGAACCGCGACCGAGCGGACTGGCATCCCGACCCGGACGACCCGGCACGGCTGCGTTGGTGGGACGGCGAGCACTGGACCCCCGATACCCGCCAGGCCCGGCCGCAGCACCCGCGTGACTGTGCCCGCTGCGGGCATCCGCGCCGCCGCCGTATTTTCGGCGGCTACCACTCGTGCGCGGTATGTCCCGGGCAGGTCGATGAGTTCCTCACCCACTGGCACACCCGCGCCTGGCGGGTGCTCACCGCGACGGGCCCGCGCGGGGCCGATTGGGAGGCACTCTGGGCGTCGCTGCGCTACCAGTGGATAGAAGAAAGCGCCGGTTACGCGGTGCTGCGTCCGCTCGCACTGGACTATGTGGAGCGCCGGGTGGCGTTCGCGTTCGCCGACGGCCGGATCGAGGCCGAGGAGTACGACGATTTCGAGCACGCGGTCACCGAACTCCAGTTGTCCGGCCCGCAGATCGATGAGCTGCGGTGGCGGATGCAGCGCGGCCGGATGCTGTCGCGGCTGCGCGGCGGCGACCTGCCCACCGTGCGCTCGCCCGACCTGCACCTCGACCCAGAAGAGCGGGTGTATCTGGATGTCGGCGTCACCCAGGTGCGGCAGCTCGCCAAAGGACCGAGGCGGACCGAAGGCAGGCTCATCGTCAGCAACAAGAAGCTGCGGTTCGTCGGCACCGGTTCCGGAGTGGAGATGCCGTGGTCGCGGATTGTTTCGGTAACCGTCGAATACGACACGGTGGTCGTCGCCGCCACCTCGGCGCGGGGTGGCGCGACCTTCGCCGTCGAGGATCCGGATCATGTGGCCGCCACCCTCGAAGGCGCGCTGCGGGTGGCCAAACGGCTCACCCTCACTCCCGGCCAGCGCGACACCCGCAGTATCCCGCAGGAGGTGAAGGCCGAGGTGTGGCAGCGTGACGGCGGTAAATGCGTCGAATGCGGCGACAGCCATTACCTGGAGTTCGACCACATCATCCCGCTCAGCCGCGGCGGCGCGACCAGCGCGACGAACCTGCAGATCCTGTGCCGGGCCTGCAACCGCGCCAAGGGCGCCCGGATCTGAGCCGGACGCGGATCAGCCCTACGAGGTCTGGCCGGTGATCGCCGCCGTGCGCTCGGTGCGCCAGCGGACATAACGGGCAAACATGCGCGCGAAGAAGTTGTCGCCCGGCATCGGGCGGACCCGAGTGTTGTGGAACGCCTCGATCCGCCAGTCGTCGCCGTCGCGGCGCAGCACCCAGGTGTTGCGCGACAGCCGGCCCTTCGGGACCGTCGGCTGCCAGGCGAACGCCACCGAACCCGTCATATGCGCGATCGCGATATCGTCGGTCAGGAACCGGACCGATTCGATATCGCCCTCGATCCTGGTGCCGTACAGCACACCGGCGAACAGCTCACTGTGCAATGCGCGGTTGGCTTCCCTGCCACGCAGCCATGTGCCGTCGAAGGCCACATAATCGCTGTCGGGGGTGAATTCCGCAGCATACGCGCCGGCGTCATTGTCGGCCCACGCGTGCGAGGCACGAGCGAGCACCTCTCGTATCTGCTGCTCGTCCACGGTCCGATCCCGTCGATTTCGTCTGGTACTGGTCTGCTCGGTCATCGCCTGCTCCCCGTTGGTCGGTTCGACACATTGATTGTCGTTCGGCATCAACGGCGGCGGTATCGGGAAAAACCCTGAGCCGACCATGAACTTCCTCGGCTCAGGGCAGTGGTTCAAGCGGCGGCGGCGCCCACTTCCCCTCGAGAGCTACCTGTTTGGGAGCGTACAGGCGCAGCACGATAGAGAACTGGCCCTCGGCCGGGATCGGCAGCCAGTTACCTGGCGGCACCGCCGACCCCGGATCCTCGTACTGGACGGCGAGTTCGAGGGTTCCGTCGGGGGAGAACACCACCGGGATCCGATGCCCCACCGAGTAGATGCCTGCGGGATTGGGCACCAGCCAGCCCTCGGCGGTGTAAGCCGTCAGCGACCAGAACGCCTCGACCGGCGGGGTCTGTCCCGGCGGGAAACGCAAACGGAACCTAATCGGGACGCCGTCGTCGTCGGCAGTGGCGAACAGCGACGGGTACAGCACCTCCTCCGCCAAGTTCGCGCCCAGACCGCGCATCGCCGCCGCGGCACGCATCAAATAGTTGGTGCCGTAATCACCGACGCTGGTGTCGAAAACCCACCCGTTGCGGATCTTGCTGCCCGGATCCAGATAGACAGTGATCTGCCGCTTGCCTTCGTTGGCGCCTGCGGTCAATTCCGCATCGGATACTCCCTCCGGGCTGCCGCCCGGCTCGATACCGATGGTCGCGAACTCGCGCAGGGTGAGTTCGTCGTCGGGGACGGGCGGGTTCTGCTCCATGAGCAGGCACATGCGGTCGAAGTAGGCCCGCGCGTCCATGGCGGCGACCTTCTCGACCGGCGGCAGTTCCCGCCCCAACGGTGGCAGCAGAACGGAAGGAGGATGAGCGATGGTGTTCCAGGTGCTCAACGGCGCCAGCTTCAACTGGTTCTGGACTTCACGCGCGGCGGCCAGGTCGTCCGAGTTCTTGACCTCGACGTGGCCGATGAGCCATGCGTCAGGGCTGAGCATCGGCAGTGGCGTCACATTGTCGGGCAGCCGGCCCGTCCACCCGGGGGCGGTGACGGCGTAGACGTAGGGCGGTTCGTCGACCTCTGCCCGCGGACGCACACCGGTCACACTGTGTACGGTGTTCGACCAGGCGCCCACCAGCTGCATCATCCAATAGCGCCCCTCCTCGATCGGCGGCACCTCGAACAGCATCGGTTCCTCGCGCAGGTCCAGCCAGGCCGAGGAGTACAGGGTATCGACGTCGACACGGACGATGTTGTGGTCCTCAGGGGTGGGGAGACGGGTGGCGTGGCGGAAGTGGTTGACCGGGCTGGTGGCGGTGGCGCGGGTGGCGTCGATGAGCATGAGCGGGTAACCGAAGACGTAGGCATCGGCAGCGACCCTGCTGCGGTCTGCGGCGGTACCAGAAGGCTCTACGCCGCCGTCCTCGTCGCCGCCGTCCCCGCAGGCCGCGAGTCCGGCAGCGGCGAGCATGAAGCCCAAGGCGGTGCGCCGCGACAGCAGCGGGTCCGCTGCGGGAGACCGAGCGCGAACTCCGTCCCCGCGCCTGCGCGCGATATCGCCCATGCGGTTCTCCCTGCTTCCCGGGCGTCCACTGGACTGTTCGAGAGATACGCGAGGGAGTATAACTGTGGGTTTGCTGATCAGGTGTGGTCGCGAACCGAATCGCGCCATGCGCTACCGGTGTTTCAGATCCCGATGACGGCGTTCATGATGGTGCCCGCGCTGGTCGCGACGATACCGCCGGCCATGGCACCGGCCACCATCTTCGGGGACTGCAATCCGCCGCCGCTCCACTTCTCCCAGGCGAAGCGACCACCCGCGTAGATGATGCTGACGATGCCCGACATCATCGCCAGCCAGGTCGCGTAGCCGACGAACTTCATGGCCTTGTCCGCCAGCGGTGGTGCTTCCGGAGTGGGATTGGCGACCTGTGCGAGTGTCGTGACCGTGTCGACGACCGATATCGCGATGTTGCTCACCGTCTGCTTCCTCTCCGGTACAACCTGCTAGCTGTTCCCATCCGCGCGGCTGCAGCATTCGGCCGCAAGCTGATTCGCCGGAGGGAACTGATGGGGGAAGTGATCCGGGTGGTCCCGGCACCCCCATTCCATCTTCGCGAGCGATAGCCGTTGGGCGCAAGTGCTTGCGGCGCAGCCGTTTTCACGCTATAGGCACCCTTCTCACCTGGGGTTTCTGCGTATACAGCCGCGAAAGGATACGATCTGGAGGCGTTCCCGCCCACCACTAACAAGTGAGCTGCGAGATGATACTGGCCACCGTCACCGATACGCTGGCGCAACTGGGCAACCCCACCCCTGAAGCGCCACCCATCTCCGACAAGTTCCTCCAGCTCGTCAGATATCTGACCTGGTTCGTTCTGCTCTCCGGTATCTGCGGAATCATCTACGCCGGTGGGCGCTTCGCCTGGGAGAAGTGGACCGGCGGCGGGTTGCAGTCCCCGAAGATGGTGGCAGGCGCGATGATCGGCGGCGTTGTCGCCACCAGCGCGGGCACCATCATGAACGCCGTCATCGGCTGACCCTCAGGTTTCCGGCAGTCGCTACTTCGCGCTGAGCCGCCGCGGCTTGACCCTCTGGTTGGTCGAAGGCCGATGATGGCGGAGTGAGCGACGAAGAACAGCTGGTCACCATCGGTGTGCTGGCGCGGGCCAGCGGACTGACGGCGAGCGCGCTGCGGTTCTACGACGACTGCGGCCTGCTGACACCCGCCGAGGTGGACGCCGTCACCGGCTATCGCTATTACAGGTCCGCCCAACTCGAGCGCGCGATGCTCATCCGGCGGCTCCGGGAAATCGAAGTCGGCCTCGACGGCATCACCGCGATACTGTCCGGCGACCAGGCACTGGCAGAGCATCTGCTCGACGAACACGTCGACGCTCTCGAACGCCGCGCCCGCCATGCCGCCGATACCGCTCGCGCCATCAAGGCCGAACTGAACTCCGGGCCCCGCGTCCTGCTGCCCGGTCCGGCACTGGCTCACGCCATCGAACAAGTCGGGTCCGCGGTCGCCGCCGACGACGGAATCCGGGTGCTCACCGGGTTTCTCCTCGAAGTCGAACGCGACGCGCTGATCCTCACCGCAACCGACCGCTACCGCCTCACCACCCGGACCCTCGTACCGCTGCGCCGATCCGGCGGCGACTGGTCACTGGTTGTCGCGGGAACCGAACTCACCGCGATCGAGCCGTGGCTGCGAACCACCGACGAGGTCGCCCTCTCCCCCGGCGATCGCGGTCTGCTGCTGAACAGCGGCGGTATCGAGCGCCACTGTCGGTCCATCGCCGAGCCTTATCCTGACTACCGCGCCGTCCTTTCCGGGCTCGCGCCGGTCCGAACCCGCGTCGTCCTCACCCGCGACCGCCTGCTCGACGCGATCGATGCCGCAGGCCCGGCGCTGGTGTTTTCGGCCCACCCCGCACCACAGCCCGGTACCACCGGAGCGAACCCGGCGAACCTGGCACCCGCCGATCAGGCAACGCTGGTCGTCGCCGCCCCCGGCACGGCAGGCGAAGAACTACCGGCCGCCGTAATCGGCACGGCAGTGGAGCTCGCGTTCGCAACCCCGACGCTGCGTCCTGCGCTCCAGAGCGCTGTCGGCCCCGACATCATGCTCGACATCTCCGCACCGGATCAGCCCGTGGTGATTCGCTCCGCCAGCGTCGGCGACCTCACCACCGTCACCATGCCCACCGTCCGACCCACCCCCGACACCGAGGAGAACACATGAACCATTCCGACCCGACCATGGCCGCGATCACCGATGCCGTCACGCGCGGTCGCGAGGGCGACGGCGACACCGCCCGCGACACGCTGACCGCCCTGTGGGAGTCCATCGGCCCGCAGGGCGACCCGTTGCACCGCTGCACCCTCGCCCACTACCTCGCCGACCTACACGACGACCCAGCCCAGGCTCTCACCTGGGATATCCGCGCCTATGATGCAGCGCTGTCTCTCACCGACCATCGCGCCCGCCAGTACGACTCCGGCCTCGATGTGCGCGGCTTCTTCCCGTCCCTGCACCTGAACCTGGCCGACAACTACCGCAGGCTGTCGTCTTTCGACGCCGCTCGGTGGGAGGTGGACGCCGCCCGAGCCGCAGTGGACTCGCTGCCGGACGATGGGTACGGTGCGATGATCAGGTCCGCTCTGGACGAGGTGGAGGCCGCCATCCAGGAGCGGACGACATCTCGGCGCGCCTCAGCCCCGACCGGCCGCCCCTGAGAGTGGTACGGCGTGCACACCGCGCTATCACCCGAACTATCGAAACTGTGTTCGAGTTCGGGTATGGTCTGCGCATGCCCGAACTCGCGCCGATCCCGTTCGCTCGCATGAACCTGGAACAGGTACGGGAACGATTGCTTGCCGCGGCGGCGTTCGGGGAAACGCTGTCGCCCGATCAGTTGGAGGCACTGGCGCGGAAGGTCACCGCGGGACTACGGATCTACATTCAGGCCACGCAGAACGGCGCGCGGCCCGCGTCGCTGCAGGAAGTCCCGTCCGGTGGTCGTGCATGCCTGGACTATCGCGGGCGCACGCGATGAATCAGCGGTTCGTGGCGTCTGCCTCGGCCGACGTTCACGAGCCCCCGGCCCAGCCCTGCTCTGAGAACCGGCCGGGCGAAGGGTTCAGTGCTCAGACCCGGTCGGCAGGCTTACCGCTCACCGGCTCGACCTCGTCCGCGGACTGTTCCGGCTCCGCCGGCCGCACCGCCTCGGTGACGAGTTCGAACTCGCCCTCGTGCCGCTCGGTGCCCTGCAGAACCGCGCCCTCGACCAGTTCCACGGCTCGGTCCTCGCGCAGGATGATCGGGTCCGAATGCAGGTCCCGGTACAGCGAGAAGCACATGAACACCATCACGAGCATGAACGGCAGCGCCACCACCGTGGTGAGCGCCTGCAACCCGGTCAATGCACCCGCCAGATTCTCCGAATCGGCGATGATCAGCATGATCGCAGCCACAGCGCCGGTGGCCACACCCCAGAAGGTGACGGTCAACCGGGACGGTTGCAGCCCACCCCGCTCCGAGAGCGTACCCATCACGACCGAGGCGGCATCGGCGCCGGAGACGAAGAAAATACCAACCAGCACCATCACCAGGATGGCGGTAATCGCTGGGAGGGGGTACTGCTCCAGCAGATGGAACAGAGCGAAGTCCTCGTTGACCGATCCGTCGGCCTCGGTCAGTTGCCCGGTTTCGCGCTGCGCCTGAATCCCAGCGACCCCGAAGATCACGAACCAGATCAAGCTGACCAGACTCGGCACCAGCAGCACACCGGTGACGAACTGCCGGATGGTGCGGCCGCGGCTGATCCGGGCGATGAACATGCCGACGAAGGGGGTCCAGGAAATCCACCACGCCCAGTAGAAGATGGTCCACGACGACAGCCACGCTTCCATTTCCGCGCCGCCTGCGACACCGGTGCGCGACGCCATCCGCGGCATCATCTCGATGTAGTCACCCACCGCGGTGGGCAGGAAGTTCAGCATCAGCAGGGTGGGCCCCACAACGAACACGAACGCCGCGAGCACCAGGGCGAGCACCATATTGGTGTTGGACAGCCACTGGATACCACGATCGATACCGGAGACCGCGGAGGCGATGAACGCGATGGTGAGCACCGTGATCACACCCACCAGGCCGAGCTTGCCGACCGAGCCGACCCAGCCGTGCTGGTCCAGGCCCGCGCCGATCTGCAGTGCCCCCAATCCGAGCGACGCCGCCGAACCGAACAGGGTCGCGAAGATCGCCATCATATCGATGGCCCGCCCGCCGGGTCCCTTGGCTCGCCTGCCGAGGATCGGCCGGAACACCGAGGAGATCAACTGCGAGCGCCCCTTGCGGAAGGTGCTGTAGGCGATAGCGAGACCGGCCACCGCGTAGATCGCCCACGGATGCAGGGTCCAGTGGAACAGTGTTGTCGCCATCGCGACTTCGGAAGCTGCCGGGCTACCGGGATCGGCGGTCCCCGGCGGGGGTTTCACGAAGTGGGAAAGCGGTTCGGCAACGCCCCAGAACATCAGGCCGATACCCATACCGGCGCTGAACATCATCGCGATCCAGGACACGGTGCGGAATTCCGGCTTCTCGTCGTCGGCGCCCAACGGGATCTTGCCGTACCGACTGATCGCCAACCAGATCACATAGATCACGAACGCGGTGGCGACCAGCACGAACAGCCAACCCGTGTTGGTGATCACCCACGACTGCATACTCGAGGCCACCGACGCCAGACCGGCCTGGTCGATGATGCCCCACGCCACGAACGCCAGCGCACCCAGCGCGGTGACACCGAAAACCACTCGGTCGAGACCACGTTTCGCCCGCAATCTGCCGGCTACCTCTTTCGCGGTCGCGTCGGGTGCATCGGAAGCTCTGCCGGTGCCGATCGACATGGAATCCGAGTCCTTTCAGATCACAAATGCACGCTTGCAGAAGCGCGACGTTACCCGGGGCAACCGTACAGTGCTCCGGCTACCCGCTCTGTACAGAACACACAACCGTAATGCGCCGCCGACCGGGCGGATCAGGCGGGTGCAACGCGAGCAGCTACCCGCCGGCACTCACCCGACAATATTCCGGACAACTGTCCACAGTGGCGTCCAACCAGCTGACCGGTTCTGGCGGCTGATCCTGGGCAGGCAGCCCGACTCCTTCCGACCCGGCATGTATGGGAATAACAACACGTTGCAGAAATCCGACCGCCCCACCTTCTTCGCGGCCGCCGCCTTCGCCTTCTCTACCGAAGCAGACGAACTCACCTTCGTCTGCCCCTGCTCCCGATCCGCCCTTGACGTCCTCCGGTTCGTGAGCGGCCGGGATTCGTCCTGAACCTTGCGGTTCTGCGGTGGGTTCCTGCCTCACAGAGACGTGCCTCCCACTTACGCGGCAGCCGACCCGAAACGAGCCGCGTCCCAACGCGTTAGCGCATAAAATCTGCGAGTATGACGGTGGCGCTGGACCTTGCGTGGCGGAACTGGATCGAGGAAAACCTCACCCGGGGGTGTTCGGTCGAGTCGATGGTCGAAGCGATGATCAACGGCGGTTTCGACAAGGACGCGGCCCCCGCGGCGGTGCATGCTGTGCTCGTGGGAGAAACGCCGGGCAACGCGGATTACGAGTACGACCCGCTGCCCGTTACGACCGATCGAACCATTCATGCCCACGATCGCGCGATCCACCCCATATTACTGCTGGAACAGCCGCAGCTGATTCTCTTCGGCGATGTCCTCTCCGCCGAAGAGTGCGATCAGGTGATCGAGCTGTCCGAGAAAAAACTGCAGCGCTCCACGACCGTCAACCCCGAAACCGGCCGTGCGGAAATAATTGCGCACCGCTCCAGCGAGAGCACATCATTCCAGTTGTCCGAGACTCCGTTCATCGACCGACTCGACCGGCGGATCTCCGCCCTGATGAACGTACCGTTGGAAAACGGTGAGGGCCTGCAAGTTCTGCGGTACGGCGTCGGAGGCGAGTACCGTCCGCATTTCGATTACTTTCCGCCGGAACAACCCGGCCACGTCACCCATATCGCTCGCGGCGGCCAGCGGACAGCCACTCTCGTGGTCTACCTCAACGATGTCGAAGACGGCGGCAGCACCGCCTTCACCAAGGCAGGCATGTCGATCTCCCCGCGCAAGGGCAATGCCGTCTATTTCCGATACTTCAACAACAGAGGGCAACTCGACCCGATGACACAGCACGCCGGAGCACCGGTGCTCGCCGGCGAAAAATGGATCATGACCAAATGGATGCGCCGCTACCGCTACTCTGGTTGAGGTCACCTCCCCACCTCAGATGGACAATGATGCAATCCACCCCGATTTTCCGTCCGCCCCGCAACCCACTGCTCCTGGGATCGTCATGGGTGATCGTGGCCGTCGGCGCACTACAAACCCTCCTCGGTGCAATTCAGTTCGCACTACGTCTCCTCGATCCGACCTCCCCGGAACCGGTCCTGATCGTCTTACACCTTGCGCTCACCGTATTGGGAATCTGCATGGCAGGCGCAGGCCTGCTCATTCGCTACATCCACCTGACCGCCGAAACCCGCTTGACCCCGGACGGGCTGGTACACCGCGAAATCCGACCGAAACTCTTCCCATGGCACACTATCGCCGCCATCGATACCGTGCACCGCGGCCGATACCGGCGAGTGAGGGTGACGCTGCTCAGTGGGCGCCGAACGATACTGGTCGCGCCCCTGACAGTCATCTCTGAATCAGATTCGGAGTTCACCCGGGAAGTACAGGCGATCCGAGAATGGTGGGAACGCTACCGCCGAGCGACGCACGGTGACTTCCTTGCTTCGTAGCCGTCAGAAGCCACACTCAGGACATCACGGCGGAAACCCTGAGAACGGACAGGGGACGGTCCCCTCGGCTCGAGGACGGAACGCTTTTGAGCAAAACGATCATCGAATCCAGCGTTTCCGCTGGTAAATGGCTATTTGTGGGGCGGGCGGGGCTCGAACCCGCGACCAATGGATTATGAGTCCACGGCTCTAACCGACTGAGCTACCGCCCCCTCTGCGGTGGATTCCGCAGGTGTGGGGATGTTACCCGGTGGGGTGCGGCGAGGGCCAGTTGGGCGGGGGTTGGCGGTTAGGGTGGCGGGGTCGGCCGGGACTGGAGGTGTGATGGCGGGTTTGTTCGTGAAGGTGTTGCGGGCGCATCAGTGGGTGTATGAGCGCAGCGGGGGGCTGGTGGGGCATCGGTTGCTGTTCGGGAATCCGACGCTGTTGCTGCGGACGGTGGGGCGGAAGACGGGGCAGCGGCGGACGTCGGCGCTGACCTACGCCCGGGATGGGGGTGACTATCTGGTGACGGCGTCCAATGGTGGATCGCTGCGGCCGCCGGGATGGTTGGCGAATCTGAAGGCGGAGCCGAAGTGTGCGATCCAGGTGGGGCGGCGCACTGTTCCGGTGATCGCACGGGCCACGCTGCCCGGCGATCCGGATTATTCGCGCCGCTGGAATCTGGTGGACGAGGTGAACCGGGGCCGCTACAGCGAATACCAGAAGCGCACGAAGCGGCCCATCGCGGTGGTGGTGTTGACGCCGACCGGGTGAACCGGTCAGCGATCGGCACCACCACCGGACTCGCTCCAACTGCTCTGGCTTTCGGCCAGATCACGCGGCGGGCGGCTCGCAATATGAACAACGGCGGCAACAAGAATCAGAATGGCGACAACTACGACAGCTGTGAGCATTCCGGCACCATAGCGAGCTTGCAGCAAAACCGCTGAGTGTAAAAATGGGCCGTTCACACCATCAGGACGGTACGGCCGACAGCGGCCCTGGCTTCGATGGCCGCGTGCGCCTGAGCTGCCTCGGCGAGCGGGTAGGACTGCCCGACAACGGTTTCCAATCTCCCCGCAGCAACCTCGGCGAGGGCACGCCGGGCGAACGACTGCCAGTCGGTGGCACCGTCCTGCAGGTCGAACAGGCCGATGACCTGCACATCCCGCACCGGCTCGACATCGATATCCGTCGCGAAACTGCCTGCGGCAGTTCCATACCCGAGGAACCGGCCTCCGTTGGCGGTAATGGAGAGAGCGGCGGCGCCCAGTGCGCCTCCGGCGCCGTCCAGCACCACATGCGGGCCGGAACCCCCTGTCGCAGCGTAGACTTGGTCCGCCCAGCCGGATTGCGAGTAGTCGACCACGCTGTCGGCGCCGAGCCGCGCGGCCAGCTCCAGTTTGCTTTCGCCGCGTGCCGCGGCGATCACTTTCGCCCCGGCATGGTGGGCGTATTGAGTGAGCAGTGTGCCCAGTCCCCCGCCCGCGGCAGTGATCAGCACCCATTCGCCTGGCTGGATGGCGGCACGGTCGAACACCGCCAGGGAGGTGCGCCCGTCGTGCACCAGGGCGACGGCCTGTTGCGAGGTCACCGTGTCCGGCACCTCGGTGAGGGACTCAGCCTTCGCGAGCGCTTTTTCGGCGTACCCGCCGGTGGGCACTCCGCCGCCGATACCGCTGGCAGCCGTGTTCGTCATGACCCGTTTGCCGAGCCATGACGGGTCGACGTTCGCGCCGACCTCTCCGACTGTGCCTGCGACGGCGCCACCGGGCACATACGGTGGCTGCACCGGGAAGAAGTCGATGCCCCAACCCGACCGCAGCTTGGTGTCGAGGAACATCACATCCGCGGCGGCCACCTCGACCAGCACCTCGTCCGCGCCGGGTGCCGGGTTCGGCAGCTCGCGCACTTCGAGCACCTCCGGCCCGCCGAATGCCGTTGCTTGCACTGCACGCATGGGAATCTCCTCTGGTTCGGTATCTCTGGCGACATCGACCAGAATTGACCCTCGAGTTATGTTGAGGTCAAATCGTGGTGGTTCAGCGTGCGATCCGGCGAGGTCAGCTGCCACCCCCGCCACCACCGCCCCCGCAGCCGCCTCCACCACCGCCGCCGCAGCCGCCCCCGCCGGAGCTGCCACCGGGATCGCTACCACCGTCGGTCCAGGTGTATCCCGCCGACCAGGCCCCGCCGGTGGTTCCCGGGCCGCCGGGCGGGCGCCGACTGCGTGGCGGCCTGTTCTGTGCAACTATCGCGATCGCGACCGTTGCGAAGATCAACACCCCGGGAACCAGGAACAATACGAGAATGACAAGCAATTCCATATAGCGAGGCTATTGGTGGAGGCCTTGGAGCGCATGGCGTTTCGGTCGACGCACCTGGCCGGACGCTGTGCCACCGCACCCTCTGGAGTGGATCATGTTCCGACGTGCGAACGGACGCGGTCGGCCCGGCCATGGGCTCGACCTGGAAACCGTGGGCCGGACAGTTCAGGCTCTGAACCTGCCCGAGGCTGTCTACAAAACCTGCCCGTGGCAGCCGCGGGACCTCGTCGAGACCGGTTTACGGCAGTGGCTGCGCTGCTGCGGTGCCGCTCTGCGTGACGATCAGGTGATCGGCATGCCGTCCCGCGCGGTGGACGAAGCGTGGCACGGGCTCATTCTGTGCACCGAGATGTACGCGGAATTCTGCGCTGCCGCCTACGGCAGGTTCCTGCACCACTACCCCGAGGGCGTCGGTGAGGCGCACGGGGACATGCGTTCGCAGCTCGACCGGACCGTTGTCGCCTGGTCGCTCGTTGCCGCGCCAGGTGAGGACTGTGTGCTGTGGGATCTCGACAGCCGTGTCGGAGTCCCGGATCCGTGGGGAATCGAGGCCGAACGTGTCGCCGCCTTGACGTCCTCCTGGTCGTGAGCGGCCGGGATTCCTCCTGAACCTTGCGGTTCTGCGGTGGGTTCCTGTTTCACAAAGACGTGCCTCCCGCATACACGGCAGGTCTTACCGTCTCTCCGCAGGCGTTCAACCTCTCGACCCGCCCGGCCGCGAGAATGTTCCGTGCCGCATTCACATCGCGGTCATGCGTGATGCCACACGTGCACGTCCATTCCCGGACATGCAACGGTTTCTTCCCACCCAGCACCCCGCACACCGAGCACAGCTGGGTGGAGGGGAACCAGCGGTCCACCTTCGAGAAGTGCCGCCCGTACCGGTGGGCTTTGTCCTCCAGCATGCGAGTGAACAGGCCCCACCCGGCATCGTGGACGGATTTCGCCAACCGAGTGCGCGCCACACCCTTCACGCACAAGTCCTCGACGTACACCGCTTGGTTCTCGCGAATAATCGTCGTGGAATGCTTGTGCGCCCAGTCCCAGCGCGTGTCGGCCACCCTGGCGTGCGCCTTGGCGACCCGGACACGGGCTTTCACCCGGTTCTTGGAGCTCTTCTGTTTGCAGGACAGCGCCCGCTGTGCTTTTTTCAACCGGCGTTCGGCCTGGCGCAGGAACCGGGGAGAGGCGACGGTCTTGCCGTTGGACAGCACCGCGAATGTCGACAACCCCAGATCGATCCCCACCTCGGAGCCCACCTGCGGTAACGGCTGGTCGTCGACCTGGACGACGAAGGAGGCGAAATAGCGGCCCGCCGCGTCCTTGATGACGGTCACCGACGACGGCTCGGACGGCAACTCCCGCGACCACGCCACCTTCACATCGCCGATCATCGGCAGCCGCAGCTTCCCGCCCCGCCGTGCCCGTGAATCGGGCGTTGCGGGTGAACCGGATCGCCTGCCGATGGTCGCGGCGGGACCGGAACCGAGGCGGACCGACCCGCGCACCCTTGCGTTTCCCGGACAGGGAGGCGAAGAAATTCCGGTAGGCGGTGTTCAGGTCGGCCAGTGCCTGTTGCAGCACCACCGACGACACCTCGCCCAGCCACACCCGGTCGGGATCTTTCTTCGCTGCGGTCAACGCCTTCGACAACTCGGCGTCCGGCACGTACGGTCGCCCGTCGGAGTGAAGGCCGTCGTGCACCTCGATCGAGCCACCGCCGCCATCCGGGATGCGCCGGATCGCGATCCGATAGCCGCGGGTGTCGGCCGGGTCGCCGCACAGGGAGTACTGGCGCAACCAGCTCGTCGCCGCCTGCACGGTCGACGGTCACCTCGAGCACCGCCTGCCCGAATTCCGGCTGCGCCGACAGGCACGAATCCCTCGGCCGGGAGCGGGGACGCCGCGTCGCACCGCGGTCGAACCTGCGTACATCGGCCGTTTGGTCGGCAGCGGGAATGCCGATCTCCGGCTGGGGTATCTTCTGGGGGATGACGACGTACCTCGCCGCCCAATCCGTGACGACCGATCTCGCACTGATGCCGGGCTTTCTGGACCCGGTGAACCTGCTGAATTCGTTCGGCACCTGGATGCTGATCGGTCTACTGGTCGTCGTCTTCATCGAATCGGGTCTGCTGTTCCCGCTCCTGCCCGGTGACTCACTGCTGTTCACGGCGGGTCTGATCGCGGCATCGAAATCCACCGAGATCGAGCCGTTCGCGCCGATCTGGCTGCTGATGGTGCTGATTCCCATCGCGGCAGTCCTCGGCGACCAGGTGGGCTATTTCATCGGTTCACGCGGCGGGACCAAGCTGTTCAAGAGCAACGACGCGAAGCTGTTCAAAAAGAAGTACATCGACGAGTCGCACGCGTTCTTCGAAAAGCACGGACCGATCACCATCGTGCTGGCCCGTTTCGTGCCGATCGTGCGCACATACGCGCCGGTGGTAGCAGGTGCGGCAAACATGCGGTACTCGGTCTTCCTCACCTACAACGTGGTCGGCGGTATCGCGTGGGGTTCGGGCGTCACCCTGCTGGGTTATCTGCTCGGCCAGATCGCCTTCGTCCGCGACAATATCGACGCCATCTTCCTGCTGATCGTCGCCGTCTCGGTGCTGCCGATCGTGGTCGAGATGGGCAAGCGTTTTCTTGCGAGCCGGAAAAGCGGCGTGAACACCGAAGACGACGCGGTCACCGAAGAGATCGAGATCGTGCAGCGGGTGGCCGACCCGCGCCGCTGATCAACCACCCGCCGGGACCGGTCACCGCATGAGTCGCCGGGCGAGCGCACTACCGAACACGAACCCGATGGTGCGCTCCAGGGTCTTCACCGTGGCCTGCTCGTAGGGGTACCAGATGTTCTCCTTCTTCAGCTGCCAGCGATCGAGCAGGATCGGCTGCGGATGGGTGAAGCCGCGCAGCGCCTCCCTGCCGTTGACCTGCCCCAGACCGCTGTCCTTGCGGCCACCGAACGGGGCCTCGGGCACGCCGTAGATCACCGACGCGTCGTTGTGCACCACCGAGCCGGTGTGTAGTCGTTTACCGATGCGGATGGCTTTGTCCGGGTCCTTGGTGAACACGCTGCCGCTGAGCCCATACTTGCAGTCGTTGGCCAGGCGGATCGCTTCTTCCTCGTCCCGCACCCGCATGATCGCCACGATCGGGCCGAAGGTCTCCTCGCGCATCAGCTCCATCTCATGGGTGACGTCGACGACCATCGTCGGCTTGAAGAACGCCCCCTGCGCGGTGTCGGGTTCACCGCCGAGCACGATGGTCGCGCCCTTGGCCTTCGCGTCCTCGACATGGCGGCTGACGACGTCGAGCTGGCGATCCCAGAACAAGGGGCCGACATCGGTGTTGCTGCCCGGCCCGTAGGTGACCTCGGCCGCGCGGGTGCGCACCATCTCGATGAACTCGTCGGCGATGCTGTCCACCACGTAGATGCGTTCGACACCCACGCACACCTGGCCGCTGTTGAACATCGACAGATAGACCGCACCGCGGGCGGCGCGCTCCAAGTCGGCGTCGGCGCATACGATCATGGCGTCCTTGCCGCCCAATTCGAGGGTGCAGGGGATGAGGCGCTCGGCGCAGGCGGCGGCGATCTTCTTGCCGGTCGGGACGCTGCCGGTGAACGAAATCTTGTCGATATCGGTATTCACCAGGGCAGCGCCGGTTTCGCCGTCACCGTGCACGACCTGCAGGACGTCGGCAGGTACACCCGCCTCATGCAGCACCTTGGCCGCCCACTCCCCCGCGTGCGGGGTGACTTCCGACGGTTTGAGGATCACCGCGTTACCCGCGAGCAGCGCCTGCGCGACCGGGTTGAGCGAGAGCACGAACGGACCGTTCCACGGGGTGATCACCCCGACCACGCCGAGCGGCTGGTAGTTGATGACGAGCTTCTTGAGCGGGCGTAGATAGCCGTGCAGGCGGCGGCGTTCATCGGTCAGGTCCTTGGCGGCCCTGCCGCTCCAATAGTTCAGGAAGTCGCAGGACGGGACCAGCTCGATGGCGAGGGCTTCGGCTCGCGGTTTACCGGTTTCGGCCTGGACTGTTGCGACGATCTCGTCGCGGCGCGCGATCAGCACCGATACTGCCCGGCGCACGATGGCGGCGCGTTCGGAGACGGGCCGGGCCGCCCAGGCGGGCTGGGCCGCACGGGCGCGGGCGACGGCGGCGGCGACGTCATCGGCCGTGCTCACCTCGATCTCGCCGACCGGCTCCCGGGTCGCCGGGTTGCGCAGTTCCAGCCTGCGCCTGCCGTCACTGGTCGGCGCGAGCGGTTGAACGATGGCCATGGAAAATCTCCTCACCCGAGGAACTGGAACAGGTTCTATTATTGCTGGAGCCTACGACATGAGGCGAGGACCACACCAGAGATCCCGGTAGGCGCCCCACACCCCGGGCCGCTGTTTCTATCACTCGATTCAATCACGTGATTGACACAGTCCGCCACGAGGTAGAGGATCGTTGTGCACGGCGCAGCGAGTGCCGTGGCCCACACCGTCGGCAGGAGGCATATGACAGCCGAAACCCGAGAAGCGAGCCTCAGCGCGCCCTACAGTGTCGAATTCCCGTTCAACCGCACGGTCGGAGAAAAGATCGGCACCTTCCTGGGCGGTCTGCGCGACGGTCGGCTGTATGGAGTGCGTACCGAGACGGGTGCCGTGCTGTGCCCGGTGCTCGAATTCGATCCTGCCGACGCCACGGCTACCCGGGAACTCGTACCGCTCGAGCCATCCGGCACCGTGCGGCACTGGACCTGGGTTCCCACCCGGCCCGGCGATGGCATCGACAGCGACCATTTCGCCTGGGCACTGATCCGGATCGACGGCACCGAAGGCGCGCTGTTCCACGTCGTGGATACCGGTGGTGACATCACACGCATGCGCACCGGGCTCCGGGTGCGGCCGCGCTGGCGCGACGAACGGGTGGGCAGTATCCGCGATATTGCCTGCTTCGAACCGGAGGAGCAGGTATGAACGCGCCCCTGCCGACACCGGTCGCAGAATTCACCAACCCGTTCCAGATGGAGTACACCTACGTCGCGGGCACCGGGCGGTCCACCTTTCTGCGCGGGCTCGCGCATCGCCGGCTGCTCGCCCGCCGCTGTGACAGCTGCGACCGGGTATATCTACCGTCGCCGGAATTCTGCTCCCGCTGCCTGACCGAGCTGTCGGAACCGTTCCCGCTCGACGGCACCGGAACCGTGTCCACCTTCTGTGTCGTGAACTTCCCGTTCCCCGGGCAGGTCATCGACCCGCCCTACCTGGTCGCCTACATCCAGGTCGACGGCGCCGACACCCGGTTGATGCACCTGATTCGCGAAACCGACCTTTCCGCAGTGCATATCGGGATGAGAGTGGAGCCCGTGTGGTGCGACGACGACGAACTGAGCACCTCGATGAACAGCATCCGCTATTACCGGCCCATCGACGCGAACCGGACAGGAGAGGCCGATGCGTGACGTCGCCCTGGTTTCTTTTGCCCAATCACCGTGTGCTGCCGCCGATCGGCGCCACGATATGGCCGAAATCCTGCTGCCCGTCATGCGCGAAGCGCTCGACAACGCGGGAATCGACCGCAGCGAGGTCGATTTCTTCACCTCCGGCAGCCACGATTTCTACGAGGGCCGCACCTTCGCCTACATCGAATCCCTCGACGCGGTCGGCGCCTGGCCGCCGATCTCGGAATCACATGTCGAAATGGACGCGGCGTGGGCCTTGTACGAAGCGTGGGCATGGCTGCAGCTCGGGGAAGGCGATATCGCGGTCGTCTACGGGGTCGGTCGCGGATCGCTGGTGCAGAACCTCGACGCGGTGACGTCCGCGCAACTCGACCCGTACTACCTCGCTCCGCTGCGCCCCCACCAAGACGCGCTGGCCGCACTGCAGGCCGCGGCGCTGATCGACTCGGGTGCGCTGGACGAACAGCGGATGGCAGAAGTGGTCGCCCGCAGCCTGGCCGCCGCGGTCGACAACCCGGCGGCGCAGATATCGCGGAACGTTTCGGTGCAGGATCTGCTCGCCGCACCATATATCGCCACACCACTGCGAGCCCACGATGTCGGCCCGATCGGTGACGCCTCCGCGGTCGCAGTGCTGGCCGCGGGTGATGCGGCGCGCAGGCTGACTACACGCCCGGCCTGGATCCGCGGCGCCGATCACCGGATGGACACCCACTATCCGGGTGCCCGTGATCTCACCCGGCTCGACACCGTCGCCCGCGCTGCGGCCCGCGCCGCCGAGCTCGCGGGCTTCAGCGCACGCGACGTGGACGTGGCCGAACTACACACCGAATACAGCTATCAGGAGCCCCTGCTGGTCGACACGCTCGAATTGACGGGCACCGAAGTCAACCCCGGCGGCGGCCCGCTCACCGGACGCCCCGCCACCGCCACCGGTCTCATTCGCATCGGCGAAGCGGCGCAGCACATCCTGACCGGCCGCGCCGACCGGACGCTCGCGCACGCGACCAGCGGACCGGCGCTACAGCAGAACCTGATCTGCCTATTGGAGGGAGACCGGTGAGAGTTGCGGTGGTCGGTATCGGCCAGAGCAAACAGGCCCGCAAACGCACGGTGACCATCGGCGCGATGGTGCGCGAAGCGGTCGACGAGGCCATGGCAGACGCCGAACTGGAATTCGGGGATATCGACGCGATCGTGCTGTCGAAAACCCCCGACCTGTTCGACGGGGTGATGTACCCCGAGCTGTATCTGGCGGATGCGATGGGTGCACGTGGGCTGCCCGTCACTCGGGTATTCACCGGTGGCAGCGTCGGCGGGCACGCCGCCATCTATGGTGCGCACCTGGTGCAGGCCGGGCTGGCGCGACGGGTGCTCGTTGTCGCGTATTCCAAAGAGTCCGAAGGTGATTTCACCTGGGCGCTCTCCCGCGGTCTACCGTTCAGCGCTCAACTGGGCGCGGGTGCGGGGGCGCATTTCGCGCCGGTGATTCGTGAATACATCCGCCGTTCCCGAGCGCCCGAACACATCGGCTGGCAGGTGGCGGTCAACCATCGGCTCAACGCCACCCGGAATCCGTATGCGCATATTCAACGTCCGGATATCACCATCGAGGAAGTCCGGGATTCGCGGATGCTGTGGGATCCGATTCGGTACCTGGAATCCTGCCCGTCGTCGGATGGTTCCTGTGCAGTGGTGATCACCGGCGAGAACGACGCCGAACGCACCGGACGGCCGCCCGCCTGGATTCACGGCATGTCCTGGCGCACCGAGACCGGGCATTTCGCCGGACGCGACGAGGTGAACCCGGAAGCGGGCCGACAGTGCGCGGCCGAGGCCTACCGACAAGCCGGTATCACCGATCCGGCACGCGATATCGACACCGCCGAGCTGTATATCCCCTACAGCTGGTACGAGCCGATGTGGTTGGAGAACATCGGGCTGGCCGAGCAGAACGAAGGCTGGCGGATGGTCGACTCCGGCCGCACCGCCTTCGACGGTGACCTGCCGATCAACCCCTCGGGCGGGGTGCTGTCCGGGAACCCGACCGGCGCCACCGGGCTGCTGCGTTTCGCCGAAGCCGCCATGCAGGTGCGTGGCACCGCGGGCGAACATCAGGTCGCGGATGCGTCCACTGCCATCGGGCACGCCATGGGCGGCGCCTCCCAATTCCATGCGCTGTGGGTGGTCGGCAGCGAACGCCCGGCTTGAAACCGGGCCAGAACGAGGAGAAATCACGATGACCCAGCCCGTCTATATCGCAGGCGTCGGCATGACGAAATTCGAGAAGATCGCCAGCCGGGACTGGACCTACCCGGATATGGTCGCCGAAGCCGTCGGAGCTGCTCTCGCCGACGCCGGTATCGGCTACGAGCATGTACAGCGTGCCGCTGTGGGCTATGTCTTTCAGCCGTCCACCGCCGGGCAGCGCGCGCTCTACGATATCGGGCTCACCGGTATCCCGATCGTCAACGTCAACAACAACTGTGCGACCGGGTCGACCGCGCTCATGCTGGCCCGCGAATGGGTGCAGGCCGGGCTGGTCGATGTAGCGCTCGCCGTCGGCTTCGAGCAGATGACCAAGGAAGCGATGGCAGGTAACGGCACCACGCCCGCTGTCACCACCGTCGACCGGCATATGGCGGCGCTGAAAGCCAGCGCCGGTTTCGGTCAAGCGCCGATGACCGCCCAATTCTTCGGCGCAGCCGCAGGCGAACACATGCGCCGATACGGCACCACCCGTGAGCAGCTGGCCGCCGTCGCGGTGAAGAACCACGAACACTCCACCCGCAACCCCAACGCCCAATTCCAGGACACCTATACCCTGGAACAGGTGCTCGCGGACCGGACCGTGCACGACCCGCTGACCCGCTCGCAGTGCTCTCCCATGTCCGATGGTGCGGGCGCAGCGGTCGTGGTCGGTGAGTGGTTCGTGCGGGAACACGGGCTCGCCGAGCGCGCGGTGCCGATTCTGGCGCAGGAATTGGTCACCGACGATGCGTCCTCGTTCGCGTCCGAATGGATGATCGACGTGGTCGGCGCGCCCATGACCCGCACAGCCGCGCAGAAGGTGCTCGGCGCGGCCGGTGTCGGCATCGACGATATCGACGTGATCGAACTGCACGACTGTTTCTCCATCAACGAACTCATCACCTACGAGGCGCTGGGTATGTGCGCGACGGGTGAGGCGGGCGCGCTGGTCGAATCCGGCGCAACCACCTACGGCGGACGCTGGGTGGTGAACCCCTCCGGCGGGCTCATCTCCAAAGGCCATCCGCTCGGCGCCACCGGTTTGGCACAGTGCGCGGAGCTCACCTGGCAGTTGCGCGGTGAAGCCGGGCCGCGGCAGGTCGACGGCGCGCAGCTGGCCTTGGCACACAACCTCGGCCTCGGCGGGGCGTGCGTGGTCACCCTGTACGGCGCGCCGGGCTCGGTGGCATAGAGTTCGGCCATGGCACGACGGGGTCGGCTCGAACCGGAGACGGCGCAACATGACGACGCGATCCGCCCCGATATCGCTCTGCCAACCGATCAGCGGTTGATCATTGCGGCCGAGCACCTGTTCGCCGAACGCGGTATCGACGCGGTGTCGTTGCGCGCGGTCATGGCGGCCGCCGGGGCGAACGTCGCTTCGGTGCACTACCACTTCGGTTCCAAAGAAGCCCTGGTCGAAGCACTGATCAGCCAGCGAGGCGACCACATCCATACCCGCCGCGCCGAGCTGCTCGACACCATCGAACGTTCCACCCGGCCGGATGCGCGCGCGCTCGCCGAAGCGTTCGTCCGGCCGGTGGCCGAACTCGCCGCAGCCGGCGGCACCGCCTGGGTCACCTTCGTCGCCGGGATCATGAGCAGCAACCATCCCGCACTGGCCCGGCTCACCGAAGGCTTCGCACCACAGGCCCGCCGGTTCACCGCCCTGCTGGAGAAAATCGACCCCGACGCTCCCGCCCGCACCATCAAATTCCGACTCACCCAGGCGATGAGCCTGACCTTTCATACCCTCGGCGACCCCGAAGGCCTGCACGACATCCTCGCCCTCAGCGGCACCGAGCTCACGTCCGACGAGGTGGTGGAGGAACTGGTGGACACCGTCACCGCCATCCTCGCCGGGCCACCCGACCGCTGAATTCCCACCCTCCCGAAGTCCCGCTTCCCAGGCCGATGCGCCGCCGAACCCGACATCTGTCCAGCGGGGTTGCTCCGCACGTGCTGTAGGGCGAGTCTTACGAGCCCGTTCACGGCTCGGCCCGCGTTCCAGCCCTCGCAGCTAGGAGCGCCAGGGCTGGAACGCAAGCCATAGGGGCCGCGGATCCGTGCGCTCAGTTCACCTGACGCCCGGTCCCATCCCAGTACTGTGCGCGCAACGCCTTCTTATCCGGCTTGCCGAGCGGGCTCACCGGAATGCTGTCGGCGAAATCCACCGATTTCGGGGTGTATACCGCGCCCTTGCGTTCCTTGACCAGCGCCTGCAACTCCGCCGGTTCCACGGCCTGCCCGGAGCGCAGTACGACCACCGCTTTGACAGCCTCGCCCCATTTCTCGTCCGGTACGCCGATCACCGCGGCGGCGCTCACCGCCGGATGCGCCGACAGCACGTCCTCCACCTCGCGCGGGTACACATTGAATCCGCCGGAGACGATCATGTCCTTTTTGCGGTCGACGATGTAGAGGAAACCCTCGTCGTCCTGGCGGGCGATATCGCCGGTGTGCAGCCAGCCGAATTCGGTCGCGTCCCTGGTCTGTTCCGGTTTGTTGAGGTAGCCCTTCATCACCAGCGGGCCGCGTACGCAGATCTCGCCCGGCTCACCGGGTTCCACCTCATTGCCCTTGTCGTCGAGCAATGCCACCTTCAACCAGGGGACCGGGCGGCCGCAGCTGGCGAGGCGTTCGGGTTTGTTCAGGTCGTGGTCGCCTTTGCGCAGTACCGAAATCGTCATCGGGCTCTCGGCCTGGCCGTAGAACTGGAAGAAGATCGGGCCGAACTTCTCGATCGCTTCCTTCAACCGGGCCGGGGAGATCGCCGAGGCGCCGTAGAAGATCGTTTTCAGGCTGGACAGATCGTATTTGTCTAGGTCAGGGCTGTCCAGCAGGGCGTAGAGCATGGTCGGGACCAGCATGGTGGCGGTGATCTTGTATTTCTCGATCGCCTCCAGCACCTTGGTCGGGTGGAAGCCGGGCAGCACCGTGATGGACCCGCCCTGCATGCTGGTCGGGTTCCAGAACGCGGCACCGGCGTGGCTGAGCGGTGTGCACACCAGGAACCGGATCTCTTCGGGCCATTCCCATTCGGTCATTTGGATGCGCAGCAGCGTCGAGCTGCCCCGGTAGCTCATCAGCACACCTTTGGGTTTGCCTGTGGTGCCGCCGGTGTAGGCAACGCTCATGGCGTCGTCCGGGTCGACGTCGGGCGAGCGCAGCGGAGCCGGTTCGAACGACGCCGCGAGTTCGATCAAGTCTGTTCCCGCTGCGGTGGGGCCGAATGCCAGCAGGTTACGCAGCCCGGGCACTTTTTCTTGCAACTGCGCGGCGCGCTCCTCGTAACCGGCCGGGTCGTAGATCAGCGTCTCGATCCCGGCGTCGGTGAGCACATAGGCGTGGTCGTCGAGCGAGCCCATCGGGTGCAGCGATACCGCACGGACACCGCTGAGATTGTTCGCACCCTGAATGAACAGCACCTCGGGCCGGTTCGCCGACAACACCGCCGCCGTGCTGCCCACCCCGATACCGAGCGAGGCCAGCGCCTGCGCGAAACGGCTGATCTGGTCTCGTACGTCGCGGTAGGTCAGCGTCTCGTCGCCGATATGTACGGCGGTGCGGTCGGCGTAGCGGTCGAGGGAGTTGATGAGCAGATCGACCGGCAGCGGCTCCCGATGGAGCAGATCGGCCTGTTCGTCACGCAGTTCAGTGTTCATCGTCTGCCTTTCGGGCCCGGCTTTGCGAACGGCCCCTGCGAAGTTGAAATATGCCCCACCAGGCTCGACACCGGAACCGGAGATGCGATTGGCCTTCACGATCCCCGTTCCGGACCGGTCCCGCCGAAGCGCGCAAACCTAGAAAACTGTAACACGTTCCACCTGTACTGGATCTATCGTTCGCAAGCATTGCCGACCGTTAGCCGATAGTCTCATTCGTCACATATTCATCACTCGCCTGTTCGATCACCTGGAGTGTTCTGTGGCCATCTTTCAGTCGCCGGAACTTTCGCAGCCGTCACCGCCCGGCTGCCCGGTCGCGCATACTTCCCCGGCCGGCGCCGATGGTCCGCGTTTCGCCATCTACACCGAGGAGTTCGCCGCCGACCCGCACCGGTTCTACCGGGACATGCGGGAACAGTTCGGCTCGATGGCTCCAGTGGAGATCGCGCCTGGCATACCAGCGACTCTGGTGACCGGATATCGCACGGCACTGCGAATCCTCAACGACCCCGAGCATTTCCCCGCCGATCCACGCATATGGCAAAAGGATGTGCCCTCGGATTGCCCCGTACTACCGATGCTGGAATGGCGGCCGAACGCATTACGCACTGCCGGGGCGGAGCACCGACGTTACCGGACGGCAAACAGCGCGGCCATCAACGGAATCGATCTGCACGCAATGCACGCGGTGGTCGAGCAGATCGCGATTCCGCTGATCAACTCCTTTTGCGGCGACGGTCATGCCGACCTGCTCGCCCAGTACGCATACCCACTCGGCTTCGAGGCACTGAACACCATGCTGGGCTGCGATCCCGATACCGGCAGTAAGGTCGCGAGCGGTATGGCGGCACTGTTCTCCGGGGTCGACGCCGACAAGGGCAACGAACTGATGTCCACCGCGCTGCTGGAACACACCCGGCGAAAACGCGACGAACCCGGCGACGACATCACGTCGCGGCTGATCGCACACGAAACCGAACTGTCCGACGAGGAAATGGTTCATCAGCTGGTCACTCTGTACGGGGCCGGGATCGAACCGCAGATGAACCTGGTGACGAACACGCTGCTGCTGATGTTGACCGACGACCGGTTCGCGGCGAACGTGCTCGACGGCAGCCTCTCCACCCGCGACGCTCTGGACGAGGTCTTGTACACCGACCCACCGATAGCGAACTACTGCATGACCTACCCGCGGCAGCCGATCCTCATCGACAACGTCTGGTTACCCGCACACCAACCAGTGCTGATCAGCATCATGGCCTGCAACAACGATCCGGAGATCCATTCCGGCCAGTTCGCCGACAACCGCTCCCATCTGGCGTGGAGCACCGGCCCGCACACCTGCCCGGCGCGGCACCTGGCCTACCTGGTCGCCCAGGACGCGATCGACCAACTGCTCGACGCCCTCCCCGATATGGAACTGGCAGTCCCGGCCGATCAACTGCAGTGGCGGCCGGGTCCGTTCAACCGTTCGCTGGCGGCATTGCCGGTCAAGTTCCCCGAATCGCCTCCGTTGCACATTTAGCTGGCCGGCACACTCGGCCGCGCCCGTCCTCGCCCAGATCACTACTCCCGCAAACAGCACACCATGGTGAAAGCCCGTAAGCCTTCCGACCAGGACAGGCCACCGGCCGGGCAGCTGCCGATGGTAGGAAATGGCATGGCATTGAACTGGAAACTGGTCATCGACAGCCGAAACGCCGCCGCTCTCGCCGATTTCTGGGCCGCGGCTCTGGAATACGAGGTGGAAGATCCCACCGCTCTCATCGAGCACCTACTGGCCGCCGGCCAGCTTCGAGAGGACGCAATCGCCGAGCACCACGGTCGCAAAACTTTCCGGGGCTACGCTGCGATCCGCCACCCCGACGACCCGTTCGACCAGACCAGCGGCGTCGGTCGCGGGAGGCGTCTGCTCTTCCAGGACGTCCCCGAGGAGAAGTCGGGCAAGAACCGCTTACATATCGATGTGCACAGCGAACCCGGTGACCTCGACGGGCTCGTGGCCCGGCTGGAAGAGCTGGGCGCAACCCGCGTCCAAGAGATCGACAAAGGGCCCGCCGGGCACTGGTGGATCATGCAAGACCCGGAGGGCAACGAGTTCTGCGCAGCATAGGAACCAGCAGTCGGCGCGGGGACGCAGTACTCGTATCATTGCTGACCTGCATCGGTCTGGGCGATCGAGACATGTACCCCTACACCGGTGGTTACCGAACCCGGCTGCGATGGCTGGAAACACTCGGCACGTCGACCGGCGTCGGTGTATGGAGCACGGGGCGAAGGGCGTCGAGCACCGAGGCGTCGTCGATGGTGGAGGGCACCGGCGCGTCGAGGCCGTCAGCGATGGCGCGCATGGTCTTGCGCAGGATTTTCCCGGAGCGGGTTTTGGGCAGGGCGGGCACGATCGCGACATCCTTGAGCGAGGCGACCGCGCCGACCTGGTCGCGCACCATCTGGACCAGCTCGGCGCGCAGCGTGTCCTCGTAACCCTCCGCGGCGGTGTCCACCCCGGCCTTGAGCACCACGAACCCGCGCGGGATCTGGCCTTTCAGCTGGTCGGCGACGCCGATTACCGCGCACTCCGCCACGTCCGGGTGCGCGGCCAGCACTTCCTCCATACCGCCGGTGGACAGGCGGTGCCCGGCGACATTGATGACGTCGTCGGTCCGGCCCATGACGAACACATACCCGTCCTCGTCGATCGTGCCGCCGTCACCGGTGAGGTAACAGCCTTCGAAGGCCGACATGTACGAACTCACGAACCGTTCATCGTCCCCCCACAGTGTCGAGAAGGCGCCCGGCGGAAGCGGGAGTTTCGCGACGATCGCCCCGTCCGTACCGGCAGGCACCTGCGTACCGTCGGTGTCGAGGACCTGGATGTCCCAGCCTGGGAGCGGCCGCGTCGGCGACCCGGGTTTGATCTCCAGCAGCTCGATCCCGACCGGGTTGGCCACGATGGGCCATCCGGTCTCGGTCTGCCACCAGTGGTCGATCACCGGGATCTGTAGCAGCTCCGAGGCCCAACGGTAGGTCTCCGGGTCGAGACGCTCGCCCGCGAGAAACAGATACTTCAGCTCGGACAGGTCGTACTGCCCGGCGTACTCGCCGTTCGGGTCCTCTTTCTTCAGCGCCCGGAACGCCGTCGGGGCGGTGAACATGGTGCGCACACCGTATTCGGACGCGACCCGCCAGAACTGTCCGGCGTCGGGAGTGCCGACCGGCTTGCCCTCGTAGAGGATCGTGGTCGCCCCGGCCAGCAGGGGCGCGTACACGATGTAGGAGTGACCGACGACCCACCCGACATCCGACGCGGTGAAGATCGTCTGGCCTGGCCCGACGTCGTAGACGTTGGGCATCGACCAGGCCAACGCGGTCGCATAGCCACCGCTATCGCGGACCACACCCTTGGGCTTGCCTGTGGTGCCGGAGGTGTACAGCACATACAACGCATCGGTGGACTTCACCGGTACCGGGTCGGCGGGAACAGCTTTCGCGACCGCCTCGGCCCAATCCACATCGTGTGGGCCGAGGGCCGCTTCTGCTTGCGGGCGTTGCAGGATGATCCGCTTCTCCGGCTTGTTCGTCGACAGTTCGATCGCCCTGTCCAGCAGCGGCTTGTACTCGATGACCCGCGTGCCCTCGATCCCACAGGAGGCCGACACGACAACCGTCGGCGCGGCGTCGTCGATGCGGACGGCGAGCTCATTGGCTGCGAATCCGCCGAATACCACCGAATGCACCGCGCCGAGTCGCGCGCAGGCCAACATGGCTATCGCAGCCTCGGGGACCATCGGCATGTAGATCACCACGCGATCCCCGGCAGTCACCCCGAGATCACGCAGTGCCCCGGCGAACGTAGCGACCTCGTCGCGCAATCGGCTGTAGGTGTAGATCCGCCGGGTGTCGGTGACCGGGGAGTCATAGATCAGTGCGGGCTGGTCCCCCCGGCCGGCGTCCACGTGCCGGTCCAGCGCGTTGTACGCGACGTTGATCTCACCGTCGGGAAACCAGCGATAGAAGGGTGGGGCCGAATCGTCGAGGGCTTTCGTGGGAACCCGGTACCAGTCGAGCGCCTCTGCCGCTTGTAGCCAGAACCCTTCCCGGTCCAGCACACTGGCTCGGAAAACTTCCTCATAGGAGCTCATCACGGATCGCCCTCCCAGGCACCCACCGGTAGTCACCGTGCGGCGCAGGTGCGTACCGTCGATCCCGCGACATTGCGCCTTCCTCCTAACGGTGCCTAGCCATATGTTTCCTTCCCGGTAAGTATTAGCTACCCGCATCCAGCTAGTCAATAGCTCGATATCATTACCGATTGGTTAGCTTTGAGACCAGGAGGTCGAGCTCCGCTGCGAACCGCAGGAGCTCGCCGATGCCGCCGCTCGGACGCTCGTTCGGAGCACCTACCGGCCGTGCCACACACCGCCCGAGGCGATGACGCGACTCACCGGTCATGGGCAGCCCAGTACTGTTCCAGCTCCAGGCCGAGCTGCTCGGCAGCCTGCATAGGCAGGGAATGGGTGGTTCGAGGCCAGACAGTGACCGGATCCTTACCCAGGTCACGAGCTCGGCTGGCAGCCTCCTCGCCGCCGGCCAAGGACTTGTCGCTGGCGAGGTCGATTCGCACCGGCATCGACATCGATCTCCACTCCTCGTCGGTGAAAGTCCGGGGCGTCAGGGTGGGGGCTTTGTAGTGTTTGCCCGCCTCGTCGACCATCACCGACATGGGAGTGCGCTCCTGTACCTCCTCGGTCGAGACGCCTCCGATCTCTGCCAAGGCATAGTCCTTCCACGACTGAGGCACGGGCAGCATCAGCAGAGCCGACCACATATACATCGAGACCGGCAGACCGTGCAGCACCATCACCGGCTCGAGCAGGGTCAAGGAGGCCACCCGCCCGGGATAATCGAGCGCGTGACCGGCTGCAATAGCCCCACCGAAGGAATGCCCCACCATGTGGACGCGCTCGAGACCGAGGCCCGCGAGCGTCTGTTCCACCCACGTGGCCCGGTCCTCGAACGAGGTAAAGGGCACCGATTGAGTCGACAACCCGGAGTCACCGATCGCATCCATGGCGTAGAGCGTGCGTCGACCGATCCAGTGGGTGAGGTTTTCGGCCCACATCGGTGCGCCCGAACGCATTCCGGGCAGCAGTACAACCGGCAGCTCGGCATCTGGTGCATCGCCAGTAGCCGCCCACTCGTACGCCCGTACGGTGCCGTACTCGGTGACGACGTCGTGAGTGCGGGTCGGCGCGGGCAGGGTCGCCATCACCTCGTCGTAAGCGGCCCGGTAGGACTCGAACCCTTCCTGGCTGCGCCAGTGCCCCACCGTCGACTCAGAGGCAAGTATCGAGGCGACCTTGTCGACCACCAGCCATAACACCACCAGGGCAGCCAGGCCCTTCAGGACGCGGCGGCTCGGCTTGTTACCCATGTCCACTCCAGGAAAATACAGTCGTATTGATCGGTGGGCCCAGCGTACACGCCTGCCAATACGCTCGTATTTTCCTCGGTTAGTATGGCGATATGGGCAGCACGGCTCCCGACGAACGCCAGACCGCGATCATCCAGGCGGTATGGCAGGTGATCGCGGAGAAGGGGATGAGCGCGGTGTCGATGCGCAACGTAGCCGCAGCCGCAGGAGTCTCGGTGGGACGAATCCAGTACTGGTTCCCGAGCAAGGACGAACTCCTCCGAGCCAGCCTGGAAGTGATGCTGACAAGCGCCGCACAGCTACATGCCGCCGCCACCGAACGCGCTGACGACCGCGAAAAGTTATGGCAACTCATCGGGCAGCCCATCCCCCGCGCGGAGACATCCAGCGCGGGCGTGTCAGTCTTCTACCAATACGTCGCCGCCGGCACCAACCATCCGATCCTGGCGCGCATGCTGACCGAGGCCAAGGACGGCGCAGAGAGCGAGGCAGCGCGGCTGCTCGGCAGGATCGCGCCCGGCCTCAGCGATCCCCGCACCACGGCGCGATCACTGATAGCCACTGCTGATGGCCTCACCATGCGCGTCCTGATCGGCAGCTTGTCCGCCGCGGAAGCCGAACAAGCACTGCGCATTGAGGTGAACCGGGCCACATCACCCCGGCCGGAGCCGAAACAACAGACCGAGCCACGCGCATAAACAACCGCGCCACCCCGGGTTCGCCGGTGGCACCGGCGCTGCAGTTGACGCCGCGGCGCCCACTCAGCCGGGCTGGGCGATCACCGCCGTGACCGAATCGGCCCAGAGCACGGCGCCGAGCCAGGAAGCTACGTCGGCATGGCTCTACTACGTCGGCACAGCACCGACCCACTGAGCGAGCCGCCCGAGTTCGCCGGTGGTGAGGTCGCGCCGCGCTCGGCGCATCATGTGCCCTACCAATTCGCGTACGTGGGTCATGTTCCGAACATGCTGCGGCGCAACGTGTTCAGCACGTAGGAGCGCGTACAACTAACCTCGGTAATTGCGCTGCATCGCGTGGGCGCGGCCGATCCCGACGAAGTATCGGTGGGCGCGCCGGCCCCGGGCCGCCGAGGCGCTGCGGGAGACCGTCGCACACCTGCACGGTCGGACTGTGGGCTGAACCGGTCTCACCACTACCGGCGGCCCAGGGCCGAACAAAAGTTCCTTTTCGCACCGAAGACGGCGGCGTCGCGTACGGTTGAGGCAATGGGGCCGCCCAGGCCCCCGAGTCGAAGGACGTTCATGTCCGACAAATCTCCCCGCAGTACCTCTGCGAAGAAGTCCGGAAAAACTCTCAAAGAAAAACGAGCGGACAAGAAAGCCAAGGCTGTCAAAAAATCCGAGATCGAGTCAACTTTCGACGCCAAACGCCGCTGAACGGAGCTCTGAGCAGCTGGCCGGCTGGGTCTGGAAAACGCTGCACGATCTCGAGGCTCGCAGGTCACACCGCACACCGTCGATAAAGAAGACGAAGTTGCGTCTCGAGCCGAGGCCGGTTTTCGCATCCTTGGCGTATGGATTTTCGTGCGTGTGACATAGTGGTATCCGAGACCGGGCTGATCAACGTGATCTGCACGGCTCACCTACAGAAATGAAGTAGTAAAGCATGGTTCAAGGCAGTGTGAAGTGGTTCAACGGCGAGAAGGGCTTCGGCTTTATCGCCCGAGACGGAGGCGGACCCGACGTCTTCGTGCATTACTCGGCCATCGGCGGTTCGGGTTTCAAATCCCTCGATGAGGGTCAGCGGGTGGAGTTCGAGATCAGTCAGGGCCAGAAGGGCCCACAGGCTCAGGACGTTCACCTGATCTGATCCGCATGGGTCGCAGGCTCCGCACCGTTGACGTGCGGAGCCTTTCTCATAACCGCCGCGATCCAGAGGCACCCCTGTCAGCGACCGCCGCTTCAGCTGGTCCGCGGGAAACTGGGAGGAGCTCGGCAGGTGCATGGGCGGACTCAGATATGCAGGGTGGGCCGGTAGATGAGCTCCTGGATGTTGCCGTCGAGCGTCCGGCTCTCGATCAGCTCGAGGTCGAAGTCGGCCGCCCCCTGGAGATTCGGGTCCAACCGGGCACCTTGGGTGGGAGGTTACCGACTCGCATACGAGCACCCGGACTACCAACTGGATCGTGTTTTCGCTCGTCCCGGACGTCGAGTCCAATGCTCGCGCCGCTGGCGGTCGGGCTGCGGGTCATGGATGCCGTGCGACGATTTCCCGGAGATCGGCCAGCGCGGCTTGTTCCGCGGAATCGTCGGCGTACCAACCCCACCAGGCTCGGTTCCTGATGATGTCCTCGGGTGTGAAGTCCTGGCCGAATTGATACACATGCAGACAGGTATCGAGCCCGCACTCATCGAAGAAGACCAAGTCCTCGCTGCGGCAACAGTCGACCACTCCGTCCGCGATGTGCCACCGGCAGCCGTCGTACCAGAAGATGCCGCTTGCCGCATGGATCGTGTTCTCGGTCTCCGGATCCGTGAGGTTCAGGGACTCCCCATTCTCCGGACGATTGCGTACCAAACGGACGAGGTCTTCGGGCACACCGTCGTAAAAATGTTCTTGCAGTGCGTAATTGCTGTCGTCGTAGCAGAGGTTGAGAGCTTCTTCGTGATGAAACGTCAGCAACAAGACCCGGTCGCCGGTGCTGAAGTACCAGACCGTCGACTGGCCGCTCCCGTCGTACCACCCGTACCGCTGGGCACCGTCCACACTCTTCGGCACGCTCTCGAACAGTTCGCTGACAATCGCAGCGCGACGCCGCAACTCCGCGAGAGGAGTCGCCTTCAGGGCCGCCCAGGTCTCTTCGCTCATGTGCGCCAGAGTATTCCAGCAGAGCGGCCGGAGTTGATTGCCGGATGGGGCCCCGCAATGACCTACAGATATGGCCGCACGATCGCCAGGTTCAACGCCCTAGCCAGGTCCTCGGTTCGGCGTAGCCGCGAGGCTCTCGGGATACCCGATGACGTGATCCCATACTCCTTCCGCAAGCTCATCGCGATGATCCCCGACGACGAAGGCTGTCGGCCCGGATCTCGGCACGGGCAGCTATGGGAGTGTTTCGAGTGCGGCGTCGAGGCGGCGCACGACCGTGGGCCACCCGCCACTCATGAGTGTGCGTGCATGCTGTTGGACCGGGTCGTCCGGGTCGAAGCCGCTGTGTGTGAGGATCACCCGAGTGCCCTTTCCCTCGGGGTGTAGGTCCCAGGTGACCGTCCAGCCGTAGGGGCTGGCGGCGTTGGCATCTGTCCAGCTGATTCGAAGACGTTGTTGCTCGGAGATATCGAGGACCTCGCAGGCGATGTCGCCGGAGAACCGGGTGGCGGGGATCGGGGTCGCTTTGAACGTGAAGTGCTGCCCTTTGACCGGCGCGAATCCGACTGGTTCCATGATCCACTGCGCCATCAGATTCGGGGTGGTCAGCGCCCGCCAGACCTTCTCAGGCGGGTGTGGATAGAACTGGTCGATCACGATCGACGTCAGATCGTTGTCGCCCGTCGTCTCGTCATGCATCTTCGCCGCCTTCTTCATCGTCGCTCATGGTGTCGAGCATCTCGCCCAGTTTCGTCAGGTGCTGGCGCCAGTACCGTTCATATGGGCTGAGCCAGCTCTGCAGATCGTGCAGTGGGTCGGGGTTGATGCGGTAGTAGCGGTGCCGTCCGTGTTTTTCTTCGCTGACCAGCCCGCAGTCGCGCAGCACCTTCAGATGCTCGGAGACGCTCGGACGGGCCATGTCGAAGTGGTCGGCTATTGCCTGCACCGGCTGGCTGCCCTCCAGCAACAGCGCCAGGATGTCGCGTCGGGTGGGGTTCGCCAGCGCCCCGAACACGCGATCAGTCGCGGTGGCCTTCGCGCGCTGGGGCATGACGATCCTCTTCTGTCGAGTGCTTTCTAGCGTCGCCGAAACAGAGCAAGCGCCGCTGCCTGGGCGACCGCGAGGATACCGACACACCACGCAACGGCGACGATCACGTAGTAGCCGCCTGTGTGTTCGAGCCCGGCCAGCGCGTCGTCACCTTGCGTGAGGTAGCGGTTGGCCTCGGCGAGGACGGTCACCGGCTGATGCATTGCGAACGTCTGCAGCCAGCCCGGCATCGAGGTGACGGGCACATACGCGCTGGAAACGAACGACAACGGCAGTACGAGGAAGCCTGCGCCCTGCGCGGCCTGCACGTTGCCGGCAGCAAGTCCCACCGCGATGAACACCCACGTGAAGGCGACTGCGGCCAGCATGCACAGCCCGAGCAGTCCGACAATGCCCCACCCGTTGTGGACGCGGAAGCCGACAGCGAACGCGACGGCTGTGGTCACCAGCAGAGTCGATGTGGTCATCAGGTGTTCACCGGCGGCACGTCCATAGAGCACGACCGCTGACGGCATAGGAAGTGACCGGAATCGGTCGATGACCCCCGCGTGCACTTCGCCGGCGACGGCCGTGCCGACACCCATGACCGCGAATAACACCGTGACGGTCAATAGGCCCGGAACCATGAAGTTGACGTACGACAGTGTTCCGGGCGTGATGGCACCGCCGAACACGTAGCGGAAGATCAGCAGGAACACCACGCTCTGCACAACCGACATCACGATCAGCGACGGGTTGCGCAGTGTGACGAGCACGACCCGCCGCGCTGCTGCGAGCGAACACCCCACCAGGTGTGTTGCGGGCCTTGTGGTCGACGGGGGCGCGCTCGTGGCGGCCAGGGTGGTCATCGCGCGGCCTCCTTGCTCAGCACGCTGGCCGGGGACGGTCCGGATTCGGTCAGCGACAGGAACGCTTCCTCCAGGGTCGGCTGACGGACGGTGATTTCCTCGATAGTGAAATCGCCGGCGGCGGCCTCGGTGAAGCACCGCGCTGCGTCTTGGCCGCCGGCCGGTGACTGCCAGCTCATCGAGCAGGCGAGCCGGTCGACGTCGATACCGGTTCGCTGGATTCGCGCTATCGTCTTCTCGATCACGGCCAGGCCCTCCGGGCCGCGAGTGCGCACCTGGACGATGTCTTCACCGTGGGAAGCCTTGAGGTGCTCGGGTGAGCCATCGGCGATGATCCGGCCGTGATCGAAGATCACCACACGGTCGGCGAGCGCGTCGGCCTCCTCGAGGTACTGCGTCGTCACGATGATGTCCGTCCCATCGGCCACCAGATCCTTGACCAAGTCCCACAGGGCGTGGCGACTCGCGGGGTCCAGCCCGGTGGTTGGCTCGTCGAGTAGCAGGATCCGAGGCCGCCCGACCAGGCTCGCGCCCAGGTCCAGCCGCCGGCGCATGCCACCTGAATAGCTGGCGACCCGATCGTGCGCTCGGTCGGCCAGCCTCAGGCGATCGAGCACCGCGTACGCTGCCGTGCGTGCGTCACGGCGGGAGAGCCCGTACATGGCGCCGATCATGGTGAGATTCTCTACGCCGGTCATCAACGGCTCAACGGTGGCATTTTGGCCCGCCAACCCGATCAGGCGCCGCACCGGCAGCGACTCGGTGACCGTGTCTTTGCCGAGAACCTCGACCGTGCCGCCATCCGGGCGCAACAAGGTGGCAAGTAGCCGGACGAAGGTTGTCTTGCCCGCCCCGTTGCGTCCGAGTACGGCGAGAATTTCACCGCTCCGGGCGGTCAGGTCGATCCCGTCGAGCGCGACGGTAGTGCCGAAACGCTTGACCAGCCCATGCGCTTGGATCAGCGGGCTCATTGGTGTGATGGAGCCGAGAGGACGAAGCTGTTGCCGTCCGGATCGGTGAATGTGGCCTGCCTGCCCCAGGGCATGTCGTTGGGGCCGTCGACCGCCACCCCGGCCTCGCGCAGCTTCTTCGTGTCCGCGTCGAGGTCCGCACTGTCGAGGATCACACCACCCAGCGTGCCAGCCGTTGCACCGGGGAACGGTCGGTGCAACACGATAGCCGTCCCAGCGGCCGTGGGAGCGACTTCCAGCCACCGATTATCGCCCATCTTCAGGTCGGCCCGGACGGTAAATCCCAAGACGTCCACGTAGAAGTCTTTCGCGCGGTCCTGGTCGTCGACAAAGGCGGTGATCGTTCGGATCTGTGAGATTGACATGCCAACACAATACGTAGGAAAAATCCTACGTGTCAACCAGCGTGAACGCGATGACCGCAACGCCCACCCGTTGCTCCGTTGATCCAGCTCACTTCCCTGCAATTGAAAGATGTTCCTGCACAGTCATGCTGGAGACTGTCAGGTTGCCGGCGCAACCTTTGACGATCCGAACCTGGTTGCTGCCGCTGGAATCATCCCCGCGCTGAAGCCGGCCGAGAAAGCGGACTTGCGCCATGTGGCCGACGCACACCTGCCGGTATCGACGGACACAGTCGCGACCGGCGGTCTGAAGGTGACGCGCTGGCGCGGACATGGCCGCGGGCGCGGACAGCATCGACGACATGGCACTGCTGCGGCACAGCGCGATGCCCCGGCTGTTCGTGGAGTTCGACAGACAGACGTGGCGCAGGTTTACAGCCATTTATCCACCGTTCGGCGGATTCTGGTACGAATTCGGCCCCGACCGTCTATATGAAACCACTGGTCAGGGGCTATTTCCTGCTCCCCCAACTGGACTCGAACCAGTAACCTGCCGATTAACAGTCGGCTGCTCTGCCAATTGAGCTATAGGGGATCGACCTCGGCCTGCCCGTTTCGGACTGACCGAGGAGAAACTCTAGCGTATGGTCGGGCGGCCGCCCAAATCGTGTCGTCAGCGGGGTGCGGGTGGGGTTGAGCGGGGGCTGTCCGGCGCGTGCGAATCGACATGGGTGGCGGGGGTCGGGCAGGATGTAGAGCGCACGCGGACGACTGGGAGGAGCTCGACGAGATGCTGCGGTTGATCATCGGCATTGCTGCCGGCTATGTGCTGGGTAGCAAGGCCGGGCGGGCGCGCTATGAGCAGATCAGCGCGGTCACTCGTGCGGTCACAGCGAGCCCGGTGACGCGCAAGCTCGTCCTGTTCGGGCGGCAGAGGCTGTCGGACAAGCTCAGTACCCGACCGCAGCTCGAGCCGATGGAGCCGATCGACGAGCGGACCACGATCATGGTTCCGCACGATCAGTTGCGTCGCTGACCGCGGTACCGCGCCGTCGCGCCCTGCTCTGTTCACCAGATGAGCAGGGGCGGCGGTCACCGGTCAACCGCTGGCCGCGAAATCCCCGTGGTTGCCCATGGCCTGCTCGAGCAGGCTCTTACGGTACTGCTCCAATGCCACCAGGTCACCGAACAGCGCCAGGTATGCCTCGGACTGTTCGGTAGACGACACCCGGTGCAGTTTCGATTTGAGTTCCGCGATCTGCCGTCCCACAAGGGTTTCCTGCACGCGGGCCAGCACACCGGTGATGAACCGGGGGATGTCATCAGCGGTTTTAACGGGCAGCGGTTCGCTGGCGAGTTCGGAGATGAGGGCGCGGACGGTGAGGTCGTCGGTGCGGTCGCTGACGGCGCCCACCCAGTCGGCGCCGGTGCGGCCGGAAGCGACACCGCCGACTTCGCCGATCAGAGTGCGGACGGTGACGTAGGCGGGATGGGTGAAGGCGTCTGCTTCGAGCGCGTCGAAGGACGGGCCCGCGATGGACGGGTATTGCAGACCGGCTGCCAGCGCCTGCCGTTGGGACAGCAGGGCCGGGTCGTTGGGGGCCGGGCGGGCGGTGGGGTGCTGGGTGACGGGAGTGCCGCTCTTCGCTCGGGTCGCGCCGCGTCCGTTGTTCGCGGGCGGTGCGCCGCGCAAACGTCTGGCTTCCTCGTCGACGCGCCGGTACACGGTCTGGTGGTCGAGCCAACCGGTCCATTCGGCGAGCTGGGTGGCGTAACGCTTGCGCAGGCCGTGGTCCTTGATCTGCGCGACGACCGGCACACCCCAGCGCAGCACCTCCACCTGGCCGTCGCGGGTCAGGTCGTTGGTGCGGCTGTCTTTGCGTTTCTCGATCTCGCTGCGGAGCGCGAAATCGAACAGCGGCTGGCGGCGGGCAACCAGGTCGCGCAGGGCGGCGTCACCGGCGTTCTGACGCAGTTCGCACGGGTCCTGACCATCGGGGGTCACCACCACGTAGGTTTGGCCTGCCACCTTTTGGTCGCCGAGGAACGCTTTCAGCGCAGCGGCCTGGCCTGCGGCGTCGCCGTCGAAGGTGAAGATGATTTCCCCGCGCCAGAAATTGTCGTCCATCAGCAGGCGGCGCAGGATCGCCAAATGTTCGTCACCGAATGCGGTGCCGCAGGACGCGACCGCGGTTTTCACCCCGGCCAAATGCATTGCCATCACATCGGTGTAGCCCTCGACGACCACGGCCTGATGCCCTTTGGCGATCTCGCGTTTGGCGTGGTCGAGACCGAACAGCACCTGAGATTTCTTGTACAGCACGGTTTCCGGGGTGTTGATGTATTTACCCGGCATGGTGTCGTCGTCGAACAGTTTGCGCGCACCGAACCCGATCACGTCGCCGCCGAGGTTGCGGATCGGCCACAGCAGCCGCCGATGGAACCGGTCGATCGGTCCGCGCCTACCCTGCCTGGACAGCCCCGCCGCTTCGAGCTCCTTGAACTCGAAACCCTTACGCAACAGGTGTTTTGTGAGCGTGTCCCAGCCGTCGGGGGCGTAGCCGCAGCCGAACTGGGCGGCGGCCGCGGCGTCGAAATTACGGTCGGTGAGGTACTGACGGGCCGCGGCGGCATCGGGTTCGCGGAGCCGGGCCATATAGAACTCGTGCGCGGCGGCGTTCGCGGCGACCAGGCGGGCGCGGGTGCCGCGGTCGCGCTGCACCGACGTACCGCCGCCTTCATAGTTGATGCGGTAGCCGACACGGTCGGCGAGCTGTTCCACCGATTCCACGAAACCGATGTGCTCGATTTTCTGCAGAAACGCGTAGACGTCGCCGCCCTCACCGCAGCCGAAACAGTGGAAGAGACCGTGGTTGGGGCGCACATGGAACGACGGGGATTTCTCGTCGTGGAACGGGCACAGGCCCTTCATCGAGTCGGCGCCCGCGCGTTTCAGCGCGACGTACTCACCCACCACATCCTCGATCCGGACGCGCTCACGGATCGCTGCGATATCGCGATCAGGGATTCGTCCGGGCACGGTAGCGAGTCTAGGCCAGCGCCGCTCCGACAAGCCGGGCAGGATCACGGCGACTCACCGGAAGGGCGCCGACCGGCCGAGCAGGATCACGCCTACCGGCCGGGCAGGGTCGCCGCGATGCGTTCCAGGCGGCTTTCGGTGTAGGAGGCGATCTGGTCGACGATCACGCGGACGTGGGCGGTGTCGTCGGCGGCGGCGTCCCACCAGGGCAGTAGCAGCGGGTCGAGTCCGGTGGGTGCGGTGGCCAGGAGGTGTTCGGCGACGGCAGTGAGGCGTTCGCGTTGCGCGGCTTGGCGGAGTTTGTGGTCCGGGTCGGACATCACGTAGCGCAGCGCGACCGTTTTCAGGATGGCGACCTCGGCGGCCGCGACCGGCGGGACCACCAGGTCGGCGGCGTAACGGGTGAGCGCGGCCCCTGCCGCTGCTTCCCGGGTGGCGGCGACGGCGGCGTTGGCGAAGCGGCCGACCAGTTCGCTGGTGAGCCGTTTCAACGCGACCGAACTGGCCAGGGTGCCGTCGTAGTGGAACACATCGGCCACCACCGGCAGTTCCGACAACCGTTGCGCAGCCGCAGCCAGCTCGTCTATCGACAGGGATCGATGCTGGACGTGCCCCATTTCGGCCAGCGCAACCTGCTCCACCGGATCGGCGAGCGCCCGCAGGTCGATCCGTCCGGCGATCACGCCGTCTTCGACGTCGTGCACCGAGTAGGCGACGTCATCGGACCAGTCCATCACCTGGCATTCGAGGCTCTGCCTGCGCGGCGGCGCACCCTTACGCACCCAGGCCAGGCGGTCGGCGTCGATATCGTAGGCCCCGAACTTGGTGCCGGGGCCGGTGCGCTGCCACGGGTATTTGATCGCGGCGTCGAGTGCGGCGCGACTCAGGTTGAGGCCGGCGCTGCTGCCGTCGGCGTCGATCACCTTCGGTTCCAGGCGGGTCAGGATGCGCAGGTTCTGGGCGTTGCCTTCGAAACCGCCGAACCGGTCGGCGAATATGTCGAGCGCCTTCTCACCGTTGTGGCCGTAGGGCGGGTGGCCGATATCGTGCGCCAATCCCGCCAGGTCGGTCAGGTCGGGGTCACAGCCGAGGCCGTCGGCGATACCGCGGCCGATCTGGGCGACCTCGATCGAATGGGTGAGCCTGGTGCGCGGGGTGTCACCGTCGCGCGGGCCCATGACCTGGGTTTTGTCGGCGAGCCTGCGCAGCGCCGCCGAATGCAGGACGCGGGCGCGGTCGCGGGAGAAATCGCTGCGATGCCCGTTGCCGTCACCCGGCGGGGCCAGCGCCGCGGTTTTCGGGGCTTCGGCCACGAGGCGTTCCCGGTCGTGGTCGGTGTAAACGGGGGGCATATCGCCGGGGGGCATATCACTGCCCCGCTTCATAAGGGAAATCCGCTGAGAAATGGGTGAGTTGATACCACAGCAGCGCCGCCGTTTCCCGGGCGATGCCATGCGCCTGCGACTCTCGGGTGTAGACCGCTGGACCGGTCCGGGTGGGCGCGGTCCAGGCTTCCAAACCCGCGTCCCGGGCCATGGTTCGGGTGCGCAGGGAATGCCACGGGTCGCTCACCAGCACCGCCGACGACATATTCCGGGCCTGCATCGCGGTCGCGACCGCCTCCACACTGCGCAATGTGTCCGATCCGGTTTCCACCGCCAGAATCCGTTCCGCGGGCACACCGTGCTCGATCAGATAGTTCTTCCCCGACGCAGCCTCGGTATACAGGTCCCCCTCCTGCTTCCCGCCCACTGTGATCACTCGCGGCGCAACCCCCGCCTCGTACAGTTTGCGCGCCTGATACAACCGAGCCGCGAACACCGACGACGGTTCCCCCGAATACTGTGCTGCCCCCAACACCACAATCGCGTCCGCAGGCGTGTAATCCTCGATCCGCGCCACCTGCCACACCCGCACCGCCGTCCCCCCGACCAGCACGAGCCCCATCAACACGGCCCCCACCACCAGCCGCCTGCCCCAGCGCAGAAACCCGGCGCCCGCGCTGGGCGATGCCCCGGAATCTGCGACCGAGCCAGAGCGTGTGCGCAGGGATGCCGAATTCACGCTCTAAGTCTGCCAGGTGCGAGCTGGGGATTCCGATAGCGCTCGCCGGGTAGAAGGGGGGACATTGCCCGGCCCCCCTGAACCCTTCGGCTACCGCATCAGTGCAGGTCGCGCCCGGGTAGACGCCAGCGAATGCACTCGGCGGGCCGCATGGGCCGGTACGCGAGTCGCCAGCGGTCTACCCGGGCATGGGCAGTTCTCGATCGAATCGTTATCGGCGAGGTGATCTACGCCCCACGAATCTGGAGACATCGGGACCCACTTTCTCTGTAGCGGCCAGCAAAGGCATATCGGCGCCGAACGCGCCCGTGGTGCGGACTATCGAGACCCGGTAACCGTTGCGCCCGGGTAGAGCCGGCTGTTCGAAGGGCGGCAATCCGTCGCTTTCGCCCGCATCCGTACAGATATATGAGAATATCTGCCGGTGGACAGGTGGGATATACTGTGGCACAGAGTAATACAGAAAACTCTGCCGCCTGTCAGGGATGCCGCGGCGGTTTTCAAATCCGAGTACGACACCACCGCATACACCCTCCGGGGCGTCGGCGGTCGCGCCCGGGATGTGGATAACCAGGGCGGATTGTTGATCGCCGGGCAGAGCGGAATCGGCCCCGGTATTTCGCCTCGGCGGAATACCGGCTCACGACTCCAGGTTGTTTCGGCGACCCCGCATCACGACCTCAATACACTGCTGTCCAAATACGCCTACACCGACGACGACGGCTGGACCGGCGGGGACAGTACCTACATGCGGCGTTTGCCGGACGGACGCCATGTGATCATGTTCTCCGATACCTTCCTGGGAAGCGTGCGGGCGGATGGCTCCCGTGCACGGAACACTCCTTTCATCAGTAACAGCTTCGTCGTCGTCGGAACGGACGGCCGAATGGAAACTGTTCTCAGCAGGACGCCCGACGATCAGAGAAGGGCAGTGATGCCACCCCACGACGGCCAGTTCTACTGGCTCGGTGGTTCACACGTCACCAGCCGCAACACTCTCGACGTCATGTTCCTGAGATTCACCGGCGATTCGCGCGTAGTCGATGATGGCGGTGATTTCGACGCCGCTCGCCTGCAGGCCGCGCTGACTCCCGGTGGGAATGGCGAATTGGAGCTACAGGAGAACGTGCTCGTACGCTTCGACGCCCGGGACCTGACCCGCCTGGATGCCACTCCGATGCCTTCCGAATCGGGTGTGCACTGGGCATCCTGGGTGGAGTTCGATCAGCGGGACAATCAGACCTATGTCTATGGGGTCATGGACCATGGCCTGGACAAACAGATGCATATCGCCCGAGTGAGCGGCGATGATCTACGGCAACCGTGGGAGTTCGCCGACGGCGCGGGCGGCTGGTCGCCACGAGAAACCGATTCGGCGCCGATCATGTCCGGGGTGGCCAACGAATACAGCGTGGCCAGGTTGAACGATGAGCATTTTCTGCTGGTCACCCAGGACACCAGCCAGCCGTACAGCCCGGACATCATGGGTTATCTCTCGGATTCGCCCACCGGACCATTCACCTCACCGACGCTGTTGTATCGCACGACGGAGTCGGGTCCTTTCGGTTTCTACGGCGACGCCGAAACCGTCGTCTACAACGCGCACGAACAACCCGACTTGAGAAGGGGCAACGAAATCACGCTCACCTACAACCTCAACAGCAGCGTCGAAGGGGTCTTGGACGAATCGGCCAAATACCGACCGAATGCCGTCAAGGTCAGGGTGGATCTGACGTAGTGGCAGGTCACCACCCGCGCTCGCGCCACTCGCCGAGGTGTGGGCGTTCGGCTCCGAGGGTGGTGTCGTCGCCGTGGCCGGGATAGACGACGGTCTCGTCGGGGTATCGGTCGAACAGTTTGGTGGTGACGTCGGTGTAGAGACTGTCGAAGTCTGCCGGGTTCGTCGTCTTCCCTACTCCGCCCGGGAAAAGGGAGTCGCCGGTGAACAGGTGGGTGCGGTCGGAGCCGTCGGTGAGGGCGAGGGCGACGGAGCCGGGGGTGTGGCCGGTCAGGTGGATGATGTCGAGGGTGAGGTTGCCGAGGGTGATGGTGTCACCGTCGGTGAGGATGCGGGTGGGGGTGACGGGGAGGGGGTCGGCGTCGAGAGGGTGAGCGGCGGTGGGGGCGTTGGTGGCGGCGGCGACGTCGATGAGGGCCTGCCAGTGGTCGGGGTGGCGGTGAGTAGTGACGATCAGGCGGATGCGACCAGGGGTTTCCTGGGCGATGAGGTCGAGGATGCGGGCGGGTTCGTTGGCGGCGTCGATGAGGAGGGCGTCGCAGGTGGCGGTGCATTCGACGAGGTAGACGTTGTTGTTCATGGGGCCGACCGACATTTTGGTCAGGCGGGCGCCGGGGACGTCGCGGCGCTGCGGGTCGGAGGTGGGCGTGACATGGCCGGTGTAGCTGGTGTCGATCGTGATCACGACCCGATGCTAGCGACAGGCACCGCTGGTGCGCGGTAGGCGATAGATTCATGCGCATGGCGCTGCCACTTCGGTTTTTCCGCTGGTCAGCTCGGTTCGGTCTCGGCGTGCTGTTCGCCGGGACCGTGCTGATGAGTGTGGGGGGCGCTGGCGCGGAGCCACCCGCGCGGATGGACACCTATGTGGTGGATTCGTCGGGGGAAGTGGGTCGGCCGGAGCTGCAACGGGTGCGGTCCGCGGTGGACGAGCTGTACGCCGAACATCAGGTGCGGTTGTGGGTGTACTACGTGCGCGATTTCGACGGGATGACACCGCAGCAGTGGGCGGCGAGCACGGCGGCGCGGTCCGGGTTCGGGAACCGTGACCTGCTGCTGGCGGTCGCGACACGAGACCGGGCGTATGCGATGGACGGAGAGTTGCCGCAGGGGGTTTCCGAAGCGGAGCTCGATTCGGTGCTCACCGGCTATGTGGAACCGCAGCTGCGGGCGAACCGCTGGGCCGAGGCGGGGGTCGCGGCAGCCGACGGGATCGGTGCGGCCGTGACGGGCGGCGGGATCAGTGTGGTGGCGGTGCTGATTATCGGGGGTGTGATCGTGCTGGTGGTGGCCGGGTTGCTGGTGTTCTCGCGGAAGCGGCAGCGGAAACGTGGCGCGGCGGAGCTGAAACGCGCCCGCAGTATCGACCCCACCGATAGTCGCACGCTGGCCGGGTTCTCCCTCGACACGCTGGACACGCTGTCACGGGAGATGCTGGTCGATATCGACAACGCCGTGCACACCAGCGGTGAAGAGCTGGAGTTGGCCACCGGTGAATTCGGGGATATTGCCGTCACACCGTTCCGGCGGGCACTCGCTCGAGCCAAGGCCGCCACGGCTCGGGCGTTCGCCATCCGGCAGCAGCTCGACGACGATGTGCCGGAGACACCGCCGGAGCAGCGGGCGATGCTGCTCGATCTGATCAGCACCGTCGGGCGGGCGGAGCACGAACTCGACGATCAGGTCGCCGCGTTCGACGCGATGCGGGATCTGCTCATCAACGCCGGAGATCGGCTCGACGCCTTGACCCGTGGCCTGGTGGAAGTGACCGGCCGGGTGCCCGCCGCCGAGGCCGAACTGGCGCGGCTGAACGCGACACATCCCGCACACACCCTCGCCTCGATCAGCGACAACATCACCATGGCCCGC
The DNA here is from genome assembly GCF_002081715.1 of Nocardia donostiensis. GTDB lineage: Bacteria > Actinomycetota > Actinomycetes > Mycobacteriales > Mycobacteriaceae > Nocardia > Nocardia donostiensis. Next base: position 106,795 of record NZ_MUKP01000003.1, on the reverse strand, counting down.
GAACGGGTCGCCTTCGCCGAGCAGAACATCGACACCGGGCGGGAGGCGCTGCGGCGGCCGGTCGGGGAACAGGGTGCTGCGGTGCCCGCGATCCGGTCCGCCGAAGCGGCGGTCGGGCAGGCCAATGCGCTGCTCGATGCGGTTCTGAACGCGGCAGCGAATATCGAACAGGCGCGCACCGGGCTGCCCGCCGCGCTGGCGGAATTACGCACCGATCTCGCGGCCGCCGACGAACTGAGCGCCCACGGTGGCCCGGAACTGGCTTCCGCCGCCGCCACGGCACGCGCCGTGCTGGACAGCGCCACCGAATCCACCCCCGACCCGCTCGCCGTCTTCCACGACGCCGTGGCCGCGGACGCTGAACTGGATCGGGCGCTGGAGAAGGCCGCCAACCGCAAACTCGCCGCCGAAGACCTACGCCGCCGCCTCGATCAGGCGCTGCTCGATGCGGGAGCGCGGGTGCGGGCGGCCACCGACTTCATCAGCACCCGTCGCGGCGGTATCGACGCCGCCGCCCGCACCCGCCTATCGGAGGCGCAACGCCATCTGGACGAAGCGCAACGCCGCCGCGACAGCGCACCCGAGCAAGCCCTACCGTATGCCCGTGCCGCCGCCGACCTGGCCGGGCGCGCACTGCAGGAAGCGCAGAGCAGTGTCCGTCAGTGGGAAACGATGCAAGGACCGTCCGGGTTCGGGTCGACGGGCGCGGTGCTGGGTGGGATCCTCATCGGGGAAATGCTGCGCGGCGCGGGCAGGGGCGGGTTCGGTGGTGGATTCGGCGGCGGCATGAGCGGCGGGTTCGGTCCGGCCTCCTTCGGCGGGTCCGCTGGTTCACGCCGGGTGAGCCGCGGCGGGCGTTTCTGAACTGCGGACCGCTGGCGGCCTGCTTGACCCTGACACCGTGTCAGGTCCTACACCGGAAGCCGTCATGTTGAGTATCGGAGACTTCGCCAGGCACGGACAGGTATCGGTCCGCATGGTGCGCCATTACGACCGGCTCGGGCTGTTGCGCCCGGACCGTGTCGACCCGCTGACCGGCTACCGCTATTACGAGGCGGCGCAGCTGGCCCGGTTGAACCGGATCGTCGCGTTGAAAGATCTCGGTTTCACGCTGGAACAGGTTGGCCGGATCATCGACAACACGGTCGACGGTGCGGAACTGCGCGGCATGCTGATGCTGCGGCGCGCCGACCTCGAGCAGCGCATCGCCGAGGACCGTGCACGGCTCGTCCGGGTCGAGACGAGGCTCCGGATTATCGAGAAGGAGGGCGCCATGCCCGCTGAAGATGTGGTGATCAAATCGCTTCCTGCGGTCCGAGTGGCCGAATTGACCGGGGTCGCCGCGAATTTCGAGCCGCTGACCATCGGGCCGGTGGTGGGTCCGCTGTTCGACGAGTTGTGCGCGCGGCTGGAACGGGCGAAGGTGGCGACTGTCGGACACGGTATCGCGTATTACGAGGAGACGAGCGACGGCTCGGTGCTGGTGCACGCGGCCATGCAGGTGAATACCGAACCTGATGACGCCTACGATTTCGCGATCGTTGACCTGCCCGCGGTACCCGAGGCGGCGACGGCCGTGCACCGAGGCACCATGGACGACGTGCTCGAACCGTGGCAGGCGCTCGCCACCTGGATCGACACCAACGGGTTCCGGATCAGCGGGCCGAGCCGGGAGGTAACGCTGGTGTACTCCGACAACCCCGGCGAGTGGGTCACCGAACTGCAGGAACCGATTATGCGGCGCTGAGATATGCGACGCGGGCGGCTGCCGAACGATGCCGCCCGCGTCGGATACCGGCTGCTACTCCGAGTCCGAGCGCGTTCCCGAGGTAGCGCCGCCGACCGTTGTCGTGGACGACGGTAACGCTGTCTTTGCCTGGCACGAACGCGGGACGGCGCCCGGCGGGGCCGATCCGATGACAGATCAGGGCGGCTCCCATCAGCCGTGGTTGAAGCCTGACACCAGCACTCCGCGCTGGCGAACCGGTGCTGTCAGTTCCGCGTGCACGGTGTCGAGCAGGCGTTCCTGCTGCCCAGGGCAGCCGAGCAGCGCGACGGTCAGCCGCGCGGCAAAGGTGTAGGCGAGAAAGGTGACGGCGGCGGACGGGCCGAGTGAGGGGCGCGGATGGGCGGAAAGGTAGACGATCTCGTAATCGGTGATCCGCAGTCCGGCGGGCGTGCGCAGCGCCGGAACGACCCCGGTGTTGGTGATCGCGATATGGCCGGCCAGCGACCGGGTGCGTGCGGCGCCGTAGAAGTCCGGGAAATGCAGGACGGACTGCTGCACCGTGCCCTCGTCGAGGTCGTGGCGCAGCCGGTCGGAAATATGCCGCGCCAAATCCAGCACGCAGACCGAGCCGTCGATATCGGTGGCGAACGATGCCATCCCGCCCATATTGGTGCCCGCGGCGGCGGCGACAGGCGGGTCCAAGCGAGTGCGCAGGTCCACCGGATACAGGCAACCGAGCGATACCGGCGCGCTCCCGGCTCCCGCCACCGCGATCGCGTAGGCGCGCAAAAGAGCCGCGGTGAGCAGCGCGTTCACGGTGAGCCGATGCGTGCGGCTCACCTCGATGATCTGTGCGGTGCTCGCCCGGTCGAGCCGGATACGCTGCGGACGAGCGAGCGAGTTGGCGGGCGGGCGCTCCGCGCCGGGTAGGTCGGACCCGATGCCGGGGTCCGGAGCCGAGGCAGGGGCCGGATCGGAATCAGCCTGTCCGGTAGTGCCGAGGGATTCGACAGGCATGTCAGATGATGGATGCGCCGACGATGGCAGCGGTCGGGCGACGCTGTCGAAACCGGACCGCAGCCCACGGACAATACCGTGCCGGGCGGCGAACCATTCCAGTGGTTCGGGGTAGTCGTGGGGTGGCATCGGTGTCGCCGCGGACTCGGCGCATGCGGTGTAGCAATCCCACAGCCGCGTCAGCAGTGCGACACAATGTCCACCGTCGGCGATCCCGTGATGGACATACAGCGTCACCCGGCAACGAGGTCGTCGCGACAGCACCACGTCCAGGTATGCCAGCTGTTCGGCCGGGTCAAGCCGGGCCTGTGGCGGCTGCACGGTAGCTGGGTCGCCGTATCCGATCCACACTCCGGACACACCGAAAGCCCCTGGCCGCAACAGGTGCCCGTATCCGTGCCGGTCGACGCCGATCCGGCAGGCCAGGATCGGGTACTCGTACCGCAGCAGCACGAACGCCGCTCGCAGCGCTGCCGCGTCGATGCGGCCCGCTACCGATACCGAGCGCCCGGTGTAGGTCCCGTGCCGGACGAAACGCTGCTCCGAAGGCTCCAGAATCCGAACGACATCACCTTCATCCCACACCACGCCCGCAAGCGTGGAGCAACGGGGCCGCACCGACAAAAATGTTTTCCGCGTGTCGTATTCCGGGGGTGTCACGCCGGGTGTTTCGCGGCGCCGTTTGATCTGATCTTGCCGGGGTAATGCGGCAACGCCCAACGAGGAAGGAGAGATTCATGCGCAAGACTGTTGCAGTTGCTCTGTCGACCCTCGTAATCACCTTCGGTGGAGCAGGTGTTGCAGCGGCCGATCCGCTGGAACAGCCGCAGCCGGTCGCCCAGACCAACGTGGACAACAACCACGAACAGGAAAGCGACAAGACCGGCCTGTGGGGATTGCTCGGCCTGCTCGGCCTACTCGGCCTCGGCGGCCTGGCCAAGCGGAACAAGGACGTGACTCGTTACGACAGCTCCGCTACTCCGCGGCCGCCGAGGTAACACGACCGGAAGCACCCGGACCTGGCGATGACGCCGGCGACGGCGTGGCCGTAGTACGGTCCGCGCCCAGCGCCGGCGTCACTGCGCGTCGCGAGCGGCCTGGTCAGCAGCCCAGCAGGCGCTGTGCCAAATATCCCTCGACCTGGTCGAGCGCGATGCGCTCCTGGTTCATGGAGTCGCGTTCGCGCACCGTGACGGCCTGGTCGTCGAGGGTGTCGAAGTCGACGGTGATGCAGAACGGGGTGCCGATCTCGTCTTGACGACGGTAGCGACGGCCGATGGCGCCCGCGTCGTCGAACTCGATGTTCCAGTTCTTGCGCAGCTGCGCCGCGAGCTCCTTGGCTTTCGGCGTGAGGTCCGCGTTACGCGACAGCGGCAGCACCGCCGCTTTGACCGGCGCGAGCCTGCGGTCCAGTCGCAGCACCGTGCGTTTGTCGACGCCGCCCTTGGCATTGGGCGCCTCGTCCTCGGCGTAGGCGTCGACCAGGAACGCCATCAGCGAGCGGGTCAGACCGGCCGCCGGTTCGATGACGTAGGGGATGTAGCGCTCTTCGGCGGTCTGGTCGTAGTAGCTCAGGTCGACGCCGGAGTGCTTGGCGTGGGTGGACAGGTCGAAATCGGTGCGGTTGGCGATACCTTCCAGCTCACCCCATTCACCGCCTTGGAAGCCGAACCGATATTCGATATCGGTGGTGCCCGCCGAGTAGTGCGACAGTTTGTCCTTGGGATGGTCGTAGAGCCGCAGGTTGTCCGGGTCGATACCCAGATCGGTGTACCAGGCGAACCGGGTATCGATCCAGTACTTGTGCCATTCGGCGTCCTCGCCGGGTTTGACGAAGAACTCCATTTCCATCTGCTCGAACTCGCGGGTGCGGAAGATGAAGTTGCCGGGGGTGATCTCGTTGCGGAAGCTCTTGCCGATCTGGGCGATGCCGAACGGCGGTTTCTTGCGCGCGGTGGTCTCCACGTTCTTGTAGTTGACGAAGATGCCCTGCGCGGTTTCCGGCCGCAGATAGTGCAGGCCCTCTTCGTCGTCGACCGGGCCGAGGTACGTCTTGAGCAGGCCGGAGAAGTTACGTGGCTCGGTCCACTGGCCGGGGTCGCCGGTTTCCGGGTCGCGAATATCGGCGAGGCCATTGGCGGGCGGGTGACCATGCTTGGCCTCATATGCCTCGAGCAGGTGGTCGGCCCGGTAGCGCTTATGCGTGATCAGCGATTCGACCAGCGGATCGCTGAAGGTTTCCACATGGCCGGAGGCCTCCCACACCTGGCGGGGCAGGATCACCGACGAGTCGAGACCGACCACATCGTCGCGGCTGGTGACCATGGATCGCCACCATTGCCGCTTGATGTTCTCTTTGAGTTCGACGCCGAGCGGCCCGTAGTCCCAGGCCGACTTGGTGCCGCCGTAGATCTCACCGCACGGGTACACCAGACCCCGGCGCTTGGCGAGGTTGGCAACGGTGTCCACCTTCGACTTGGGTGCCACGCGAGAATTCTCCATCCACTACGAGTCGGAATCAGCTGCCCCGGAACGGGACCCCTCTCGGCCACCCGCACTACATTGCACGATGAGAACGGGCAATGAGGTGTCGGATCGACCAGTTGACCTACAGCCTATCGGCCCTACTCAACAGGGTTTCCACCACCACGGGGTGTCCATTTGACATGCGCAACTATGCATATCAAAATGGAATCGCTTTCCAATAAGGAGTTGGTCCGATGACTGCCGAGACGGCTGCGCCCACACACAACCCCTACCGTTCGCCCGCCCCCGCCCCACTGCCCTCGCGCGCCGTTCTGGAGAACGCCGGTGAGCTGCTACGGGCGCTTGCGGCTCCCGTCCGGATCGCCATCGTGCTACAACTGCGGGAGTCGCCACGCTGTGTGCACGAACTGGTCGACGCCCTGGGCGTGACACAGCCACTGGTCAGCCAGCACCTGCGGATCCTCAAATCGGCCGGGGTGGTGCACGGCGAGCGTTCGGGCCGGGAAGTGCTCTACGAACTCGTCGATGATCATTTGGCGCACATCGTGGTCGACGCAGTCGCGCACGCCGAGGAAGAAGGGTAATTGGTGTCGGACAATATGACCGGCAAAGTGGCCACCGCACAGAAGCCCGTGGGAATTCGCAGCACTCGCCAGCGCAGCGCGATCGCCGCGCTGCTCGAAGACATCGACAAGTTCCGCTCTGCCCAGGAACTACACGACGAACTGCGCCGCCGCGGCGAGGGCATCGGCCTGACCACCGTCTACCGCACCCTGCAGTCGCTCGCCGACGCAGGCATGGTCGATGTACTGCGCACCGACACCGGTGAATCGGTGTACCGCCAGTGTTCCACCGGTCATCATCACCATCTGGTGTGCCGCCACTGCGGCCGCACCGTCGAGGTCGCAGGACCGACCGTGGAGGCGTGGGCCGAGAACACAGCAGGGGCCCACGGTTTCACCGAGGTCAGCCACACCCTGGAAATCTTCGGCACCTGCGGCCCCTGCGCCGATGCTGGACACGGCCGCCGATAACGATTCCACAACGAGCCGAGGCCGCTGTCGTCGAATGACGGCAGCGGCCTTGCTCCTATTCGTGCAAGCGGCGACTTCGCTCAGGCGGCGACGGGAACCGGATCCCGGTCGGCGGCAGGCACGCCACGCCGGTCACGCACCGCGCCCACACCGAACAACACTGTGGCGACCCCGGCCCAGACCAGCAGCACCAGCAGCGGCCCGCCTGCGCCTGCCCCATCGAAGAAGGCGGCCGAACGTAGCAGCGATGCGGCGGCACCGGGCGGCAACAGTTGCCCGATCATCCCCCACGGCTGCGGCAGCAGTTCCGGCGCCGACGTCGCGCCGGAAAGCGGGTTACCGATCAGCAGCATCGTCAGCGCCGCGAGCCCGAGACCCGCGCGGCCGAGCACCGTGGCCAGGCCGGCGACCGTGGCGGCCATGGCGAACGACACCAGAGCCGCCACCGCGCTGAGCAGCAGATAGCCACCGGGCAGGAGCGACAGCCAGCCCTGTACGACCGCCATGCTGAGCAGGCCGCCTGCGATCGCGAAGACCAGCGTGCCTGTCAGGCGTCCCGCGGCGGTCGGCACCGCCAGCGCCAGCAGCACACCGGCAGCGATACCGGACATCACCAGCGGTAGCGCCATGGCGCCGAACCCGATACCGCGCGGATCGTCCGGGTCGGCCGCGACGACATCTTCGGCCTGCGCAGTGGGCAGTCCGGACAGCTGCTGCGCCAGCTGGGTGAGCTGCTGAGCTACTGCCGGGCTCGCTCCGGAGGCGACCAGCACGCGTGGCGCCCCGCCGCCGGTGACGATGGCGCCGTAGACCTCGCGGTCGGTGATGGCCTGCCTGGCGGCGGTCTCGTCGGTGACGGTGTCGATCTCGAACGCGCCGGGGCTGTGCCCGTTCAACCGGTCGGCGACCACGGTCGCCTGCGGTCCGGCCACCGCAACCGGCAGATCACGGGGAGCGATATTGCTGGCAGGCCAGGCAAAGGCGATCAGCATCAGCGCTTGGAGCAGGGCCGCGCCGATTCCGACGGCCACGGCGCGCTGGGTGACGTTCATGACGTTCTCCTGTAAATCGGAGGTCCGTTCTTTTTATACTCATCTCACGGTCCCATCGACCGAGGCAGCTTGTCAAGAACGAATATTCGTTTTATTTTGGCAACATGCCCCGAGTCAGCGAAGAACACTTGGAACGCCGCAGACAGCAGATCATCGACGCCGCACAGCGCTGCTTCGCCCGCAAGGGGTTCCACCAGTCCTCCATGCAGGATGTCTTCGCCGAAGCCGGGCTATCGGCCGGAGCGGTGTACCGCTACTTCAAAAGCAAAGACGAACTGGTCGCCGAACTGGCCGCAAACGCCTCCGGCAATATCCGCGACATGCTGGCCGAGATCATCCGGCGCGATCCGGTGCCGCTGCCTGCGGAAGTCGTTGCACACGTCGCCGCATGGGTCGTCAGCCAGGGCGGGCCGGAAGGCAGGCTGCGCCTGGCGCCACAAGCGTGGTCGCTGGCACTGATCGACCAGGAAGCCGCGGTATACGTGAAACAGGCCATGGCAGGTATCCGCCAGATGTGGCGCGAATACGCCGAGCGCATGGTCGAGGCCGGATGGTTGTCCACCGATGCCGACCTCGACGCCGTGGCGAGTGCCCTGTTCGGGCTGCTGCCGGGTTTCGCGCTGCAGCACCTGATCATCGGCGATGTCGACACCGAGGCGATGATCCGCGGGGTGGCGACGCTTTTCCCGTTCGCCCCGGCAGCATCGGGACAGGCTCCCGCGCCCTGAGCAGACTCAGGGCAGCAGACCCCGGCGCGCCTGCCCCGCCCCGGACAGCACCAGCAGCAGCATCGTAGCCAGCGCCTGATCGTCGAGCCCGGCCGCCGGGAAGGTGTAGCGCAGGATCACATCGGCGAGTTTGCCGTGCCCGATCACGGTGATCGAGCCGAACTGCAGCGAATTGTTGCGTTCGGCGACACGTTTGTGCAGCTGCGGTTTGAGGGGCCGGTCCCAGGCCAGCACACAGGTCAGGGTCAGCACGTCCAGACCGGGCGTGAGCGTCATCGCACCGAGCGAGCACAGGGCGCCCTGATAGTCGAAACGCAGCGAACCGTCGTTGTCGACCCGCACATCCACGTCGTAGAGCCCCAGACACGCTCCGGCGCGCGCCTGCAATTCCAGCGACGGTTCCAGCGCCGAGCCCGTCTCCTGCTCACCGCTCATTTCGCGCCACCGAACCGGCGATCGCGCTGGGCGTAGGCGAGGCAGGCATCCCAGAGGTTACGGCGGTCGAAATCCGGGAACAGCGTGTTCTGATAGACGAATTCGGCGTACGCGGACTGCCAGATCAGGAAGTTCGAACTGCGATATTCGCCCGATGGGCGCAGAAACAGATCGACATCGGGCATATCCGGCTCGTCCAGATAACGCGCGAGCGTCGCCTCGTTCACCTTCTCCGGGTCCAACTCCCCGGCCGCTACCCGACGCGCGATTTCCCGTGCCGCATCGGCGATTTCGGCCCGGCCACCGTAGTTGACGCACATGGTGAGCGTCATCACCGTGTTGTCCTTGGTGAGCTCCTGCGCGGCTTCCAGCTCCTTGATCACGCTGCGCCACAACCGCGGCCGCCGCCCGGCCCAGCGCACCCGCACGCCCATCTCGTGCATTTCGTCGCGGCGGCGGCGGATCACATCACGGTTGAAGCCCATCAGAAAGCGCACCTCCTCCGGGCTGCGCCGCCAGTTCTCGGTGGAGAAAGCGTACGCCGACAGCCATTTGACGCCGATCTCGATACAGCCCTCCACGGTATCCAACAACACCGCCTCGCCGCGCTCGTGACCGGCAGTGCGCGGCAGCCCACGCTCCTGCGCCCAACGCCCGTTGCCGTCCATCACCAGCGCCACATGTTTGGGCACCAGCTCCGGCGGCAGCTGCGGCGGACGCGCCCCCGAAGGATGCGGTGACGGCGGGCGGACGGTGCGGACGCTTTCGGACGGGCCGGCTGAGTCACGACGCAGGATCACCCGTCCATCCTGCACGATGCAGGTGCGGGGCCGATACAGTGCCGCCCGATCAGGAGAAAAGCCTGGGTACTCGCCCGGCCCTGCGCGAGGAAATCCATTCCGCCCCGAATCCGACAGCGCCCGCGGGAGCCGGATCGAGCGGAGGTCGTCGTCGACGGTGCGTCAGCGGGCCAGCACCGTGAGAGTCGAACTGTGCAGTCGCCGCCGCCAGGAACGACGCGGTGCTCACGCACAATCAGGGCTGGGTAGCGACAATACCGGCCAGATCGAATGTGAACGCCGGTCACTTCCACCGGCAGCCGGCGCCGCCGAGCATGGTCTATCCGGGCTCACCCGGCCACGCGAGCACCCCGTATACCGCCACGTTCCGTGGCAGGTTCAACGCCCTCGAGGCCAGAAAGTACGCAGACCGCCTTCCAGCGCGAGACAGTCGCCCGCCTTACTCGTCGGCCCTGCGTGAGTTCAGTTCCCGAAGCGTGCACCGGTCGTCCTCGCCCGTCCTGGCCGCGCCGAGGGATCAGGTCGTGAAGTGAACCGGAATGCCCGCACCGGGAGCCGCAGGCGCGGGGGGTACCGCTGCGCGGCTCAGGTTCCTGGTACCGCCAGGGCGGTGTCGAAGTGCGCACCCCCGGACGTGACGCGGGAGCGTTCGATCAGTGGCAAAGTGCGCAGCTGACGCTCCAGATGCCATTGCAGGTGCGCGGCAACAAGACCGCTGGCCTGGCGGCGCACCGCTTCGGGAACGGTGTCGATACCGTCCCAGTCACCGCGGCGCAGGGCGAGCAGCAGGTCGAGCACAGCGGGGGCAGGGGTGGTCGCACCGGGTGGACGGCAGTGCACGCAGACCGCGCCGCCGGCGGCGACGTGGAAGGCGCGATGCGGTCCGGGTGTGGCGCAGCGGGCGCATTCGTCCAGGGCCGGAGCCCAGCCCGCGTAGGCCATGGCGCGCAGCAGGTAGGCGTCCAGAATCAGTTCGTGTGGGCGTTGCCCTGCGGCGATGGCTCGTAATGCGCCCGCAGTGAGGGTGTGCAGGCGCGGGGCAGGGGCGTGTTCCTCACCGGCGAGCCGTTCCGCGGTTTCCAGGACGGCACAGGCGGTGGTGTAGCGGCCGTAGTCGTCGATGATGCCGGGCGCGAACGCCTCCATGGTGTGTACCTGGGTGATCGTGTCCAGGTTCCGGCCGGGATGCAGTTGCACGTCGATATAGGCGAACGGCTCCAGCCGCGCCCCGAATCGCGATCTGGTCCGTCGCACCCCTTTGGCCACGGCGCGCACCAGCCCGTACTGGCGCGTCAACAGCGTGACGATCCGATCCGCCTCCCCCAGCTTGTGCTGGCGCAGCACCACAGCGTGATCCCGATACAAACGCACGACCACAGTCTTGCATGGACCACCGACGGCCATGACCAGGCTCGGCGCGGTGAAACGTCTCCGCTTCGTGGCGATCGCCCGTTCCCGTGACGAACCGGACCGAACCAAAGATGGACGCTTGACCAGATTGGAGTTACGGTGCATGAGATGACCCCGACGAGACGGAGATCACATGGCCGTGCCCGATGACAGCATGGATCGGACCGAGCGCCGGGTGAGCGAACTGGGGGCTGCGGCGTTGGCGGAGGCGATCGCCGCGGGCACGGTCGGATCCACCGAAGCCACCACCGACGTGCTGGATCGCATCGAGGCCAGCCAAACCGGGCTCAATGCATTCCGGGTGGTGCGCCGGGAACGGGCGCTCGCCGAAGCACAGGAGGCAGACCGGCGTATCGCGGCCGGGGAGCGGCTGCCGCTGCTCGGGGTGCCGATCGCGATCAAAGACGACACCGATATAGCGGGGGAAACGACAGCGTTCGGCGTAGGCGGGGATTTCCTACCGAAAACCGAGGACGCCGAGCCGGTGCGGCGGCTGCGGGCCGCGGGCGCGGTGATCGTCGGCAAAACCAATACCTGCGAATACGGGCAGCTACCGTTCACCAGTAGCGCGGCGTTCGGCTGCACCCGCAACCCGTGGCAGCGCGACCACACCCCCGGCGGCTCCTCCGGTGGTTCGGCGGCGGCAGTCGCGGCCGGGCTGGTGCCCGCCGCGCTCGGTTCCGACGGTGCGGGATCGGTGCGTATCCCGGCGGCGTGGACGAACCTGGTCGGGATCAAACCGCAACGCGGGCGCATCTCCACCTGGCCGCTACCCGAAGCGTTCCACGGGCTCACCGTGCACGGTCCGCTCGCCCGCACCGTCGCCGACGCCGCGCTGCTACTCGACGCCGCTGCAGGCCCGCACCCCGGCGATCGGCACACGCCTGCGCCGCTCACCCTGCGCGATATGGTCGGCCGCGATCCCGGCCGGTTACGGATCGCCCTATCGTTGCGCATCCCGTTCACCGCCACCCCAACCGCGCTCGACCCGGAAGTCGAAGCGGGCGTGCGCCGTATCGCCACCGCGCTGCGCACCCTCGGCCACACCGTGACGGTGGCCGATATCCATTACGGACTGCTGGTCGGCGCCTCGTTCCTGCCGCGCTCGATGGCCGGTATCCGCGCCGTGCACCGGTCTATGCCCGGGGCGCGGGTCGATCCGCGCACCATGGCCAATATCCGTCTCGGCGGTATCCTCGGCGGTCCCACCCTGTTCGCTGCGCGCCGGATCGAACCGCTGCTGCACCGGCGCTTCGGCTCCTTCTTCGACAACTACGACCTGGTTCTCGCCCCGACCACCGCCACCCCCGCGCCTCGGGTCGAGGAGATCGACGGGATCGGGGTCGGCGCAACCAACAGCCTGATCACCGCCGCCTGCCCCTACACCTGGCCGTGGAACGTCCTCGGCTGGCCCAGCATCAACGTCCCCGCGGGGTTCACCGACGCAGGCCTGCCGGTGGGCGCCCAACTGATGGGTACCGCGTCCAGCGAACCGCGGCTGGTTTCGGTTGCGGCGCAACTGGAGCAGGAGCTGCACTGGGATCGGCAGCGCCCCGAACCCTGGTGGTGACAGCGGACGCGTGCACCGCACGAGAGTCGGCACGACACGCGGCTAACCCTCCGCACCTGGTCAGAAGCCGAGTTTGCCGAGTTGTTTGGGGTCGCGCTGCCAATCCTTGGCGATCTTCACATGCAGGTTCAGATAGATCCGGGTACCGAGGATGTGTTCGATCTGCTTGCGGGCGTTGGTACCGACCTCTTTGAGCCGGGAACCCCCCTTGCCGATGACGATGGCTTTCTGGCTCGGCCGCTCCACATACAGCAGGGCATGCACATCGAGCATGTCCTCGCGGCCCTCGTACGGCAGCACCTCTTCGATGACCACGGCCAGTGAATGCGGCAGCTCGTCGCGCACACCTTCCAGCGCTGCTTCCCGGATCAGCTCCGCCATCAGAGTTTCTTCGGGCTCGTCGGTCAGCTCGCCGTCGGGATAAAAGGCAGGGCCTTCCGGCATCTTCGAGGCGATGACATCGACGAGCACCTCCACCTGCTCGCCCCGCACCGCCGATACCGGCACCACGTCGGTGTCCGGGCCGAGCAGTTGCGAGACCGCGAGCAGCTGGGCGGCGATCTGGTCGCGGCTCACCTTGTCGATCTTGGTGACCACGCCGAGCAGTGTCGTGCGGGGCGCCATCTGCTTGACCTGCTGCACGATCCACCGGTCGCCGGGCCCGATCTTCTCGTCGGCCGGAATGCACAGCGCGATCACATCGACCTCGGAATAGGTATCGCGCACCAGATCGTTGAGACGCTGCCCGAGCAGGGTGCGTGGGCGGTGCAGGCCGGGGGTGTCGACCAGGATCAGCTGCGCATGCTCGCGGTGCACAATGCCGCGGATGGTGTGCCGCGTCGTCTGCGGGCGCGACGAGGTGATCGCGATCTTCGCGCCGACCAGCGCATTCGTCAACGTCGATTTACCGGTGTTCGGTCGACCGACGAAACAGACGAAACCGGAACGGAATTCACCGTCGGTGCGCTCAGCCATCGTGGACCTCGAAACCCTCCGCGATATCGAATACCGCGCCCGCGCGGTCGGTGAACACGATCCGCGCCTGCGGCGACATCTCACGCACCGCTGCGACACCCGCATCGGCGAACCGGCCGCCGACCACCACCGCTGCCTCGAATCCTTCGGCGCCACTGGAGACAGCGGCCGCGACCACGGCCTGCAACGCCGTCAACCGCAGCGCCTGCAACTCCACCTCGCCCGCGGCGTAGGTACGGCCATCGGTATCGCGGATCGCGGCTCCGCTGCCGCCGCCGGTGCGGCCGAGCGCACCACGGGCCAGCACCACCAGCTTGTTGTCCTCGGCATCCAATTCAATCATGGGCGTCTCCCTCATCGTCCCGGCCGGCCGGGCGATCCCGGTCCGAGCCGGAGTCGTCCGATTCCGCGGGCTCGCTCGGCGCCCGCTCCACCACCACGGTGTGCACCCGCACCCGTCCCCGCGCGTCCGCGCCGCCCTCGCCGCGCAGCAGCAGCCCGTGCGCGACGACTTCGGAGCCGGGCAGCGGTACCCGGCCGAGTTCGTGCGCGAGCAGCCCGCCGACCGTGTCGACGTCCTCGTCCTCGATATCGAGCCCGTACACCTCGCCGAGGTCGTCGATCGGCAGCCGCGCCGAAACCCGGTAGCGGCCGTCACCGAGTTCCTCGATCGGCGGTGTTTCGCCGGTATCGTATTCATCGGCGATCTCGCCGACGATCTCCTCCAGCACGTCCTCGATGGTGACCAGGCCTGCGATGCCGCCGTACTCGTCGACCAGCAGCGCCATATGGTTGCGGCGGCGCTGCATTTCGTCCAGCAGTTCGTCCAGCGGTTTCGAATCGGGCATGAACACCGCCGGACGCATCACCTCCCGCACCGGTACCCGGCGCCCCCGATCGGCATAGGGGACAAGGTCTTTCAGATACACCACGCCGAGGATGTCATCGATGTTCTCCCCGATCACCGGGACACGCGAATGACCGCTGCGCACAGCCAGCGATGTCGCCTGGGCCACCGATTTATCCGCTTCGATCCACACCATTTCGGTGCGCGGTACCATCACCGCCCGCGCGGTGGTGTCGCCGAGTTCGAACACCGACTGGATCATGCGGCGTTCGTCGTCGGCCACCACACCGCGTTCGCGGGCCATATCGACCACTTCGCGCAGCTCGATCTCGGACGCAAACGGCCCGTTGCGGAAACCCTTACCCGGGGTGAGCGCATTACCGACGAGGATGAGCAGCCTGCTGACCGGGCTGAGCACAGCACCGATGAACTGCAACGGCAGCGCCGCAACCAGGGCGATCGAATACGCGTGCTGTCTGCCGAGGGTGCGCGGCGCGACACCGATGACGACATAGTCGACCACCACCATGACCACGGCGGTGACCAGCAGCGCCCAGCCGCTGGCCAGTACGGTGATCAGGGCGGCAGCCAGTAGCACGGTCGCGGTGATCTCGCACAGGATGCGCAGCAGCACCATCAGATTCACATAGCGCGGCCGATCCGCAACGACCCGGCGCAGCCGCGCCGCACCCGGACGTTCCGCGCGCACCATATCGTCGAGACGGGCCGGTGAAACGGTGTTGAGCGCCGAGTCGACGGCCGCGAATACGCCGCCGACAGGAACGAGCAGGACAGCGAGGACGAGCAGGGTCAGTTCGCTCACGCTGTCGGTTCACCCGGGGTCGTGAAACCGGCCTTCCCCAGCAGCCGCGCATCGCGTTCGGCGAGTTCGGCGCGACGGGCCGCCTCGCGCAAGCTCTCGTACCACTCCTGGAGCAGCCGCGCCTGCAGCGTGAACATCTCCTTTTCCTCCTCCGGCTCGGCATGGTCGTAGCCGAGCAGGTGGAGCACACCGTGCACGGTGAGCAGCGCCAGTTCGTGGTCGAGCGAATGCCCGGCCGTGCGTGCCTGGCCGAGCGCGAACTCGGGGCACAGCACGATATCGCCCAGCATGGACGGGCCGGGTTCCGGACTGTCGGGGCGGCCGCCGGGCTCGAGTTCGTCCATCGGGAAGGACATGACGTCGGTGGGGCCAGGCAGGTCCATCCAACGCATGTGCAGATCGGCCATGGTGTCGAGATCGACGAGCACCATCGACAACTCGGCGGCCGGGTGCACATCCATCCGAGCGATCACGAACCGGGCGACACCTACCAGGTCTTCCTCGGGTACGTCCATACCCGACTCGTTGGCGATCTCGATACTCACCCGGTCAGTCTACGGCGCGTCCGGGCGTAGCCCGCCCCCCAGACCGCCCACACCCCGAACGAATGCGGGAGGTACCCGGAAATGCGCATGGCCGGAGCGAAGGCGGAGGTACGCCTCACCGCCTGCCCGCACGGCCCGCCGCGCGCCGCTGCGCCCGATTCCCGGTCATATGCGCCGTCACCTGCGATCCGGTTTCGGCCTCGAACCGGTCGTAGGCGTCGACGATATCGGACACCAGCCGGTGCCGAACCACATCGCTGCTGGTCAGCTCGGCGAAATGAATATCGTCGATCTCGCCGAGGATCTCCGTCGCCGCCCGCAACCCCGACCGGGCGCCCGTCGGCAGATCGACCTGGGTGACGTCACCGGTCACCACGATCTTCGAACCGAACCCGAGCCTGGTCAGGAACATCTTCATCTGCTCGGCGGTGGTGTTCTGCGCCTCGTCCAGGATGATGAACGAGTCGTTGATCGTACGGCCGCGCATATACGCCAGGGGCGCGACCTCGATGACCCCGGCCGCCATCAGCTTGGGGATGGCTTCGGGGTCCATCATGTCGTGCAGGGCGTCATAGAGCGGGCGCAGGTACGGGTCGATCTTCTCGTTGAGCGTGCCGGGCAGGAAGCCGAGCCGCTCCCCCGCCTCCACCGCGGGGCGGGTGAGGATGATGCGGTTGACCTGCTTGGTCTGCAGGGCCTGGACGGCTTTGGCCATCGCCAAGTAAGTCTTGCCGGTGCCGGCGGGGCCGATACCGAACACGATGGTGTTGGCGTCGATGGCGTCGACGTAGCGTTTCTGGTTGAGAGTTTTGGGGCGGATGGTCTTGCCGCGCCGGGACAGGATGTCGAGGCTGAGCACCTCGGCGGGCGATTCGGAGAGACCCTCGGTGAGCATGGAGACGGTGTGGCGCACCGCCTCGGGCGTGACGACTCGGTTGCGGCCGGTCAGCGCGACGAGTTGCTCGACGACCCGCTCGGCGTGTGCCACATCGGTGGCTTTGCCGGTGAGCGTCACCATATTGCCGCGGACGTGGATATCGGCGGCGAGCAACTGCTCGAGCTCTCGCAGGTTCTCGTCGGCGGAGCCGAGGAACGGGAATACGGATTCGGGGGCCAGCTCGATGCTGGAGCGCACCTCACGTGCCGCCGGGGCGCCAGCGCCGCCAGCGCCGTCGCCGACTGCGGAGATGTTCTGGTCGCCTGTCTCGCCTTGTGCTCTCACGTAGTGGCTATGGCCTACTTTCCGGTCTCGGAGCTGCTGCTATACGGATTGCTGCGGTCCGCATCCGTGCTGAAAGTTTAACGCGCGGCACCGACAGGTCACAGTGAATTATCAGTTGTCCACATCTGACCCGGTCTACCAGCGGGCGGTGAGCGCGCCGAGCGCGCCGAGTGCGACCGCGGCGGCGGTGGAGGTGCGCAACACCGTCGGGCCGAGCAGCACCACATCGGCGCCCGCCTGAGCCAACGCCGTCAGTTCCGCCTCGTCCACCCCGCCTTCCGGGCCGACGATCAACATGGCCGAGGCCGCCGTGTCCCAGGGCAGCTCGGTGAATTTCGCGGTGCCGGATTCGTGCAGCGCGGCCACCACCGCACCCGCGTCCTTCGCCGCGCGCACCGCGGTCAGCAGATCCGGAGTGCGGTGCAGGCCGGTCACTTCCGGGATATAGGCGCGGCGGGACTGCCGCGCTGCAGCACGGGCCGCAGCACGCCATTTCCCGACACCCTTGTCCGCCTTGGCTTCCCATCTGGCGACACAGCGAGCCGCCTGCCACGGCACGATCACATCCGCCCCCGCTTCGGTCATCAGCTCGACAGCCAGCTCCGAACGGTCGGATTTCGGCAGCGCCTGCACCACGGTCACCTGCGGTGACACCGGCTCGACCCGGCCGCGGTTGCGCACCGCCAACTCCAGCCGGTCACGCTGCGCGGCAACGACTTCGGTGTCGGCGAGCAGACCGCGACCATCCGACAGCGTGATGGGCTCGCCGACCCGGATCCGCCGCACGGTGGCCGCGTGCCTGCCCTCGGGACCGTCGAGTACCGCGACGGCGCCCGGTTCCGGGATGTCGTCGAGGTAGAAAACCGTGGCCGCCAATCAGCGTCCGCTGAACGAGGCCCGCAACCGGGCGAACAGACCGCTGCTGTGCTCGGACTGCGCCGACATCACCTCGGCTCGGTCGCGCTCACGCATCCCCTTGTATTTGCGCAGCAGATCGGTCTGCTTACTGTCCAGTTTGGTCGGGATGACGATATCGAGGTGAGCCATCAGATCACCGCGCGCACCGGAACGCAGCCGCGGCATCCCATGCCCGCGCAGGACCGAGATCTCGCCCGGCTGAGTGCCCGCCGGGATGGTCAGTTCGGTCGGTCCGTCGAGGATGGTGTCGATCACGACCGTGGTGCCCAGCGCCGCGTCGACCATGGGCACACGAACGGTGCAGTGCAGGTCGTCGCCGTCGCGGACGAACACGTCGTGCGGTTGTTCCACGACCTCCACATACAGGTCACCGGCGTGGCCGCCGCCCGGCCCGACCTCGCCCTGGGCGGCCAGCCGCACCCGCATACCGTTGGCGACACCGGCCGGGATGGGCGCCGCGATCTCACGGCGGGCGCGCACCCGGCCGTCGCCGCCGCATTTGCGGCAGGGGTCGGGGATCGTCTCACCGGCGCCGCGGCAGGTAGGGCACGGCCGCGAGGTCAGCACCTGACCGAGGAAGGAACGCTGCACGGACTGGACTTCACCGGCTCCGCCGCAGGTTTCGCAGCGCACCGCCTTGGACTTGCCGTTGGTGCCCGAACCATGGCACAGATCGCAGAGGATCGCGGTGTCCACGGTCAGATGCTTGGTGACGCCGACGGCGCATTCGGCGAGGCTCAGCCGGGTGCGAACCAGGGAATCCGCGCCCGGTTGCACGCGCCCGCGCGGTGCGCGGCCGCCCCCCTGAGCGCCGCTCATCCCGCCGAAGAACGCCTCGAACACATCGCCGAGCCCGCCGAAACCGGCGCCACCGAAACCGCCACCCGCGCCGCCGCCGGACTCGAGCGGATCGCCGCCCATATCGACGATGCGCCGCTTCTCCGGGTCCGTCAGCACTTCGTAGGCCGCGGAAACCTCTTTGAACCTGGCCTGCGCCGCCTCATCGGGGTTGACGTCGGGATGCAGTTCGCGAGCCAGCTTCCGGTAGGCGCGTTTGAGCTCGGTGTCGGTAGCATTTTTCCCGACGCCGAGCAGTCCGTAGTAATCCCGTGCCACTTGAGTTCTCTAGTCCTTGGTCGCTGTCACAGTTCCGACTACGCACGGCCGGATATGTGCTCATCCTGGGGTGTACTGCTCCAACCGCGCTATTAGTCGGGTGCACTCAACTTTATCCGGCCAGAGTTTCGAGCCTATCAGCGACTCCGCGGCCGGCGCGGCGGCGCGGCGGTGCTATCACAGTCACCGTTCGGCGAGGACCTCCCCGATATAGCGGGCGACGGCAGCCACCGACGCAATCGTGCCCGGATAGTCCATCCGGGTGGGGCCGAGCACACCCATTCCGCCCAGCACCGCTCCTGCCGCACCGTAACCGGTGGAGACCACGGAGGCGTTACGCATCTGTTCGACCTGGGTTTCCTCACCGATCCGCACGGTGACCGTGCCCGGCTGCTGCGCGGCGGCCAGCAGTTTGAGCACCACCACCTGCTCCTCCAATGCCTCCAGCACCGCACGCAGAGAGCCGGGGAAGCCGAAGTCGGCGGCGTTGCGGGTGAGGTTCGCGGTGCCGCCGAGCACCAGCCGTTCCTCTGGGTGCTCGACCAGCGTTTCGACCAGCACCGTCGACACCCGCACCAGCACATCACGCAACCGGGGCGGCGCCTGTTCGGGCAGCTCGGCCACCGCCGCCGAGGCCGCGGCCAGCCGTTTACCGTCCATCGCGCCGCCGAGCATGCCGCGCAGCGCCGCCAGGTCCTCGTCGTCGACGAGCGCGCCCAGTTCCACGATGCGCTGATCGACGCGGCCGGTGTCGGTGATCACCACCAGCAGCAGCCGGGCCGGGTTGAGCGCCACGACCTCTATGTGGCGGACAGTGGACGCCGAGACGGTCGGATACTGGACGACGGCGACCTGGCGGGTCAACTGCGCCAGCAATCGCACCCCGCGTCGCAACACGTCGTCCAGATCGACGCCGGATTCGAGGAACTGCATGATCGCGCGGCGTTCGGCAGGCGAGAGTGGCTTGACCTCGGAGATGCGGTCGACGAACTGCCGGTAGCCCTTGTCGGTGGGAACACGGCCGGAGCTGGTGTGCGGCTGGGTGATATACCCTTCGGCCTCCAGCACGGCCATATCGTTGCGCACGGTGGCGCTGGAAACACCCAGGTTGTGCCGTTCGACCAGTGTTTTCGATCCGATGGGCTCCTTGGTCGCCACATAGTCGGCGACGATCGCCCGCAGGACCTCGAAGCGCCGGTCCTCGGTGCTCGACATCGGCCCCACCTCCTCGCAGTGCGGGTACGCCGCCGGCTGTGCGGCACACCACCATTCGCGGGAGTCCGCAACGGACCTGCGGACCCTTACCCATCCAGTCTAATTCCCACCCCCGGCCTGCCTGCCGTGACGACAGCAACTCGGCCACATATCCAGGCAGCGTGATAATCTCCCGGCTGTTCTGATGACGGTGATCACAACAGAGGGGGGTTTCGCGGGTGTTCGACAACCCGGATCACGCAGCGGCGGGCCTCGCCCGCTGGGCCGAGGACCTCGAGCGCAAAGCGCAGCGGTACCAGGCTCTACACAGCAAGATGGCGGCGTTGACCGTCACCGAGTCCTCGGACGACAACCGCGTCAGTATCACCGTCGACAGCAACGGGGTGCCCACCGATATCCGGTTGAACGACGGTATTCGCTCGATGAGCCCGTCGGCGCTGTCGTCGGAGCTGATGTCGGTGCTGCACCGCGCCCAGTCGAAGCTGCGGCGCGAAGTGAGGACGGTGGTCGACGACATGGTGGGCGACGACGAGGTCGGGGCCCAGATCGTCACCCAGTACACCGACCGGTTCCCGGACGATTCCGACGCTCCCCCGGACGGGCCCGGACCGAACGCATCGAGTCCCGGTCCGGCCGACACTCCCGGCACCTTCCCGACACCCGGTTCCTTCCAAAACTCCGCACCGCCTCCCTTCCCACCCCCTCCGGCCACCCCGGACTCGGGGTCCGGTGCAGGACGCGGCCGCAGCATGCCGGATACCGTCGGCCCCAGTGATCCCGACGATGACGAGGGCGACTACTTCCGGCGTAAGTCCTGGCTGGTGTAGCGATGCCGGACGAACAACTGAACGTAGACCCGGAAGCACTGCGCACCCATGCGGTCAGCGTGCAGCGACTCATGGACCGAACCACCGAAGTGCTCGAGGCCGCAACCTATATCGCCGCCGCTGACGACGGCTACGGCGCGATCCCGCGTCCGTGGATCCTGCTGCTGCTGGAAGACAACCACAACGGCGCCGTCGCGGCGATCCGCAAACTCGCCGAAGAGGTCGCCACCGTGCCCGGCAAGCTCATCGCCAACGCGGACTCCTTCGAAGGCAAGGACAACGACCTCGCGCAATCTCTGCAAGACCTGCGCGACGCGATCGCAGAATCGTCGGGAGGACAGTGATGGCCGACACCCAGATCGGCGATTGGCTCAATCGAAATCTACCCGGATTCGACGATGCTCCGCCGCCGGAAAACGACCACATCGTAGAAGGCACCGATTATCGCGAGGAGTACTTCCAGGAAACCGTTTTCTCGTTTTCGAATGTCGGATTGGAGCGGAAGGACGACGGCCCCTGGGGTGTGCTGAAAGGAACCATCGCCGGAGATACCTGGCAAATTGTCACCGATCTCACCCAAGGTTCGTTTTCCGATGCGGCACTCGGGGCTCGCGGCGTGGTGGACACGGTCAAATCGGTGCGCATAGACCCCTTCGGCTTCCTCGGCACGCAGATCGTGGGGTGGCTACTGGAACACGTCGAGCCGTACCGCCGGACACTCGATGCGCTGTACGGCAGCCCGGATATGGTCGAGGCCTACGCCGCGACCTGGCAGAAGATTGCCGAGGAGTTGGTCGCGGTGAGTTCGGACTGGCAGTCGGCCATCGACCGAGAACTCGCGGAGTGGGGTGGCCAAGCCGCGCAGGCCTACCGCAACCGAGCCGCAGCCATTACCGACCACATCACGGCGGCCGGCGGTGTCGCGCAGGCGTTGAGCACCATGATGGAGAAGATCGCGAAGGTGGTCGAGGCTTACCGTACTCTCGTACAAGATGTGCTGACCAGCTTGGCGGGTGCACTCGTCGGTTTCTCCATCGCGTGGGCTTTGTCTTCAGGCGCCGCCACCCCGCTCGTCGTTTCCGGGGCTCTGGCCCGAATCGCCGCCGACGGCGCGAGGATATCGCTACTCGTCAAGAACCTGAAAAGCGCACTCCTGGACCTTCTTCCGTACACCAAGGCTCTCAATACCATTGTCCAGGCATTGGTAACCCCCTCGGAACCGCAACAAGCGCCCGCTTAGACCGGCTGAGGATGCTGCACGGCCGACGAACAGGACAAAGAACCGCGATATGAACAACCCCGAGGCGAAACAGCAGCCCGCGCCGAACAACCCCATTGCTTTTCCAGCTGCGCCGCATTCGCCCGGGATGCCTGGAAACGTTGCGCTGCAGGGTGGCGACGCACCCATGCCGCCGTATCTCGGCACCATGCTGCCCGCGGATTTCATATTGCCGTACGGAGCGACCCCGGAATCGCCCATGCCGCGCTATATCCGGAGCACGGCCCGACCGGGATACTGGTCCACACCTCCTATTACCGGCAACCGGTTATGGTCATTCTGCGAGCCATGCTCGGACCCCAGCCGCACGAGAAGGCGCCGGGACAGACCTGGGCCATGATCTGCAATATCGTTCTCTATTCCTGGCTGTTCGCCACGCTCGTATTGCTCATCGTCCAGTTACTGCGCTGACTCTCCCACCAGAAAAGCTCCGCCGTGCATCCCGGGAGAGAAACCGGCAGCTCGGGTCTCCGGACGTCCCTGAGCGAAGTCATCCGAGCAGGTCGCGCACCACACCGTCGGCCAGCAGCCGACCATGGTCGGTGAGCACCAGCCGCTCACCCGCTATTACCGCGCGCCCGTCCGCGACCACCTGTTCGGCCGCTGCCCGGCCCGCTTGGTCGAGGTCACCCAGCGGCAGACCGGTCCGCAACCGCACGGCCAGCATGATCCGCTCCAGGTACCGGTCGGTGTCGGTCAACGCCTCCCAGTCGGCTACGGGCAGCCCGCCCGCGGCGACCCGCTCGGCGTAGCGGGCGGGGTGTTTGACGTTCCACCAGCGCACCCCGCCAAGGTGACTGTGCGCGCCCGGTCCCGCACCGAGCCAGTCGCCGCCGTCCCAGTAGCCGAGGTTGTGTCGGCACCGGGCGGTATCACCGGCCGCCCAGTTGGATACCTCGTACCAGGTGAGTCCGGCGGCGGTCAGGCGGGCGTCGATGCGTTCGTAGCGGGCGGCGAGGACGTCGTCGTCGGGGGCGGGGAGTTCGCCGCGGCGCACCCGGCGCGCCAGAGCGGTGCCGTCTTCGACGATGAGCGAATAGGCAGAGACGTGGTCGACACCTGCGTCCAGTACCGCGTCGAGGCTGGCGTCCAGGTCGCTGTCGCGTTCGCCGGGGGTGCCGTAGATGAGGTCCAGGTTCACGTGGTCGAAGCCGGCGGCGCGGGCTTCCCTTGCTGCCGCGACGGCACGGCCGGGGGTGTGGGTGCGATCGAGGACGGCCAGCACATGCGCAGCGGCGGATTGCATACCGAGGGAGACGCGGGTGTATCCGGCGGCGCGGATCCGTGCGAAGAACTCCAGCGAAGTGGATTCGGGATTGGATTCGGTGGTGACCTCGGCGTCGGCCGCCAACCGGAACTGCGCGCGCACCGCGTCCAGTACGGCGGCGAGACCGTCACCGCCGAGCAGCGACGGGGTGCCCCCACCGACGAAGACGGTGGACACTTCCGGGGTCGGTGACGGCAGTGTGTCGAAGACACGGGCAGCCTCGACCAGTTCGCCGCGCAGCCCCGCCAGCCAGGATTGCGGGGAGGCGGAGGTACCCAGTTCACCGGCGGTGTAGGTGTTGAAGTCGCAGTACCCGCAGCGGGTGGCGCAGAACGGCACGTGCACGTAGATGCCGAACGGGCCGCCCCCGAAATCCCGCAGCACCGGGACCTCGGCGGCGATAGGGGTAGCGGAAGTCACCTGTCCAGTGTGCCGGGCCTGCTCAGCCCTCGTACACCTGGGTGTTCTGGTTCGCGGTGAGCATCCACCTGCCGTCTTCCTTGGACATCACATACATCGGCGTGCCCTCGCCGCCGACCGTCTCTCCCGCCGCGTTCAGATAGCGCTGGCGCACCTTGACTGCGGCGACATCGGGACGGATGAACAGCACGTGTTCGACTTCGTAGCGCGGCAGTTCACCGCCTGCCATCGCCCCCGGCAGCACCTGGGCGGTGAACTCGGCGATGGCAGCGCGGCCGTAGAGGCGTTTTCCGTGGCCGGTGGTCCAGATCGCATCGGCGCGGAACAGTGCGACGAAATCGTCGACGAGTTCGTTGCGCTGGGAATGTTCCACTGCGGCGACGACCGCGTGGATCGCCGCGATATCGGTGTCGGGCTCGGTGGGCGTGTAGGTCATAGGTCCACTCTCATCCCTCGAGTTCTGTTGAGGTCAATTCGAGCAAGCGCCGGTAGCCTGCCCCCGGTCTCAGGGACGGACCACTACCACTATCACCAGCCAAGATCAAAATATGACGCCCATCACATTTATCAGGATCCGTACAGGGGATTTCCCGCTTGTTCGCGGGAAATATGGGGATAGGGTCTGGCACGCCCGTGCTGACGTGGCACAATGAGCCGCATGCGCGCATCGGGAGTACGACTTGTGGCACGTCGCCACGTCGACTTCAAGCGCGTCTGCAGCGCCTGTTGTCTGCCCGGTTCATCCCGGTAGCTCAGCTGCGCCCGTTCCCGGAATTCCGGCAACCTTCCGATCTCGAGGACGTCGGCCCGCTGACACCGCGGGCGTGAGTCAGCCCCTCACGCCTTCAGCACGGACGTACCCACACCCAGCAGGAGCGACCCCATGACGTCGAGCACCGACGCCGATCCCACCGCTACGGCCGAATCCACCGCGGCCCCCGCTACCGAACGCCGCGCCCGCGCCGAACGGCCCCGCCGAGACACCGCCGCAGCCCCGCGCGCCCGCGCCGATAAACCGGTGCGCCGCCGCCGCTCGGAAGGGCAGTGGGCACTGGGTTACCGCGAACCGCTCAATGCGAACGAGCAGGTGAAGAAGGACGACAACCCGCTCAACGTTCGCCAGCGGATCGAGAACATTTACGCGCACACCGGTTTCGACGGTATCGACAAGAGCGATCTGCGCGGCCGGTTCCGCTGGTGGGGCCTCTACACCCAGCGGGAGCAGGGCTATGACGGCACCTGGACCGGCGACGAGAACATGGATCTGCTCGAAGCCAAGTACTTCATGATGCGCGTCCGCACCGACGGCGGGGCGCTCAACGTCGCTCAGGTGCGCACGCTGGGACGGATCTCCACCGAGTTCGCGCGCGATACCGCCGACATATCCGACCGGCAGAACCTGCAATATCACTGGGTCGAGGTGGAGAACATTCCCGAGATCTGGCGCCGCCTCGAAGCGGTCGGGTTGCAGACCACCGAGGCCTGCGGCGACTGCCCTCGCGGGATGCTCGGCTCACCGCTGGCCGGAGATTCGCTGCACGAGATCATCGACGCCACTCCCGCGCTCCGGGAGATCACCCGGCGCTATATCGGCAAGAAGGAATACGCCAACCTGCCACGTAAATTCAAGACCGCGATCTCCGGTCAGCAGGATGTGGTGCACGAAATCAACGATGTTTCGTTCATCGGCGTAAATCACCCCGAGCACGGCCCCGGCCTTGACCTCTGGGTCGGTGGTGGGCTGTCCACCAATCCCATGTTGGCCCAGCGCGTCGGGGTGTGGGTACCGCTCGACGAGGTGCCGGATGTGTGGGAAGCGGTGGTCGCGATTTTCCGTGACTACGGCTACCGCAGGCTGCGCAGCAAGGCGCGGCTGAAGTTCCTGGTCAAGGACTGGGGTGTGGCGAAGTTCCGGCAGGTACTCGAAGACGAATACCTGAAACGTAAGCTGATCGACGGCCCGGCGCCGCAACAGCCCACCTCCCCGATCGACCACGTAGGTGTCCAGAAACTGCGCAACGGCCTCAACGCCGTCGGCTTCTCCGCGATCTCGGGGCGGGTGTCCGGCACCGTCTTGACTAAAGTCGCCGACGCGGCCGAGCGGATCGGCTCCGATCGGATCAGGTTCACCCCCTACCAAAAATTGCTGGTGCTCGATGTTCCCGACGACCAGGTCGAGGCACTGATCGCGGAATTGGAACCGCTCGGCCTGCACGCCCGCCCGTCGCGGTGGCGGCGCAACCTGATGGCGTGCACCGGACTCGAATACTGCAAGCTGTCCTTCGCCGAAACCCGCAACCGTTCCCAAGCGCTGGTGCCGGAACTCGACGAACGGCTGGCCGATCTGAACGCCCAGCTCGACGTGCCGATCACCATCAACATCAACGGCTGCCCGAACTCCTGCGCCCGCTCACAGATCGCCGATATCGGTTTCAAGGGCCAGCTCGTCGACGACGGCGACGGCAACCAGGTGGAGGGTTTCCAGGTGCATCTGGGCGGCAGCCTCGGATTCGACAGTGCGTTCGGCCGCAAACTGCGCCAGCACAAGGTGACCACCGACGAACTCGGCGACTACGTCGAGCGGGTGGTCCGCAATTTCATCAAGCACCGCGAAGACGGCGAGCGGTTCGCCCAATGGGCCGTTCGTGCCGATGAAGCCGACCTGCGGTGACGGGAGAACAACTGTGACAACAGATCAGGTGGGGCAACTGCCCGCGAAGCTGAGCACCGACGAACTGCGCGCGATCGCCGAACGCGGCGCGACCGAACTCGACGGCGCGTCGGCGACCGAACTGCTGCAATGGACCGAGGACACCTTCGGCGCCGGATATATCGTCGCGTCGAATATGCAGGACGGGGTGCTGGTGCATCTGGCCGCGCAGGTGCGGTCGGGGGTGGATGTCCTGTTCCTCGACACCGGCTATCACTTCGCCGAAACCATCGGTACCCGCGACGCGGTCGAAGCGGTATACGGGGTGAACGTGATCGATATCAAGCCCGAGCACACCGTCGCCGAACAGGACGAACTGCTCGGCAAGGACCTGTTCGCCCGGGAACCGAACGAATGCTGCCGGCTGCGCAAGGTCGTGCCGTTGCGGAACTCGCTCACCGGCTACAACGCCTGGGTCACCGGTATCCGCCGGGTCGAGGCGCCGACCAGGGCCAACGCACCGTTGATCTCGTTCGACGAGGGTTTCGGGCTGGTGAAGATCAACCCGATCGCCGCATGGTCCGACGAGGAGATGCAGGCCTATATCGAACGGCACTCGATCCTTGTCAATCCCCTGGTGGAGGAGGGGTATCCGTCCATCGGCTGCGCTCCGTGCACACGGAAACCGGAGCCGGGATCCGATCCGCGAAGCGGCCGCTGGGCCGGCCTCGCCAAGACCGAATGCGGGTTGCACACTTCATGACCGCCTCAGGGCCCGGAGGAGGCAGCCTGCGTCACCACGTAGGTCCCCGCGGGCATGCGAAAAAGGACACAGCATGACCGAAGTCAGCGAACGTTTCTTGGGCTTGACCGATTTCGACACCCTCGCCGCGTTGGAATCGGAAGCGATTCATATTTTCCGTGAGGTGGCTGGTGAGTTCGAGCGCCCGGTGATCCTGTTCTCCGGTGGCAAGGACTCGACCGTGCTGCTGCATCTGGCGCTGCGGGCGTTCTGGCCAGCGCCGCTGCCGTTCGCGCTGCTGCACGTGGACACCGGGCACAACCTGCCGGAAGTGCTGGAGTTCCGCGACAAGGTGGTGCAACGCTACGGTCTGCGGCTGCACGTGGCCAGTGTGGAGGACTACCTCGCCGACGGCAGACTGACCGAACGCCCCGACGGTATCCGCAACCCGTTGCAGACGGTTCCGCTGCTGGACGCCATCAGCGAGAACCGATTCGACGCAGTGTTCGGCGGCGGTCGCCGCGACGAGGAACGCTCCCGCGCCAAGGAGCGGATCTTTTCGCTGCGCAATGCGTTCGGGCAGTGGGATCCGAAACGGCAGCGCCCGGAGTTGTGGAACCTCTACAACGGCCGCCACGCCCCCGGCGAGCATGTGCGGGTGTTCCCGCTGAGCAACTGGACCGAGCTCGATATCTGGCGTTATATCGCCCGTCAGAACGTCGATCTGGCCGATATCTACTACGCGCACGAGCGGCCGGTGTACCAGCGGGACGGGATGTGGATGACCCCGGGCGTATGGGGCGGTCCGCGTGAGGGCGAGGTGCTCGAAACCCGCTCGGTGCGTTACCGCACCGTCGGCGACGGTTCCACCACCGGCGCCATCCTGTCCGATGCGGCCGATAACGCGGCGATCCTCGCCGAGGTCGCCGCGTCCCGGCTGACCGAACGTGGCGCCACCCGCGGTGACGACCGTGTGTCCGAGGCCGCTATGGAAGACCGTAAGCGAGAGGGTTATTTCTGATGTCCGACCTATTGAGGCTGGCCACGGCCGGTTCGGTCGACGACGGCAAGTCCACTCTGGTCGGTCGGCTGCTCTATGACACCAAGTCTGTGCTCGCCGACCAGATCGACGCGGTGACCCGTGCCTCGGTGGACAAGGGTCTGGCGACACCGGACCTGTCGCTGCTGGTGGACGGGTTGCGCGCCGAACGCGAACAGGGCATCACCATCGACGTCGCCTACCGGTATTTCGCGACACCGAAGCGTTCGTTCGTGCTGGCCGACACCCCAGGGCACGTGCAGTACACGCGCAACACCGTATCGGGCGCGTCCACCGCGCAACTGGTGATCCTGCTGGTCGACGCACGCAAGGGCGTGGTCGAGCAGACCCGCCGCCATGCCGCGGTGCTGGCGTTGCTCGGCGTGCCGAAGCTGGTGCTGGCGGTGAACAAGATCGACCTGGTGGGCCGGGACGAGCCGACCGAGGAGGCGAAGACGGCCGCCGCGGCCGCGGTATTCGCCGAGATCTCCGCCGAATTCGCGAAGCTGACCGGGGTGCTCGGCTGGTCGAGCGAGGATGTGCTGGAGATCCCGGTGTCGGCGCTGCACGGCGACAATATCGCCACCCGCTCCGCCAACACCCCGTACTACGACGGGCCGTCGCTGATCGAACACCTGGAATCGGTTCCGGTCGACGCCGACAGCGCCGGGGCGCACGCGATCGGGCTGCGGATGCCGGTGCAGTACGTGATCCGCCCGCGGACCGCCGAATACCCGGACTACCGCGGCTACGCCGGGCAGATCGCGGCCGGTTCGGTCGCGCCGGGCGACGAGGTCGTGGTGCTGCCGTCAGGTATCCGCAGCACCGTCGAGCGGATCGACACCCCCGATGGGGAGCTGGCCGTGGCGCAAACCGGGCGCAGCGTCACACTGATCCTCGCCGACGATATCGACATCTCCCGCGGCGACATCGTCGCTTCCCCCGCCGACGCACCCGAACCCGTCGATACCTTCGACGCGACGGTGTGCTGGCTGGGTGACAAACCGCTGCGCCCCGGCGCGCGGCTGCTGCTCAAACACGGCACCCGCACCACACAGGCCATTGTCGGCTCGCTGCTGGAACGTTTCGACGAGCAGCGCTTGGCCGCCGACCCGGACCCGGAGACGTTGGAGCTCAACGATATCGGCCGGGTCGGCATCCGCGTGGCCGAGCCGATTGCTGCCGACGTCTACCGCGTCAACCGGCACACCGGCAGCTTCCTGCTCATCGACCCCGCGGGCGGTAACACTCTGGCCGCGGGCCTGGTCGGCGATGCGCTCACCGCGGTCGAGGTCGGAACCGAGGCCTGAGATGGCGGCCGAGCCGACGCTGATCGCCGTCGCACACGGCAGCCGGGACCCGCGCTCGGCTGCCACCGTGTCCGCGTGTGTGGAGCTGATCCGGGCGGTGCGGCCGGACCTGGATGTGCGGCTCGCGTTCCTCGACCTGAGCGCTCCGTCGGTCGAGCAGGTCGTCGACGTGGTCGCCGCACAAGGCGCAACCCATGCGGTGGTCGTTCCGCTGCTGCTGGGCAGCGCCTTCCACGCCCGAGTCGACCTGCCCGGCATCCTGGCCGCGGCGGCCGCCCGGCATCCCCGGCTGCGGTTGACCCAAGCCGATGTGCTGGGAGCCGACCCGCGACTCGTCTCGGCCCTGCGGGACCGGGTGCGGGCGGCATGCGGTTCCCACGCCTTGGGTTCGCTAGGGGTCGCAGTGGCCGCGGTCGGTTCGTCGTCACCGGAGGCGAACGCCCGCACGGCCCGTGTTGCGCGGCTGCTCGCGGCCGAAACCGGTTGGCGCACCGAGATCTGCTTCGCCACCACCGAGCCAAGCGTCGGTCACGCCCTCTCCCGACTCCGCGACAGCGGCGCCGCACGGATGCTCGTCGCTCCGTGGTTCCTGGCCCCTGGCCTGCTCACCGACCGGTTGGCAGCCCAGGCATCCGCCGTCGTCCATGCCGAAGTCCTCGGCGCCCACCCGGCCCTGGCCGATATCGTGTGGGACCGCTACGACGCGGCGGTCAACGACACGCTCGTCCTCTCGGCATAATCCAACCCGCTGCGAGGAAACCGCCCAGCAGCGTTGGCCGCTCGCAGTCAGGGGCGGAACCAGCGCTCCAGAACAGCGGCGACACCGTCGTCGTCGACACCGTCCGTGACTTCGTCGGCAATGCGACGGACCTCGGCGGGCGCGTTGGCCATGGCGACCGAATGGGCTGCCCAGCCCAGCATGTGCAGGTCGTTGTATCCATCACCGATGGCCAGAGTGGCGCTGGGCGGTACATCGAGCGCACAGCGGAGACGTTCCAGCGCCCAGCCTTTCGACACTCCATGCCGGGTCGCGGTCAGCCACGGCCCGTATTCGCCGTAGACCCAGCTGGTTCCGGGAACCTGCAGGGTGGCCAGCAGCTCGCGCATCACCTCGGCTGTGCCGTCGGGCCACCAGGCGTTGAGCCGCGGGGTCGGACGACTGCTGAGCGTCTCGTGATCGACCACGAGATAGTCACCGGCCAGAGCGTATTCGCCAGGGCTCATCCCGGTGGCCCAGGTTCCGATACCGACCTGTTCGGCGGCGAAAATCATTTCAGGAAACAGTTTTCGCAGCGCCATCACCGCGGGGGCGGGGTCGAAGACGTGGACTGCGACCGGTTCCGCGACGGCCACGTCGAGCTGTACCGCACCGTTCGAGCAGATGGCGTGGCCTTCGACCAGCCCCAGCTCCGCCAGGACGGGTCGCGTGCCGACCAGGGGGCGCCCGGTACTCACCACAACGTGCGCGCCAGCGGCAACCGCGGCACGCACCGCAGTCCGCACTCGCGCACTCACCGGTTCGCCGGTGCGCAACAATGTTCCGTCGACATCCAGCGCGATGAGTTGCGGCGCTCCCCCGTTACGTTTCACATCATTGATTATGCCGAGGTCACGGCAGCGGAATTACCTTTTCCCGCGGAACCCCGCTCTCGACCTCCTGCCCTCTCTGCAGGGAGGGGATGAGCCCTCGCGAGTTGGGTTTCGGTGCTTCAGAACAGCTGGAAGGGCCAGCCGTGCACAGGCTTACGTCCGCTCCTCAGACGTTCACGGCCCGACGGCGACAGTCCGGGCCTGGACCAGATGCGCTGAGCTCCGCCTGAACACGGAGATTTGCGCGCTACGTTCGCTGGGGCGCGTCCGAAGTGAGAGACGGGAACCAGTGCGGCAGGGGCAGTCCGAGCCGCCGGCAGCTGACAACGGTGCCGGCTGTCTCTCGTCTATGAGCTGACCGGGGTGAGAGTGTAGGCAGAGGGGTCCAGGGTGCGGATCCGGCGGCGGTAGCTGGACGGCGGACCGGGCCAGTTGTTGGTGATCCGCCCCGCAGCGTTGCGGTACCAGCTGGAGCAGAAGTTCCACGGGGTGCGGTCCAGGCGTTCCTGGAGGGCGCTGTTGAATTCTGCTTCCCGGTCCGCTCGCACGTCGAGGCAGTGTCCAGGGCGATCGGCGAGCAGTTGCACGGCCTGACGGATATACCGAGCCTGAGCCTCCAGCATGTAGATGATCGAGCCGACGCCCAGGTTGGTGTTCGGCCCGTAGAGCAGGAACAAATTCGGGAAGCCGGGCACCGAAACGCCGTAATAGGCGTGCGCGCCGTCGGCCCACACCTGCGACAGTGCGCGGCCCGACCGTCCGTGGATATGCATCGGCCAGAGAAATTCGGTGCCTTTGAACCCGGTGCCGTAGATGATCGCGTCCACCTCGTGCAGCGTCCCGTCCGCGCTGCGCACGCCCACAGGGGTGATCTCGGTGATCGCGGCCGTCTCCACGCGCACATTCGACTGGGTCAGGGCCGGATAGTAGTCGTTGGAGAACAGTGCGCGCTTGCAGCCGACCGGATAGCTGGGCGTGAGCGCGGCCCGCAACTGCGGGTCCTCGACCTGCTTCGCCAGATGTCGGGACGCGACGCGCTGCACCAGTCGCGCGATCACAGGGGCTTCGACCAGGCCCAGCGACAGAAACTCCATGAGCGCCCACCAGCCGAACCGCTCGGCCTGCAGCGCGCCGGGCAGCCGGGCGAACAGGTTGTGCTGGATCGGCGTGTAGTCGGTGTCGAATTTCGGGAGCACCCAGGCGGGCGTGCGCTGAAACAGCGTGAGGTGCGCGACGCGGGGCTGGATTTCCGGGATGAACTGAACAGCGCTGGCGCCGGTGCCGATGCAGGCGACGCGCGTGCCGGTGAGCTCGACATCGTGTTCCCACTGTGCGGAATGGAACGACGGGCCTGCGAAGGTGTCGATACCGGGGATGTCCGGCATGACGGGGCGGGACAGCTGGCCCACCGCCGAGATCAGCACATCCACCACCCGGCTGTCCCCGTCCGCGGTATGTACCGTCCAGCGGCCGGTGGGCTCGTCGAATTCCGCGTCGGTGACGCTGACCCCGAACCGGATGGCGTCGAGTACCCCGCTGCGTTGCGCGACACCGTGGAGGTAGTCGTGGATGGCGCCGCGCCCGGAGTACCGCTGCGGCCAGTCCGGCTTGGGTTCGAACGAGTACGAATACAACGGCGACGGCACATCGCAGGCGGCGCCGGGGTAGGTGTTGTCCCGCCACACCCCGCCGAGGTCGTCGGCACGCTCCAGGATGGTGATGTCGTCGAAACCGTTGCGCCGCAGCTCGATCGCCATACCGATACCGCCGAAGCCGGCACCGATGATGAGAATCGTCGGCTGATTACCCGCCGCCATCTGGCACTCCTCACAGGACCCGATACGCCTCCACTGTAGGAGCCTGCGCCCCTCGTATCGACGGTTCGCCCATATCGGCCGGACCATCCGGCGTGGCCGGCGCCTGCGGTCACCTCACCGCCGATCACGTGGCCGCGGCCGAGCACGCTCTGCCACAGGCCGACGGGCAGCCCGGCACGTCCGGTGAGGAGGCGGGCCACCGGCGTTCCGTGCCGTCTGGTTGTCGGGCCTGCTCACCGCCGCTTCCTGGCGACCAGCGCGGGCAGTGCATCCGGCACGGCAAGAGTCGGAGGGTGACTCCACATGGTTCGGTTGTTCGGCCGCCGGTGGGTCCGGGTGGTCCCGTCATAGACCCGCCGTCAGATCCGAAGGTCCCCGTCATCGGCGAGATGGCAGCGACGATGCCCTGAAGAGTGCGAGGGTGTGCGCGGTCTCGGGGCTGATCACGCTCGGGCGTCGACCGAGCCGAGGCGAATCGGCCGTGGACCATCGGCAGCCGGGAACCGTGTGGCGGGGCTATCGGCGGCCGGAACTCGGGCCGCCGCGTGACGAGGTTCCCGCGGGACCCCCTTGCTCCGCATCGCCGGTCGAGCCGGACTTCGAGGACACGCCGTTCGACCGACCGCCCGACCCGAAGCCATCGGAGCTGCTGTCGCGCGGGCTCGATGCCGAGGTGCCGGGCATACCTCCTCCAAGGGCCGTGCCGGCGGTTGCTGCGCCACGAGACTGTGGCCCGGCGCCGCTGTTGCCGGTGGTCGTGTTCCCATGGCTGGGACCGGACGACGGCCTGCCCGGCGCGGTACCTGCCCCCGCGGGCCCTCCGGTCGAGAAGCTCGGTTGCGCGCTTCCCGGAGCCGAGCCGTTCGGCGAATTCCAGCCCGGGCCAGCTGGGGCTGTGTTTCCCGACGTCCTGGGGCTCGTTCGCTGAATCGAGGGGGCGGGCAGTGCACCCGGTGGCCTCGCTGCCTCGCCCTGGGAAGTGTCGGGAAGCGCCGGGACGGGCCCGGGAACCGCGCCGATTCCCGAGGCCCCCGAGGGGATACCGGCTCTTCCGTCCGGCTCGGGTAAACCACTGTCCCGCTGCGGGGTTCGCTGGTTACCGCTGCTTGGGACGGACCCATCCGTGCGCGGATCGGTCGATGATGGACGGGTGCCGAGCGTTCCCGGGATCGAGGGCTCGATACCGGCAGGGTTATCCGGCAGGAAGGGAGTACCTCTGCCGGGAACGGTTGGTCCTCCGGGACGACCAGGGCCGTACGGCGCACCGATCACCGGCTCGTCTCGGTCGAACGGAGGTGCCACGACCGGGCCGTTCGGGGTGCCGCCACCCCAGCCGTCCGGCAGGTCGACAACGGGACCATCCGGATCTACCGGCAGGTCTATGACGGGACCGTCCGGACCCCTCGGCGGCCCGACAACCGAGACATCCGGACCCACCGGCGGCGTGATGATCGGGCCGCTCGGATCTGACGGTGGGGAGACCACCGGCCCATCCGGATCGTGGGGTAAAGCCGGGTGACCAGGACGGGTTGGGTGGTGACCGAGCGGCGGGTGTACGGGCCTGGGGGCCGGATGGCGGAACGGGATGGGGTTGGTGAAGCGCGCGGGGTCGGAGTAGCCGGCGCCACGATCGTCCGGGGCGCAGCAGTCGCGCGGGCCGGAATGGCGGGGCCTGCTTTCCGCCAGCGATGGGCCGTAGGGTTTGCCGTAGGCGGCGGGCGACACCATATCGGTGTAGGCGCTGCGCCGGGGCGGATCGTAGGAGACGCTCCATCCGCCGTTGGGGGTGCGGTTGAGGGTGGCGCGGTCGGGCACAGCGAAACGCGGTGCCTCGCCGCTGTCGAGCCCGGGGAATCGTTCTGTCGCCGGGTCGGCGTCGGGTTCGACGGCGCCGCCGCCGAGCATGGTGGCAGCCGACATGGCGACGGCGGAGAAGATCGCGGCGCCGGAGAAAATGGGGGCGCGCTGCGACCGATCCCGCGCGGCGGGGGCCGCGTTGCGTACGGCTATGGCTGCCGCGCCGGAGGCGACGCACTGCCCCGGGTCGGCGGACATGACCACGGGGAGGCCGAGCTCGGCGAGGGTGCGCGCGACCTGCGGTGGCCGGGCGGCACCGCCGATGACCAGTACCCGGCCGATATCGGACAGCCCGATCCCGGCGGCGTGGACGGCCACACGCACCACCTCGAGCGAATCGCGCACCTGTTCGACGCGCATGCCCTCGATGTCGATGAACGACGCCGGCGACACCGTATCGCTGCCCGGTTCGGCCGGCCGGATCGCCCGGTCCCCCGCGTAGCGTGCGATCATCGCGCCGAGCGGACGGCCACCGAAGTCGTAGCACCGCACCGGTCCACCCACTATCGAGGGGTTGTCCCAGTCGGGTCCGACTCGTACGACGGTCACGTCGAGGCTGTTACCGCCGAGGTCGTAGACGAGCACGAAACCCGGTGCGAGCGGGCCGTGTTCGTTCTCCAGCCAGTGTGCTGCCGCGACGGGCTCGGGGACCAGTTCGACATGGCCTGCGCCGGACAGGTCGAGGGCCTGCCGCAGCAGCGCAACCTGTTTGCCGCAGTAGTGCGCCGGATAGGTGGTGACCACGGCCGCGGCGGGTTCGGCGGCGGCCAGCAGGTCCCGCACCACCGCGGCGAACATATTCGCCGGTGACCAGATCCGTCCGCCGACGACAACGGATTCGGGATCGCGGCCGAGGTCGGCGAATTCGGTGTGCGCATCGGGTAGTTCGGTCAGTCCGCCGAGCCGGGCGCCGCCCGCTTCGTCGAACCCGATGGTGGTGCGGCGGGTTCGCACCACCGGTCGCGGTTGCTCGGCGGTCACCAGCGCCGAGACGATGTTTACTGTACCGATGCTGAAGCCCAGCCCTGTAGTCATTCGCTATCCCGTCAACGCACCGAGACCACGTCCCTCACGTGAAGAACCATGGGCCGCGGTCGTTTCCAAACAGCACCCACAGGTTAGCTGTATTGCGGCCATTCGGATGCCCAATTGATACGGAAAGTTTCAATGGGCGCCATGTTCCGGTGAAATAGCAGGTCAGAGCGACCTGTAGTGCACCGCCGCGGAACCGCCTCGGCGCTCCATCAACCGAATTGCACTAGATCCGCTACTACTCAGCGATCCTTTTCGGCGCTACGCCCGAACAACTTACACACACCCACCCCCAACTACCGCTTGGTAACCAAGCAATTGCTACCCCTCTGGACATGAACATCCCGACCCGACCGCAGCTGGTAATGACACATCAACTAAATGGCCGCTTTCCGCCAGACGAACACCCGCGATCCCGCTTCACTGGAACCTGCGACGTCGCCCGACAGGAAATACCGAGAACGAGAAGGGAAATCAGTTTCATGACAACACGGTTCGCGGACAAGGTCGTCCTGGTCACGGGCGCGACCTCCGGCGTAGGGAAAGCAGTCGCCGTGCGTGTCGCCGCGGAAGGCGCCGCGGTGGTCCTCGGCGCCCGCGGCGCCGAAGCCGGGGAGAAGACCGCCGCCGAGATCCGCGCGGCGGGTGGGCGTGCCGTGTTCGTGCCTGCCGATGTGACGAACGAAGCCGATGTGGCGCGGCTGACCCGCACCGCGCTCGACGAATTCGGGCGGCTGGACGCGGCGTTCAACAATGTCGGTGCGGTCACCGCGGCAGGCGCGGTGCAGGATATCGACACCGGCGACTGGCACAGCGAAATCGGGCTCAACCTGACCAGCGTCTTCTACGGGCTGCGGCACCAGGTTCCGGCGATCGCGGCGGCGGGCGGCGGCGCGATCCTCAACAACGCCTCCAACCTCGGTGCGGTGGGTATGGCAACGGTCGCGCCGTATGTCGCCGCGAAACATGGTGTGGTCGGGCTGACCAAGGCCGTCGCCCTGGAGGGAGCCGAGCACGGTGTCCGGGTGAACGCCGTCCTGTCGGGCGCCGTCGACACTCCGGCGTTCCGCTCCTCGATGGGGGCCACCGCGGAGGGCGAAGCGGCTGTCACCGCGCTACATCCGCTCGGCCGGATCAGCACCGCCGAGGAGATCGCCACGTTCTGCGCGTTCCTGCTCAGTGACGAATCAGCGTTCGTCACCGGCGCGGCGCTCTCGATCGACGGCGGTTACACCGCGCGCTGATCACGAGCGTTCCGACCCATGACGATACTGCCGATCGCCTATAGGCGATCGGCAGTATCGGTCGGCGCCGGCCCCTCAGACCCGGCTGAACAGCCTGCGTACCCGTTTCGGTCGCAATACCGCGCCGGCGGCCCGCACATTCGGCCTGCGGCTGCGCAGCAGGCGGTCGAACCCTTCGGCGCTGCCCGACGGCTCCGGCAAGCGGCCGTTGGTGAAATCGTCGGCCAACAGCTGCACCGTCTGCTGGGCACACGACTTGTTGGTTCCGATGAAGCCGGTGGGCCCGCGTTTGATCCAACCCGTGACGTACGTACCGGGCAGCTCGGCACCGCCCGGCTCTTCCAGCACCCGGCCGTCGGAGTTGGGGATCACGCCTGCATGTTCGTCGAACGGCAGACCGGACAGCGGCACACCGCGGTAACCCACCGAGGTGAGCACCAGCGCCGTGTCCAGGATTTCGGTGTCCTCGGTGGCCACCGCTCGCACCCGCCCGTCGGCGTCGGTCACCAGTTCGTTGCGGGTCACCTCGAGACCGCTCACCTGGTCGGGGCCGATGATCCGGGTGGGCGAGGACAGGTAGCGGAAGACGATCCGCCTGCGCTGCCCGAATGGCCGCTCGGCGACGCTGCGCAGCAGCCGCAGCTTCTGTGCCACCTGATACGGCAGGTCTTCGGTGCTCTCGGGGATATCACCTTCGACCGCGATATCGACGTCCGCGCCGAGCAGACCGACGAACTCCGGCACGGTGAACGCAGACTCGGCCGGGCCGCGCCGGGCGAGCACGACGACTTCCTCAACAGCGCTGCGGCGCAGGGCTTCCAGCGCGATCGGGGAGATATCGGTTCCGGCCAGCGTCTCGGGATCGGCGGTGAGGATGCGCGCCACGTCGAGCGCGACATTGCCGTTACCGACGATCACCGCGCGCCGCTGGGACAGGTCGAAGGTGCGCTCGGCGTGGTCGGGGTGGCCGTTGTACCAGGCGACGAAATCGGTGGCCGACACATTGCCTGCCAGCCCTTCGCCGGGGATGCCCAGTTTGCGGTCCGACGACGCGCCGACCGCGTAGATCACGGCGTGGTGGTAGGCGAGCAGTTCCTCGTGCGAAATATGCTTGCCCACTTCCACATCGAGGTAGGAGCCGAATCCCGGCTGCACCGACATCACGTCGAACAGCTTCGCGACCTGACGGGTTTTGGCGTGGTCGGGGGCCACACCGTACCGCGCCAGACCGTAGGGCACCGGCAACCGATCGAACACGGTCACCGACACCCCCGGCCGGGTGAGCAGCTCGTCGGCCGCGTACATCGCCGACGGTCCGGACCCGACGATCGCCACCCGCAGCGGACCGCGGGTGGTGTCGATAGCCGGCGGCGGGACCGGCTTCGCCAGCACCGGCCGGGGCCGGGACTGCCGGTAGAAATCGGCGTTGATCTCGATGAACGGCTTCTGTTCCTCGGTCAGCCGCTTGGTGGATGTGATGGCGTCCACTGGGCAGGCGGTCGCACAGGCGCCACAGTCCACGCAGGCCTGCGGGTCGACATAGAGCATCTCCGCGGTCCGGAAATCCGGTTCGTCCGGGGTGGGATGGATGCAGTTGACCGGGCAGGCATACACGCAGGACGCGTCGCTACAGCAGGACTGGGTGACTACGTAGGGCATCTAGCTACCGCCGCTCAGGCCACTTCGCCCGCGACGACGCGCAGCGGCTCGGAACGGTAACGGGTGCTGTGGCCGTCGATGCCGAGCAGTTTCCACAAGCCCTTGGCGACCGGGTTCATCAACCCGATCTCCTTGGCCAGCGACCGCACATCGGCGAAGTAGTCGCTGAACACCTTCTTGGCTTCCTTCGACCCGTAGAACAGCTCCTTGCGGACGCTGTCGGGGATATCGAACTCGTCGAAGAAGGTGCGCGGCGGTGTCGCGATGGACCGGCCGAGGATCCACATGACGACCGGCATGGCCAGCGACAGCACGAAACGGCCGCCCGCATTGGACTCGGGCACATGCTGCTTGAGGAATTCGTGCGCGAACGAGATATGGCGGGCTTCCTCGGCCACGTGGATGGCCATCACCCCGCGCATGATCGGGTGCACTTCCTCACCGGAGCGCAGGATGTCTTTCTGGATGTGGTCGATCGGCTCCTCACCGGCCAGTACCGCCATGAAGAACAGGTTCGGGAACAGCACAGCGACCGGAACAGCCAGGTAGCGCAGCTTGCGCACCAGCGGGCCCATACCGGGCACGTCGACACCGATCCGGTTGACCATCTCCTGGAACATCAGGGTGTGGTTGTGCTCCTCGATCATCTCGTGGGAGCAGTACCGGAATTCCGGCGAGCCGTTGGGCAGGCTGAAGACGTGCTGCATCATCCCGCTGATCAGGATGGCTTCGAACTGCAGACCGACCTTGGCCACATTGGCTTGGCGGTATTTACCGATCGCGATCTTCTGCTCTTCCGACAGCGCCAGGTACCACGGGTGCCTACCCAGCGGGTCGGCCGATGTGGGCAGGATCCAACGTTCGGGTTTGGTGTCGGCGTGGAAATCGGGATTGTCCCAATCGATGTCCTCGAACGGGTCGAAGTGCCGGTTCACCGAGCCTTCCGACAACAGCAGCAACTTCTGCGCGTACTCCTGGGCCTGCGCGACCACGGGGTCGACATCGGGTGCCGTGGTGGCTGTAGACATCGTCGTCACTGCCTCTCATGAGGAATCCTATTAACTGTTCCCCATAGTTACATCAACCACGTCACACGTCAACACCGCCGGTACGCCGGCGGCCGGTGATCGGTGCGCTGACCACCGGCCGCCGGGACCGGACGAGCCACCGCACCGGACCACCACAATTCCCGGCCGGCAGCTCGGTCCATCCCCTCAGCCCAGCCCGAGCTGCGACAATCCGGCGAGCACGGTATCGGTGGGCACCGCATAGGCGAGCGCGACCGCGGCCGTGGAACCGGTGAGTACCGCCGCGCGGCTCAGCCTGCGTTTGGTCGACCGGGACAGGATCCGGACACCACCGCGACGGCGAACTTCGGGTTCGTCGCGGACGAGCTTGCGCCGCGCCAGGATCGCAGCGCCCGCCGCGATGGTGCGTTCGGGATTCACGGCGGTCACCACCGGCCGAGCCAGCTCCTCGGCCAACACCCGGGCAACATCAGCCGGGCGCGCCGCCCCACCGACCACGAGGATGCGGTCGACGTCGGCCATGGTCACATCGGCCAGCTTCAGACAACGGTAGACGACCTCGAGCGAGGCGCGCACATGGTCGATCCGCAGCGCGTCGTCCGATGCCCGCGACACCACATCGATCCCATCAGCACCGCAGCCGCGGCGAGCGTGCTCGACCACCATCGCGCCGAACGCCCGCCCGCCGTACTCCAGCGAACGCAGCGGGGTACCGATCACCGGGTTCTCCGGACGGCCCGCGCCGACCCGGACCAGCGTGACGTCCAGACTCGAGCCGCCCAGATCATAGACGAGGGTGAGCCCCGGCGGCAGCGGCCCGTGCTCGTCTTCCATCCAGGCCGCCGCCGCGATCGGCTCGGCAACCAGTTCGACCCGGCCGAGACCGGAATCGTCGAGCGCGCGACGCAGCGCCGCGAGGTGTTCGTCGTCGTAGCCGACCGGGTGGGTGAGCGTGATACCCGCACCCGCGGTGCGCGGATCGTGGCTCGCCTCGGCGATCAGGCAGTCCGCGACAACCGCCACCAGGTCGGCCGGGGACAGCTCCCGGTTGCCGATCCGCGCGCCGCGGGCAGCGCGCTGCGTGATATCGGCGAATTCGGTGACGACCCGCCCGTGTGCGGGGATCGCGCCGAGCCGGGCCAGGCCCGTACTGTCGAACATGAGAGTGGTGCGGTGGGTGGCTGCGGGCCATTGCCCACCCCGCCGCCCCCGGCCCGTCGGCACCTTGACCGAGCCTTCCTCCGCGACTGCCGAAACCGTGTTCACCGTGCCGATGCTCAATCCGAGACCCACTGCCATCGAACCCCACCTGATCGCCGAACGGACCTGCTTCGAACGCCATCAGGCAACCACTCCGCGACCAGCCTGCCAACCACCGGACAACCGATTGTCCTCCCCCGCCGCCATCGCTGATTACGAGTTCCCCTCGCTGCCAACGCAACAAGCTGGGCAAACTTCCAAAACCACGCGCCGCGAAGAAGTTTGCGCACAGCAACTACCGGACACGGTTACTCACTCGGAAAGTTTGCCGTAGGTGCGCCGAGGAGTTCACGTCAGGCCGAGCAAAGGAACTGCTCCACCGTAAGCGAACCAGGCGACGCGACCAGAAGAGACCGGAGATCGATCGGAAACGGAACCGGACAGTGGCAGCGTGCTCGCGTTCACCGCCCGCACCGCTGAGCTCCGCCGGAGCCGACCGACCGGTTACCGAAACACAGGCAGCATCCTGCTCGCAGCTGCGGAGCAAATGTTCACTTCGGCGGCAGATCGGGGATACGGGTCGCGCGCACGTACACCGTCTCCCCCTCCGACAGCCGCAACGCCTCGGCGTCGCCACGGGTCACCTGGGCGGTGAACAGATCATGGGTGGCGGCGTTACGCAGTTCCAGCCTGACCTCGAAACCGAGCCGCACCACCCGTTCCACCGTCGCCCGGGTGACGCCCGCCGACTCTGCCGTGCCCTCGTGTTCGGCCAGCGCCATGCTCGGATCGCGCCCGACGCGGATATCGTGCGGTCGCACCAGGTGACCGTTGAGCCGGGCGACCGCGCCGAGGAAGGACATGACGAACTC
Source organism: Nocardia donostiensis (assembly GCF_002081715.1). Taxonomy (GTDB): domain Bacteria; phylum Actinomycetota; class Actinomycetes; order Mycobacteriales; family Mycobacteriaceae; genus Nocardia; species Nocardia donostiensis. The sequence continues at coordinate 65,039 of NZ_MUKP01000003.1, read as the reverse complement.
GTTGGCAGGGCGGTCGTAGACGTCCTCCGGGCTGCCGACCTGTTCGATGCGGCCTGCGTTCATCACCGCGATCCGGTCGGCGACATCGAGCGCCTCCTCCTGGTCGTGGGTGACCAGCACGGTGGTCACGTGCACATCCTCGTGCAGCCTGCGCAGCCAGGTGCGCAGATCGGCGCGCACCTTGGCGTCGAGCGCGCCGAACGGTTCGTCCAGCAGCAGCACCTGCGGGTCGACCGCCAGCGCCCTGGCCAGGGCCATGCGCTGGCGTTGCCCACCGGACAGCTGCGCCGGATACCGGTGCTGGAAACCGTCGAGCCCGACGATGCCGAGCAGTTCGTCGACCTTCGCGGTGATCTCGGCCTTGGGACGTTTCCGGATCCGCAGGCCGAACGCGACGTTGTCGCGCACCGTCATATGTTTGAACGCCGCGTAATGCTGGAATACGAAACCGATACCGCGGTCCTGCGGCGGAGTCGTGGTGACGTTACGGTCGGAGATGACGACGACCCCCGAATCCAGCGATTCCAGTCCCGCGATCGCCCGCAGCAGCGTCGATTTGCCCGAACCCGACGGGCCGAGCAGCGCTGTCAGCTCGCCGGACGGGATGTCCAGGCTGACATCGTCGAGGGCGGCGAAGGAACCGTAACGCTTCTTGGCGTTGGTCACGGTGATCATGAGTTGTTGCCTCCGGCATGGGCGATCATTTGCTGTCCCGCTTACGTTCCAGCACGGTCATCAGCAGCAGGGTGAGCAGGGCGATGCCCATCAGCAGGGTCGCGGCGCAGTAGGCGCCGAAATCGTTGTGGTCGTTGATATAGCGGGCGTGCACGAGCAGCGTCAGGGTCTGCGAGACACCGGCGAAACCGGACGACACCATGATCACCGCGCCGAATTCGCCCAGCGCGCGGGCCACGGTCAGCACCACACCATAGGTGAGGCCCCAGCGGATGGCGGGCAGCGTGATCCGCCAGAACGTCTGCCACCTCGAGGCGCCGAGAGTAGCGGCGGCCTGCTCCTGATCGTCACCGATCTCGTGCAGCACCGGCTCCACCTCGCGGACCACGAACGGCAGGGTCACGAAGATGGTCGCCAGCACCATCCCGGGCAGCCCGAAGATCACCCGGAACCCCAGCGACTCGATACCGCCGAACCAGCCGCTGGCGCCCCACAGCATGATCAGCGACACACCGACCACCACCGGCGATACCGCGAACGGCAGGTCGACGAGGCCTTGGACGAGCCTGCGGCCGGGGAAGTCGCCGCGCACCAGCGCGATGGCGGTGACCACCCCGAACACCACATTGATCGGCACCACGATCGCCACGATGATCATCGACAGGTTGAATGCCGAGATCGCAGCCGGTGTGCTGATCTGATCGATGAACGCGCCGATACCGTGGCCGAACGCGCGCCCGAGGATGACACCGAGCGGCAGCACCAACAGCACGAACAGGTAGCCGAGCGCGATCACGCGCAGCGAGATACGGGTGGGAGCAGACAGCTTCATCGTTCCTCCCGCTCCTTCCGCGCGGCACGGTCGGCGAACACCCGCAGCACCAGCAGCGTCAGGAACGCGATCACCAGCAGCGCCACCGACACTGCGGCGGCGCTGACCGGGCGGTCGATTTCGATCTGCTGCTGGATGTACTGCGAGGCCACCTGGGTTTCTCGGGGAATGTTGCCGCCGATGAGCACCACCGAACCGAATTCGCCGATCGCGCGGGCAAAGGCGAGGCCGCCGCCGCTGATGATGGCGGGGGTGAGCGTGGGCAGCACGATACGGCGGAAGGTGGTCCAGTTGTCCGCACCGAGCGACAGCGCCGCCTGCTCCACCTCGCGGTCGACCTCGAGCAGCACCGGCTGCACCGAGCGCACCACGAACGGCAGCGTGACGAACGCCAGCGCCACCACCAGCCCGGGCTTGGTGGCGTTGAGCTGGATATCGATCGGACTCCGCGGGCCGTACAGCGACAGCAGCACGATACTGGCGACGATCGTCGGCAGCGCGAACGGCAGATCGATGAGCGCGTTGACGATGCCCTTACCGGGGAATTCGTCACGTACCAGCACCCACGCGATGAGCGTGCCCATCACGACGTTGAGGAGCGCGACGATCACCGAGACGATCACGGTGACCCGCAGGGACGCCAGCGCCACCGGGGAGGTGATCGCATCCCAGAACCCCGTCCAGCCTTCGTCGAAGGAGCTGATCGTCAGTGCCGCCAGCGGCAGCAGCACGATGATGCTGAGCCACAGGACGGCGATGGCGATGCCGAGCGGGCCGACCGACCCGGTGACCCGCAGCCACGACCAGAAGGGTCCGCGCGAGCCCGGAACGGCTGTGCCCGGTGGTGCTGATGCGCCGGAGGCGGGCACGGCCTCGGCGTTGCTGATGCTGTCGGTCACGGGTATCTGATCTCGCTTGTGCGCCGGTTCACCGGACTATCTGGTCGCCTGGTCGTAGACAGCGGCGATGGCCCCGCTGTCCTGGTCGAACAATTCGGCGTCGACCTGCTCCCAGCCGCCGAGGTCGTCGATGGTGTACAGCCGCTGCGGCTCGGGGAATTCGTCGGCGAACTCGGCCGCGACCGCGGGATCGACCGGACGGAAACCGGCCTCGGCCCACGCCCGCTGCGCTTGCGGGGTGAACAGGAAGTCGCGGAAAGCGACGGCCTTTTCCGGATTCCGGCTGTGCTTCAGCACCGCGACCGGGTTCTCGATCTCGAATGTCTGCTCAGGGACAATATGGTCGATCGGGTCGCCGCTGCGTTCGGCGAAAATGGCCTCGTTCTCATAGCTCAGCAGCACATCGCCGGTGCCCTGCAGAAAGGTCTCGGTTGCTTCCCTGCCGGATTTGGGCTGCACCCGCACATGCTCCGGGGAGATCAGCTGCGCCAGATAATCGAGCCCGGCCTGCGGATTCTTCCCGCCATCGCTTTTGGCCGCATACGGTGCGAGCAGATTCCATTTGGCCGATCCGGAACTGAACGGGTTCGGGGTCACCACCTCGACGCCGGGTTTCAGCAGATCGTCCCAGGTCTTGATGCCTTTCGGGTTGCCATCACGGACCACGAGGGCAACCACGGAACCGAACGGGACGCCCTTGGTGGCGCCCGCGTTCCAATCCGGGTCGACCAGTCCGGCATCAACCAGCCTGGTGATATCGGGTTCCACCGAAAAGTTCACGACGTCGGCGCGGGCACCGTCGGTGACCTTGCGGGACTGATCGCCCGAGGCGCCGTAGGACTGCTGGATCTGCACGCCCTTGCCCGCTGCGGTCTTGTTGAACTCGGGGATCACCTTGTCGAAGCCGGGCTTGGGTACGGCGTAGGCGAAGAGGTTGACGGTGCCGCCGCTGCCATCGGCGGTGCTGCCGCCGACGGTGTCACTGGCTCCGCCGCTGCACGCGGTCAGCGCGACCATCGCGAGGGTGGCCAGAGCGACGAACGCTCGGCTGCGGCGTCCGATGAGCCGGCTGGTGCGTGACATGGGTAGACCCTTTCCGGTGCCGCCGCCCGGGTGCGTGACCGGTCGGCGGAGCGAGCGTTATCGGCTCGATTGCTTGTCGTTGTTACGGCAGCGGCGCGCCACGCGACCGGTAGGGCCGCCTGGGTTCGGGCAATTCTGCGAAAAGGATGCGCGCCGAACGAGGGGGACACGCAGAAAACACCCGCTGGAATCACCGACAGTGAATATCGGCGACGACGAGGCAACCGACCGCGATCAACGCCAATTCATGGCGGACCTGCGGCACAACTCTCGACGACACCCGCCAGACTCTAGCAGAGCAGATATACCGATTCGACCGGTTGGTCCCTGGCTCACCGGGGCGCACCGCACGCTCCCGACCGGTTGATCCGAGTCGCTCAGCGGGTGAACAACCAGGCGATGACGACGAGTACGAGCAGGGCGACGAGAGCGAGCTGGACGCGAGAACGTGGCATCAGCCGACCCCGCTGCCTGCGTGCTCACGGACCGCCTGCGCGGCGGGGAGGATGCGTTCGTGCACCGGCATATCGTCGATGCGGGTCACCACCCGGTTGCCACGCTTACCCGGGCCACGACGGCGGCCGAACATCCGCAACACGAGCCGCAGCCCGCGATCGAGCAGGTAGGCGATGGCGAAACTGATCGGCACCATACCCACCAGCACTACCAGGAACTGCGGGATGAACGGAAGTCCCGCCACCCATAGTTCGAAACCGTCCCACCATCCCGCGATGCGATCCACGCAGCCCAGGGTAGTCGGCCGCAACCGGTCTCCCCACCGGCCTCCGTCACGACGCCTCGATTCTTGACCTCAACCGAACTCGAGGAGGCAGGCTGGGGTCATGACAACGCAACCTGCCGAGGTATGGAACAGCTTCTACGACAACGACACCGCCCCGTGGGTGATCGGCGAACCGCAGCCGGCGATCCTCGCGCTCGAACGTGACGGCTGGATTCGAGGACGAGTGCTGGACCCGGGTACCGGCGCGGGCGAACACACCATCGCACTGACCCGGCTCGGCTACGACGTGCTCGGTATCGATCTGTCGCCGAGCGCGGTCGACCGGGCCCGCCGTAACGCGGAAGCGCGCGCAGTGCCTGCCCGGTTCGAGGTGGCCGACGTCCTTACCCTGACCGAGCCCGGCGGCGACCGCCCTGGGGTGTTCGACACCATCGTCGACAGCGCACTGTTCCACGTATTCGGCGAAGAACCCGAGGCCAGGGCCGCCTATGTGCGCGGTCTGCACGCGATCTGCGAGCCCGGCGGCTACGTACACATCCTGGCGCTGTCGGACACCGAACCCGGATTCGGTCCGCGCATCAGCGATTCACTCATCCGGGATTCTTTCGGCGACGGCTGGGAGATCGAGGACCTGCGCCCGTCCAGCTATCGCGGGCGGATCACCGAGACGGTGGTGGAACAAGCCGTCGCGATGGGACTGCCGAAGGAAGGGGTCGTCGACACCGCCGCCTGGCTGGCCCGCATTCGCCGCCGCTGATCTCGCCGGAAGCCTGCCGCGGTACGTCCTCGCGACGAGGCCGTACCCGGCGGCCGTCCGGATGAGCCGGGGGTGGACGGGACATCGGCCCGGCCCGCATGATGTGTTATGGCGAGTTCCGAAGATCAACTTCCCACTGGACTGCAGGCACTCGACACCCCGGTCGAACCCGTGCACTCGACCAACTATCCGCCGATCGACGACTACGCCTTCCTGTCCGACTGCGAAACCAACTGCCTGATCGCGGGCAACGGGTCGGTCGAATGGATGTGCGTGCCCCGGCCCGACTCGCCGAGCGTGTTCGGCTCGATCCTCGACCGCAGCGCCGGGCATTTCCGGGTGGGGCCGTATGGGCGCAATGTGCCGGCCGCCCGGCGCTACCTGCCCGGCGGCATGGTGCTGGAAACCACCTGGCAGACCGCGACGGGCTGGCTCATCGTGCGCGACGCGCTGGTACTCGGCCCCTGGCACAGCACCACCCAGCGCAGCCGCAACCACCGGCGCACCCCCACCGATTGGGATGCCGAACACATGCTGTTGCGCACCGTGAAATGCGTGAACGGCACCGTAGAACTGGAGATGAGCTGCGAACCGTCGTTCGACTACCACCGCGCCGCCGCGACCTGGGAATACACCGGCAAGGTTTACGAGGAAGCCACAGCGGTACGCGCCGACGACCCGAGCGCCGGTCCGTCACTGGTGCTCACCACCGATCTGCGCCTCGGCCTACAGGGCCGCCAGGCTCGGGCGCGCACCAGGATGAGCGAAGGCGACGAGATTTTCATCGCGCTGACCTGGACGGACCTGCCCGCCCCGCGCACCTTCGCCGAAGCCGCCCAGAAGATGTGGACCACCATCGAATGCTGGCGGCAGTGGATCACCCTCGGCGACTTCCCGGATCACCCGTGGCGCGGATACCTGCAGCGCAGTGCCTTGACCTTGAAAGGGCTGACCTACGCCCCGACCGGAGCGCTGATGGCGGCCGCGACCACCTCACTACCGGAAACCCCCTGCGGCGAACGCAACTGGGACTACCGCTATTCCTGGGTGCGTGATTCGACCTTCGCACTGTGGGGTCTGTACACCCTCGGCCTCGACCGCGAGGCCGATGATTTCTTCGCTTTCCTCAACGACGCCACCACTGGCGCCGATGGGGAACCGGTGCCGCTGCAGGTGCTCTACGGCGTCGGTGGGGAACGCGAAATCCCGGAATCCCGACTGGACCATCTGGCCGGCTACGACAACGCCCGCCCCGTCCGCGTCGGCAACGGGGCATACAACCAGGACCAGCACGATATCTGGGGCACCATGCTCGATTCGGTGTACCTGCACGTGAAATCACGCCAGCATGTCCCGGAAACCCTATGGCCCATGCTGAAACGCCAGGTCGACGCCGCTATCCGCCACTGGCGCGAACCCGACCGCGGTATTTGGGAAGTACGGGGGGACCCCCAGCATTTCACCTCGTCGAAAGTGATGTGCTGGGTGGCGCTCGACCGCGGGGCGCGCCTGGCCGAACTGCACGGGCAGTTCGCGATCGCCGCGGAATGGTCGGCCATCGCCGAGGAGATCCGAAACGATGTACTCGTCAATGGTGTCGACGCCGCGGGCCGGTTCACCCAGGTCTACGGCGGCGACACCCTGGATGCGTCACTGCTGCTGGTGGTCCTGACCCGATTCCTGCCACCGGAAGACCCCCGGGTCCGCGCCACCGTGCTGGGTATCGCCGACGAACTCACCGAAGACGGGCTGGTGCTGCGCTACCGCACCGAAACCACCGACGACGGGCTGTCCGGTGCGGAAGGCACGTTCACCATCTGCTCGTTTTGGCTGGTGTCGGCGCTGGTGGAGATCGGCGAGGTGCGCCGGGCCCGGCACCTGTGCGAACGCCTACTCGGCTACGCGGGACCGCTGCGGCTCTACGCCGAGGAGATCGACGCGCACACCGGACGGCAGCTCGGCAATTTCCCGCAAGCGTTCACTCATCTGGCGCTGATCAACGCCGTCACCCACGTCATCCGCGCCGAGGAATCGCGGCCGGCGGGCCAGTTCCGGCCCGCGCACGTGGCCGCCACCGGTTGGCAAGGAATGCGACGCCCACCCGGAAGCTAGGTCCCCCTCGAAGCGCATGCCCGGAGCGAAGGCAGAGGTACGCCCGGAGCGAAGGCGGAGGAACGCTTAAGCAGCGATATCAGCGATACCGTCCGCGCGTTCTCGGAGCCTGCGCAGCTTGCCCAGTTCGGTATCGAGCCGTTCCAGCCGTTCCCGGCCGCTGTCGCCGTACTTGGCGCCCGCCTCCTCGGCGACCCGCAGCGCCTCGTCGGCCCGGTGTAACACATCGGTGGCGATCTCGGTGAAGTGATCCCGCAGGGTGCGCTGCACAGCGCGCAGCCGGTTACGGGATTCCTTGCTCACCTGGAAGATCACATCATCCATCAGACGGGCCACAGCGACCTTGGCTTCGGCTTGGCGCCGCTGTTTACGCGCCCGGCGGTCGTCCCACAGGGCGTTGATGCCCAACAGCACACCCGCGCCCGCCGAATACCAGTTCACCAACGACATGCCGAGCAGGCTGGTGGCGAGGCCGACCATCAGGATGCCGCCGTAGGAGCCGCGCAACGCGGATAGGAACTGTTCGGTGACACCGGCTTTCGCGCTGTCCAGCGGTTCCAGAGGAGCCACCTGGTCCAGCACCTCACCGGCCTTCTCCAGTTGGACGCCGGGCAGCGCCGGACTGCGATGGTCGGCTGGGAACTTGGCGGCGACCTGCTCGGACAACTCGACCGAACGGTAGTGCGCCATCGCGAAATTCTCCTCGACGGCCTCGCAGATGCGGGCGTCGAGATCGGCTGCGAATTCCTTCCAGCGGGGCGCGGGATCGGTTTTCGCGATCTCGGCCTCGGCATCGCGCACCAGACTGCGCAGCCGGTGCCGCAGATCGTGCTCGATATCGGCCATCAGTTCGGTGCTGCCGTCGGCGAGAGTGACCTGCCAGTTGGCGGTGCGCTGACGCAGCTGGTCGGCTTCGTCGCGGGCGATCGCCAGCTGCTGGGTGATCTGCGCGCGCCGCCGCGGATCACGCAATGCGTCGGCCTCGTTACGCAGCGCCAGGGCCACATGGTCGCCGACCAGCCGGATATCGCCGAGGGCGGCCTCGATGGCCAACGCGTCGGCGCGCGCCACCACATAGTCGCGCAGATGGTCGATGAGCTGCGGCATCCCGGATTCGATGGCGCGCTGCTGATCGCCTGCCTGCTCGGCTTGACGGTGCAACTCGGCCGACACCGGCGCGACAGCGAAACCCAGACCTGCCGAATCCAGCAGCTCCCGGTTGCGCTGCTGCACATGCGACCAATGCGGGTACATGTCGATCTTGTTGAGCACGCAGATCACGGTGGGGCACAACTGCTGCACCTGTTGCAGATACGCCACCTGCTCGGGAGTGAACTCCGAACGGGCTTCGGTGACGTACAGCACAGTGTCGGCGGCCGCGATCATCGACCAGGTGGCCTGTTCGTCGGCGGGCGAGCCGGGCGCGTCCATCAGCACGATTCCGTCTGCCAGCAGCGGGCTCGGCTCGGTGAACTCGGCCCGGATCACACCCTTGGCGTTCAGCGCAGGAGCCGGGTCGAGCGGGTCGACGGGCTGGCGTTCGGTGCGGCCGCCGCCCACTGTCCGTACCAGCGTCGCGGTCGGCTCGGGACCGTACTCGACGATCACCGGCACGCTGATGGGGCTGTCGGTGGCGCTGATCCGCGCCCCGACCATGGCGTTGACCAGCGTGCTCATTCCGCTCTTGGCCGGCCCGACCACCACCAGTCGCACCCGCGTGTCATTGACCCTGGCCCGGACCATACCGAGACGCCCGCCGAGATCCTCCCGGCCGGCGAACCGGGTCACCTCCCGCAGGTCGTCGATTATTCCGATGACCGGGGCCATCGCGTCCGGATGTTTCACCGTCGCGGCCTGGAGTCCGGCTGCGGCAGACAACCCTGCTCCTTCTGTCGTTCCCTCGTGGTTGCGTCACACATTCGATCACGGCACAGCTGCGCCGCGATCGCCCATCCCCCGGCCCCGGACGACCGGGGTGATATCAGATCAGGGTGTCGCCCACCCCGAGGCCGACCGGATGGTGGGTCTCGGCGAAGGCCACCCCCGGCAGCAGCCCGCTGGACAGACCGCTATCGGTAGCGGCGAGCCCTGGATGGTCGGCGATCGGAGTCGCCGCCAGCACCGCGTTATCCCCCGCGGAATGATAACCGGCCGGGTCCGCGATCGGTTTCGTATCGATGATCTGCGGCTGCACCATCGGCGCCTGCGGCTGCACATCCACGGTCGGAACGTGCTGCGTCGGCTGTGCCGGGACGTCCACAGTGGGGACCGTGGCGGAAGGAACGCCGGCCGACGGGCTGCCTGCACTCGGCGCCTCGATGGTCGACGGAGTGCCGATACCGGGTTCGGAGCCCACCGACGACGGCTGGACGGCGGTGGTCGACGCGGCGCCGGTGGTATCTCCCGGTGACGGGGCGGTCTGCGTGGGAAGCTCGGTCTCGCTGGAGCTGTCCGGGCTGGTGGTCGTATCGCCGGTGCCGCCCGGCGACCCGTCTTCGGTTTCGGTGGTGGGACCGCTCGAGGTGCCGGGGCTCGTCTCGCCGGGTGAAGTGGTGCTCGACGAATCCGGGGACGTGGTGCCGGAGGAGTCCGGCGAGGTGGTGGCCGACGAACCCGGCGAGGTGGTTCCCGACGAACCCGGGGTGGTGGTGCTCACACCGGGAACCTGGGTGACGCTCACTTCGGGAACGGTCGTGGTGCTCACGTCGGAGGTACTGGTGCCGCCGGACGTGGTCGGCGTCGAGGTTCCGGTGGTCGTCGTGCTCGTCTCGCCAGGGGTGGTGGTGACTCCGGTCTCGGACGGATCGTCGACAAGGCCGACCTGCGGATCGATCAGCTCGGGCTCGTTCGAGCGCTCGAACAGTTCCGGCACCTGCGCGGCGGGCACGGTGAGCGGCGACGGGCCGGGCGGCGGGGCGATCACATTCGCCACCGGGGTGGTCGCGGCATCCGGCTGGATCGTGGTCTGCAGCGGGGTCGCGGTCACCGGCTGCGCGACCGCGGCAGTGGCGACCGGGGCAGGCGTCGCCATCGGCGCAGGCGCCACCATCGGCGCGGGCGCGATCGCGACAGGCGCCACCGGCGCGGGTGCGGGTGCCGCCATGGGCGCGGGCGCGGCGTGGGCAGCGGCCGGAGCCGGTGCTGTACCGGGACTCGACGCCGTGCTGGGGCTCGACGTCGTTGCAGGCGATGCGGACCCCGGACCGCCCGTCGCGGCCTGGCCGGACAGCCCGCCTGCGGGGGAACCGGTCAGCGCGCCCAGCAGGTCCTGCTGCCCGCCCTCGACGCCCTGGTCGGCGCCGGGCTGGGCACCATCGGGTGCTCGCAGACCGTCGGCGAGCCAGTCGTTGTACTGGTCGAGTTGGTCGCCCACATTCCCGACGGCGACATCGATCTCCATCGAACTGACGAAATAGAAGCCGTCGGGTCCGATACCGAAATCGATATGGGTTTCGGTGCTGAAGAAGATCCCCGGCCCGTCACCGACGCCGTCGAACGGGCCACCGCCGGTGCCCGGCAGCGGCGAAGCACCGACCGCCGGACCGGTATCCGCCACGGGCGCCCCGGAGGGCAGGGACGGCAGCGCGAAAGGGTTGGACCCCGGCGGCACGAAACCCTGCATATCCGGCAACCCGAAACCGTGACCCGCCTGGCCGAGACCATGACCGGGCAGGCCGAAACCGTGCCCGCCCGGCTCCTCGAACCCGGCCGAAGGTCCGGTTCCTGGCAGGGACGGCAGCGAGAAACCCTCGTCGAAACCAGGAATACCGCCCACCCCGGGTATCCCCTCACTGCCGTCGGTACCCGGGATGCCGCCGATACCCGGCACGCCTTCGCCCGCGTCCGCGCCGGGGATGCCCCCGATACCGGGCACACCCTCGTCCGTGCCGGGAATTCCCCTCGAATACTCGTTGTCGGGGAGGCTTGGCAGCCCGAAACCGGCGTCGGTACCACGGCCACCGATCGTGCCGTCCAGCCGCGGCAACGGCATGGTCATCGTCGCGTCGGCATCGGGCAGGTCGAAACCGGGCTGATTCCGGACGGCCGAATCCGTAGCCAGTGGTGCCGGATCCGGGAAAGTCACCACCGGGCTCGGCACATCGGGGTCGGGATCGCTGTTACGGGCCCAACCGGTGTTACGGCTGTCGAGATGCTCCGACCCCGGCTGCGCGGGAACCCCGCCGCCGTTGGCGGCCACCAGGGCGCCACCGGTCACGTACGCACCGCCCCTGGCCACTCGGGCCACACCGCTGGCCACCCGATAGGCGGTATCACCACCGCGCTCGACGGCTGCTGCCTCCTCGCCGTCGAAAGGTAGGTCACGGGTCATACCACACTCCACTCTCGAGCTTCCAGCATCCTCACCACGCCGGGTCGCCGAGTGAAGATCAGAAACCACCATATTTGCGGAGAACCCGGCTGTCACTTCATCGTTGACGTTGCGAAGTTAACAGCAGGCACCGACATCGAACAGCCCCCAGTTGCCGGGTCAGTACATCCGAGTCACCGCACGGCAACCCGGCGCCGGGCAGCTGCCCGGCAGTGTCGGGACGGCGTTATTTCTTGTCTTTCGGTTTGTCCGACTGCGCATCCGAAGACAACGCCGCAACGAAGGCCTCCTGCGGAACATCCACCCGGCCGATGGTCTTCATCCGCTTCTTGCCTTCCTTCTGCTTCTCCAGCAGCTTGCGTTTACGGCTGATATCGCCGCCGTAGCATTTGGCCAGCACATCCTTGCGGATCGCCCGGATGTTCTCGCGCGCAATGATCTTCGAACCGATCGCGGCCTGGATCGGCACCTCGAACTGCTGACGCGGAATCAGCTCGCGCAGTTTGGTGGTCATCTTGTGGCCGTAGGCCTGCGCGGCATCACGGTGCACGATCGCACTGAACGCGTCCACCGCCTCCCCCTGCAGCAGAATGTCCACCTTCACCAACTGTGCTTGCTGTTCGCCTGCCTCCTCGTAGTCGAGGCTCGCGTAACCGCGGGTGCGCGACTTCAGCGAATCGAAGAAGTCGAAGATGATTTCGGCCATCGGCAGCGTGTACCGCAACTCGACCCGGGTCTCGGACAGGTAGTCCATACCGCCGAGTTCGCCGCGGCGCGACTGGCACAGTTCCATGATCGCGCCGATGAACTCACTCGGCGCGATGATGGTGCATTTCACCACCGGTTCGAAAACGGTGCGCACCTTGCCTTCCGGCCAGAACGACGGGTTGGTGACGATGTGCTCGGCACTGTCTTCCATCTCCACCCGGTACACCACGTTCGGCGCGGTGGAGATGAGGTCGAGGCCGAATTCGCGTTGCAGTCGCTCGCGGGTGATCTCCATGTGCAGCAAACCGAGGAAACCGCACCGGAACCCGAATCCGAGCGCAACCGAGGTTTCCGGCTCGTAGGTGAGCGCGGCATCGTTGAGCTGCAGCTTGTCCAGTGCATCACGCAGCACGGGATAGTCGGAGCCGTCCACCGGATACAGGCCCGAGTACACCATCGGCTGGGGTTCGCGATAACCGGTGAGCGGTTCGGGCGCGCCGCCGCGGGCGGTGGTGACGGTATCGCCGACCTTCGACTGGCGGACCTCCTTCACACCGGTGATCAGATAACCCACCTCACCGACGCCGAGACCGTCGGTCGGTTTCGGCTCCGGGGAGACGATGCCGATCTCGAGTAGCTCATGTGTGGCGCCGGTGGACATCATCTTGATCTTCTCGCGCGGGGTCAGCTTGCCGTCCACCACCCGGACATAGGTCACCACACCGCGGTAGGTGTCGTAGACCGAGTCGAAGATCATCGCCCGCGCCGGGGCGTCGGCCACTCCCTCCGGCGGCGGGACCTGCGCGATCACCTCGTCGAGCAACTCGGGCACGCCGACACCGGTCTTACCGGAGACCCGCAGTACGTCCGAGGGTTCGCAGCCGATGATATGGGCGAGCTCGGCTGCGTAGCGGTCCGGATCGGCGGCGGGCAGGTCGATCTTGTTCAGCACCGGGATGATCGTCAGATCCTTGTCCAGTGCCAGATACAGATTGGCCAGCGTCTGCGCCTCGATCCCCTGCGCGGCGTCCACCAGCAGGATCGCGCCCTCACACGCCTCCAGCGCGCGCGAAACCTCGTAGGTGAAGTCGACGTGGCCCGGCGTATCGATCAGGTGCAGCACGAAGTCGGTGCCCGCGTGCTCCCCGGAGCGCGGTGCCCACGGCAGCCGCACGTTCTGGGCCTTGATGGTGATACCGCGTTCCCGCTCGATATCCATCCGGTCCAGGTACTGGGCGCGCATCTGCCGTTCGGAGACCACACCGGTCAGTTGCAGCATCCGGTCGGCCAACGTCGACTTGCCGTGGTCGATGTGGGCGATGATGCAGAAGTTCCGGATCCGTGCGGGATCGGTGAACGTCGTGTCGGCGAAACTGGCGGGCACTCCACTCCTCATGGTCAGCGGCGGACTACGCTCCATCGTCCCATGTGCCCAACCGTGCCTCCCCTGCTGGTCCCGACCGTGGCCACGTGATAGCGGTGGCGACGTTATTCTCCTGTAATGGCCCGAAGTTGGAACTCTCTCGGCAGGCAGCTGGGCATGATTGCCCTGGCGCAGGGCCCCGCACTGGTCCGGCGGCAAGCGCCGAAGTTGATCGGCAAACTGCAACGAGCGGCATCGCTGGAACGAGCCACCGGAAGCCGCACGCCCCGCCGCGCGCCCGGCGTCGCGGTGCGTCCCACCGCCTCGATCCCGGTACCGACCGCCGAACGGGCCAGGCGGATCGTCTACGCGCCGCAGCTCGACGGCCGCGCCGACCCGGGTGAGATCGTGTGGACCTGGGTTCCGTTCGAAGAGGACCCAAGCAACGGCAAGGACCGGCCGGTCCTGGTGGTGGGTCGCGACCGGCGCACCCTGCTCGGCCTGATGCTGTCGTCGAACCCGGCGCGCGAGCACGATCGCGACTGGGTCGCGATCGGTTCGGGCGCCTGGGATCATGAGGGCAGACCGAGCTGGGTGCGGCTGGACCGGGTGCTCGACGTCCCCGAAGACGGTATCCGGCGTGAAGGCGCGATCCTGCCGCGCAAGATCTTCGACCGGGTCGCGCATCGGCTGGTCGCCGAATACCGCTGGAGCTGACCGCGCACCCACCGGTCCTTCGGTCAGGTGGTGAGGTCCCTGGAACGGCCGAACAACATGCCGTAGATCAGCGCGCCCAGCACGCCGCCGATCACCGGGAACACGATGAACGCCCAGACCTGCCCCATCGCACCGTCCTGATAGGGCGCGACACCGAGGCTGCGCGCCGGGTTCACCGAGGTGTTGTCGACCGGGATGGAGATCAGGTGGATCACCGCCAGGGTGAAACCGATGGACACACCGGCCAGCGGCAGATCCGAGAGCTGATCGGTGGAGGCGAGCACCACGAACACCAGCAGCGCGGTCAGCATGATCTCGACGATGATCATGGCCGCCATGCCGTACCCGTCCTGGATCACCACCTCACCGAGCGGCCCGGCTTTCGCGGACGGGCTGTGCGAACCCCACCCATTGGCGCCGAGCCCGTCGACCGAGCGATCGTAGGAGGGCAGGTTCTTGGCGATGGCGAAGAGCACCAGACCGGACAGGAACGCCCCGATCAGCTGGGCGATGATGTAGCCGGCCGCGCTGATCACCGACAACCGTCCCAGCAGCAGTTGGCCGACCGTGACCGCCGGATTCACATGGCAGCCGGAGATCGGGCCGATCGCATACATCAGGAACAGCAGTGTCAGGCCGAACGCCAGCGCGATACCGAGCGCACCGACCCGTTCACCGGCCAGCACCGCGGTCCCGACGCCGCCCATCACCAGAACGAACGTGCCGAGAGCCTCGGCCGCCCATTTCTTGGGTTCGGGGGTGGGTTCCTGTTCGGCGACTTCTTCGACGACTTCCTGAGCAGTGGGAGACATACGTCCGCCTTCCGAGAGGATCGCTGCCCGCCGTGTGCGGGAGCACACCGGTACTGCCTGGTCCTGCTACGACTGGTTACGCATGGTCACGACCGGTAAGGCCGAAGTGCAGTGGACGTTACGCCAGGCGGGTGCTCATCACAACGGCAACGCCGCAGGTCGTGGCGGTTGCCTGTGCCGCGGACGCGCACCGGGCAGGCCGAGGCGATTTCCTCCCGCCCCGAGGGTGCTGGTACCCTCGACCTTCGGCGTCGCGTTACCCCTTGCCCGGCTCAGCTCAGGGCAGGTGCGCGCTCCCAGACTTTTCCCGGACGTACACCAGCGACAGGAACCAGAGGATACAGGCGTGGCCAACATCAAGTCCCAGATGAAGCGGATCCGCACCAACGAGAAGGCGCGGCAGCGCAACCAGTCGGTGAAGTCCGAGCTGCGCACCGGTATCCGCAGCTTCCGGGAAGCTGCTGCCGCCGGCGATAAGGACACCGCCGCCCAGCGTCTGCGTTTCGTCAGCCGCAAGCTGGACAAGGCCGCCTCCAAGGGCGTCATCCACGCCAACCAGGCCGCCAACAAGAAGTCGGCGCTGGCGCTGGCCTTCAACAAGCTCTGAGCACATCACCGCAGTTCTACGGTTCAACCGTTCTACGCAGCCGCCGCGGCCTCGATGACCACGGCGGCTTTTCGTGTGCACCCGGCTCGACCGGACCACGCGGAAGGTTGCTGTCCGGCTGCCGTACGATGCGCTGCATGGTGACGGTGTATGCGAACCAGGCAGTTGTACGAGCCGAGGATCTACCCGATGTGATCCGTGCGGCCGAGGTGCTCAACCTCGGCGTCCGGATCGAGAACGTGCTGGTACCCGACGACGAGGGCGGTTATTCGCTGGAGTGGATCGTCACCCGCGACGAGGAAGCTCCCGCCTACGAGGACTGGGAAGGCCGCTACCGGGAAACCGACGACACCGATGGTGACGCGATCACCCTCACCATCGGCGACGACGGCGACATCGGTTTTACTGTCGTCGAATGACCGAGCCCGGGTCGGCCACGATGCCTGACCCCGAGGTAATCGTCATCGCCTGCGAGGCGGTCCCGCGCAGCCTGCGCTGCCGTATCGGCCGCCCGATAGATGATGAGGTGCTGATCTGGGGCCTGCACCGGTGCCAACGCCTCGAACTCAACCCCGCAGCGGACCTGCCCACGGGTGCCGCAACCGTTTACTTTCCCGCCCGCGAACCTGCGCATCACGCCTGGCCAGGTGCTCACCGGCAATAGGGCCGCGGCGACCTCGACCACAATGTCGCGCCTGCATCAACCGCACCCGCAAGAACGTGACAGCCGCTAGCAGGTCACTCACCGAAGGTGCGCTGGGCCTTGCGGACGTCGTGCAGGAGGCGTCACCTTGGTCTCGACGCCCACTGCGATCGACCTGGGTTTCCCGCGCGAGTTCCTGGCCTGGCCGATGGCCCGCACTCCGCCAGCGCCGCCCGCTCGTTCAAGCTGCCTGCGCGCTTCGCACCGGTCGTGCTTCCGCTGCTGCTGTCGATCCTGATGACCTGCATCGTCTCGTTGATCAGCACACTGGGCGGGGACGGTCTCGCAATGGGAACCTGGCTCAGGTCGTGGGCAGTGTCCTGGCCGATCGCCTTCCCGACGCTGCTGCTCGTGCTGCCCGCCGTGCGCCGCGCGACAACCTCCATCGTGCACACGAGCTGAACCGGTGCGCTGCGCAGCAACCGGCGCACGGCAAGCAGCCCGCCGATATCCGCTCGGCAGGCTGCTGCGCAGCGCTTCAGCGCTGGCCGTGGAGATCCAGAATCCGCAGCACAGCGTGCTCGAGCGCGTAGGTGGAATCAGCCGCGCCGCCCTTCACATCGGCGTTGAGGATCGCAACGACCTGCAGCGCGGCGCCGATGGATGCGGGAGACCAGCCGCGGGCCTGGGCTTGTGCCTTCTTCACTTTCCATGGCGGCATACCGAGTGACCCGGCCAGGGTGAACGGGTCGCCACGGACCGCCGAGCCGACCCGCGCGATAGTGTGCACCGAATCCGCGAGTGCGTCGGCGAGCAGCACGTGCGCGACACCGCGATCGGTGGCCCAGCGCAGCGCCTCCATCGCACCCGGCCGGTCGCCGGACACGGCGCGCTCGGCCACCTCGAAACCGGTCACCTCGGCTTTGCCGGAGTAATAGCGGCGTACTGCCGCCACATCCACCTTGCCGCCGGTATCGGCGGCGAGTTGCGAGCACGCCGCCGCCAGTTCTCGCAGTTCGGAACCGACCGCGTCCAGCACCGCCTGGACGGCGTCACCGGGCACTCGTGCGCCCGCGGCACGGAACTCGGCGCGCACGAAATCCGCGCGTGCGGAAGCCTTGGTGATCTTGGTGCAGTCGTGCACCGTGGCTCCCGCTTTCTGCAGTGCCGGGGCCAGCGCTTTCGCCCGGCCGCCGCCGGAGTGCAGCACCATGAGCACCACCCCGTCCGGCGGGTCGGTGGCGGCTTCGGTGATCACCGCGACGGCGTCTTTCCCCGCCTCGGCGGCCGATTCCAGCACGATCACTCGATCCTCGGCGAACAGGGACGGGCTGAGTAACTCGGCCAGTTCGGCGGTGCTCGCGTCACCGGCGCGCAACCGATCCACCGGCACCGCGTCCGGGTCGGGAGCTCGCGCCCGGACTTGCGCCGTCACCGCAGCGACCGCGCGCTCGATCAGCAGCTCTTCGTCCCCGAGTACCAGATGCACCGCCGCAGGCCGTTCGCTCACCCGCCCGATCCTACGGATGGTCGCCGACAGCGCGGAGGTGGCGACCCGCCGCTGCCGGGTACTCCCGATCCACACGTGCCTGCTGATCCTCAGCCGCTGCCTCGTCGGTCCGGCAAGCCGAACGCGCCCCCGCGGATCTCATCGAGGTGGGGGCCCGGACCGTTCCTATAGACCGAGTGGGAGCGGGTCCTGATGCCAGGTCCCCCGCTCAGTCACGCGCCCCGAACAGTGCTGGGCGCCCCGGTCGCCTACGCTCGCACCGCATCTGGGCGGCACGAATCGTGTCCGTGGCCCGAGAAGGCGGGGCGGATTCCCTCACGCCCACAGGTCTGATGTCCGGTCCGGATGGTCCGACGCCCCGCAGCATCGCTCCAGTGCTGCGGGACGGTGCCGTCCGTTGCCGGGTGCGGTGCCCGAGGGCGCGTCGGCCGATGGCCACGGCGGCGGCGTGCCGTGTGGTGGCTTCCCGGTTCGACGCCGTCGATCCCGATCATGGAAGACTGCCAGGCGGGCGGTGAACGTGACAGCGAGCGGCGATATGTCTGCTGGCTGCAGCTCATGCACGAGCCGGTGATCCGGCGCGGACCCGAGCAACTCGATGTTTTCCGCAGCGATGCCTCGGTGCGCAGCCGGGCTACCGCACACCGAGCGGCTGCTGCACGCAGCCTTGGGGCGGAGCAGCATTCGCGAGCTGAGCTGGGTCGGCTGCAGGCCGGGCGGGCGGCGGGTGGCTCCGAACGGGCGTGCGGTGTGCACGTTGAGCCCGGACCCGCGCGGAACGACGGCGATATCACCGTGCCGGTCGGTGCGGGCGACGGTGGTTCCCATGGCCTCGAGTTCGGCGAGCACCGCCGGGTGCGGATGGCCGAAGGTGTTGTCACTGCCTGCGCTCACAATGGCCAGCCGTGGACGGACAGCGGACAGGAATTCCGGTGCGGTGGTTCGGGACCCGTGATGCGGAACCTTCAAGATATCGGCTCGAATACGCTCCGGTGCGCGCAACAGCGACCGCTGGACCGGGGCCTCGGTATCCCCGGTCAGCAGTACCCGCCCGGCTGCGGTATCCACGGCGACTACCAGCGAGCGGTTGTTCGCGTCGGCAACAGAATGTTCGCCCACTGCCGCGTCGGCCGAGCCGGGCGCCAGCACCTCCAAGGTGACGGACCCGAATCTCAGCTGATCCCCCGCCACCAGTTCGAGCACCGGAATATGGGCCGCAGCAAGGATCGATGCCACCGCATCAGGGCCGTCACCGCTGGCTCGGTCGGCGCGCATCGATCCCGGACCGTCATCCGCATCCGGGCCGTCCCCCGAGCTGAGGTCAGCGCACTCACTCGTATCCGGCCCACTGTTCGTCGGTTGCCCGCTCGGCCGTCCGGAGTGACTCGGCGGGCATCCGGCGGCTGTCGCGCTGCTCGTTTCGGCGGTTTCAGCGTCGATGATCGGCCTCGCCGCGCCGCGCGGCTCTCCTGACGCGGGTGGCAGGTGACGGCCGAACGGTTCGCGCACCCCCCTCCCGGTGCGCGAACCGCTACCGGCGTCCGCACCGGCCGGTAGTTCGTTGGGTGCGACGGCGACCACCGAGACGGTGCGGCCCTGGAGGGCGCCGGTGACACCACCGATGTGGTCGGCATGTGGATGAGTCAGTATCAGCAGCGGAATGTGTTCGATGCGCAGGCGGTCCAAGCAGGTGCGGATGCGCCGGGGTTCGGGTCCGACGTCGATGACGACGGCGCTGCGATCGCCGACGGACAGCGCCAGACCATCACCCTGGCCCACATCGCAGGCCGCCACCACCCAACCATCCGGCGGCCAGCCCGGCGACCACACCCGCAGCGGTACGACGACCGCGGCGACTCCGAGCAGTACAGCGGCTGACAGTCGCCGCACCAGCGCGCTGCGTAGCGCGACGATCCCGAGGCCGACCAGCAGGGCAGCGATGAGACCGCCGCTGGTTCCGCCCGGTACCACCACCGTTGCCCCGGGTATCGCCGCTGCGCGCTCGGCGACGGACAGCAACCACCACAAGGGGGGAGCGGTACAGCGCAACACCAGCTCCGCAAGCGGGATCCAGAGGCAGGCCAGCACCGCACCGGTGGCGCCGAGCACGGTGATCGGCGCCACCACCGGTGCGACGAGAACATTCGCGGCCACCGCCACCACACTGAGCGTCCCGGTCAGCGCAACCAGAAGCGGTGCGGTGATCACGAATGCGGCCGCGGACACCGCGACCAACTCGGCGGGCAGCCGCCACCAGCCGCGGGCGCGCAGCCAATCCGCCCAGCTGGGAGCCAGCAGAATCAGGGCGCCGGTCGCCAGTACCGACAGAGCGAAACCGGCCTGCACCGCAAGCGCGGGCCAGATCGCGATCAGTCCGATCACGGCCGCGCACAGCGCGGGTAGCGCCTGTTTGCGGCGCCCGGTGAGCAATGCCAGCAGGGTGATCGCGCCCATGGCCGCGGCACGCAGAACGCTCGGGTCCGGGCGGGCGACGATCACGAACATCACCAGTGCACCCGCCGCGCACACCGCCGACAGTCGCGGGCCGAGGGTGAGCAGCCGGGTCACGAACAGCACCGCCGATAGCAAAACTGTGAAATTAGCGCCGCTTACGACATGCAAATGTTGCAGTCCAGCGAGAGTGAAGTCCTCGCGCACCTGGTCTGGTAGCGCGGCCGTATCTCCGACGACCAGTGCGGGCAGCAGCCCGGCCGCGTCCGGAGACAACGCCCGCTGCGCCGCCGCCGCGAGATCGGCGCGCACCGAGCCGGCGGCATGCTGCCACCAGGGCAGTGCGCCCGCTGGGTCGGGCGGCCCGAGCGCCCGCAGCGTCGCGACGGTCAGATCCGCGTGCAACGGTGCCGATGGGCGGGCCCGGAACTCGATCGGTTGTCCGGGCGGTAGCACCGCCCATTCCGACCCCTCGGCCAGGATCACCACTGCGCCACCCGCGCTCACCGCATTCGCGGCATGCTGGAACTCCCGCAGCCCCGCCCTGATCACCCAGCGCTGTTGTCCACCGAACGAGTTGCCTCGTACCGGTTTCGGGTCGTCAACGGGAGTGACGACCACCCGCACCGATGCGGCTTCGGGAACCGCGCGCAGCGGATGCTGCGCCACCTGATGGTCTCGCCAGGCCGCTGCCACCGCAAACCCGGCCGACAGCACCACCGCCGCCAACAGCACCGACACCACAGCCCGGCTGCGCTCATAGCGATGGGCCAGCACTGTCAACAGCAATCCCCACAGCCCGATCGCCGCAACCGTCAACCCGATCGCCACCGCAATACCCACCATCCACCCAGCCGTGAGCACGGCAATCGTCACCAGCCAGCAGGCCGATGCGGCGGGCAGCAGACGAGCATCGATCACCGAATCCCCTGCACCGGCCGCCGCCTCGCGTTCATCACGACCCGACCGCAACGAGCTGAACCAATCCCCACGCATGCCGGTTCCCACCCAGCCGTTTTCGCTGAGCTCCGCCCGACTCCCAGCCACAGCCGGCGCGCTCGAACGCACCATCTCACTCCTGGTCTCAGGCGCAAGGCCCTTGACTGCCGAGTCGGCACGCTCACCTACTCCACCTGATTCTGTCCCGGCTGCAGCGCCCCTCCCGTGCCTACCGATGACCGGCCCTGGACGCCGGTGCGGGCTCATATCGTCACCAGGTCGCGCAGCCGCTCCAGGCGGGCGGGACCGATACCGTTCACCTCGGCGAGCTGCTCGATATCGGTGAAACGGCCGTTGGTTTCACGCCAGGAGATGATGGCGCGGGCGGTGACCGGTCCGACACCGGGCAGGGTGTCGAGGTCGGGCTCGGTAGCGGTGTTGAGGTTTACCGGGGTTGCGGGGTTGCGAGCGGAACCAGGGCCGGCCGCTGCGCCGGTCGATGTGGTGCCGCCACTGATAGTGGTACTGCCGAGACGGGGCGTAGTGTCACCGGACGGCGCGGCGCCGACCAGGACCTGGTCGCCGTCGGACAGTCGTTGCGCGAGGTTGAGCCCGGTCAGGTCGGCGCCCGCACGTGCCCCGCCCGCCGCGGCGACGGCGTCGGCGACGCGGGCACCAGGGGGCAGTCGCACCAGCCCCGCCTGGTGCACCAAGCCGACCACGCTGACCACCAATTCGGTGGTGGTGGGCGCGGCGGCGGTCTGCGGGAGCGGGGTTGCGCCGGGTTCGGCGTCGCGTGGTGCGGTGGTCGTTTCGGCGGCGGCGGTGCGCACCATCGGTAATGGCGGTACCGGCGGGGCGCTGCCACAGCGCTACCCCGACCGCCAGCATCGCCGCCATCACTCCGACGCCCGCCATGGTCAGCACACCGCGCCGTCCGGGATCGATCCGCGTCCGGGTGAACCGGGCGGGCATCAACCGATCTCGCCAGCGGTGTGGAGTGTCGCCGGGGCCATCCAGCCAGCTCGGCGCCGGAACCAGACGGTCACCGGCTTCGGGTTCAGCGGGGTCCTGGTACGGCGCGCGAGCATCGGCAGGCAGATGCGGAAGGCTGCGCAGGCCCACCCCCGGATGCGGCTCGTCTCGCTGCCGATCCTCTTCGCGAGCACCTGGTTCCGGATGGCCGGGCGAGCGGCCGAGCTGGTCGCGGACCGCGGCGGCCTCGGGGACAACAGGGATCCGAGGTCGCAGGGGCGCCGGGAGCTGCGGCCGGTGCGGGACAGACCAGGAGGCTCCAGCTTTCGCCGCTTCGACCCGTGCGGTCAACCCGCCAAGTCGCTGCCGGATCCGCTCGCGCTCGTCGTGTCGTGACATGCCGGCAACGCTAGGGCTGAGCATCGCCGGGAAATACGCGCCGACCAGCTATTTCAGAAAACCTGTTGATAAGCCGAGCCTGTGGACAACTTCGGTGCAGGCAAGGCGGCTACCGCACCGATACGCCGCCGGGCAGCACCAGAACCCCCACAGCGCCGACACCCAGATGCACCGCAAGCGTAGGCCCGAATTCGGCGGTGATGACCTCATCGACCCGCGGTATCCGCTCGGACAATTGCGCTGCCAGCGTGTCGGCCGCCTCACCGGCGCCGAGATGTTGCACGGCGACGGTGGCGCCGTCACCACCCGCCGCGTCTACCGCGGCTGCGACGAGCTTCGCGTATGCCTTGGACCGGGTGCGCACCTTCTCCCGTAATTCCAGTCTTCCCCGCACGATCTGCAGCACCGGTTTGCTGACCAGTTCGCTGCCGAAGAAGGTGGCCGCAGTGCTGAGCCGCCCGCCGCGACGCAACTGTTCGGTGCGGTTGACCAGGATGAAAGTGCGGGCACGGTCGGCGGCGTCCACAGCAGCGTGGTACACGACGTCGAGTGCGGCGCCTTCAGCGGCCGCGCGCGCGGCAGCGAGCACCGGCAGCCCGGCAGCCAGTCCCGCGCCGAGCGAATCGACCAACCTGACCCGGTCGGCGGCGTCCATGGCTGCAACCGCCTGCCTGCCCGCTTCCCAGGTCCCGGACAGCTGCCGGGAGATGTGCACCGCGACCACACCGTCGCCGCCGCTGGCCGTCAGCGCCCGCTCGTATGCCTCGCGCAGTTCCCCGGGGGACGGCGCAGAGGTGGTGACGGTATCGGAGGTGTAGTCGATATCGACGGAGTCGACGCCTTCCCGGATGGCGCGGTCGCCGATGAGGACATGCAGCGGGACCACGCCGATGCCCAGCTCGCCGGTCAGTTCGGCGGGCAGGCTCGCGGACGAATCGGTGACGACCACGACCGCCACGCCGCTACCCGATCTCTTGCAGGGTTTTCACCATCGCATTGGCCACCGCGGTGTGCCCGTCCCAGCCCCAGTGGATACCGTCGGGGTTGGCCTCGCCGGAGAAGATGTTGTCGCGTACCGCTTCCCCGAGATCGACCAGAGGCACCGACGTGCGCCCCGACCAGGCACGCAACGCTGTGACCGCAGCGTCCCGGCCGCGATGCACCCGGCCGTATGCCGCGCAGTTGTGCACCGACGGCAGCACCGCGACCACGGGAAGGTCCGGCCGCAACTGTTCCAGCGCGGTGCGGCACTGTTCCAGGTAGTCGATGCTCACCTTCGGCGGAAGCGCAACGGGGCGGCCGAGTACGGACAATCTGGGCTGCAACCACTGGTAGGTGGCGCGGACAGTGCGGCGCAGTGCGGGCGGCCGGACGTAGCGGATCAGTTCCCGCAACGCGGTCGGCAACGGTGAGGGCAGCGTGTCCATCCCGCCGACGGCGAAAACCACCGCACCCGCGTTCGGTACCGCGGCCCACACTCGCGGATCGCCGATCAACGCCCAGTATGCGTCTCGGCAGGTCCACCCGATACGCGCCACCAGTTCGACATCCCAATCCAATTCGGCGGCAACAAGGTTCGGCCAGATCCTCGGATCGTCGGCGGGCAAGCCGCCTTTCGGGCCGAAGTACGCCAGTGAGTCGGCGATGACCAGCAGCACCGGGCGGCCCGGCACCTGCCGGAGCTGATCGTCAGAGGACATCGGGGGCTACCTTCGCCGCGGCATTCCACACATCCAGGCGCCAGCCGGGCCGGTCGATGCTCGGGCCGTGACTGCTCAGCTGCACCCAGCTGGTGTTGGCCAGACCACCGAGAGCGGGCCAGCTTTGGGGTGGCAGGTCGAGCAGGGCGGCCGTGAGGGCGGCGATCAGCCCGCCGTGCGCCACCAGGATGATCGTCCCGCCCGGCCAGTCCTGCCGTTCGGCGAACAGTTCCTGCACCACCGGCAGCGACCGGGCGCCCACCTCGAGTTTGCTCTCCCCGTTGGGCGGCGTGTAGTCGGCGTTCATCCGCCATTCCAGTCGCGCGCCCGGGTAGCCCGCGTCGACTTCGAGGTGGGTCAGTCCTTCCCAGTCGCCGAGATGGGTTTCGCGCAGCCGCGGATCGCGCACCACATCGAGGGTGGTGTGGTCGGCCAGCGCGACCGCGGTGTCATAGGCGCGTTTGAGATCAGAGGAGATGATGGCGATCGCGTTATGCGATACCAGCTCCCGCGCTGCCTCTTTGGCCTGCCGCCGTCCGAGCTCGGTGAGGTCGGTGTCGATCTGGCCCTGCATCCGATCGTTGGCGTTCCATTCGGTTTGCCCGTGCCGCAACAGGATCAGTTTGCGTACGCCGGCGTCTCGCTTCACTCGTCGTCCCCGGATGTCGTCGGATCGGCGGCCGTCGGCACACCGATACCTTCCACCGTGATGACAGGGCAGTCTTTCCACAACCGTTCCAGGGCATAGAAATTGCGCTCGTCGTTGTGCTGGATATGCACCACGACATCGACATAGTCCAGCAGCGCCCACCGGCCCTCACGGGTGCCCTCGCGCCGCACCGGTTTGTGCCCGGCGGCGCGCAGCTTCTCCTCCACGTTGTCGACGATGGCGTTGACCTGGCGTTCGTTGGGGGCGGAGGCAATCACGAAGCAGTCGGTGATCACCAACTGCTCGGATACGTCGAGCACAACCACATCGGCGGCGAGCTTCTCGTCCGCCGCCCGGGCGGCCACCTGCGCCATCTCCACCGCTTCGACCGAGGCGCTCATGGGGTCACCTCATTGCGCTCACTCACGCTCCGTTACCTTCCGTTCCGTCCGGCACATACAGGTGCCGTTTCGATATGTACTGCACGACGCCGTCGGGAACGAGATACCACACCGGCCGGTTCTCCGCGGCGCGGCGACGGCATTCGCTCGACGAGATGGCCAGGGCGGGGATTTCGATCATGGTCACCGCATCGTCGGGAAGATCACGCAGATGTTCCTCGAGATGATCGGTGTTCAGCTCGTACCCCGGCCTGCTCACGCCGACGAATTTCGCCAGTTCGAACAGTTCCGCCCAATCCTGCCATGTCAGGATGTTGGCCAGTGCGTCCGCTCCGGTGATGAAGTACAGCTGGGCACCGGGATGCTGGATGTGCAGGTCACGCAGGGTGTCGACGGTATAAGTGACCTTGCGGCGATCGATATCGGCGCGGCTCACCGAGAACCTGGGGTTGGATGCGGTGGCGATCACCGTCATCAGGTAGCGGTCCTCGGCAGGGCTGACGTGCCTGCCCGATTTCTGCCATGGCTGGCCGGTGGGGACGAACACCACTTCGTCGAGGTCGAAGCGGTTGGCGACTTCGCTGGCGGCGACCAGGTGACCGTGGTGAATGGGGTCGAATGTACCGCCCATCACCCCCAGCTTCTTCGGTTCCCGGCCTGTCGTACGCATGACAGCCGAGCTTAACGGGTGGGTCACGGGGCGTTCCCGGCGCTGGGATCAGACCGGGAGCAGCCGCGACACCACCGCGGTCAACTGGGCTGCCGAACGGCATTCGTGCATCTCGATCACCTGCTGGTACTTATCGGCGGCGGAGTCACCCGAACCCCATTGGCTGCGTGGTTCCGGGTTCAGCCAGTGCGCATGCTTGGCCACCGAGACGAGGTCGCGCAAGGTGTCCAGTTCCGGGTCGCGGTAGTTGGTGCGGGCATCGCCGAGGATCAGCAGCGAACTGCGGCTGGTGACGGCGTCGGGGAAGTCGGCAGCGAAACCGGCGAGAGCGCTGCCGTAATCGGAGTGGCCGTCGATACCGACGATATCGGCCTCGGCGAAGATCCGCTCCATGGCTTCGTCGAGCTGGGTGTGCGGGTCGAAGAACCTGGTCACCTCGTCGGTCCGGTCGACGAACGTGAAGATACGGACCCGGGAGAACTGCTCGCGCAGCGCGCTCACCAGCAGCAAGGTGAAATTGCTGAATCCGGCGACCGAACCGGACACATCACACAGCAGCACCAGCTCGGGCCGCCCCGGCCGGGGTTTGCGATTCATCAGATCGATGGGCACGCCCCCGGTGGACATGG
Source organism: Nocardia donostiensis (assembly GCF_002081715.1). Lineage (GTDB taxonomy): Bacteria > Actinomycetota > Actinomycetes > Mycobacteriales > Mycobacteriaceae > Nocardia > Nocardia donostiensis. Next base: position 38,436 of record NZ_MUKP01000003.1, on the reverse strand, counting down.
ATTTACGTAGGGTGCGACGTAGATCGATCTCGCCGCGTTTGGCGTGCCTGCGCCGCGCCGCCAACCGGGAGGCCAGGATACGGGCCAACCGTTGGCTGCTGCGGCGCAGTTCGGCCAGTTCCACACGGGAGGCACGCAGGAAGTCGACTTCTTCGGCTTGCCGGGCGACACCATAGGAAGCGACACGTTCGCGCCCGATACGTTCGGCGACCCGGCGGCGGGTCTCCGTTTCCACGGTGTCGCGGAACTGCTGGATCCGCCCGCGGGCGACCCGCCGCGCGATCTCGGTGTCGAATGCGCTCGTGTCCGGCCCGGTCAAACCAGCGAGGATCTGGGTCAGCAAGGTTTGCGGCTGCACCTCTTTGAGCGCCTGATACGACGAGAACGACGGCCCCCGCGCTGACTGATACTGCCCGAGCTGTTCGACCAACTGCCCGGCCAGCAACTCCAGCCGAGATCCCGAGCCTTCCTCGGTCAGCAGCTGGGCCAGCATCCGGCGCAGTGCGGGGATATCCACCTCGCCGGCGGCGGTGAGCGGTATCTCGACCTCGTCGTCGCTCATGGTGCGCGCCCCCACCGCGGCCGGAAACCACAGATCGAACAGCCCGTCATAGGTGGCGCGGTGGGTGGTGCGCCGCAGCAGTGCGCAGGCCAGGCCCTCACGCAGCGCCTCCCGGTCCATCAGATCCAGCACGGCGACGACCCGGCCCGCGTCCACCGTTTCCGAAGGCCCGACCGGGATGCCGCGGGCCCGCAACGCCTCGACGAAGCCGACCAGATGCCCGGACAGACCGTGCGGGGCTACCAGTGGCTGGTCGCCGGTGGTCGCCGAATTTCCCGGCATCGGATCAGGCTGGTTTCAGCTCGGTCAGCGCCCGCTGATGGTCGCTGCGATGTTTGAGCACGACGCCGAGCGTCGCCCGGACGGTGGCCTCGTCCAGATCGTGGTGCCCGAGGGCCAGCAGGGTCCGGGCCCAGTCGATCGATTCCGCCACCGACGGCAGCTTCTTCAGCTGCATCCCGCGCAGCACGTGCACGACCCGCACCAGCTGGGCGGCCACCGCGTCGGAGAGTTCCGGTACGCGGGCGGCCAGGATGCGCCGCTCCAGCTCCTCGTCCGGGAAGTCGAGGTGCAGGTACAGGCAGCGGCGTTTCAGCGCCTCCGACAGTTCCCTGGTGGCGTTGGAGGTGAGCACCACGAACGGCCTGCGGCTGGCGGTGATGGTGCCCAGCTCGGGGACGGTCACCGCGAAATCGCTGAGCACCTCCAGCAGCAGGCCCTCGATCTCCACATCGGCCTTATCGGTTTCGTCGATGAGCAGCACCGTCGGCTCGGTGCGGCGGATCGCCGTGAGCAGCGGCCGCGACAGCAGGAACTCCTCGGTGAACACATCGGCTGTGGTTTCGGCCCAGTCGTTCTCGCTCGACGCCTGAATGCGCAGGATCTGCTTCGCGTGGTTCCACTCGTACAGCGCGCGGGCCTCGTCGACGCCCTCATAGCACTGCAACCGCACCAGTTCCGCGTCGGCGCACTGCGCGACCGCCCGCGCCAGCTCGGTTTTACCCACTCCCGCAGGTCCCTCGATGAGCAGCGGTTTACCCAGGCGGTCGGCCAGGAATACCGACGTCGCGGTGGCCTTGTCGGCCAGATAGCCGGTCTCGGCCAACCGCTGCACCACCTCGTCGACCGACGCGAAGATCGGCTCGTGAACCGGCGTCACCTCCGAGCTCGCGCGACCCATCTGCCGTCCTTCCCTCGACTAACGATCCCCCACACGCTACGCCGTAACGTGTCGCGGCTTCCGGTTCAGGCCGGGCGGACCTGACCGTCACCCCAGACGACCCATTTGGTGGAGGTGAGCTCCGCCAATCCCATCGGGCCGCGGGCGTGCAGTTTCTGGGTGGAGATGCCGATCTCGGCGCCGAAACCGAATTGCTCGCCGTCGGTGAACGCGGTGGAGGCGTTGACCAGGACCGCGGCGGCGTCGACCCGGTTGGTGAACTCCCGCGCCGCAGCCAGTTCGCTGGTGACGATGGCCTCGGTGTGGCCGGTGCCCCAGGTGTTGATGTGCTCGACCGCGGCGTCCACCCCGTCGACGACCTTGAGCGCGATATCGAGGCTCAGATACTCCTCGCCCCAATCGGCGTCGGTGGCCGGGACCAGGCCGGGCAGGTCACCGTGGATGGTGACACCGGCGTCGGTGAGCACCTTGGTCAGCCGGGGTACCGCGGTGTCGGCGATCGCGGCGTCGATCAGGACGGTCTCGGCGGTGTTGCAGACGCTCGGGCGGCGGGTCTTCGCATTGAGCAGGATCTGCTCGGCCATATCCAGGTCTGCGCCGGTGTGTACGTAGACATGGCAGTTGCCGGTGCCGGTCTCGATGGTGGGTACCTGCGCGTCGCGTACCACGGCGTTGATCAGGCCGGCGCCGCCGCGCGGGATCACCACGTCGACCAAGCCGCGCGCCTGGATCAGATGGGTGACACTGGAACGGTCTTCGCTCGGCAGCAGTTGCACGGCGTCGGCGGGAAGTCCCTGCCCGGCAAGCGCTTCCCGCAGCACGGTGACCAGCGCCGCATTGGAACGGGCAGCCGAGGACGAGCCGCGCAGCAGCGCCGCGTTCCCCGATTTCAGCGCCAACCCGAACGCGTCAACGGTGACATTCGGCCGCGCCTCGTACACCATGCCGACCACACCCAGCGGGACCCGCACCTGCCGGATCTCCAGCCCGTTCGGCAGGGTGGAACCACGCACCACCACCCCGACCGGATCGGGTAGTTCGGCGACCTGGCGCAGGCCGGAGGCGATACCGTCGACCCGGTCCTTGGTCAGCCGCAGCCGGTCGAGCAGCGCATCCTCGGTGCCCGCCGACTGCGCCGCCAGCAGATCTTCGGCATTGGCGGCGAGCACGGTGTCGGCGGCGGTCAGCAGTGCGTCGGCGGCCGCGTGCAGCGTCTCGTTCTTCTGCGCGGTGGTCAGCTGTGCGAGCACCCGGGAAGCGACCCTGGCCTTGCGTGCGGCCTCGTGCACCGCCTCGCGGACATCGAACTCGGCTGTGGTTCCTACCGTCATGGCTACAGCCTACGCACCCGGTAGGACACGGTTTCGGGCTGTTAGGCCGCGCGGTCCTGCGACACAACACCCGACCTGTGCCACGCCAGCCGCCGCCGAACCTGTGTACGGACTACGTTCGGCATGTGAACGACGACGGCAGTGAGCCGACCATCGCGGTACTCGGCAGCATCAACATGGACCTGGTGACCACCACTGCGCGGCGACCTGAACCGGGCGAGACGGTCCTGGGCAGCGGGTTCACCATGATGCCCGGCGGTAAGGGAGCGAACCAGGCGATCGCGGCGAGCCGGGCGGGCGGCCGGGTGCAGTTCCTCGGCGCGGTAGGTGATGACGTGTTCGCAGATACCTTGCGGGACGTGCTGACCGGCTCCGACGTAGGTGTTTCCCGGCTGCGGACCGTGGCCGGGCCGAGCGGTGTCGCCACGATCGTGGTCGATGAAAGCGGGGAGAACAGCATCATTGTGGTCGGTGGCGCCAATGGCGAGATGACCGGCCTCACCGACGCCGATCTGGCGGTGATCGCCGACGCCGATGTACTGCTGTGCCAGTTGGAGATTCCGGTGCCGACAGTGGCGGCCGCGGCCGCCCACGCCCGCGCCCACGCGACCACGGTTGTTCTCAACCCTTCTCCCGCGCAGCGGCTTCCGGCATCGATGTGGTCGGATGTCGATGTCGCCGTGGTGAACACCGGCGAAGCTCGGGCGCTCGGCGCGGCGCTCGACTCGGTCCCGCATGTGGTGATCACCCGCGGGGCGACAGGCGCAACATACCGAGGACCGGACGGCGAGCTGTCGGTGCCCGGGCTTGCGATCGAGGTTGTCGACACCACCGGCGCGGGCGATGCCTTCACCGGTGCGCTGGCCGTCGCATGGCTCCGGGGTCCGGCTACCGCGCTGCGCTGGGCGTGCGCCGCCGGTGCGCTGGCAGCCACCGCACTCGGGGCCAGCGCTTCGATCCCCGATCGGTCGGCGATCGACAATGCGGTACGGACGTTCGCCGAGCAGCACTGATCGACACAGGTCGGTCGTTACGGGGTGAGGGCAAGACCCAACGGGGGCACCTGACCGGCAGGCGTTCGAGGTGGTCCCCATCGCGTCGGCGCAGGACACCGCGCCGTGCAACGCCACTGCGGTTTCAGCATTCGCGGCAGCGTCTCCCGCGCGTGGTCATGTCGTGCAGCGTCGACCGCAGCTCGCGGAGAGCTCGAGTAGGCCGAGTGGATTGCTCGCCGGGATCCGCGGGCGATGCACCCTTGCCGTGATCTCAACGGCGAGCGACCGAAATCGAGACAGGTGGATTCGCTGTCGGATCCTCAGAGGTCTTGATACCTCCGCATGAGCGCTGACCAGTCGGAAATTCAGGTGCCGATGGCCCGATCCGTGCCTACCGTTGAGGTTGCGGGCGAACACCTATTTCGCCGCGGAGGAAAGGACCGAAACGATGTTTCCCGTCGAGCTGCCCGGCACTCGGGCGCGGACGCTGATGTGGGCCCAGGAGCACGATATCGAGCAGGCCGCGCTGCGGCAGCTGCGCAATATCGCGCAACTGGAATGGGTACACGGCGTGCGCGTCATGCCGGATGTGCATCTCGGCAAGGGCGCCACTGTCGGGTCGGTGATCGCGATGCGCGATGCCGTCGCACCGGCCGCCGTCGGCGTCGATATCGGCTGCGGAATGGAGAGCGTGCGCACCGACCTCACCGCCGCCGACCTGCCCGACAGTCTGCATTCACTGCGGTCGCGGATCGAGGCGGCGGTTCCGGTCGGGTTCGCCGCGCACAAGAACGCCGTCGATGTCGGCAAGCTGGCCGCGCGACCGTCCGGGGTGACCACGTCCACGTTGCGCAGCGGCTGGGACGGGTTCTGGCGGGCGTTCGGTTCGCTGGAGCGCGGTGTGCAGTCACGGGAATCCAAGGCCTACAAGCAGATGGGCACCCTTGGGGGCGGCAACCATTTCATCGAGATATGCCTGGACCAGGACGACACGGTGTGGATCCTGCTGCATTCGGGCAGCCGCAATATCGGTAAGGAACTGGCCGAACGGCATATGGCGCTGGCACGGGAACTGCCGCACAACCAGGACCTGCCCGACCGGGATCTGGCGGTCTTCCTGACCGGGACCCCACAGATGGACGCCTACCGGCGCGATCTGACCTGGGCGCAGGAGTACGCGGCGCGGAACCGGGCGGTGATGCTCGCACTGGTGTGCCGGGCCGTGCAGGCCGAATTCGGGGACCGGCCGGTGCGGTTCGATGAGCCCATCTCCTGCCACCACAACTATGTGGCGGAGGAGATCGTGGACGGTATGCCGATGCTGGTGACCCGTAAAGGCGCGGTGCGGGCAGGCGAGGGCGAGCTGGCACTGATCCCCGGCTCGATGGGCACCCGTTCCTATGTGGTGCGCGGGAAAGGCAACCCGGATTCGTTCCAGTCGGCCTCGCACGGCGCGGGCCGCCGGATGAGCCGCAATGCGGCCAAACGGCAGTTCACCGTGGCCGATCTGGTCGCCCAGACCGAGGGCGTGGAGTCCCGTAAGGACGCAGGCGTGGTCGACGAGATCCCCGCGGCCTACAAGGACATCGACGAGGTCATCGCGGCCCAGCGCGATCTGGTCGATGTCGTCGCGACCCTGCGTCAGGTGTTATGCGTGAAGGGCTGACCAGGGTGCCGGCCGGTCGTCGGCTCGCTGTCAGGTGGTGACCGCCCCAGCACCGGGCCGCCCATCGGCTCACTGCCAGCTGGTGTCCGGCCCGGCATCGCACCGGCTCAGCGTGATGACCTGCCTTTGGCCTGATCCTCTCCCTGAAGGGAGAGTGTGTCGCGAGCGCGCCGCCGATCGGTCGCCGTCCCGGTACGCACCTCGTTTGTGCCTGGCTTCTCGCCGTCCCAGGGAGGGAACAGGTAGCCGTGCGCACACCATTCCGTGCCCTCCGGTGCACCGGAAAGCTCATGTCGGTGGGGTCGTGCAGTATGGGCCGCATGACGACGGCACCGGGCATCACCATGGCCGAAAGCGGACCAGCACGCGCTGACCTGCGCGAGCGCGCGGAGGCGCTGCTACGCGAGCTGGCGGGCCCCGAGGCGCGGCTGCGGGGTGATCAGTGGACGGCGATCGAGGCGCTGGTGGTGGACCGGCGGCGGGCGCTGGTGGTGCAGCGCACCGGGTGGGGTAAGTCGGCGGTGTATTTCATCGCGGCGAAGCTGCTGCGGGCGGCGGGCCGCGGGCCGACGGTGATCGTGTCACCGCTACTGGCGTTGATGCGCAATCAGGTGGCGGCCGCGCAGCGGGCCGGGGTGGTTGCGGCGACCATCAACTCCGGCAATGCCACCGAGTGGCAGGAGATCCACGAGCGGGTCGCGGCCGGGGCCGTTGATGTGCTGCTGGTGAGCCCCGAACGGTTGAACAACCCGGATTTCCGGGATCAGGTGCTGCCGCGGTTGGCTGCCGACGCCGGTCTGGTCGTTGTCGACGAGGCGCACTGCGTCTCCGACTGGGGTCATGATTTCCGGCCCGACTACCGTCGTATCCGCACCCTGATCGCCGACCTCGGCGCTGATGTCCCGGTGCTCGCCACCACCGCGACCGCGAACGACCGCGTGATCACCGACGTCGCCGCGCAGATCGGCACCGACACCCTGGTGCTGCGCGGCAGCCTCGACCGCGAATCGCTGTATCTGGCGGTGGTGCGGTTCGACGACGCAGTGGAACGTACGGCATGGCTCGGCGACCGGCTCGCCGGCCTTCCCGGTTCGGGCATCGTCTACACACTCACCGTCGCGGCGGCCCACGATCTGGCCGATGTGCTGAACTCCCACGGCCACCAGGTCGCCGCCTACACCGGGCAGTCCGACCCCGCCGAACGCGAAGCGCTGGAGGCGGCGCTGCTGAACAACGAGGTGAAAGCGCTGATCGCCACATCGGCGCTCGGCATGGGGTTCGACAAACCGGACCTGGGGTTCGTAGTGCACGTCGGCGCGCCGTCGTCGCCGATCTCCTACTACCAGCAGGTCGGCCGCGCTGGACGCGGCACCGAACGCGCCGAGGTGCTGCTGCTGCCCGGGCCGGAGGACACTCGGATCTGGAGCTATTTCGCCTCGGTGGCCTTCCCGCGCGAACACGTTGTGCGCTCGGTGCTGGAAGCGTTGGATACCGAGCGTCCGCAGTCGACGGCCGCGCTGGAGCCGCTGGTCGAACTCAACCGCTCCCGGCTGGAGATGGTGTTGAAGGTGCTCGACGTCGACGGCGCGGTGCGGCGGGTACGCGGCGGCTGGCTGTGCACCGGCGCACCGTGGACCTACGACGCCGAACGCTACGCGCGGCTGGACACCGCCCGCCGGGCCGAACAGCAGGCGATGCTCGACTATCAGGTGACCACCGGCTGCCGGATGGAGTTTCTGCGCCGGCAATTGGACGATCCCGGCTTGGCCGCGGTACCGCCCGGTTCGCATACCTGCGGGCGCTGTGACAACTGCACCGGGGTTCAGCACCGCGCGACGGTGGACGCTGCATCCGTGGCCAGCACGCGCGCCCGGCTGGACCGGCCCGGCATCGACCTCGCCCCGCGTAGACAATGGCCGACCGGTATGGCCAAGCTCGGAATCCCGTTGTCCGGCAAGATCACCGGCGGCGCGGAAACGGGACGGGTTCTGGGCAGGCTCAGTTCGCTCGGCTGGGGTCAACGGCTGCGCGCCCTCCTCGACGAGCCTGACGCGCCGGTCCCCGACTCTGTCGTCGAGGCATGTATCGCTGTACTGCGCGAATGGGAATGGGCGCAGCGCCCTACCTCGGTACTGGCCATGCCGTCGCCCACCCACCCGGTGCTCACGGCGAGCCTCGCCGCCCGCCTTGCCGCCATCGGCAAGCTCCGCGATCTCGGCGCCATGGGGATCCGCACCGGCCGCCCACCCGTCTCGGCCGCCAACTCCGCCCACCGTGTTGCCGCCCTGCACGATTCCTTCACCCTCCCCGACCTGTCCACCGTCGACGGCCCCATCCTGTTGGTCGACGCCGTCACCGATTCCGGCTGGACCTTCACCGTCGCCGCCCACGCCCTACGTCGCGCGGGCGCGCCCGCGGTGCTCCCATTCGCCCTGGCAACCCCGACCTGACAACGGAGCATTCGCCTGCCTCGAACAGCGGAAGCTGCGATCGGACATCAGTTCTCCGGTTGGCCACCGAACATCCATTTGCCGATGAGATGATCACCCCATCGTGGCGGCGGGGACGGGGCCCGGGCTGCTGTCCACCGGCTACAACCAGAAGTGCCCCGGACGACGCATCACCGGTGCCTATTCGGTGCGCGGCGTCCCGAGGCCGCCCTCTCCACACCGGTGGGCTGGGATGAGATCCCCCAGGTGCCCCCTCGCCGATTTCATCATCGCCACCGAGCCCGTCCGCTATCACCAGATCGGTGACCTGCACGCCGGTATCGACGACGCCTTCTTCGATCTATCCCGGCGCATCGAATGAGCTCACCGGGACCGAGTCGAACTGGACGGGGTGCACGCGGACCCGCCCGTTAGGCTGTCTGCAGGCGCAACACGTGTCGGTGAGGATGTGATCGGCGTGTCTTGGACGTTCACCCCAGACGAGTTCGCCCATATCTGGCGCGAAACCGACCTGGACCGCTACCCGTACCCGCTGCGCATCCTGGAAACCCCCGGAACCGAGTACGAAGCCGAAACGCTGCGCACCCGACTCCAGCAGCGGCTGCCCCTCGGCTCCGACCCCGACCTGTCGGCCTGCCTGCGTATCCTCGCCGCACCACACACCCGCATCGTCACGGTCGGCGCAACCACCCGCCGCGGCGGCGAAATCCGGCTGCTCGCCTGCACCGTCTTCGACCGCGCGGTCCTCGCTATCCAAGAACCTGGCACCACCCCCGATTTCGGTGGCCGCGTCCGTATCACCATCGGCCACACCGCCAAACTCGGCGCCCGCATCACCGCCCACCTCCCCGGCACCCCGGCAGGCCGCCATCCTGCCCGCAGCGCCTCCGCCGCAGCTGTCCGCGACGACGAGCTCGTCGTCCCCGACCAGCGCGCCGCCCCTGCCATCCGCCGCCTGCTCCGCAAACCCCTCACCAGCCAAGGCCATATCCGCGTAGAACCCCGCATCGACCGTCCCACCCCGCCCCCCGCGATCCACTACACCTGGATCGACATCGAATCCGACGGCCGCTACCTCATCAAATCCGATGACACCGTGCACTTGGTCCCCGCATCCCCCACCCAGCTCGCCGCTCAACTCCAGAAACGCATCCCCAGCTGACCGGATACCCTGCGATCGACCAGAGAGGAACTCGGTGTGCGCACAGTGTTCTTGTTGCTGCGCCGTACCCGCACGCAGCCGGAAGAGGCCGCCTTCGTCGATGAGGCGCCGCGACAGCAGTCCCGACGGTCTGCGCAGGAACGTAAGGTGCGGGTGCGGAACAAGCGATTCCGTGCGACTACGACGTGGTATCGCCCGGCTCCTCATCCAGTTCCGGCCGGGATCAGCCGCGACTCGTTCCCAGCAGACGGAGCCGGCACAGGCGTGATGGTTTACCAGAACACGGCAGAGCAGGCCAGAAGTATCAGGCCGATCGACGCGAATGACGGAACATACGAGGCTGTTGACGCTTCGGCTGAGCGGATCTCGAATCGGCTGACGCCCGTTCCGGCGTGCACGTGTCAGCTCTTCCGGTGACAGTGCCAGGCGATCCGACAGCGTCCCATCGAGCGGAGACGACCTGATGACCGAGTCGCCGGGTTCCGGTTACCCTGAGTCGGACCGACGGAGGGGTGCGCGATGACAATCGAGAACAGCCGAGCCGATATCGCCCGGTTCCGGCAAGAAGCCCATGCAGGCACCGTCACATTCGATCCGGCCGCGGCGCGACGTTGTGCCGAATTCTACGAACAGCAGGCCGACCGGTTGATCTATCTGCAGCAGCGGTTGGAGTCGGTGACCGAACCACGCGGATTCGGCGGGTTCGTCTCCGCCCAGCAATTGCAGGCCGGGTTCGGGCACAAAGCACGCGACGCCGCCGCCCTGCTCGACCACTACATCGAGGCCGCCTACCGGATGAAAGAAGCGTTCCTGATCAGCGGCGGACTCTACGAAGAGGCCGACGCGGCCAATGCGGCCGCGGTGCGGGCAATCGAGTCGAGACTGCCGCTATGACCGGCACCGACCCGAACTACATCAACGCGATGGAGCACTTCGAGTCCATGCGGCACGAAGACATCTACGCGAAAGCCCAGCAGATCGACGCCGTGGAGATCCTACGGGTCTCCGGCGCGTGGCTCGAGGTGGCGGCCGGATTGAGCTCATCGTTCCCGCTGACCCGCGACAGCGCCGACCGGGTGATGAACGCGATGGAATGGGAGGGCGCCGCCGCCGACGCCGCCTACGCCAGCACCCGCAGTTTCGCAGATTCCATCGACGAGCTCGCCGCGGTGCTCGGCCAGGTCGGCGGCAGGCTCGCCGGGGTCGCGGCAGCAGCGGAAGCGGTGAAGCTCGCGGTCGTTCCACCCGGAAACTCCGGCCCCGTCGGAACGATCGCGCGAATCCTGGAAGCCGCCAACGTCATCGACGCGCAACAAGCCCAGGAAACGCTACGCCAGGAAGCCGTGCTCACCATGAACATGGTGTACAAACCCGCATACTCCACGGCAGGTACCGATGTTCCCGCGCTGCCCGCGCCGCCACCGCCGCCCGGCACTCCCCCACCGCTGTCGGCACCGCCTGCGCCACTGCACGCGACCCCACCGTTGCCCCCAGAATCCTCAGGAACGCAAGCTCCTTCGTCGAACCCGAACGGCTCCGCGCCGTCGTACGAACCCGAAACCCCGGCATCGCCGTCCGCCCCACGGTCCGAATCGGAGCAGCCGCAGGCACCGGGCGAGCCCGAGCAGACGCCGCCGCCCGTCCCGCCACCGGCACAAACACCACCTCCGCCCCCTCCTCCGGCGGCCGAACCGCCGGTGCAGGCCCCACCACCTGCCGAGGCACCATTCCAGATCCCCGAACCGGCCGAACCACCGGTCCAGATCCCGCCACCCAGGCAGACGCCCTTCCAGCCGCCCTCGGTGCCGGATCCGCCCGCCCCACTGGCCATTCCCGCCCCGGCAGATCCGCCCGCGCCACCACCCATTCCCGCCCCGGCGGATCCGCCCGCGCCACCACCCATTCCCGCCCCAGCGGATCCGCCTGCGCCACCGCCCATTCCGGAACCCGGCTTACCTCCGATCCCGCTGGTCGATCCTTCGGGCCAGCCCGGTATCACGGGGCCGATCCCGGGGGAGGATGGGCCTGCTGCTCCCGACCAACCCGGGGTTATTCCACCCGACCGCTGAGCCGATTGTCGGGCCTCGCGGCCAGGGTCACCCGCTTTTAGCTACCGCAGGTGGTTTCGGCCCTCGAAGGCGTCGTCTCCCGGATCCGGCTGGGTTGCCCAGACGACAGCCACCGCGTAGGCGAGGGAGCGTTCCGGCGGGGATCGCCACCCGCCGCTCGTCCGAGCAGGCGGATACTCGAGTGGCCGCCGGATGAGCTACGAGGAGATCGGATCGATCCGAGCGACAGGTCCCTCGTGGCTCGGCCGCAGCCACGCTTGCGGTAGCCGAGACGATGGTGGCCTCACGGACGGCGTTACCCCGCAGGCTTACCGCAACGCCTGCCGCGGGAAACCGCAGGAAAGCAGTGACACGTTCGAGCCGTCGGTTCTTTCCTGACGATACCGCCGGAAATCAGACTTTGACCAGATCGTCGGCGTGAATCACCGGACGCTGCATGGTGTCGGGCAGTTCCCGGGTGGAGCGGCCGAGCATGGTGGACAGCTCGCTGCTGTCGTATTCGACGACCCCGCGCGCCACCACCTTGCGGTCCGGGGAGACGAGGTCGACGACATCGCCGCCGTAAAAGCGTCCCTTGACCGCGACAATTCCCGCGGCAAGCAGCGACCGGCGGCATTCGGCGACCGCGCGCACCGCACCCGCATCGATGACGATCGCGCCGCGGCTGTCGGCGGCATGCCTGACCCAGAACTTGCGGGCCGACAAGCGAACCGGGCGGGCGGCGAAGGCTGTGCCGACGGTGCCCGCAGCCAACGCGGTGGCCGCCTGTGATGCCGCGGCCAGCAGGACCGGCACACCAGCGTCGGCGGCGAGCCGGGCTGCGGACAATTTGGAGGCCATACCGCCGGTGCCGAGCGCGCCGCCGGTGCCCGCGATGACCCCGTCCAGGTCGACACTGGAACGTACCTCGGGAATGAAAGTGGCCGCGCCTTTGCGCGGATCACCGTCGTAGAGTCCCTCCACATCCGACAGCAGCACCAGCGCATCCGCACCGACCAGGTGGGCGACCAGCGCGGCGAGCCGGTCGTTGTCGCCGAAGCGGATCTCCTCGGTGGCGACGGTGTCGTTCTCGTTGACCACCGCAATCGCGCCGAGAGAACGCAGCCTGTCGAGGGTGCGCTGAGCGTTGCGATGCTGTTCGCGGCGGGCGAAGTCACCGGCGCTGAGCAGTACCTGGCCGACAGTTCTGCCGTAGCGGGCGAAGGACGTGCCCCAGGCGTGAGCGAGGGCGAGCTGACCGACACTGGCAGCGGCCTGTTTACCGGCCAGGTCCCTGGGGCGCCGAGCCAGGCCCAGCGGTGCGATTCCGGCGCCCACCGCTCCGGAAGACACCACAACCACATCCGATCCTGCCCGCATCCGTGCTTCCACGGCATCGGCGAGCAGATCCAATCGGTGGGTGTCGAGTCCGCCGTGCAAACTTGTCAATGCCGAAGAACCGATCTTCACCACAACGCTGCGTGCGCCCGCAATGGCGCGACGCGCGTCGCTGAGTTCGGCTCCGAAACGTAATTCGGTCTCGGTCACGGCAGATCTCCTGCTCCGCAGGTCTGCTGGTTCACCTGCCTATGCTCCCTTCACTGTTCGGCACTCGCGGAGCCCTCCGTGGTTACGCTCCGCTCCCGCCTCCTGGCCCGTCGCTCCCCGCCGCTGGGCCCTCATCGTCTGCGACCAGACCACGCCGCACCCGGGATGCGTGTTTGCGTTCAGCGGCACTGACCCGGTCGGACTGCTCCAGCCGGATATCGGTGCCGCGGCCGGTGGGCACCATGTCGACGCCCGCGGAAATCTGTGGCTCCCAGTCGAAGGTGACATCCCCGATGGTCACCGAGGCGCCCGGTTCCGCGCCCAGACGCACCAGCTCGTCCTCGACGCCGAGGCGGGCCAGCCGGTCTGCCAGGTATCCCACGGCTTCGTCGTTATCGAACTGGGTTTGGCGCACCCACCGCTCGGGCCGGGTGCCGCGCACGAGGAAACCGCCCGGCTCGTCGGGGTCGGCGATCACACTGAAACCGGTGTCGTCTACCGCGATCGGCCGGATCACGGGACGCTTCGGGGCCGCCTTCGGTTGGGCCTCACGGTATCGGCGAACCATATCGGCCAGCGCGAACGTCAGCGGACGTAGCCCGGCATGGCTCACCGCGGAGATCTCGAACACCGGCCAACCCCGCTCGGCGAACTCGGTGCGCACCATATCGGCCAGCTCGGCGGCGTCGGGAACATCGATCTTGTTGAGGATCACCACCCTGGGCCGGTCGGCCAGGTCGCCGAGCCCGGCGTCGGCGCGCAACGCCGGTTTGTAGGCGGCCAGTTCGGCTTCGAGCGCCTCCACATCGGAGATGGGGTCGCGGCCTGGTTCCAAGGTCGCGCAATCCACGACATGCGCGAGCACCGCGCAGCGCTCCAGATGCCGCAGGAAGTCGAGCCCGAGGCCCCGCCCCTCGCTGGCACCGGGGATGAGCCCGGGAACATCGGCGACGGTGAAAGTGGTGTCTCCGCTGGCCACCACACCGAGGTTGGGCACGAGGGTGGTGAAGGGGTAGTCGGCGATCTTCGGTTTGGCCGCCGACAGCACAGACACCAGCGACGACTTTCCGGCCGACGGGAACCCGACCAGCCCCACATCGGCCACCGATTTCAGCTCGAGCACCACTTCGCGCTCTTCGCCGTCCTCGCCGAGCAGCGCGAACCCGGGCGCCTTACGCGCTCGCGACGCCAGCGCCGCATTGCCGAGCCCGCCGCGGCCACCGCGGGCGACCACGAACCGGTTGCCGACGCCGACCAGGTCGATGAGGATCTCGCCGTCGCGGTCGAGTACGACGGTGCCGTCGGGCACCTTCAGCAGCAGGTCCGCGCCTTGTTTTCCGTCGCGGTTGCCACCTTCGCCCGGTTTGCCGTTGCCTGCTTTGGCGTGCGGGTGATAGTGGAAGTCCAGCAGGGTGTGCACATTCGAGTCGACCTCGAGAACCACATCCCCGCCGTTGCCGCCATTGCCGCCGTCCGGGCCGCCGAGCGGTTTGAATTTCTCCCGGTGCACCGAGGTGCAACCGTGGCCGCCCTTACCGGCCCGCACCTGAAGCACGACACGGTCGATGAACTTGGCCATACGCCGAATCATCCTCCTTCGACAACGAGCGGGTGGGAACACGAAAAGCGGGCCAGGGGATGTACAACCCTGACCCGCTCGTCTGTGTGGAGTCGTCAGCCGGTCAGGCTTCGACCGGCTCCGGGACCACGATGTTGACGGTCTTGCGTCCACGCTTGCTGCCGAACTCGACGGCGCCGGCCGCGAGCGCGAACAGGGTGTCGTCACCGCCACGGCCGACATTGATGCCGGGGTGGAAGTGGGTACCGCGCTGACGCACCAGGATCTCGCCGGCTTTGACGGTCTGTCCGCCGAACCGCTTCACGCCGAGGCGCTTGCTAGTGGAATCGCGACCGTTCCGGGAGCTGGATGCACCCTTCTTATGTGCCATTGCTGTGAGACTCCTCCGTGCGGGCTGGCCAGCCCTTGGGCCGTTACTTGATGCCGGTGACCTTCAGGACCGTCAGCGGCTGACGGTGACCCTGGCGCTTGTGGTATCCGGTCTTGTTCTTGAACTTGTGGATGCGGATCTTCGGGCCCTTGGTCTGCTCGACGACCTCAGCCGACACCGACAGCTTCGCCAGCGCGGCGGCGTCGGTGGTCAGCTCGGCCCCGTCGACGACGAGCACGGGCGACAGCGCAACGGCGGTACCCGGCGCACCCTCGATCTTCTCGACCTTCACCAGGTCACCGACCGCGACCTTGTACTGCTTTCCGCCGGTCTTGACGATCGCGTACGTTGCCATCGGTCGGCTGCCCTTCTTCCTCTAGTTGCGGCGCATACTCGCGCGGCCCGGTGGTTCCGCATGGCGGTTTCGCCGGGGAACCACGAACTTCTGGTCTGATAGCCGCCGCCTCAGCAACCCGATTACCTCGTGATCTGTTCGGGACAGCTTCACGACAACAGCGGCGGGATCATCCCCGCGCGGGCGGGGCCGATACATGCGCTGTCGCTGGGCAGCGACTGTGCAAGATTACAGGACGACTGCTGGCTCGGCCAAACCGGGCCGCAATCCCCGTCCGCGTGGGGCGAGGTCCTGCGCTCTCACTCGTCGGCGTCCACCGGCGGACCAGCGGGCCTGCCCGCCGCGCGCCTGCGAGTCTTGCGGGCGGGCAACTGCGCCGCCGCCGACGCGGCTGTGGAGTAATCGGTGTAGTCGACCGCCGGGGCGGCGGGCTGTTCGGCGCCGACGACGAATACCGCACCCGCGCTGTCCGCGGCGGGCGCTGCGGCAGAGCGGGCGACTCGGCGCCGACGCGGCTGCCGGGCGACAGGCTCCGTCATCCCCGACCGAGACTCCTCGGCCGCCGACTGTGCCTGCTCGGTGGTTGCAGGCTCGGCTGCCTCCGTTTGCCCGGTCGCCGCGACCGCTTCGTCGGTGACGCGCCCCGGTGCCGGGGCCGGCTCCGGCACAACGGCCCGGCCGTTGGCTTTCGCCGCAGCAGGGGTTTCGGCACCCGTGTCGGTGGCGGTGCCACCGGAAGCCGCCTCGGCGGCCATACCGTTGCGGGCCGCGGTGGCGCCGATCGTGCTCGGCTTCGACCTGGCCCTGCGCCGGGCGCGGGCCGGCCGCTGCTCGGCCGGCTCAGCGAACTCGCCGGACTCGCCGGACTCGGTGGATTCGGCAGCGGTTTCCGCAGGCCGGGCATCCGCCGAGTCCACCGCTGACGAAGCAACGCGCCCAGTGTCCTCCGCGACGGCCTGCGCGGCCTCCGGCGACAGTTCGACGGCAATCGCCTCGGTCGCCACTCGCTCGGGTTCGGCGGCTTCCACCGAATCGGGGCGCTGTTCGACAGCACCCGTCTCCTCGGCTTGGTGCGCGGCCATGGCGAGCGCCACCGGATGGGCGCGTTTGACCGCGGCGTCCTCATCGGGGGTTTCGCCGGGCTGCGCCGCAGGCGTAACAGGGGCGGCGGCCTTGTCCCGGCCGCGGCGGCGACGCGAGCCGGTTTCTCGCCCACGTCCGGAACCGTCCTCGCCCGCGGAAGGCTCCACCGGGTAGTTGTGCACCAGGATGCCGCGGCCGTGGCAGTGCTCGCAGGTGGTGGAGAACGCTTCGACCAGGCCGGTGCCCAGCTTCTTCCTGGTCATCTGAACCAAGCCGAGCGAGGTCACCTCCGACACCTGGTGCCGGGTGCGGTCGCGGCCCAGCGCCTCGGTGAGCCGGCGCAGCACCAGGTCCCGATTGGATTCGAGGACCATATCGATGAAGTCGACGACGATCATGCCGCCGATATCGCGCAACCGCATCTGCCGCACGATTTCCTCGGCGGCCTCGAGGTTGTTGCGCGTGACGGTCTCCTCCAGATTGCCGCCGCCGGAACCGGTGAACTTGCCGGTGTTGACGTCGATCACCGTCATCGCCTCGGTGCGGTCGATGACGAGGGTGCCGCCCGACGGCAACCACACCTTGCGATCGAGCGCCTTCGCGAGCTGTTCGTCGATGCGGTAGGTCTCGAAGACATCCGCACCGGGGTGGGAACCAGTACCGCTTTCATGCCGCGACACCCGCGACAGCAGGTCGGGGGCAACGGTGCGGATGTAGTTCTCCACCGTGCTCCAGGACCGCTCGCCTTCGATGACGAGTTTGGAGAAGTCCTCGTTGAACAGGTCCCGAATGACCTTGACCAGCAGGTCGGGCTCTTCGTACAGCGTCTTCGGCGCACCGGAATCGCGGGTGGACGCTTCTTCGATGGTGCGCCAGGTGGTCTGCAACCGTTCCACATCACGGGTCAGCTCAGCTTCGCTGACCCCCTCGGAGGCGGTGCGGATGATCACACCGGCATCGGCGGGGACGATCTCGCGCAGGATCTCCTTGAGCCGTTTGCGTTCGGTGTCGGGCAGTTTGCGACTGATCCCGGTGGAGGTACCGCCCGGCACGTACACCAGGAACCGGCCCGCCAGGCTGATCTGGGTGGTCAGTCGGGCGCCTTTGTGCCCGACCGGGTCCTTGCTGACCTGGACCAGCACCTGATCGCCCGGTTTGAGCGCCTGTTCGATCTTGCGTTCTTTACCGCCGAGCCCAGCGGCCTCCCAATTGACCTCACCGGCGTAGAGCACCCCGTTGCGGCCGCGACCGATATCGACGAACGCCGCTTCCATACTGGGCAGCACATTCTGCACTTTGCCCAGGTAGACGTTACCGACCATGGACGGCGAGCCGGTGTTGGTGACGAAATGCTCGACCAGGATGTTGTCCTCGAGCACGGCGACCTGAGTGGCCGTGGGATGCCCGGGGAACGACTTCTCCCGCACCACCATCACCCGGTCGACCGCTTCGCGGCGGGCCAGGAATTCTGATTCGGTCAGAATCGGCGGGCGGCGCCTGCCCGCTTCCCGGCCGTCGCGACGGCGCTGCCGTTTGGCTTCCAGCCGGGTCGAGCCACTGATGCCCTGCACCTCGTCGACGGTGGCGCGGCCGCGGCTCTTGTTCCGCGGTTCGCGCTCGTGCACGACGGTATTGGGCGGGTCGTCGTCGGCGGGCTCGTTGTCGGCGCCGGATTCACCGACGACCTTGCGCCTGCGCCTGCGCCGCCGTCTGCGGCTGGAGCCTTCTGGGGTTTCGGTGTCCTCACCCGATTCGGCGCTCTCGGTCGCCCCTGAAGGCTCCTCGGTCTCCGAAGACACAGCAGCCGCAGCAGCCGTTGTCGAGTCGGTCTTGTCTGCGCCGCGCTCCTCGGTGGCCTGCTCGTCCTGGTCGGATTCGGCTACCTCGCTGCGCTCGGTGTCGCTGTCGGTTTCGGCCTCGGTGGGCTGTTCACCCCGGCCACGCCCGCGTCCCCGCCTGCCGCGCCGCCTGCGCCGCGGCTGGTCGTCGGATTCGGCCTGCTGCTCGACGATGGTTTGCTCGTCGGTTTCGGTCTCGCCGTTACCGCGGGACTCTGTATCGGCTTCGGCCTCAGCAGCCTCGGCTTCCCTGACCCGGGCGGCTTCGCGTTCAGCCCTGCGCTGCCTGCGCAGCTCCTCGGCTGCGGCGGCATCCGGGGAGAGGAACAGCGGCGCGGCCACGACCGCGGATTCGAACACCACAGGTTCGGCGGCGGCCGGTTCCTCTGGGATCGGACTTGCGAACAGACCGCCGGTGAATGCGGGCACGTGTTCGGCAGCGGTATCGGCTCGGCTACCCGAGGTTTGCCCGGAACCGGTAGCGGGCTCTTCGGCAGGTGTTTGCGGAACGCTGTCCGCAGCCGCAGCAGCCCCTGCCACCTCGCCTGCCGATTCCGCGACGCCGGGCACGGTCGTGGCGGGCTCGGCCGCAGCTGCCGGGCTTGCCGCCTCGTCGGAGGTGGTGAGCGAGTCACGGACCGATTCGGCCACGGCCCGCTCGACGTTCGACTGGGGGCTGCGCACCTGGAACCCCAACTCGGCGAGTTTGGCGAGGATGCGTTTGCTTGTCACCCCCAGCCGCTTGGCCAGCGCATGAACTCGGATTCGCTCCGGCAATTGATCGGCATCCTGTGATGTTGTGTCCAGCGGCTCTTGATCGGCCACGAAGTCTCCTCGGGCCCCCGGGCGCGTCCCTCCCCGGGGGGAGTGACGCGGCCGACGCGGGGGCGCTGTCCGTCTGCCTCGCACGGTTGGCACGAGGTCAATGGTCTCGCCCCGCGTGCCCGGTTATCTCCATCGAACATCAGTCGGGCTAACTGGCCACGCGGCGCCTGGCATATGGCTGAACTCCGCGATACGAGCGCTCATCCAGCGTGCCGGGCGACGGCCCATGAGACCGGCTGTCTGTCCGTGGCAGCGATGGCGGCATCGAACCGCAGTGTGTCATCCGATTGCGACCTTCGCGGCCACAACCACTTGCCAGTATCCCACACGGTGCGCCGAGGGTTCGCCATCGGCGCTGTGCTGGGGCGTCGGCGAGTGCCGGGACCGGGCCGGATATCAGATCGGGAAGTCGGGGAACCAGAGCGCGATCTCGCGCTTGGCCGAGTCGGGCGAATCGGAGCCGTGGACCAGATTTTCCTGCGTTTCCAGGGCGAAATCGCCGCGGATGGTACCGGGCGCGGCCTTGTTCACGGGGTCGGTGCCGCCGGCGATCTGCCGGAACGCGGCGATCGCGTGCGGACCCTCGACCACGGCGGCCACCACAGGGCCGGAGGTGATGAATTCGATCAGCGAACCGAAGAACGGTTTGCCCTCGTGCTCGGCGTAGTGCTGTCCGGCCAGCTCCTGCGATACATGCTTCAACTGCAGAGCGGCGAGCCCGAGACCCCTGCGCTCGATGCGGTTGAGCACCTCGCCGACGAGGCCGCGGGACACACCGTCCGGCTTGATGAGAACCAAAGTCTGCTCTGTCACAGCGCACAGCTTAATGGGCTGCCCCCCTGGTCACCGAACCGTGGCCCACCGACAAGCGATGTCAAGACTGCCGCGATATCCGCTGGCTCGGCAGCTGCCCCCGCTCCATCCGCCGTTTGACGTCGGCGCGCAGCACCAGGATGAAGGCCCAGACGGCAACGAACACCACACCGATGATCACGATGGAGATGTGGATGAACCCACCGAGCAGCACCAGCACCTGCAGCCCGAGGTTGAACGGGATGGCCCACGAGCGCCGCTGCAGTCCCGCACCGGCCACCATCACCAGCGCCAGCAGCACCAGGTAACCACCGGATAGCCAGGTCACTCCGCCGCCGACGTCGGCGACCACGGGGAGCGCGAGCAGCACCGTGATCGCCTCGAGGATCAGGGCGCCCGCCATCACACCGCGCAGCCCCTTCCACGGGTCGGGCGGTGTGATAGCAGGGCGACCTTCGTGGTTACGCTCCGCCCCCTCCTCCGGTCGCTGACCACTCATGCCGGTTCCTTTCCGAACAGGGCGCGGGCAGCGCCCGCTGTGACCACCGAGCCGGTCACTACGACACCGGCGCCGGACACCATCTCACCCGGCTCTCCCGCCTCCTCGGCTATGGCGATGGCGGTCTCCAGTGCGTCGGGCAGGGTGGGTGCGGTCACCACGCGCTCGTCCCCGAACCGCTGAACGGCCAGATCGGCCAGGGTGTCGACGCTCAGGGCGCGCGGCGAGCCGTTGCTGGTGACCACGATCTCGTCGAACACCGGTTCCAGGGCGGTCAGAATGCCCGCGGCGTCCTTGTCGCCGAGTACCGCGACCACGCCGACCAGTTTGCGGAAATCGAACTCCGCAGACAGGGTGGCGGCCAGCGCTGTGGCCCCGGCCGGGTTGTGCGCGGCGTCGATGAAGATGGTGGGTGCGTTGCGCATCCGTTCCAGCCTGCCCGGGCTGGTGACGCTCGCGAAACCGGCGCGTACCGCGTCGATGTCGAGCTGCCGCTGCGCGCCTGCCCCGAAGAACGCCTCCACCGCGGCCAGCGCCACCGCGGCGTTGTGCGCCTGGTGCTCACCGTGCAGCGGCAGGAAGATCTCGTCGTAGACCCCGCCGAGCCCCTGCAATTGCAGCTGTTGCCCGCCGACGGCGACCTGCCGGGTCAGCACCTGGAATTCCGCGCCCGCTCGGGCCACCGCGGCATCGGCTTCGACCGTGCGGCGCAGCAGCACGGTCATCGCCTCCGGGTCCTGTTCGGCGATGACCGCGACGGTGTCCTGGGGGATCAGGCTCTCCGGTGCTCGTTTGATGATCCCGGCCTTCTCCCCGGCGATGGCGGTGAGGTCGGGGCCGAGGTAGTCGGTGTGGTCGAGGCCGATCGGTGTGATCACCGCGACCTGCCCGTCGATGACGTTGGTGGCGTCCCAGGTACCACCCATCCCGGTTTCCACCACCGCGACGTCGACCGGCGCTTCCGCGAACGCGGCGAATGCCATGGCGGTGAGCACTTCGAATTTGCTCATCGCCGGGCCACCGGAAGCAGCCGACTGTGTGTCGATCATCTCGAGATAGGGCTGCAGTTCGCGGTACAGCTCCACATAGCGCCCCGGTGAGATCGGCGCGTTATCGATGCTGATGCGTTCGGTGGCCAGCTGCAGATGCGGGCTGGTGAACCGTCCGGTGCGCCGGTGCAGCGCGGTCAGCAACGCGTCGATCATTCTGGTAACCGAGGTCTTGCCGTTGGTTCCGGCGACGTGAATCGCCGGATAGCCGCGCTGCGGCGACCCGAGCAGGTCCATCAGCGCGGCGATCCTGGCCAGCGAGGGCTCGATCTTGGTTTCCGGCCAGCGCTGGTCGAGTTCGGCTTCGACCAGCGCCATTTCGGCCAATTCGACCGGCGACGGCCCGGAACCGAGCCGGTCTGCGGCACCGTGCTGCGGCTCCGGTTCGGTGTTGTCGGCGCGGTCGTTCACTTGCCGCTCAGCTCCGCCAATCGGGCGCCGATGCGTTCCACTTCGGCGGCGGCGACGTCCCGGCGGTCCCTGATCTTGGTCACCACGGGTTCGGGCGCTTTGGCCAGGAACGCTTCGTTGCCGAGTTTGGCCGTGGTGCCCGCCAGCTCCTTCTGGGCTGCGGCGAGGTCCTTCTCCAGCCTGCGGCGTTCGGCGACCAAGTCGACCGCCCCCGAGGTGTCCACCTCCACGGTCACCGTTGTCGTGCTGAGTCGCACCTCGACCGAGGCGGTGGCAGCAAAACCGTCGCCGGGTTCGGTGAGCCGGGCCAGGTTGGCCACCGAATCGTGCAGATGCGCCAGACCCGCCTCATCGAGGCCGATCACCATGGCGGCCACCTTCTGTTTATCGGCCAGGCCCTGGTCGCTGCGGAACCGGCGGATCTCGGTGATCAGCCGCTGCGTATCGGCGACCCGCTGGGCGGCCGCGGTGTCGGTGGGCACACCGCTGGGCTGCGGCCAGGCGGAGACAACGATGGATTCGCCGCCGGTGAGCGCCTGCCACAGCGATTCGGTGAGAAACGGGATCACCGGGTGCAGTAGCCGCAGCACGGCGTCCAGCACGGTGCCCAGCACCACCCGAGTGGACTCGGCGCGATCGGCGGCGGCGAACTGGGCCTTGGACAGTTCCACATACCAGTCGCACAACTCGTCCCAGGCGAAGTGGTACAGCGCCTCGCACGCCTTGCCGAATTCGTAGGCGTCGAACGCGGCGTCGACCTCGGCACGGACCTGATCCAGCCGGTCCAGGATCCACCGGTCGGGGTCGGTGAGCGTCTCGCGGGCGGGCAGGTCGCCGGGGTATGCGCCGTTCATCAGCGCGAACTTGGTCGCGTTGAACAGTTTGGTGACGAAGCTGCGGGAGGCCAGCGCATGCGGTTCACCGACCGACAGGTCGCCGCCCGGCTGCGCGCCGCGAGCCAGGGTGAACCGCAGCGCATCGGCGCCGTAGTCGTTGATCCAGTCCAACGGGTCGATACCGTTACCGCGCGACTTCGACATCTTCTTGCCGTACTGGTCGCGGATCAGGCCGTGCAGGAACACGTCTTTGAAGGGCACCTGCGGTGCGCCACCCTTACCTGCGGTGATCGCCGGGTCGTCGGCGACGAAAGTGCCGAACATCATCATTCTGGCCACCCAGAAGAACAGGATGTCGTAACCGGTGACCAGCACGCTCGTCGGATAGAACCGTTGCAGTTCGGCGGTGGCCTCCGGCCAGCCCATGGTGGAGAACGGCCACAGCCCGGAGGAGAACCAGGTGTCGAGCACGTCCGGGTCCTGCACCCAGCCCTCGGGGGCGGTCTCGTCGGGGCCGACGCAGAGCACCTCCCCCTCGGGGCCGTACCAGATCGGGATACGGTGCCCCCACCACAGCTGCCGGGAGATACACCAGTCGTGCATATCGTCGACCCACGCGAACCAGCGCGGCTCCTGACTGGCGGGGTGGATCACGGTGGCGCCGTTGCGCACCGCGTCGCCCGCCGCTTCGGCCAGCGACGACACCTTCACCCACCACTGCATGGAAAGCCGCGGTTCGATCGGTTCGCCGCTACGTTCGGAATGACCGACACTGTGCACGTAGGGGCGTTTCTCGGCGACCACACGCCCTTCGGCGGCGAGCCGCTCGCGCACCTTCACCCGCGCCTCGAACCGGTCCATACCATCGAATTCGGTACCGGTGCCGGTGATCCGGCCGCGCTCGTCCATGATCGACGGCATCGGCAGGTTGTGCCGCAACCCCATCTCGAAGTCGTTGGGGTCGTGCGCCGGGGTGATCTTGACCGCCCCGGAGCCGAACTCGGGGTCGACGTAGCTGTCGGCGATCACCGGGATCTGCCTGCCGGTGATCGGATGTTCCAGAGTGGTGCCGATCAGGGCCTGGTAGCGCGGATCGTCCGGGTGCACGGCGACGGCCGTATCACCGAGCATCGTCTCCACCCGGGTGGTTGCGACGATCACATGTGGTTGCGCGTCGTCGAGAGAGCCGTATCGCAGCGACACCAGCTCACCTTCGACGTCTTCGTATTTGACCTCGATATCGGAGATGGCGGTGCGCAGTTCCGGCGACCAGTTCACCAGACGTTCGGCCCGGTAGATCAGGCCCGCATCGTAGAGGCGCTTGAAGATCGTTTGGACCGCGCGGGACAGACCCTCGTCCATGGTGAACCGGTCGCGGGACCAGTCGACGCTGTCGCCGAGCGCGCGCATCTGGCCCTGGATGGCGCCGCCGGATTCGCGTTTCCAATCCCAGACCTGCTGCACGAACAGCTCACGCCCGAGGTCTTCCTTGGTCTTGCCGTCGACGGCCAGTTGTTTTTCCACCACCGACTGGGTGGCGATACCCGCGTGGTCCATCCCGGGCAGCCACAGCACCTCGTAGCCCTGCATTCGTTTGCGGCGGGCGAGGGTGTCCATGAGGGTGTGGTCGAGGGCATGGCCCATGTGCAGCGTGCCGGTGACGTTCGGCGGCGGCAGCACGATCGAATACGGCGGTTTGCCGCTGGCCGGGTCGGCGGTGAAGTAACCAGCGGCTACCCAGCGCTCGTACAGGTCTGCCTCCACCTCGCCGGGATTCCAGCTCGAGGGGAGTGCATCGGCACGATTACGCGTGTTGTCAGGGGCTGCGCTGGTCACGCCGTGATTCTAGTGGCCGATGCCAGCCGCTTTGCGCAGGGGCGAGGCGCCGCCGATGCAGAGGAAGGCGAAGTCTTCGGTGGATGAGGGACACCGAAGACTTCGCCTTCGCCGCCCAGCCTACCGCCGCTCGGCGGGGCGGCCGCGAATCCATAAACAATTCTCAGCTTCCCGGCAGCGTGGGAACGAGGATGCGGCGTCCGGCCGGATCGGTGCCGGTCCACGGCGCACTCTCGTCGGCGAACTCACAGCCCAGCGTGCTCGGTGCAGCTGGGTTGCGGCTCCGGTGTTGCCGATCCGGACCGGACTGGGGAACCTGAAAGGGTGAACCCCCCGCTCGACGCGCTACCGTTGTCACCACCCGAATCCCGCGGCCCCGAACGAATTTCCGATGTCATCGCACCCCACGCGGTGCACGACCTACGCGATCACCAGGTCGGTGAACTGCGCTATTCCGCAACTGCCGCACTGATCATCGCGGGCGTACCCGGCGCGGGTAAGAGCACGGCGCTGAAAATTTTGTTCAGTTCCACAGCCGATGCCGAACAACCGCCACGCGGACCGTCCGGGTCGATGGTGCTCGACTCCAACCACGTCCGCAATGCGTGGCGGCGGCGCCTGAACAAACTGCCCTATCCGCTGTGGCGTCCGCTGGTGCATGTGGTGCATTACACGCGGATCCGGCGGGCGCTGCGCGATAACGCCGGGCCGGTGGTGATCCACGAATGCGCCACTTTCGGCTGGGCGCGGCGGATGATCGCGCACTGGGCTGCTGCACACGGCCGCGAACTGCATCTGATCCTGCTCGACGTACCCGCCTCCATCGCCAGGGCCGGTCAGTACGCACGCGGGCGGCGGATCAACGGGTTCTCTTTCCGACTGCACTGCTCGCGATGGCAGCGGATGCTGCACGCGATCGACTCCGGCCACAACCCCGTCCCGAACCCGGCGTCACTGGTGATCGCGGACCGGTCCACGGTCGACCATCTGCAACGAATCTCCTTCGCGGGGTAGCACTCCCCCGATCGCCGATGCCGGTCAGGGCACCAGCAGTGACAGCGCGCCCGGCACAGCACGCACCGTGATCGGCAACACACCCGCCGGTTCCCCGTCCGCGGTCGCGGGCGCCCCGGGCGACGACAATCGCAGCCATTCGACCCGATGCTGCGAGACAGCTGGGTGATCGATCCGTTTCCCCGATGACAGCGCTGGCAGCAGGCGCAGCATTTCCCGTCGCGACACCGCACCCACCACGGTCACGTCGAGCAGACCGTCGTCGGCGACGGCGTCCGGGCAGATCAGCATGCCGCCGCCGTAGGTGGTGGTATTGCCGACCTCCACCATCACCGCCTCGGTCTCGAACACCGTCTGCCGCGAATCCGTCTGGTCCGGCAACTCGATGCGATAGGGTACCGCGGAACCGCGGGCGAGTTCGGCCACCGCGGCGAAGGTGTAGCGCAGGGGGCCACGCGGCCAGCGCATCCGGTTGGCCCGCAAGGTGACTCGGGCACTGAAACCGGTGCAGGCCACGGTCGCGAACAACATCGGCGCAGTATCCGGCGCTTCGATCTCGCCCAAGTCGATCACGTGAATCCGGCCGTCGAGCACCACATCGGCGGCGGCGGCGGGATCATCGGCCGGGATACCGAACTCGCGGGCCAGATCGTTGCCGGTGCCGCCCGGTATCAGCGCCAACGGCACCCCGGTGCGGGCGAGTGCACCCAATGCCGTCGAGACCATACCGTCCCCGCCCACGCAGACCACCGCATTCGGTTTCAGCCCACCTACCGCGCCCGCGACCGAACGTTGGAGCTGCCGTAGCGATTCCGCTGCCGAGGGGGCGCGGATCTCGGTGACCGCGACACCGCGTTCCGACAGCCGGGCGATGGCGGCGGCGGCCGCGTCGTCGCCCTTCCCGTGTCCGGACGACGGGTTGGTGACCACGGTCACCGCGCGCACTTCGCGTACCGAAGGCTCGGTCATGGCAACAGCTTTCCCGGATTGAGGATGCCCGCCGGATCGACTTCCTGTTTCACCGCCCGCAGCACCCGAACACCCAGGTTGCCGATTTCGTCGGGAAGCCAGTCTCGATGATCGGCCCCCACCGCGTGATGGTGGGTGATGGTGCCGCCCGCGGCCATGATCGCGTCACCGGCGGCGGTCTTCGCGGACAGCCACTGGGCGATCGGGTCGTCGAGCATCTTGGCGAGCACGGTGAAATACAGCGAGGCGCCGGTCGGGTACGTATGCGAGATATGGCACATCACCACCGGTGGTGTCTGCTGCGCGGTCAGCGCCTCGGTCAGCGCGGTGGTGACCTGTTCCTTCAATGCGGCCAGGTTGCCCCAGCTGGTGGCGGTCTCCAGTGTTTCGCACAGCACACCCAGATCCAACAGAGCATCGCGCAGGTAGGGCGCGGCGAAACGGCCGTGTTCCCACTCCCGAGCCGGGGCTTCGCCCAGATCGGTGCCGCCCGCGGCGCGCAGCAGCGCTGCGGCTTCGGCGCAGCGGGCCGCCACATGCGCGCGGGTGCCCTCGACGGTGGTGACCGCAAGACAGCCGGACACCGCATCACCCCCGATGCTGCCTGCCCGCGCCAGGTTGAGCGCTGTCTCGACCTCGTCGGACAGGCGCAGCACTGTCGGAGCGGCGCCGGTTTGCACCACGGTGCGCAGCGCGGCCGCACCGGTGTCGAAATCGGGGAACGACCACGCTTGGTAGGCAACGGTTTCCGGTATGGGATGCACGCGCACCGTGACCTCGGTGATCACACCGAGAGTCCCTTCGGAGCCGACGAACAGCTCACGCAGGTCGGGCCCGGCAGCCGAGGCCGGAGCCCGGCCCAGTTCCACGGTCCCGCCAGGGGTGGCGAGGCACAGATGCTGGACCATGTCGTCGAAACGGCCGTAGCCTGCCGACGCCTGTCCCGACGACCGAGTGGCGGCGAACCCGCCGATGCTGGCGAATTCGAAGCTCTGCGGGAAGTGGCCCAGCGACAGACCGTGCGTGCCGAGCAACTGTTCGGCACGCGGACCGGTGACACCTGCCCCGAGGGTCGCGGTGCCGCTGACCGGGTCCAGCGCGATCAGTGAGTCCAGGCGGCGCAGATCCAGCGCGATAACGGTCTCGAAACGCCCGCGCACCGGATCGAGCCCGCCGACCACACTGGTGCCGCCACCGAACGGAACCACCGCGATCCCGTGCCCGGAGCAGTGGGCGAGCACGGCGAGGACCTGATCGTGATCGGCCGGGAAGACGACGGCGTCGGGGGCGTCCTGCGGCCCGTCACCGCGGCGTCGCAGCAGATCGAGAGTGCTTTTTCCGCCTGCGTGCCGCAAGCGGTCGCGGTGTTCGGTCGATACGTGGTCGGCGCCGACGATCGCGGCCAGTCCGGCGCGCCGATCGGAGGACAGTGCCGGTTCCCGCAGCGGCACGTCGCCCTCATCGCGGCGCGCCACCGGTTCCCCGGACACTCCGAACACCTGTCCTAGCAACCCTCGGATCTGCGCCGACAACGGCTTGTGCCCGGCAGGGATGCCCCAAGCGTCCCACACCATACCCTCTGCCGGCACACCGCCGGAGACGTCTGCCGGAGACGTCCCCGCGGTGCCAAACGGTTGCTGACTGTCGCCCATGCGTTACAGTTTTACATAGTTTGTCAAGCAGTAAGAATCTTATGAGGTGATGGCGTGCATTCCGACACCGCATCCGCTCTCGGCGGCCAGGACCCGGAGCCCGCCGCCGTCGATCTGGCGATCCTGGCGGCGGCGCGGGACTGCGTGGCCGAGTTCGGGGTGCGGCGCACCACGCTCACCGAGGTGGCCCGCCGGGCGAAGGTCAGCAGGCCGACGGTGTACCGGCGCTGGCCCGACACCGGAGCGCTGATCGCCGAACTGCTGGTCCGCGAGTTGCGCGGCATCATCGGCAGCGCCGTACCCGACCGGGGACCGGGGCGGACCAGACTGACCCGCGGCATCGTCGACGGCGCGGCCACGATCCGCGCCAACCCGTTGTTCCGGAAGATCTTCCGCACCGACACCGACCTGATGCTGACCTACGTCTTCGGCCGTCTCGGCCGCAACCAGCGGCACCTGATCGATCTCTTCGCCGCCGGTATCCGCGTCGGGCAGAACGACGGCTCGATCCGCCGCGGCGACCCGGAACATATGGCCACCATGCTGCTGCTCATCGCCCAATCCGCAGTCCAGTCAGCAGCGACGGTGGCCCCGGTCCTTCCCGGCCCCGACCTGGGCACCGAACTCTTCCACGCGGTCGACGCCTACCTCGCCCCCGTTGACCCCGCCACGACGCGGGACGTCCCGGCCCCCGAGCCTCCCACCCGATGAACGCGATCCGCACGAAACCTGCACTGCCCCCTGCAGCGCAGACGGCGCACACACACCCCCGTTCGGCTTCGGATGCGTGCCGAACACACCAGCGCGTCGACCAGGCAGCCGCCGAGGGGCCCGTTCCACAGTGAGGCGAGCACCGGCCGTCCCCCTCCGCGCCCCCGGAATCGGCGACGGATCGGATCCTGGCGTCCATCTGTCGGTTGCTCACTCACCGGGCGCGCTACGGCGGCACCGGCCTGGGTGGAGCTGCCGGCCCAGTCACCTTCGGCCCGGGGCAGCGAACTCCCTGGAGGCCTGCGCGGGCCGGGAGTACAACGAACCAGCTTCAACCGCGGCGAACCCGCCGAACGACAACGTCGATAAGTCGACTTCCGATACGTGCGCGAGCACTGGAACGAAAGGGGCCTGCTATGACCGGATACCCGAACGGTGGAGCGAGTTCGGCGCTGAACGCGGCGCGGCGGGCCCGTGAGCTCACCGCGCTCGGCGACGCCCCCGATATCGACGTGCTGGTGATCGGCGGCGGTGTGACCGGAACGGGGGTCGCGCTGGACGCCGCCACCCGCGGACTGCGCACCGTACTGGTGGAACGGCACGACTTCGCATTCGGCACCAGCCGGTGGAGTTCGAAACTGGTACACGGCGGGTTGCGCTATCTAGCGGGCGGGCACGTCGGTATCGCCCATGAGAGCGCGGTGGAGCGCGGCATCCTGATCGGCAGCACCGCACCCCATCTGGTGCGGCCGCTACCGCAGCTGGTTCCGCTGCTACCGGATATCGGTATAGCCCATCGTGCGGTTATCCGGGCCGGTTTCGTGGCGGGCGATCTGCTGCGCGCCAGTGCCGGGACACCGTCGGCGCTGCTACCGCGGTCGCGGCGGGTGTCATCGGCCGAAGCGCTGCGTCTGGCGCCGACAGTGCGGCGCAGCGGACTGCGCGGCGGGCTGCAGGCCTGGGACGGCCAACTCGTCGATGATGCCCGGCTGGTCGTCGGGCTGGCCCGTACCGCGGCGGCCGCAGGCGCTACCGTGCTCACCCGGGTCGAGGCCGCCGCGGTCGGCGGGGACACCGCCACACTGCGCGACACCCGTACCGGCGAAACGCTGACTGTGCGGCCCCGTGCCGTGATCAACGCGACCGGGGTGTGGGCCGACCAGGTGGACCCCAGTATCGAGCTACGCCCGAGCCGAGGCACCCACCTGGTGTTCGATGCCGCCGCTTTCGGCGGGCTCACCGCATCGCTGACCGTCCCGGTGCCCGGCACGTTCGGCCGCTTCGTCTTCGCCCTCCCGGCCCCGCACGGCCGGGTGTATCTGGGCCTGACCGACGAGGACGCCCCCGGCCCGGTCCCCGACGAGCCCCGCCCGACCGACGACGAAATCGGCTTCCTGCTCGACACAGTCAACACGGTGCTGCGCGCACCGCTGACCCGCGCCGATATCCGCGGCAGTTTCGCCGGGCTGCGCCCGCTGCTGCGCACCGGCACCGACAGCACCGCCGATATCTCCCGCGAGCACGCCGTCCTCACCTCCCCCAACGGAGTGATCACGGTGGTCGGCGGCAAACTCACCACCTACCGGAAAATGGCCGCCGACGCCGTCGACGCCGCCATCACGCACGCCGATATCCCCGCAGGCCCCTGCCGCACCCGCCACCTCGCGCTGGTCGGCGCCACCTCCGGCCCGGCCCGCGACCACATGACAGCACCGCCGATCCTGATCGAGCGCTACGGCAGCGAAGCCACCGCCATCGCCGAACTCGCCACCACCGATCCCGCACTGGCCGAACCGGTCGCTCCAGGAAGCGACGTCATCACCGCCGAATTCACCTGGGCGGTACACCGGGAAGGCGCCCTCGACCCCGACGACCTCCTCGACCGCCGCACCCGCATCGGCCTGGTCCCCGAAGACCGCACCGCAGCCCTACCCGCCGCCCGGGCGGCCATCGCATCAGCGCAATAGGCGTACCTCCGCATTCGCTCCGGGCGTACCTCCGCATTCGCTCCGGCCATGCGCATTTATGTGTACCTCCCACATACGCACGGCTGAGCTCGGCCCGCCTACCTACCGCCTTGACTCCGACCGCGCGGCCTGCGCACCGCCCTGCCCTCACTCCCAGCTGTGCGCCCTTATGCGTACCTCCCGCATATGCACGACTGAACTCGGGCCACTTATCTACCGCGTTGGCTCCGACCATGCGGGATGCGTACCTCCACATTCGCCCCGGCCATGCGCATCATGTGTACCTCCCACATACGCACGGCTGAGCTCGGCCCGCCTACCTACCGCCTTGGCCCCGACCATGCGGGATGCGTACCTTCGCATTCGCTCCGGTCGTGGCGTTCATGCCTACCTGCGACTTCGCGGCGGCTTGTGCGTGAATCAGTACACTTCGGCGCGCATGCAGGCGCGTGGCCAGTGGTCGAGGCCGTGGGCGTCTTCTGCGGCGCGGATGGCGCGCAGTCCCGGCGTCTCCTCGGCAATGTCCAGGTAGCGGAAGCCCAGGGTTTCGTAGTACGGGCCGTTCCATGGCACCTCGGTGAAGGTCGTCAAGGTGATTGCGGGTAGGCCCTTGTCGCGAGTCCAGTTCATCGCGTGGTCGATGAGCCGTCGGCCGATCCGTTCGCCGCGATGGGCTGGATGCACCGACACCTGCTCGATATGGGCGTTGCCGTCGACAACGGCGGCGATCAGGTACGCGACCGGGGTTCCCGCAGCGATCCATACCCAGGCGCGGCCCGCCTCGACGAACTCGCGCAGGGTGTCCGCCGAGGGCGGCTCGTCCTCGGCGACTGCGGTCATACCGATATCGGCGAACGGCTTCCCTGCGGCACGTTCGAGCTCACGCAGGATCGGGATATCGGCGGTGGCAGCGGATCGGATCATGATTCGGTAACAATATGCGCCGGGCCTCTATGCTGGACGCGGTGATGCGCCAGGAAGGAGGCGCGGGTGCGCAGCGAGTCATCGACCGCCGGAATCGTGCCGGGCGAAGGCCTGGTCGCGCGGTTCGGCGGCGTCGTCGTCTTCATCGCGGAGGAAACCGCGTCCACCGATCGGATTCTCGGGGCCGTCGAGGCGGTCGCCGATACCGAACATCCCGGTGCGGCGATCGCGCAACGGCTGGCCGCAGTGGTGTTCGGGGCCGGATCGCAGCCGCCGTCATTCGGCGTGGTCGCACCTACCGACGACGGCACCCTGATCTTGTTGCGCGGCCCGGTCGCCGCCACCGTCTCCGGCGCCGAAGGCACCAGGAAACTCACCGGTTCGCGTGCCTTCACCTGGGTGGACGAGATCGTGCGCGAACCGGTCCGCACCATCACCGTCGGACCGGATACCGCCGCGCAGCCCGAAGCCCGTACCCGCACGGACCTGCGCGCCGGGGTCGTCCCCGGGGGTGGTTTCGTGCTCACAGCGCGGGTGCGGCGCAGCCGTAAGAAACCGTCGGGGGCGAGCCCGCGGCCGGCGAACTCCTCCGGCACCACAGCACAACCGCCTGCGACCGCCCCAGCCGGGCTCGCCGCCGCCGATCCCGACCCGGCCGAGCACACCCGGACCAGGGCCGTCGCCGAACCTTCCCCGGTGGCCGAGCCGTCCGCCGTCCCGGAGCCGGTAGCCGCTCAGCCGATATCGCTGGCCTGGTCGCAGGCGCCTGCCGCGTTGCGCCCCACCGCCGCACCAGAACCCATCGCTCTGCGCAAAGCAGGCCCGCACGACTCTCTCCGCCGCAGACCTCGCCCGGCGCTCGGCGCGGGCAAAACCTCGCACTTGCCCGGCACGTCCGCCCTAGGTACAGGTCGCGACACGACGGCCTCGCCTGCCCTGATCGCCGAGGACGGCGCCGCCTACCCACTGGACCGCCCTTACGTCATCGGCCGTGGCCCCTCCGCCGACGAATCGGTTCGTCGCGCCACCGCCGCCCCGATCGTGCTGCAACGCGACCGCCACATCTCCCGCGTGCACGCCTACGTATCCGTCGACGGCGGCAAGGTCTACATCCGCGATGCGGGCACCACCTCGGGCACTTTCGTCTCCACGCCCGGCTCGCCGCGCTGGACCCGCATCGGCCGGTCGCCGACCGAACTCCCGCCGGGCGCACGCGTCCGCATCAGTGAGCAGGTCCTCACCTACCAACGCGACCATCCGTCACAACCAGGCTGACCACCCCTGTCCAGGCCGGTAAGATCCTCCATAGAGATACCGAACGGTCGGGACCTAAGTGTGAAGTGGACAATAGACATATGCACCGCAACGCGCCCACCGAAGACATCGACGAATCCGCACTGCACGTCACCCCACCCAAGCAGCAGGCCGCCGGCGTCACCGCCGTGGGGGTGGCGTTGGGCCGCGCGGTCGCCGATATGGGGGTCGTCCGTACCGCGCGCAGCTTGGCGCGGGTCAACCAAGTGCACGGGTTCGACTGTCCGGGCTGTGCCTGGCCGGAGCCGTCGGGACATCGGCGGCCCGCCGAGTTCTGTGAAAACGGTGCGAAAGCAGTGGCCGAGGAGGCGACGCTCAATACCGTCGGACCGGAGTTCTTCGCCACTCACTCGATCGCGGACCTAGCCGGAAAAACCGGCTACTGGCTCGGCAGGCAGGGCAGGCTGACCGAGCCCATGGTGCTGCGCCCCGGAGACACCCACTACTCCCCCATCTCCTGGTCCGACGCTTACCGCTTGATCGCCGAGCAGTTACGCGCCCTGGACTCCCCCGACGAAGCGGTGTTCTACACCTCGGGCCGCACCGCCAACGAGACCGCGTTCCTGTATCAGCTGCTGGTGCGCAGTTTCGGGACGAACAACCTGCCCGATTGCTCGAATATGTGCCATGAGTCCTCCGGCGCCGCGCTGACCGCCTCCATCGGCATCGGCAAGGGCTCGGTGTCGATCGATGACTTCGCCGCCGCCGACCTGATCCTCGTCGCAGGCCAGAACCCCGGCACCAACCATCCGCGGATGCTCAGCGCACTCGCCGACGCCAAGGCCTCGGGCGCACGGATCGTCGCGATCAACCCGCTGCCGGAAACCGGTTTGATCAATTTCCGTGACCCGCAGACAGTCAAGGGCCTGACCAGCGGTGTCCCGATCGCCGACGATTTTCTGCAGATCCGGCTCGGCGGCGATATGGCGCTGTTCCAGGGGCTGGCGAAACTGCTGTTCGAGGCCGAGGACCGCGCGCCGGGCACCGTTATCGACCGCTCGTTCGTCGACACCTGCACCGCGGGCTTCTCCGAGTACGAACAGCACATCCGCGCGGTCGATATGAACGTAGTGGCCGAAGCGACCGGGCTGCACAGCGACCAACTCGAACACACGGCACGACTACTCGCAGAATCGAAGAACATCATCGTCTGCTGGGCGATGGGGCTGACCCAGCAGGCGCACGGTGTGGCCACCATCGAGGAGATCACCAACCTGCTGCTGGCACGCGGCATGATCGGCAAACCCGGGGCGGGAGTGTGCCCGGTGCGCGGGCACTCGAACGTCCAAGGCGACCGCACCATGGGCATCTGGGAGCAAATGCCCGAGGCCTTCCTGGCGGCGCTGGATGCCGAATTCGGTATCACCAGCCCCCGTAAGCACGGGTTCGACACCGTCGCCGCGATCCGCGCCATGCGTGACGGCCACGCGAAAGTGTTCTTCGGCATGGGCGGAAATTTCGTCTCCGCCACCCCCGATACCGAAGTCACCGAGGCCGCACTACGCAACTGTGCACTGACGGTGCAGGTGTCGACCAAACTCAACCGTAGCCATGTCGTGCACGGTGCGACCGCGCTCATCCTGCCCACCCTCGGCCGCACCGATCTGGATGTGCAGAACGGCGTGAAACAGCGGGTATCGGTGGAGGATTCGATGTCGATGGTGCATCTGTCCACCGGGCGGCTGAAACCGGTGAGCAAGCAGCTGCGCAGTGAAGTGGCCATCGTGTGCGAGCTCGCCGCCGAACTGTTCGGGTCGCAACATCCGGTGCCATGGAACGATTTCCGCAATGACTACGACCTGATCCGTGACGCCATCGCCAAGGTGGTGCCCGGCTGCGCCGACTACAACACACGGGTGCGCCACCGCAACGGTTTCGTCCTGCCGCATCCGCCGCGCGATGCCCGCGAGTTCCACACCGCCACCGGTAAAGCGAATTTCGCGGTGAACGAACTGGTCTGGACACCCACCCCACCGGGCCGGCTGATCCTGCAGACCCTGCGCAGTCACGACCAGTACAACACCACCGTCTACGGGCTGGACGATCGCTACCGCGGGGTGCGCGGCGGCCGGAAGGTCGTGCTGGTCAATGCCGACGACATCGCCGAATTCGGTTTCGCCGACGGTGATCTGGTGGATGTGGTGTCCGAATGGACCGATGGGGTGGCGCGCCGCGTCGAGGGGTTCCGGCTGGTCGCCTATCCGACTCCGCGCGGTAACGCCGCCGCCTACTACCCCGAAACCAATCCGCTGGTTCCGCTGGATCACGTTGCGGCACGATCGAACACCCCGGTATCCAAGGCGATCACCATCCGCCTGGAGCGCAGCGAACTATGAGCCGGGTCACCGCGCGGCGCCGGATGCGCCGCATCTCACCGGCAGGCCAGATCCAGCGCCCCGACACCTTGGCGGTGGAGGAACCGCTGGAGATCCGGCTGGACGGGCGATCGTTGACAGTCACCATGCGCACCCCGGGCAACGATATCGATTTAGCGCACGGTTTCTTGTTCACCGAGTCGGTGATCGGAGCCGCCGACGATGTCGTCGCCGCACGGTATTGCGCCGGAACCGATGACGAGGGCCGCAATACCTACAACGTCCTGGATGTCGCCCTGCGCACCCCGGCTGCCCGGGTTACCACCCGCAACTTCCTCACCACCGGCGCCTGCGGGCTGTGCGGGAAAACCGCTTTGGACGAGGTCCGGCAACGGTCCCGGTTCCCCCTGGCTGCACCGGAGCCGCTTGTCGACACCGAGGTCCTGGCCGCGATGCCCGGCACACTCCGCGGCAGGCAGTCGGTGTTCGAGGCCACCGGCGGCCTGCATGCGGCTGGTCTGTTCACCGCGGACGGCGTCGCACTGGCGGTCCGGGAGGACATCGGCAGGCATAACGCGGTGGACAAGGTGATCGGCTGGGCGTTGCGGGAGAATCGGCTGCCCGCCGCCGACCTGGTGCTCATGGTCAGCGGCCGGGCATCCTTCGAACTCGCCCAGAAAGCGGTACAGGCCGGTATCCCGGTGCTGGCCGCGGTCTCGGCGCCCAGTTCCCTCGCGGTGGATCTGGCCGTCGATGCCGGCCTGACGCTCATCGGGTTCCTGCGCGGCGACACCATGAACATCTACAGCCATCCCGAGCGCATCGTCGCGATTCCGGCATCGCGAGCCCACCCCGCCTGACCACCGGCGAGCACCGGTTCAGGTGGGTCAGACGGCGACCGCGTCACCGCAGGTCGGTTTCTTCCCGGGACGGGCGGCCGGGGGCCGCCCGTGCTCCACTGAACAAGCGAGCCCCCGCTCGGGCATTCAGCCTGCGAGCGCCTCCAGCAGTGCGGCTCGCTGGCGGGCGCCCAGACCGCCGATGCGGCGATCCTCGGGGATCTCGGCCTGATCGAGCAGTTTGGCCGCTTTCACTGGGCCGACGCCGGGCAGCGCCTTGATCACCGCGGCGACCTTGGTCTTTTTGACCAGGTCGTCGGTGTCGGCTTTGTTCAACAGGTCTTCGACCGAGACTTTGCCGTCCTTGACCTTGCCGATCAGTTCGGAGCGTGCCTTGCGGACCGCCGCCGCTTTGGCCAACGCCTCGGTGCGTTGTTCTGCGGTCATGGTAGGCAGTGCCATTTCTCCTCCGCTTTCACTCATCACTCGAACATCTGGTTGACCGGACCGATTCAACAGCACCATACCGACAGCAACCGGCCGACACACCGGCCGTACCGGCGGTTATAGCGATGTTTTTCCATTGTGAGCCGAGTCGCCGGAATGCGTAACATGCGGGCTGCGCGCTCCGACACCACCAGCAGACGTACTTCGCGCGGGAGGCAGGTTCAACGGCGAACCGAGGGAATCAACGGCGCTTCCCGGCTCGGACCAGGTGATGGCCACCCGGCGGCATCCGGCTCCGATATCCAGCCCCGCACGACCGGTGCGCCGACACAACCGAACAGCGGCGTATGCGGATCATCGCGATCACAGATCACGATGCGGTGGGTACTGCTACAGTGCGAAACTGAAACACGTTTCAATTCGGTAGGAGTTCGGATGGCGCGACAGATCCGCGATGTGGTGGAACAGTACGTGAAACTAGTGGGCAGCGGCCCCACCGAGGCGATCGTCGACCTCTATGCCCCCGACGCGACCGTCGAGGACCCGATCGGGACCCCGCCGAAGCAAGGCCGGGACGCGATTCGCGAGTTCTACACCGTGCTGGCCAACCTGGAACGGGAGACCTCGATCCACCCCGACACCATCCGCATCACCGGCAACCACGCGGCCTTCATGTTCACACTGGTCACCAAAGCTGCCGAACAGCGGATCACCTTGCACCCGATCGATGTGATGGAATTCGACGATGAGGGCAGAATCGTCCATATGCGGGCCTACTGGGGGCCGGACGACCTGAACGTCGAACCCGCCTGATATCCGCCGTGTGGCGGCTCACACTCTCGAGCCGTCACACGGCGGGGCGACTCCTCGTCCGAGCAGTAGGACCAGTTGCTCGAACGAAGGAGGCTCATCATGAGCGCAACCCGCATCCCCGCCGTCAAACCCGACGACGCCGGTCTGCTGACCCGGCTGATGTACCGGATCACCAAGCGCAGGTTCGGTGAAGTTCCCGAACCGTTCGCGGTATCAGCCCACCACGCCGGACTCACCATCGCCGCAGGCGTACACGAGGTGATAGTGGAAAAAGTGTCCAGAACACTGCCCGTCAACGTCCGCGAAATCGCGGTATACCGCGTCGCCTGGACCATCGGCTGCTCCTGGTGCATCGACTTCGGCACCATGCTCAGCCGATTGGAAGGCCTGGACATCGACCGGCTCGAACACATCGCCGACTATGCGACCTCACCGCACTACAGCGACGACGAGCGCGCCGCGATCGCCTACGCCGACGCGATGACCGCCACCCCGACCACCGTCACCGATGAACAAGTCACCGACCTGGAACGACGGTTCGGCCGGGAAGGCGTCATCGAACTGACCTATCACATCGCGTTGGAGAACGAGCGGTCCCGCATCTACACCGCACTGGGCATCACCGCGCAGGGATTCAGCACGGACTCCTGCCGCGTTCCCTGGGCGTAACCTTCGCCTTCGCTGCGGCCCGTGCGCCTTTCTGTGTACCTTCCATGATTGCGGCTGTGAGGGGTATGCCTAGCTACCGCTTTTGCTCCGGGTGTGCGGCTTGCGTACCTTTCCGCCCGCGCTCCCGGTCACGCGCTACGCGTTCGCTCGACAGGGTGCAACCTGCCTAGCTACCGCCTTTGCTCCGGGCGTACGGCCTGTGTACCTCCGCATTGCTGTGGGCGGGGGCCGTCTTCATTACCGGGCGGGCGTGCTACTCCGGGTCGTGTCCGCCCCTGCGGTTGCTCGCATTCGATCGGTGGGTGTCGGGGGCTGTGGGCGGGCTACGGTAGGCGAACCAGGCAGCCGTAGCCGACGTGTACGCCT